>PLJD01000093.1:0-34896 GCA_003140175.1 Actinomycetota bacterium
CGTTCTGCGGCGACACGTCGCGATGCACGATGCCGAGCGGGCGCATCTGCTCGTCGCGGCGGCGGTGCGCGTGGTCGAGGCCCTTGGCGACCTCCGACGCGGCGTACACGCCGAGCTGGATGGGGAGGGTGAGCTGCTGGCGCCGCGAGCGCGCGAGGAAGCTCGCGAGGTCGAGGCCGTGCACGTACTCCATCGCGATGTAGTAGGCGAACGTCGGCTCGGCCCCCGCGACCGCGTCGCCCGTGAGCGCCTTGCCGAGGTCGAACNNTCGACGCCGTAGCTCTTGGCCTTGAAGACCTCGGCCATCCCGCCCTGCCCGAGGCGTTCGAGCAAGCGATAGCGGCCGAATGCGGCATTCACCAGTTCACCGAGCCCCCGGATTGAATCCGCAGAAAACCTACCACGTCACGGGGCGGAACGCTGGGGCGCCGGACCGCCGGAGACGGGAAAGGGAGGCGGCGAGACCGCGCGGCGCACCACGTAGATCGGGTTCGTGAACCCGAAGGGCGCCCCGATCGCCACCCTCGGCGTCATCGCCTTTCCGACCCTGCACTTCCAGGCCAACCAGTTCACCGTGCCGGCCGGCATCATCAAGCTCACCTACACGAGCATGGGCGGCAACCACACGCTGGCCTTCGACGACCCCCGCTACTCGAGCGTCCTCCTCATGGCGCCCGGCGGTCCGACGAGCGTGAACGTGCTGTTGAAGCCGGGGAGCTACGTCATCTTCTGCACCATCCCGGGCCACCGCGCCGCCGGGATGCAAGCGACGATCATCGCCCACTGAGCGGCGCCCCCTCGGGAACGAGCACCCGCAACGCGCCCGGCACTACCTCGACCCGGGCCGGGAGCGGCCCCACCCGCTCGCCGCTCGCCCACAGCTGCGGTCCCGACCCGCCGGCGGACCGCTCGTCCGCCGACAGCTCCACCACCCGACCCCGGCGCGTCTCGACGCCCCGGACCGCCGGGTGCGTGCCCCGAAAGACCCGCGGGAAGCCCGCCAGGAACCCACCCCGGCTGATCCGCCCGATCACGCACACGTCGAGCTGCCCATCGTCGACCTCGGCTCCCGGAGCGATCATCATCCCACCCGCGTAGTAGCGGGCGTTGGCGACCGCGGCCAGCCACGTCGGGCCTTCCAGCGCCACACCGTCGACCACCACCCGCAGATTCACCGGCCGATACGTCGCCAGGGTGCGCAGCGTCGCCAGCACATACACCGCGGTGCCGCTCGCCCAGCGCACCTCGTTCGCCCACCGGTTCGCCTCCGCGTCGAAGCCGGTGTTCGCGACGGTGGTGAACCAGGCGTGCGTGCCGTCGGCGGTCGTCGCCCGGCCCAGATCGCAGGCGGCCAGCCGTCCCCCCTCCAGCACGGCGAGCGTGTCGAGCGGCCGCCGCGGGTCGAGGCCCAGATGGCGGGCGAAGTCGTTCCCGGTGCCGGTCGGGACCACCGCGACGGCACCCCCACGCGTGGCGGCCTCACCCGCCACCGCGGCCACCGTGCCGTCGCCCCCGCACACCACGACGCCGTCGCCACGCTCGAAGGCCGCGGCCGCGAGGCGCCGGGTGGCGGTCGGGTCCTCGGGCACGCAGCACGCCACGCCACGGTTCGCCAACTCGGACTGCAGCTGTGCCTGCAGTCGCCTCGACCGGCCCCGCCCGGCCGTCGGGTTCACCAGCGCCGTCCAGCGCACGGGCCGCATCGTACCGGCAGGGGTCCGCAAGTAGCGTGCGTCGTGCGTGGACGACATCGGCGTCGACCGGAGCCGGGTCCCGCGGCACGTCGCCATCGTCATGGACGGCAACGGCCGCTGGGCGCGCCGGCGCGGACTCAAACGCACCGACGGGCACGCCGCCGGCGAGGAGGCGCTCTTCGACACCGTCGAAGGCGGCCTCGAGATCGGGCTGCCCTGGCTCACCGTGTTCGCCTTCTCGACCGAGAACTGGCGCCGTCCCCTCGACGAGGTGCAGTTCCTCATGCGCTTCAACGAGTCGCTGCTGCTCCGCCGGCGAGACGACCTGCACCAGCGGGGGGTCCGGGTCCGCTTCATCGGCCGACGCGGCGGCCGCGTCCCCCAGCGGGTGCGACGCCACATCGCCGACACCGAGGCCATGACGGCCGGGAACCGGCGGATGACCCTCACCTTCGCCTTCAACTACGGAGGTCGAGCCGAGCTCCTCGACGCTACCCGGGCGATCGCCGCCGAGGCCGCCGCCGGCGAGCTCTCGCCAAGCCGGATCAACGAGAAGGTCGTGACCCGACATCTCTACGCCCCGGACATGCCCGACCCCGACGTGCTGGTGCGAACCTCGGGCGAGTATCGGATCTCGAACTTCTTGCTGTGGCAGCTCGCCTACGCCGAGCTCGTCTTCACCGACGTGTTGTGGCCCGACTTTCGACGCACCGACCTCTTCGCCGCGGTCCGGGAGTACCAGGGGCGCGACCGGCGATACGGCACCGTGGGGGAATGACCGGCGTCGAAACGACAAGCCGGTAGTTACACTGCGGGTGTGGGTCTCTACCGAGATGAGGGTGTCGTCTTGCGCACCATCAAGCTCGGAGAGACAGACCGGATCGTCACCCTCCTCGCCCACCGGTCCGGCAAGGTCCGCGCCGTCGCGAAGGGGGTGCGCAAGCCGGGGAGCCGCTTCGGCGCCCGGCTGGAGCCCACGAGCCACGTCGCGTTCCAGTGCTACCGAGGCCGCGAGCTCGACGTCGTCACCCAGGTCGAGACGATCGCGGCCCATCGACCCCTTCGGGAGCACTACGGCTGCCTCACCCACGCGGTGTCGATGCTCGAGGTCGTCGACCAAGTGGCGCCCGAACGCGAACCCAACCCGGAGCTGTACCAGATGCTCGTCGGGGCCCTGCGCACACTCGCCGAGCAGCCCTCGCCGATCGTGAGCACCGCCTTCTTCTGGAAGGTGCTCTCACTCGAAGGGTTCCAGCCCCTCCTCGACGCCTGTGCCCGCTGCGCCGACGAGACCGGGCCGTTCGTTGCCTTCGACCTCGGCGAGGGCGGGGTGCTCTGCGAGTCCTGCGCTCGGACGACCGGGCGACGCGTCGACCCCGCCGCGCTGGCGGTGATCGGTGACGTCGTCGGCGGCCGGCTCCGCCACGTCTTGGCCGACCCGCCGCCCCCCGCGGTGCTCGTCGAGGTCGAGCGGATGGCCATCCGAGCGGTCGAGTATCACTGCGAGCGTCGCCTCCGCAGCGCCGCGCTGCTCTGAGACGCGACCGCCGAACCACCCGGTCGACGCGCGACACGACCCGGGAACAATGACGGCTCGTTGCACCCCCGCGGGTACGATCGCGCGTCCACTATGGCGAAACCCGACTTGATGGAACGCGTCGTCAATCTCTGCAAGCGGCGCGGGTTCGTCTTCCCCTCCAGCGAGATCTACGGCGGCTTCCGCTCCACCTGGGATTACGGGCCGCTCGGCGTGCTGCTCAAACGCAACGTGAAGGACGCCTGGTGGACCTCGATGGTCCAGCTCCGCGACGACATCGTCGGCCTCGACGCCGCGATCCTCATGGCCCCCCGGGTCTGGGAGGCAAGCGGACACCTCGCGACCTTCACCGACCCGCTCGTTGACTGCCGCCACTGCCAGCAGCGCTTCCGCGCTGACCAGCTGCCCCCCTCGGGCGCCTGCCCCCACTGCGGCGCCAAAGACGGGTTCACCGAGTCCCGAGCGTTCAACCTCATGTTTAAGACCCACGTCGGACCCGTCGAGGACGAGGCCGCCGTCGCGTACCTGCGCCCCGAGACGGCTCAGGGCATCTTCGTGAACTTCGCGAACGTCCAGACCACCACCCGCAAGAAACCACCCTTCGGGATCGCCCAGATCGGCAAGTCGTTCCGCAACGAGATCACGCCGGGCAACTTCGTGTACCGAACCCGCGAGTTCGAGCAGATGGAGATGGAGTACTTCGTCCCCCCCGAGGACGGCGAACGCTGGTACGAGTACTGGTGCGACCAGCGGCTCCGCTGGTACGGCGAGCACGGCATCCCCGACCACCAGCTGCGCCTGCGCCCCCACGACCCCGACGAGCTGTCCCACTACTCGGTGTCGACCGCCGACGTGGAGTTCGACTTCCCGTGGGGATGGGGAGAGCTCGAGGGGATCGCCAACCGCACCGACTTCGACCTGCGCGCCCACGCCGAGCACTCAGGCCAGGACCTCTCGTACTACGACCAGGAGCACGACCGGCGCTACGTCCCCCACGTCATCGAGCCGGCCGCGGGCGCCGACCGGGCCACCCTCGCCTTCCTCCTCGCCGCGTACGCCGAGGAGGAGGTGTCCGGGGAGCGGCGCACCGTCTTGCACCTCGACCCCCGCCTCGCCCCCATCAAGGTCGCCGTCCTGCCCC
Organism: Actinomycetota bacterium; assembly: GCA_003140175.1. Lineage (GTDB taxonomy): Bacteria > Actinomycetota > Acidimicrobiia > IMCC26256 > PALSA-555 > PALSA-555. Next base: position 4,373 of record PLJD01000093.1, read on the forward strand.
TCTCGCGCCACGAGCGGCTCCTCCCTGTCGCCGAGGAGATCGCCGCCGGACTGCGGCCCCAACTGATGGTCGACCTCGATTCCGCGGGGTCCATCGGGCGCCGCTACCGTCGTCAGGACGAGGTGGGCACCCCGTGGTGCGTCACCATTGACTTTGAGACCCTCGATGACAAGGCCGTCACCGTGCGCGACCGCGACACCATGCACCAGGACCGGGTACCGGTCGACCAGCTGAGTACCTACCTGCGAGAGCGGCTCCCGTGAGCGACGACAGCCACTACGAGCTGCTCGGTGTGGACGCCGGCGCGGCGAAGGACGACATCCGGACCGCCTATCAGGAGAAGCTCGCCAACGTGCGCGCCGCGCGGACCAAGGAAGAGGAGACGAAGCGGCCCTCCGAGGACGTCCTGCGCACCGCACGCGACGAGGAAGCCCGGCTGCGCTCTGCGTGGCAGGTCCTCAGCGACCCGGTTCAGCGGGGCCGCTACGACGAGCGGGTCGGTGTCAACGGCGCCCGCCCGGCCGACGTGGACGGTGACGACGCCGACGGTGACGACGTCGACGGTGACGACACCGCGCCGGAGTCCGTGCCGGCCACGAAGCGGCCGCGCCGCCCGCCGCCCGCGCCACTGCCGATGGCCGAGGGTCTCGAGATCCCGTCGACCGGCCGGCGCGTCACCGCGGCGCTGATCGACGTCATCACCATGGCTGCGCTCTGGGCGTTCATCTTCTACCCGGTCACGCTCGGTGCTGGCCTCACCAAAGGGGTGCCCTACCTGATCACCGAGGTCGGGTCGATGGAGTTCGTCTTCCTCGTCTACCTCATCCTCCCGATCTATTTCCGAGGCCAGACGCTCGGCAAGCGATACACCTACACGATGGTCGTCGACCGGGCCACGGGTGATCTCCCGAGCATGAGTGCGATCATCCGCCGCTACATCATCCCGGCCGCCGCCTGGGCGCTGCTCTTCGTGTCCGGGGCCCTGCTCGCACTCATCTACGCCACCTCGTTCCTGTTGAACCGCGACCAGGTATCCCTCGCCGACCGGTTCGCCAAGACCGCGGTGGTCATCGCTCGGTACAAGCCGGTCCGCCCGGTCTGACCATCGCCGCCGGTAACCCCCTGGCGGCACGCCGAGTCGGCATCAGTAGGCTCGGAGGAACATCGCAAGAGGAGGTCGCGTGCAGTTCGTCCATGCGTTCGAGGAGGGCTCGAAGGAGCAGAAGTACCTGCTCGGCGGCAAGGGCGCCAACCTCGCTGAGATGACCAACCTCGGCCTCCCCGTCCCCCCCGGGTTCACCATCACCACCGAGGCCTGCAACGCGTTCATGGCCGGTGCCAACACGCTGCCCGACGGCCTCCTCGACGAAGTCGCAGCGCGCCTCGCCGAGCTCGAGACCAAGATGGGCAAGCGGCTCGGCGACGACGCCGACCCGCTCCTCGTCTCGGTGCGCTCCGGCGCGCCGTTCTCGATGCCGGGGATGATGGACACCGTGTTGAACCTCGGGCTCAACGACGTCTCCGTCCATGGCCTCGCCAAGCAGACCAACAACGACCGGTTCGCGTACGACTCGTACCGGCGGTTCGTGCAGATGTTCGGCAAGATCGTCCTCGACGTGCCCGGCGACCGCTTCGAGGCCGCGCTCGAGGCGCTTCGGGACCGAAGGGGTGTCAAGACCGACCCGGAGCTCGGGGCCGAGGACCTGGTCGGTCTCGTCACGACGTTCCAAACGATCGTGCACGACATCGCCGGCGTCGAGTTCCCCCAAGACCCGACCGAGCAGCTCCGCTATGCCATCGAGGCCGTGTTCAAGTCCTGGAATGGACGTCGCGCCCGCGACTACCGAAAGTTCGAAGGAATCCCCGACGAGCTCGGTACCGCGGTGAACGTCCAGTCGATGGTGTTCGGCAACAAGGGCGACGACTCCGGGACGGGCGTGGCGTTCACCCGCGACCCCGCCACCGGCGAGCGCCGGCCCTACGGTGACTTCCTCGCCAACGCCCAGGGCGAGGACGTCGTGGCCGGCATCCGGGTCACCGAGCCTCTCGACGACATGGCCACCAACTTCCCGGAGCCGCACCGCCAGCTCCTCGAGTCCATGCAACGCCTCGAGCAGCACTACCGAGACATGTGCGACATCGAGTTCACGATCGAGCAGGGCCGCCTCTTCCTGCTCCAGACCCGGGTCGGCAAGCGCACCGCGGCGGCCGCCTTGCGCATGGCGGTCGAGATGCAACATGACGGGCTCATCGACAAGCGCGAAGCGGTGCTGCGCGTGCAGCCGGCCCAGCTCGACCAGCTCCTCCATCCTCAGTTCGACCCTGCGGCGCGCTACGAGGTGCTCACCAAGGGCCTGAACGCCTCTCCCGGCGCCGCGGTGGGCAAGGTGTGCTTCACCGCCGATGACGCGCAGGCCCTGCGCGAGCGGGGCGAGCGAATCATCCTCGTCCGGCCCGAGACGTCGCCCGACGACCTGCACGGCATGATCGCCGCGGAAGGGATCCTCACCTCTCGCGGCGGCCTGGTCAGCCACGCCGCGGTGGTCGCGCGCGGGATGGGCAAGCCCGCGGTGTGCGGCGCGTCCGAGCTCGAGGTCCACGTCGACCAGGGCCACCTCGTCGTGCAGGGAACGACCGTGCGGGCGGGGGATGTGATCTCGATCAACGGCTCGACCGGTGAGGTGGTGCTCGGCGCGGTGCCAGTCATCACGCCCGAGCCCACCGGCCCGTTCGAGACCATCCTCAGCTGGGCCGACGAGTTCCGGCGCCTCGGGGTTCGCACGAACGCGGACCTGCCCCACGACGCCACGGTGGCGCGCCGATTCGGTGCCGAGGGGATCGGCTTGTGCCGCACCGAGCACATGTTCCTCGGTGACCGGCTCCCGCTCGTGCAGCGCTACATCCTGGCTGCCGACGCGGTCGAGGAGCAGCGCGCCCTGTCGGAGCTCGAAGCGCGCCAACGCGAAGACTTCGTCGGGATCCTCGAGGCGATGGACGGCCTGCCGGTCACGGTGCGGCTCCTGGACCCGCCCCTCCACGAGTTCCTGCCCAACATCGAGGATCTGCTCGTCCGGGAGGCCCGCGGCGAGCTCGACGACGTTGGGCGTCAGCTGCTCCACGCCGCGCAGCAATGGCGGGAGGTCAACCCGATGCTCGGCACCCGCGGGGTTCGCCTCGGCATCATGCGACCCGAGCTCTACCGGACCCAGGTGCGGGCGTTGTTCGAGGCCGCGATGGAACGCAAGCTGGCCGGGGGCGATCCCCGCGTCGAGGTCATGATCCCACTCGCGGTGACCGAGCCCGAGCTCGCGCTCGCGGTGTCGTGGGTGCGCGAGGTGGCCGAGGAGATCGCGACCGCCACCTACGGCGCCGGCGGGTTCGACTACGCGGTGGGGACGATGATCGAGACCCCGCGCGCCGCGCTGGTCGCTGGCGAGGTGGCGCGCGTGGCCGAGTTCTTCTCGTTCGGGACCAACGACTTGACCCAGATGACCTATGGCTTCTCGCGCGACGACATCGAGGGCCGGTTCATGCCCCGCTACCTCGAGCTGAAGCTCCTGCCCGCCAACCCGTTCGAGACCCTCGACGTCGAAGGGGTCGGCGTGCTCGTCGAGATGGCCGTCGAGCGGGGACGGGCGGTGCGCCCCGACCTCAAGCTCGGGATCTGCGGCGAGCACGGGGGAGACCCGGCGTCGGTGGCGTTCTGTCACCGGGTCGGCCTCGACTACGTCTCGTGCTCCCCGTACCGGGTGCCGCTCGCCCGTCTGGCTGCTGCCCACGCCGCGCTCGAATCGAGCGGTTCGGGCGCCACCGCGTGAGCACCCCCGCGCTGGACGCGCGGGGCGTCACCGAGTTCCTCGACGAGATCTGGCCTGGCGTCACCGACACCCTCGTCATCGAAGCGGTCACGGACCGCCACGCTCGGGTTCGGATGGTGGTGCCACCCGAGCGGCTCCGCCCGGGTGGGATCGTGAGTGGTGCGACCCTGATGTCGCTCGCCGACACCGCGGTGTGGGTCGCCGTGCTCGGCGTGGTCGGTCGGGTGGCGATGGCGGTGACCGCCGACCTCACGATGCATTTCCTGCGCCCCGCCCCGCCGGGCGACGTCATCGGCGAGGCGCGGCTCTACAAAGTGGGACGCCGCCTCGCCACCGGCGACGTGCTCGTCTACGCCGACGGTGACCCCGAGCCGGTCGCGCACGCGGTGGTCACCTACGCGATCCCACCCGCGACGCCGTAGCGGCGGCGTCGCACCCGACCGGTACCCTCCTCTCTATGGACACCGTGCCGGGAATCCTCGGCGCCGACGGGCGATCCGACGCCGAAACCGGCGGGGTCGGGCACGCCCACCCCGGGGCCCGGGCGCTGGTCGGACGAGCCCCCCGGCTCCGGGAGGACCGGGAGGCGCAGCTCGACGCCATGCTCGCCCCCGGCGCCACGCGGCCCATCGGGGCGGGGGACCGGGCCCGACCCGAGGCACCCGACCGGTACCGGCTGTGCTTCGAGCGGGACCTCGACCGGGTGAAGCACTCCCGCCCCTGGCGGCGCCTGGCGGGCAAGTGCCAGGTCTTCATCGCGCCCGAGGACGACCACCTCCGGACCCGCCTCACCCATGCGGTCGAGGTGGCCCAAGTCGCGACCGGGATCGCGCGGGCCGTGGATCTCTGCCTCCCCCTCACCGAGGCGATCGCGCTGGCCCACGACTGTGGTCACGGACCAGCCGGGCACGCGTCAGAGGAGGCGTTCTCGCCCTACCTGCCCGATACCGGCTACGACCACGCCGTCTACGGCGCCGAGGTGACCCTCGCGCCGCTCAACTTGTGCCGCGAGACGCTCGACGGGGTCCGCAACCATTCGTGGCGCCGGCCCCCGCCGATGACACCCGAGGGCGAGGTCGTGGCCTGGGCCGACCGCATCGCCTACGTCTGTCACGACTTCGACGACGCGGTCCGAGCCGGGATCCTCGTCCCCGACGAGCTGCCCGCGGAGGTCCGCTCCGTCGTCGGAACTCGGCCGTCGCATCAAGTCGAGACGTTCGTCCTCGCCGTCCTCGACGCCATCGACCGCACCGGTCACGTCGGAATGACCGAACCCGCCGCGTCGGCGCTGCTCGCCTTCCGGGACTTCAACTTCGAGCAGATCTACCTGCGCCCGGCCGCCCGCCGCCAAGCCGAGCGGGTCGTGCGGCTCCTCCGCGGGCTCGTCGAACGGTTCGCCGACGCCCCCCGGCTCCTCGCCGAGGGCGGCGGACCCAACGTCGAGTCCAGCTCGCCCGAAGCGACCGCGCTCGCGGTGCGCTACGTCAGTGGGATGACCGACCGGTACGCGCTCGGGCTCGGCGTCGAGCTGCTCGGATGGCGCCCCGAGGACCTACCGCGGGGCGTCTGAACGTCCGTCCGCCCGCGGCGCCGTAACCTGAGCCGCGATGGGGATCCTCGACGAGGATGTTGCGCGAGTTCGAGAGTCGACCGACCTGGTCGCGGTGGCCGGCGATCACGTCGCGCTCAAACGGGTCGGGCAGCGCTGGATGGGCCTCTGCCCGTTCCACCAGGAGAAGACACCGTCGTTCTCGGTCAACCCGGTACTTGGCCTCTGGTTCTGCTTCGGATGCCAGCGATCCGGCGACGCCATCACCTTCGTACGTGAGGTCGAACACCTCGACTTCGTCGAGGCAGTCGAACGTCTCGCGCAACGGGCCGGGATCACGCTGCGCTACGACGACCGGCGCGCCGCTCAGGACCGGTCGCGCAAAGCCCGCCTCACCGAAGCCGTCCGGGCCGCCATCGAGTTCTACGAGCCCCTGCTCCTCGAGGCGCCCGAAGGCGGCGCGGCGCGCAAGCACCTCCGCGCGCGCGGCTTCGACGGCGACGCCGCCCGACGCTTCCAGCTCGGGTGGGCACCCGACGGATGGGATCCGCTGAGCCGTCACCTCCAACAACGCGGCTTCGCCCGCGACGACGTCGTCGACGCCGGACTGGGCTTCGTGAACCGGACCAACCGACTCCAGGACCAATTCCGCTCCCGCCTCCTGTTCCCGATCTTCGACGCTCGAGGGGAGCCCGCCGGCTTCGGCGGGCGCGCCCTGGGCGACGAACAGCCCAAGTACAAGAACTCGCGCGAGTCCGCCATCTATCAGAAGAGCCGCCTGCTCTACGGCCTCAACTGGGCGAAAGGCGAGATCGTGGCCCGCGGCGAGGTCGTGATCTGCGAGGGCTACACCGACGTGATTGCNNGCGAGGGCTACACCGACGTGATGGGACTCGCGCTGGCCGGCGTGCCGAACGCCGTCGCGACCTGCGGCACCGCCCTCGCCGACGACCACTTCCAGGTGCTCAAGAACCTGGCCCGCCGAGTGACGCTCGCCTACGACGCCGACGCGGCCGGGCAGGGCGCCGCCGAACGCTGGTACCGCTGGGAGCAGGAATACGAGATCCAGCTCCGCGTCGCTGACCTCCCACCCGGCCAGGACCCCGGCGAGCTCTACCACCGAGATCCGGCCCGTCTTCTCCAAGCCCTCGAGCAGGCCCAACCCTTCTTGCAGTTCCGAATCAGCCGGGCGGTCGCCGGTGCCGACCTCGCCACCCTCGAGGGACGGGCCCGAGCCGGCGCGCAGGCGGCCGGCATCATTGCCGAGCACCCGAACGAGCTGGTGCGCGACCAGTACGTCATGCAGCTCGCCGGCGCGCTCGACATCGACGCGGACCGTCTCCGCGAGGAAGTCGCCCGAGCCCAACGGGCACCCCGCCGCCGAACCGGTGCCGCACCCTCCGAACCGGAGCCGCCCCCACCCGCCGAGCGTCGCGTGATCCTGCCCCGAGAGCGCGACCTGCTCCGCTGGGCGATCCACCAACCCCAGCTCGTCGCCGACTGGCTCGACGAGATGCTCTTCCAAGACCCGACGGCACGCGCCGCCTACCACCAGCTCGCGAACACCCCGTCGTTCGCCGACGCGCTCGCGGGAAGCGACCCCGACGTGCGCGCCCTCCTCGAACGCCTCGCGGTCGAGGAACCCGGAGACGACGACGAACCCGAAACGCTACGCGCCCGGCTGCTGACCGTCGCGGTCGAGCCCGTCGCGCAACGCGCGATCGACGCGCTCGCCGAGCGCGACCAGTTGGCGGCCGGGGCCAGCCGAGACCTCGACGAGCTGCAGAACGCGCGCACCGGCGACTGGGAGCGCGCCGAACGGGCCGCACGACGGTTGCTACAGTGGCTTGTGCTCGAACGCGGGGGAGCCGCAACGTGACGCCGCCCCGCGGCGGCGCCGCGGCGCCCGTCGAACCCGACGACCTCGACCCCGTCCTCGACGAGCTCGCGACCCGCGCCCGGGAGCGGGGGTCAGTGACTTCGGGGGAGGTCTTCGCCGCCCTCCACACCCTCGAGCCCGAGACCGCCGAACTCGCCGCGATCTATCGCCGGATCGAGGCCCGCGGCATCGCGATCCAAGACGAGATCATCGAAGAGCTCGAGCTCGAGGACGCCCAACGACGCGACGACCCCAACGACGCCCACCGAGGCCGTCGCCCCGAGGCCAACCGGAGGGGCGCCGTGGCGCGTCCAGGCGACGCCACCGCGCCGCGCCCGGCCCGGATCCGCCGCGACGTCGCCTCGGTGTTCGACGGACCCGCGACCCGCGGCGACCGGGGGGGCGAAACCGGCAGCTTCGACCCCGTCCGCATGTACCTCAAGGAGATCGGGAAGGTTCCGCTCCTCACCGCGCCACAGGAGGTCAACCTCGCCCGCCGCATCGAGGCGGGTGTGCTGACCAGCGAACGTCTCGAGTCGGCCACGATGAGCGCCGAGCAGCGGGCCAGCGAGCTGGCCAATGTCGAGGACGGCGAGCTCGCCAAGCATCAGCTGACCGAAGCGAACCTGCGCCTCGTCGTCTCGATCGCCAAGCGCTACGTCGGGCGCGGCATGGCGCTGCTCGACCTCGTCCAGGAGGGCAACCTTGGACTGATGCGTGCAGTCGAGAAGTTCGACTACACGAAGGGATTCAAGTTCTCGACCTACGCGANNCGGTGCACATGGTCGAGACCATGAACAAGGTCCTGCGGGTCCAGCGTCAGATGCTCCAAGAGCTCGGTCGGGAACCCACCGTCGAGGAGGTCGCCCAGAAGGTCGACCTCACACCGGACAAGGTGCGGGAGATCCAGCGGATCTCCCAGGAGCCGCTGTCGCTCGAGACGCCAGTCGGCGAGGAGGACGACAGCTCGCTCGGCGACTTCGTTCCCGACTCCACCGCCCCCGAACCGACCGAGGAAGCCGAGCAGCAAGGTCTCAAGGAAGAGATCACCCGAGCCCTCGAGGAGCTCAACGAGCGAGAACGCGAAATCATGCGGCTCCGCTTCGGCCTCGACGACGGCCAACCCCACACCCTCGAGGAAGTCGGCCGCCGGTTCAAAGTCACACGCGAGCGGATCCGCCAAATCGAATCGAAGACCCTCGCCAAGCTCCGCCACCCAACCCGATCCCAGCGGCTCCGCGCGTACCTCGACGGCGCGTGACCTGAGGCATGATCGGACGGGGCCGTAGCTCAGTGGTCAGAGCAGGGGACTCATAATCCTTCGGCCGCAGGTTCGATCCCTGCCGGCCCCACCGCTGCCGGCCCCACCGCCCAGCGCCGCATGGGTGAGCGAACCCGCCCTCGAGCGCGCTGCGCAGCGGGGCTTCGCCCGGCGCGCTCCGAGCCGACCTGGCCTGATGGGACGCACCCACCCGGGCCGCCTCGAGGTCCTGGTCGGCGCGAGCAGCAGGGGGCCAGCCGCGGGGTACGGAGGGTCGCGTTTGGAGTTACGGCGCGGCGGTGGACGCGCGGAACTGCCAGACCGGACGACGAGCCGGTCCCCGGCCCGCGAGGTCGAAACGTGCGCACGCTCTGGTGGCGTCGGTTCGTGACCGCCCAATGGCGAGGTCCTACGCTCGACGGGTCGAGCGCGCTCGAGCCTGGTCATCACGGCCGGTTCTCGAGTTGGCGCCGCGGCGCGACTGCTCGCCCCCGCAGGGGCGCGCCGGGAAGGAACGCTCTTTGTTGGATCTGGGAATCGCCGCCGCTGTGTTCCCGGTCATCTTCATCGGCGAGCTGCCAGACAAGACGATGTTCGCATCGCTCGTCATGGCATCGCGGGGTCGCCCGCTGGCGGTGTGGCTCGGTGCCGCGGGGGCCTTTCTCCTCCACGTGGCGATCGCCACGACCGTCGGGGTCGGACTCTTCGCGGTCCTACCGCACCGAGCCCTAGAAGCGGTGGTGGCGGCCCTGTTCGCAGCGGGGGCCGTGTATGCCTATGTCGAGGGCAGCCGGGGCGAGACCGTCCCGGTCACCCGTGAGGTTGGGACGCACCGCCGGGTTGTCGTCACCGCCTTCGTGGTCATCTTCTTGGCTGAGTGGGGAGACCTCACCCAGATCCTCACCGCCAACCTCGCGGCTCACTACCACTCGCCCCTGAGCGTGGGGCTCGGAGCCTTGCTCGCGCTGTGGTGCGTCGCCGGGCTCGCCGTGGTCAGCGGCCAGAGCCTCCTTCGCATCTTTCCGATCCGCGCCGTGCGGCGCCTCACCGCGGTGGTGCTGCTCGTGCTCGCCGGCGTGGCGGCAGCAGCGGCGATCTGGGGTTGAACGCCCCCGCTCCACCGCGCCGACCCGCGTCGGTACCGCCCCGGTCTGTGTGCCGCCGGGTCGGGGCGCCGGCGGGATCGTCGGTCAGTTCGGAGAGGGAGGCACGACCGCGTCCAACGGCTCGTGACCGCTGCGGAACCGCTCGCGGCTGAGATCCGCCGCGGCCTGCACCTTGGCGAACGGGGTGCGCGCGATGAGTCGACGGATCTGCTCGTAGCGAGCGCGGCCCGCTCGAGCACCGAGGTAGTAGCCGCTGGCGAATCCGAGCACGAGACCGAGTCGAAATTTCACCCCGTCTGCCTACCACCTCCTGAGATCGAACAGGCGTTCCGGATCGCGGTCGGTGCTGCTATTCTGCGACGCGATTCCGGGGTAGCTCAGCTGGCAGAGCGTCCGACTGTTAATCGGATTGTCGCGGGTTCGAGCCCCGCCCCCGGAGCCGGCCGGAGTGCCGACGCCGGTGACCGACGATCACCGGTCACTGCGGATCCTCGGATGGGGTCCCGGCTTCGAGCACCATCGTCGCCGCCCGGTCGGCGGCGGCGCGCACCGCTGGATACGCGGCCGCCAGCCCTGGCGATGGCGCCTCGCGGGCCACGACCGGATTGACGTCGTCGACCCCCAACGCCTCGGAGCGAGCGCGCGCGACGAGGAGTCGAGCGCCGGCCGAGGCGGCGTCGTCCAGCTCCCGGCGCACCAGGGGCTGCCCCGTCACCGCGGCGAGCACCGTGCGCCAGAGCGGGTCCGCCGCTCCCGCCCCGGCGAGCGCGAGTGCCCTCGCGTTGGGCGCCACGAGCTCCAGCGACCGCGCGACGTCGAGCGCGATGCCTTCGAGGAGGGCCCGCGCGAACTCCGGTACTCCGTGGGCTGCGGTCACGCCGAGGAACGCGGCGTGGACGCTGGGTTGCCACCACGGCGCTCGGGCACCCTGCAGCCAGGGCAGCGCGAGGAGGCCGTTCGCGCCGACGGGCGCCCCGGCCGCGGCCGCGAGGAGCTGGTCGGGTGGCTGTCCGGTGAGGCGGCCGAGCCATTCGAGGGCTGCGCCGGCGGCCGAGAGTCCCGCTTCGACGAGAAATCCGTCGAGGGGTCCGACCGACACCTGGGCGATCGAGGGGAGCGTCTCGACCGGGCCGGGATGGGGTGTCGAGACGTTCGCGGTGGTTCCCCAGGACACCGAGGCGGTGCGGGCGTCCGCTCCGACGCCGAGCGTCTCGCACGCCCGATCGCCCGCCCCGAGGATGAGGTCCGCCCCGGGTGGCAGCCCGGCCTCGTTGGGCGTCCGGACGGGCCGGAGCTCGACGGGGGACGCCACCGCCGGGAGCCGCTCGGCGAGGGCCGGGTCGCCGAGGAGGCCACCGCGCAGCGTGTACAGGCCGGTGCGCGACGCCAGGGTCGGGTCGGTGCGTACGGAGCCGGTCAGCTGTGCCGCGACGAGGTCGCGTGGCGCGAGCACCCACGCGGCGTCGCGGAACTGGTGCGCCAGGTGCGCGCGTGTCCAGGCGATCTTCGCCGCGCAGCAGCCCGGTCCGAGTACGACGCCGGTCTGGCGGCGGAACTCGACGGGGTCGCCGAGGGAGCGTGCTTCGTCGATCGCCCGAGTGTCAGACCACAGGATTCCGGGCGTCAGCGGTCGCAGCTCGTCGTCGAAGCAGGCGAACGTCTCCCGTGCGGCCGAGCAGCCGACCGTGTCGATCTGCGCGTAGGCGGTCGGGACCTGGCCTTGCAGCATCCGGCAGGCCTCGAGGACGGCCTGCCACCAGTCGTCGGGGTCCTGTTCCGCGTGGCCCGCGGCCGGGTGCGACGTTTCGACCGGGACGCGAACGAGCGAGACGAGGTCGGGCCCCGACCACAGCGCGGCTTTCGTCGCGCTGGTGCCGAGGTCGAGGGTGAGGATCGTCACATTCCGGCGAGGGAGCGAACGACCTTGGCGAGCGCGGAGAAGTCCTCCCGGCCGTAGCCGGCTTCGCTCGCCGCTCCCAGGATCTGACGAACCAGGCCCGAGGTCAGCAGCGGGGTGCGCTGCTGCGCGGCGTAGCCGATCGCGAGATCGAGATCCTTCGCCATGAGGTCGGTCATGAAGCCCGGCTTCCACCCGTTGGACGCCGGGCTGTCCGCCACGACCCCTTCGGCGGGCAGGCGGGTCCGAACCGCGACGCAGTCGCCGGTCGCGTGCGTGAGGACCTCGTAGAGCTGGGCCAGGTCGACGCCGGACTTGGCCGCCATGACGGTGGCCTCGGCCGTGGCGAGCATCTGGGCGGCGTAGATGAGGTTGTTGCACAGCTTCACGACTTGGCCCATGCCCGGCCCGCCGACGTGGACGATCAGGCCGGCGAACGGCTCGAGCGCCGGTCGGGCTGCCGCGAGGACCGCCGCGTCGCCACCGACCATCAAGGTGAGGGCCCCCCGCTGGGCTCCCGCCGTGCCACCCGACAGTGGCGCCTCGAGGTATTGGGCGCCGGTCGCGGTGACGCGCTCATGCTGCGCCCGTTCGACCGCCGGGTCGATGGTCGAGGTGTCCACGACGACGTGGCCGGCGCCCAGCGCGGGGAGCGCGGCGTCGAGCACCTGGACCACGTCGGGGGAGTTGGGGACGCACAGGATCGTGACCTCGCTGGCCTCGACCACGCCGCGCGCGTCGACGCCGTCGTGCGCCCCGAGCGCGAGGGCCTCGTCGATCGGCCCGCGGCGGCGCGAGGTCACGGTCACGTCGTGGCCGGCCTCGACGAGGTGGCGCGCCATCGGGAGCCCCATCGCTCCCAATCCGATGAACCCGACCCGCATCGTGTCCCCCTTCGCCGGGCGTTTGACGGTACCAGTCGACCTTCCTACGGTAAGCGCCGCCATGACCCCGGGAGCGACCTCGTCCAGCCTGCTCTTCGTGACGCAGGTCGCGCCCTACTCGGACGGTCCGGCGGGGGTCCACGGGGTGCTGGACCAGGCGGCGGTCGGGGTCGCGGAGTGCGCGGAGCTGGCCGGGCTGGCCGCGACACGGATCGACGACGTCCGCGACCTGGAAGCCGCCGCGCTCGAGGAGGCTCGAGCGCTCGCGTTGTTCACCATCGGCGAGACCCCATGGTCGGCGTCGCAACGCGACACGATCGCTCACCGGATGCGGGCCGGAGACCTGGCGCTCGTGGCCATCCACTCGGCGACCGACGCCTGCTACGGCTGGGACGACTACGGGCGTCTCGTGGGGGCCCGCTTCGACGGCCATCCGTGGACCCAGGCCGTGGACGTGGCCGTCGAGGACGCCGACCATCCCGCGACCCGCCATCTCGGTGGCTCCTGGCGCTGGCACGACGAGGTGTACCAGTTCCGAGACCTGCGCCCCGACGCGCGGGTGCTGCTGCGCGTCCCACTCGAGCAGCTCGACCTCGGGGCGAGCGGCGCGAAGCAGCCCCCGTTCGGCTTCCCGCTGTCCTGGTGCTTCACCGAGGGCGAGGGACGCGTCTTCTCCACGAGCCTGGGGCATTTCCCCGCCGCGTGGGAGAGCCCGGCCTACCTTCGACACCTCGCGGGTGGGATCGGCTGGGCGGTCGACGCCGTCGAGTGATGCGGGTCCGTCGCCGGTCGGCGATGAGCCGGGCGCGCCCGCCACGGTCGGTCGGCGGCGGGCGGCGCCGCGTAGGGTGCCGGCATGTTCGAGGCTCGACTCGAAGCGCTCGGTGTTCGTCTCCCGGGCCCCTTCCCTCCCCACGACCCGCTCGACGCGGTCGTCATCCACGGGGGGAGCGCGCGGACGTCGGGGTGCCTGCCTCGTGACGAGGCGGGCCATTTCCCGGTGGGGCTGCTGGGCCGGGACCTCACCATCGCCGACGGTGTCGCGTCCGCCGAGCGCTGCGCGTGGAACGCGGTCTCGTTGCTGCGCGCCGCGCTCGGCAGCCTCGACCGGATCGAACGGGTGCTCACCCTGAGCGTGTTCATCGCCTGCGTGGACGGCTTCGCCGAGCAGCCTCAGGTTGCCGACGGGGCGAGCCACGCGCTGGTCCGCCTGTTCGGGGACGCCGGCCGACACTCCCGCTCGGCGATCGGCGTCGCGGCGCTGCCCCGCAAGGCGCCCGTCGAGGTCGAAGTGACGGTTGCGCTGCGAAGGGAAGGGTGATGGGTCTCCGCATCACGGTCATCGGTGGTGGCAGCTACCAATGGGTACCGAAGCTCCTCGTCGACGCGGCGAACATGCCGGTGCTGCACGACGCCGAGTTCTTCCTCCAAGACATCGACCCGGTCCCGCTGCCCAAGATGGCCGCGCTCGTCGAGCACCTCGCCGAGCGTCGACACCTCGGGATGACCGCGCAGATCACCACCGACCGGCGGGCCGCGCTCGAAGGCGCCGACTACGTGATCGTCAACATCTCGACCGGCGGGTTCGAGTCGATGCGCCACGACCTCGAGATCCCGGCCCGGTACGGGATCCGCCAGTCGGTGGGCGACTCGGTGGGGCCGGGCGGGATCCTGCGCTCGCTGCGCAACATCCCCATCTTCTTGGAGATCGCACGCGACATGGAGGAGATCTGCCCGACCGCGTGGATGCTGAACCTCACCAACCCCATGACCGCGATCTGCCGGGCCGTGACTCGCACCTCGCGCATCGAGACGGTCGGGCTGTGCCACGAGATGATGGGGGCGCAGTTCGCCCTCAGCCTCCTGTTGGAGCGCAGCTTCTTGGAGATCACGCCGACCGTCGCCGGCGTCAACCACCTTCCGGTGATCACGAAGCTCGACGCAGGCGGCGACGACGGGCTCGCCCTCCTCGCCGACCTCCTCGACCACGCGGAGGAACGCAACGACGAGATTCTCGAGAGCGACTTCCTCGACGGGCTCGAGGGACACCCCGCGGGCGCCGACGGCCGCTGGCGACGGGGAGACCTCCTGGGCGCTCACCGGGTCAAGTTCGAGCTGTTCCGCCGCTTCGGCGTCCTCCCCGCGGCGGGGGACCGACACCTCGTCGAGTTCTTCGCCGGCTTCTTGACCGAGGAGTCGGGGTGGGGGGAACGCTGGGGCGTGCACCTCACCACGATTGAGCAGCGCGAGGAACACCAACACCAACACGTCGAAGACCTCGACGAGCTACTCGCGAGCGACGAGGTCTCGGAGATGCCGTCCGGTGAGATGGTGGCGCCCGTCATCGCCTGCCACGAACTCAACGTGCCCGGCTGGTTCCCGCTCAACGTCCCGAACCGGGGCCAGGTCCCCGACGTGGCCCTGGACGCGGTGGTCGAGAGCATGTGCGTCGTGGACGGGGCGGGGGTCAAGGGGCGCGACGTCGCCCCCGTTCCCCTCGCGTTGGCCGAGACGCTGCATCGGGTCAGCACCTCCCAGGAGCTCACCGTGGAAGCCGCGATCAGCGGCGACCGGGAACGGGTCCTCGAAGCGATGCTCGTCGACCCGCTCGCCGGGCGGATCGACTACGACGCGCTGGTGGCCATGACCGACGAGATGCTCGCGGCCACCCAGCGATGGCTCCCGCAGTTCACGTAGTCGACGTGCGGACGCTGGTTGTCGAACGCTCGACGGTCCGGATCTACGAGACCGATGAGGATCTTGGTCGCGACGCGGCCGCGGACGCCGCGGCCGCGATCCGCGCCGCGGTCGAGGCTCGGGGCCACGCCAACGTGATGTTCGCGACTGGGAACTCGCAGTTCGCCTTCCTCGACGCGCTGACCGCCCGCACCGACGTGGACTGGCCGGCCGTGGTCGGGTTCCACATGGACGAGTACGTCGGGATCGACCCCGACCATCCTGCGTCGTTCCGGCGTTACTTGCGCGAGCGGCTGGTGGAACGCACGCATCCAGGCGCGTTCCACTACGTCGAGGGCGACGCCGCCGACCCCGAGCACGAGTGCGTCCGCTACGCCGCGCTGCTCCGCGAGCAGCCGCTCGACCTGTGCTGCTTGGGGGTGGGCGAGAACGGTCATCTCGCCTTCAACGATCCGCCCGTCGCCGACTTCGACGACCCGCGTGACGTCAAGGTTGTGGCGCTCGACGAGGCCTGCCGACGCCAACAGGTGGGCGAGGGCCACTTCGCGACGCTCGACGACGTGCCACCGTCCGCGATCACGGTCACCATCCCCGCGCTGCTGCACGCTCGCCGGATGCAGGCCGTGGTCCCCGACGCCCGCAAGCGCGCCGCGATCCACGCCGCGCTGACCGGCCCGGTCACCACTGCGTGTCCCGCGTCGGCCTTGCGGACCCACCCCGATGCCACCCTCTACCTCGATGAGCACTCCGCCGCCGGGTTGGCGACGTGAGGTCACTCGAGCTCCCCGTCGTCACGTTCCCGAGCCCCGCCGAGCTCGCCCGCCGTCTGCCCCGCCTGCTCGCCGGGATCGTGGTGCTGTCGTCCGGGATCGCGCTGCTGTTGCAGGCCCGCCTCGGGGTCGACGCCTACGACGTGTTGCACCAGGGGCTCGCCAAGCTGACCGGGCTCAGCTTCGGGACGGTCGTCGTGCTGGTGGGGCTGGTAGTCCTGGTCTTCTGGATCCCAGTGGGCCAGCGCTTCGGGCTCGGCACGATCGTGAACACGCTGACGGTCGGGCCACTCGTCGACCTCGCCCTGCGGGTCGTCCCCGCGCCCGGGCCGCTGGTCTGGCGCTGGCCGATGCTGCTCGGCGGCATCCTGCTCGCAGCCCTCGGCACCGGCCTCTACATCGGCGCCGGGCTCGGCCCGGGACCCCGCGACGGGCTGATGACCGGGCTGGCAGCCAAGGGCCACCCGCTGTGGGCGGTCCGCATGGCGCTCGAGCTCAGCGCCCTGACCGGGGGCTGGCTGCTGGGCGGCGACGTCGGAGTCGGCACGGTCCTGTTCGCGCTCAGCATCGGGCCGTTGACCCACTGGTTCCTTGCCCGGCTCCATCTCGGCGTCGGAGTGCCCGACCGCGACCCCGTGGCGAGCGGTGCGGTGTGACGATCCAGGTCGGCGTGATCGGCACCGGATTCGGCGCACGCGTCGTCGCGCCCGTCTTCGCGGCGACGCCAGGATGCCGGGTCGTCGACGTCGTCTCCGCCCGCGACGACGCGGGCGTCGTCAGCCTCTGCGAGAACGTCGACGTGGACCTGATCTGCGTGCATTCACCCCCGTTCCTGCACGCCTCGCACGTGCGCCGCGCGATCAGCACCGGCCACGCGGTGCTGTGCGACAAACCGTTCGGGCTGGACGCCAACCAGGCCCAGACGCTGCTCGCCGCGGCCGAGGCCGCCGACTGCCTGCATCTGGTCAACTTCGAGTTTCGCTGCGATCCGACGCGTGCGCTCGTGCGCGACCTGATCGCCGACGGGACGATCGGCGAACCGGAGCACGTGCAGTGGACGCATCTCTCGGCGGGTTCCCGCCAGCCCCTCCGAGCCCACGGCTGGCTGTTCGATCGCCAGGCCGGCGGCGGATGGATCGGGGCGTGGGGATCCCACGCGGTCGATTTCCTGCGGTGGGCGTTCGGAGACGTGGTGGAGGCGACCGCCCGCTGTCGCACCACGATCGCGGAGCGGCCCGACGCCGCCGGGCACGCGCAGCGCTGTGACGCCGAGGACGGGTTCAACGCCACGCTGCGACTGACCGGCGACGTCACCGTCGCGATCGACTCGAGCTTCGCGGCACCGGTCAGCCTCGCCCCGCGCCTCGTCATCGTCGGGCGGGAGGGCGTCCTGGAGTGCGTCGCCGACGCCCGCGTCGTGGTGCGCAGCGCCGATGGGCGCCGCCGCGAGTTCGAGACCGCCGTCGACGGCGACCGGCACCTCGAGCCGATGCGGCGCTGGGCCGAGGTGGTGCGCGACACCGTCCACGACGGGATCGGCCCGGTCGGGGCGCCGACGTTCGCCGACGGGCTGGCCTGCGCCCGGGTGCTGGACCAGCTACGCGCCGGCGGCGCGTGAGAACAGCTTCGACCAGCCCGGTGCGCTGACCCCGATCGTCTCCAACCGGGCCTGGGCCTCTCGCATGGCCTCCTCGGCGTCGGGCCATCCGAGCCGCGCCGCCCCATGGGCTCGAGCGAGGCGGGTGACCGCCTGGTCGAGACGTGCCTCGGTCGCGTCGCTCAGCGCCACCACCTCGTCGAAGGCCGCTTCGACGTCCGGTGCGCCGAGCTGCAAGCGGGCGAAGGCCCCGGCGAGCCCGTGCTGGATCTGGTCGAGGTACGTGCCGCGCCCCCGGGCGGCGTCGGCGAGGTCGCGAGCCGCTTCGGCTCGACCGCCGGCCGCGCAGCCGAGGGCCAAGCCGGCCGTGATGGCGAGCCGGGACCCGGTGTCGTGCGCCGCGCCGTCGAGGTAGGCGGTGTCGAACTCGGCGAGCGCTTCGGTGACCCGGCCGTCCTGGAGGAGCGCGAGGCCCAGCACGAGGCGCACCGAGGCCGCGAGCTCGTCGTTTTGCTGGTACTGGTCCATGCCGCCGAGGTGCAGGGCGGCGGCGAGCGCGTCGGGGGCGCCGAGGTGGACGAGGACCTGGGCTCGGAGGAGCCGGGTCCACACCAGACCCAGGTCAGCGGGCACGTCGGCGTCGAGGAGGTCCAGCCCGTCGTCGACGCGACCGAGGCAGACCAGGGCCCGCACCAGCGAGGATCGGGCCTGGGTCTGACCCCACTGGTCGCCGATGGCGCTGAACCGGGCCATCGTGTCCTCGGCGAGCGTCACCGCGCGCTGCGAGTCGCCGCGCCAGAGGGCAAGGTTGGCGAGCAGCAAGCAGAGGATCCCGGCGACCCACCGGTTGCCGGTCGTCTCGGTCTCGGGGAGCTGCTCGTAGGCCAGCGCCTCGGCTTCGTCGAGGCGGCCCTGGGTGAAGCGCACCCAGGCCCGGATTCCTTCGCACCAGTTCAGGCCGCCGTAGTCGCCGACCTCGCGGAAGGCGGCGACCGAGCGGTCGAGGCGGTCCTCGGCCCGCTCCGAGTCGGACCGAAAGAACGCGATCGAGGCCAGGTTCTGCAACGCCCACGCCTCGCCGCGTCGGTCACCCGAATCGCGAAACGCTTCGAGGGCCTCCGAGAAGTCGCGGTCTGCGGCCTCCAGCTCGCCGAGGAACATGAAGATCCGGCCCCGGGATCGCAGCGCGTCGGCGGCGCCCCGGTCGTCGCCGAGCGCCCGCCACCGCTCGAGGGCCGCTTCGGCCGTCTCGATCGCTCCCGCGGCGTCCCCGCTCATCTGACGGATGTCGGTGAGCACGGTGAGGGCCCGTGCCGTGGTGCGCTCGTCGGGCTCGTCGTCGAGGATCTCCTCGACGACGGTCCGCGCCGCGGTGATGTCCTGTTGGGCGGTCAGCGCGGTGGCGTATCCGAGGAGGAGCCGCCAGCGGGTCTCGTCCGAGGCGTCGGCGGCCAGCACCGCGAGGGCCTGCTCGAAGAGGCGGCCGGCGCTGGGCCACAGCTCCGCGATCCGGGCCCGGTCCGCGGCGTGCTCGAGGGTGCGAAGCGCCCGCGCGCCCAGATCGGCGGGAACGCCGTCGACCGAACCGAGCTCGCGCAGCAGCAGGGCCGCGGCGCCGTAGTGGTGCGCGACGCGCTCCAAGGTGTTGGTCGCGGCGTCGTCCTCGCCGACGGTGGCCGCGAGCCAGTCGCCGAGCGTCGCGTGGCGCCGAGCCCGTTCCGCCTTGGTGAGCATGCCGTAGGCGACGTCGCGGACGACCTCGGAGGGGAAGCGGAACTCGTCACCGTCGAGGTCGAGCAGCTCGCGGTTGACCAGCCGGTTGAGCGTCGCCGGCGCGTCGTCAGGGCTTCGGGCCGCGACGAGAGCGAGGACGGCATCGAGCGGCCCGCTCGCGCCGACCACCGCGCAGTCCTCGATCACGGCGCGCTCGCCCGGCTCGAGGGTGTCGAGCCGGGCGGTGACGAGCCCCTGCAACGTGGCGGGGAGGCGTTGCGCGCCCCGGGCGTCCAGCCCGGTGGTGCCCGACTCCCGGATCAGCGCCGCGAGCTCCTCGATGAA
This sequence comes from Actinomycetota bacterium, assembly GCA_003140175.1. GTDB lineage: Bacteria > Actinomycetota > Acidimicrobiia > IMCC26256 > PALSA-555 > PALSA-555. The sequence goes on from PLJD01000093.1 coordinate 23,889, forward strand.
GAACGGGTTGCCGCCACTGCGCTCCCGCAGGACGTCGATGAGCTCGGGGGTCGCGTCGTCACCGAGCAGCTCTTCGACGAGGCGGGTCACGGCAGTTCCCTCGAGCGGCTCGAGGTTCAGCACCGAGAGGTTGTGGCGCCCCGGCTCGGGTCGCCACCGCTCCTCGAGGTCGGGGCGCGCGGTCGCGACGAGCACGAACGGCAGCGTCCGCAGCGCGCCGAGGAGCCCGTTGACGAGATCGAGCACCAGGTCGTCGGCCCAATGGAGATCCGAGAGCACCAAGATGACCGGCGCCTCCTGCGCGAGGCGTCCGAACAGCGCCTGCCCGGAGCGGAGCGCGTCGTCACGGGCCCGCACCGGGTCGAGGTCCGAGAGCTCCTGGGCGTACCCGAGGAGGAACAGCAGCCCGCGGCCGATGCGGGCCACCTCCGGTTCCTCCACGTTGCGGTGCGCCGCTTTGGCCACCACGTCGTAGACGCGGGTCCGGGCCTCCTCGTGCGATGCGTTTGGTGAGATCTCACAGACCGTCCGGATCGTCTCCGCGATCGGCCACCAGATGTCCTCGCCGTAGGGGACGCAGCGACCCGTGAAGACCCGGGCGCCGTGCTCCTCCTCGGCGTGGCGGGCCACCTCGCTCGCCAGCCGGCTCTTGCCGACCCCGGCACCACCAGTGACGAGGACCAGGTGCGCGCGCTGACGGCTCAACGCGGTGTCGACGATGGCCCGCAACAGTCCGACCTCGGCGTCGCGTCCGACCAGCGGGGTGCGGGCCCGGCGTCGGATCCCGGGTGGCGTCGGGGCGCTGACCGCGTGCCAGGCGTCGACCGGCTCCGAACGGCCCCGCACCGCCAGCGGGCCGAGCGCCTCGTAGTGCACGATGTGTTCGGTGGCGGCGTGGGTCTGGGCCCCGACGACGACCTGTCCCGGCTCGGCCAGGGTTTGGATGCGGCTGGCCGTGTTCACCACGTCGCCCATCGCGGTGTAGTCGCCCCCGGCCCGGAGCGCTCCGACGAGGACCTCGCCGGTGTTGACCCCCACCCGCAGCTCGACGCCCAGGTGACGGTCCTCGCGCAAGGACGCGAGGGTGCGCTGCATGCGCAGCGCACAGCGCACCGCCCGCTCGGCGTCGTCTTCGTGGGCGACCGGGGCGCCGAACAGGGCCAGGAGCGCGTCGCCGACGATCTTGTCGACCTGGCCGCCGTACGCTTCGACGTCGACACACAGCACCTCGAAGCACTCGTCGACCAGGGCCTTCACCTGCTCCGGATCGGAGGCCTCCGAGAAGCCGGTGAACCCGACCAGGTCGGCGAACACCACCGACACGACCCGGCGTTCGTCGTGGCGGGTCACGAGGGCATGACCGCACGACGGACAGAACCGCGCCAGGTCGGGGGCCGCGGCGCCACACGCCGGACAGGTCACCCGCTTAGGTTACGGGTCCGAACCGGCCGGGCCGCCGGCTGATTCCCGCGCCAGTTGGGGTCCGGTGGCGGGCCACGAGGTCCGCCACCAGGCGGGTCACCCGGGAGCGTTCCGCGCCCGCGGCGTACGCGCCGTGGGCGTAGAGGCGCTCGTGGTGGGCGACGAGGTCGGGACGGTGCTCGGCGAGGGAACCCAAGTAGTGCTCGCGCACCCCGGGGCGTAGGTGCAACAGCACCGAGGAGACCGACGGGGCGCCGGCGTCGAGCGCGGCGCGGGCCACCGCCTCGAGCTGAGCAGGGGAGTCCGAGAGTCCCGGGAGGACGGGTGCCACCAGCACGTTGCAGGCCACCCCGGCCTCGTTGAGCCGGGCGACCGCCTCGAGCCGCTGGACCGGTCGGGGTGTCCCCGGCTCGGTGAGGCGCCAGACCTCGTCGTCGAGGGTCCCGACCGACATCGCGCACTCGACCGAGGTGCGCCGGGTCGCCTCGATGAGCAACTCGAGGTCGCGCAGCACCAAGGTGCTCTTGGTGAGGATCGAGAACGGGTTCCGGGCCTCGGTGAGGACCCGCACCAGCCCCTGGGTCAGGCGATACTTGCCCTCGGCCGGCTGGTAGGGGTCGGTGTTGGTGCCCATGGCCACCGAGGCGCCGGCCCAGCGCTTCGGGGCGAGCTCGGCGCGGAGCGCATCGACCGCGTTGACCTTCACGACGATCACCCGGTCGAAGTCGCGGGCCGGATCCAGGCCCAGGTATTCGTGGGTGGGGCGGGCGAAGCAGTACGTGCAGGCGTGGGAGCAGCCCCGGTAGGCGTTGACCGTAAATCGGAACGCGGGCGGCGTGGGGGCGGGAAGCCGGTTGATGATGCGCCGGGCCTCCACGTGAACGAACTGCAGCTCCCGGTACTCGCCCCGTCCCACGACCCGCTCCGGCGCGTCGAACAGCGCGAGCTGGCCTGGGGCGTCCCGGCTGGGCTGGGTCGGCCAGCGCAACCCGACGGGGATGGCCGCACCCTCCACGTCCCCAACTCTATCGAACACCTGTTCGATCTCGCAAGCCGAGCCGCGCTTGGCGGACGGCCTCGTCGGCGCCGACAATAGAGAGGTGACGGCCCTGCCCGACGATGCGGTCCGCGAGCGTCTGGCTCGAGTCCCGGACTGGGAGCGGGCCGACGACGCGATCGTGCGCACCTACGAGCTGGCCTCGTTTCGGGCCGTGATCGAGTTCGTGGTGCGAATCGCCGACGCGGCCGAGGCGGCCAACCACCATCCCGACCTCGACATCCGCTACCGGCGGCTGCGCGTCGCGCTCAGCACCCACAGCGAAGGCGGCATCACCGACCAGGACTTCGCGCTCGCGGCGCAGATCGACGCGGCGGCGCCCTGATGGCGATCATCATCGTGGTCGGTGTCGTCATCGTCGCGCTGTGCGGGGCGCTGCTGCTCATCATCACCCTCGACCCGGGCCCCTCCCCGACCGACGTCGCCATCGCCTACGAGTCGGCCTGGGACCACCTCGACTTCGAGACCCTCTGGACGCTGGCCGGCGACGAGCTGCGCGACGGCCTGGACCGCCAGGAATTCGTGGAGGCCAAGCGCGCCGCCTACGAGCACCAGCCGGGGCTGCGCGGGTTGGCGGAGCAGGTGAGCGTCGACGCCGTCACCGAGGGCCGCAACTTCGCGGTCGTGCGCACCTCGGTCGACCTGCGCGACGGGGGGAGCGCGGCCGACGCGCTGCAGCTCGCCAAGCGCGGCGGCCGGTGGCTCGTCGTGGCCTACCAGCTCGAACCGGACGCCGCCGGGGCCTGAGCTGCTCCGGGGAGTCCGCGACTCCCTCGTACCGGTCGCCGACCAGGTCAGGGCTGAGCCGACCAGCCCCGCCAGTGCTGGACCGTGACGACCAGGCCCGGCCCGGCGGGGGGCCGCTCGGCGTACGCGGCGTACTTGGCGGCCAGCGCGGCGACGAGTGCGTCCGAGACCGGGTCGACCACCTCAGCGGTCCCATCGACCCGCACCCACCACAAGGCGTCCCAGTCGTCCTCGTAGTGGTGCACCAGCAAACTGACCGCCGGGTTGGCGCGCACGTGCTCGAGGCGGCGCAGCTCGGTCGTGGTCTTGGGCTTGTGATCCACCGCGCTGACAATCCGCCCGTCGGGCAGCGACGCGAAGCACACCGGAACCAGGTGCGGCCGCCCATCCCCGTCGATCGTGGCCAGGGCCCCGACCGGAGCCTCGGCTACCCGACGGCGCATCGCAGCCGCGTCCACGCGTCGACGGTACCGTGCGGCGGTGCCAGCCACCGCGGGGCTGCTCCTCACCGGCGGGGCCAGCACGCGCCTCGGCGTCGACAAGGCGGAGCTGCGGCGCGACGGCGAGCGCCTCGCTGACCGGGGGGCACGCCTGCTCGCCCTCGTCTGCAGCCCGGTGCTCGAGGTTGGCACCGGCGCCAGCCACCTCCCCACGGTGCGTGAGGACCCGCCCGGCGCCGGCCCGCTCGCCGGGATCGTCGCCGGCGCCGACGCGCTGCACGCCCGCGGGGTCGACCAGCCCATCGTGGTGCTCGCGGTGGACCTGCCGTTCGTCGACACCGCGCTGCTCCGTTGGCTCGCCGAGCACCCTGCCCCCCGCGCCGTGGTGCCCCGGGTCGACGGCATCGCCCAGCCGCTCTGCGCCCGCTACACGGCCGCCGATCTCGTCGTCGCGGCCAGGCTGCGAGCCGAGGGCCACTCGGCGCTGCGGGACCTGCTCGCCACGGTGCCCGTGACCTACGTCGACGAGACCGACTGGGCTGCGTGTGCCGACCGGCGCGCGTTCGACGACGTCGATACCCCCGAGGCCGTCGCGCGCGCCGGACTCGGATGGCCACCGTCGCGCCCTGGGTAGCCTCGCGGTCGTGGCCACTCCGACGCGCCGTCCGGTGACCCCCGTGCGGATGTGCGCCGTGTCGGGTCGGGACGTCGCGCAACGCGCCGACCGTCTCGTCACCGAGGAGCCCCTCGAGCTGCGGATCCACGGCCCCGGGCAGGCGCCGGCGCCGCTCGCGGTGACGATGCGCACCCCCGGCCACGACTTCGACCTCGCCGTTGGGTTCTGCACCACAGAAGGACTGGCCGGCCCCGGCGCCGTCGCGTCCGTCGCCTGCCTGGGACCCGATCATCGCCAGCAGTTCAACGTGGTCACCGTCGCGCTCCGCCACCCGGTGTCGGTAAGCGGGCGCCGCTTCGCGGTGAACGCCAGCTGCGGAATCTGCGGAGCCACCACCCTCGACGAAGCGCTCCACGACACGCCACCCGTCGCGCCCGGGCCGGTCGTGGCCCGGTCGGTCCTGGTGAGCCTCCCCGAACGGCTCCGCGCCCACCAACCGGTCTTCTCGACGACCGGCGGGCTCCACGCCGCGGGGCTGTTCACCGCCGCCGGCGACCTCGAGGTGCTCCGCGAGGACGTCGGGCGCCACAACGCGCTCGACAAGGTCATCGGCCCCCTGGCGCTCGAGGGGCGCCTCCCGGCCCGCGACCGCGTGCTCGCCGTGTCGGGTCGGATCAGCTTCGAGATCATCCAGAAAGCCGCGGCGGCCGGCATCCCCATGATCTGCGCGGTGTCGGCGCCGTCCAGCCTCGCTGTCGACGCCGCCCGGCGAGCCAACCAGACCGTGGTCGGCTTCCTGCGCGACGAGCGCTTCAATCTCTACACCGGACCCGAGCGCGTCGACCTGGAGCGCTGAGCCGGCCGGCGTCTGCGAAACTGCCCCGGCCGTGACCACCACCGACCTGCTCCCCCTCTTCGTGGCCGCCGCCGAGGCGGAGCGCGACGTCGTCGCCACCCTCCACGGCCCGGCCCGCCGCGCCCGCACCGACCGGCCCGGCCAGTACGCGCTCGACCTCGTCGCCGACGCCGCCGTCCTCGAGATCCTCCACCAGGCGCCCGTCCGAGTCTTAAGCGAGGAGTCGGGCTGGTCCGGTCCCCCCGACGCGCCCATCACCGTGGTGGTCGACCCGGTCGACGGCTCGACGAACTGCTCACGAGACATCCCCTACTGGGGGATCTCGCTCTGCGCCCTCGACGTCGACGGGCCACTCAGCGCGCTGGTCGTCAACACCGCCACCGGGGAGCAGTTCTCGGCGACGCGCGGCGGCGGCGCACGGTCGGACGGGGAACGCCTCCACCCGGCATCCACGACCCGCCTGGACGCCGCGGTGGTGGCCGTGACCGGCCTGCCGCGGGCCCCCTGCTGGAAGCAGTTCCGCGCCCTCGGCTCGGCCGCGCTCGCGCTCTGCGACGTCGCGGCCGGCCGGCTCGACGCCTTCCTGGACGTCCTCGAGGACCAGCACGCGCCGTGGGACTACCTCGGTGGTCTGCTCGTCTGCCACGAGGCCGGCGCGTCGCTCGTCGACGTCCACGGGCGGGACCTCGTCGTCGCCGACCCGACCGCGCGTCGTCAGCTGCTCGGCGCGGCCACACCCGCCCTCCTCGAAGCCTTGCGGCCCCATGCCGGCTAGCCCGGACCGTGACCTCGACGCGCTCCTCGAAGCGGCCGTCACCGCCGCGCACGCCGGCGGAGCAATCGTGCGGGACGCCTTCGGCGACGCCCACGGCGTGCGCGAGAAGGGGCCCGGCGACTGGGTGAGCCAGGCGGACACCGCCAGCGAACGGGCCGTCCGGGCCGTGCTCGAAGCCGCCGCCCCCGACATCCCCGTCCACGGCGAAGAAGAAGGAGGTGAACGGGCCGCCCGCGGATGGCTCGTCGATCCCCTCGACGGCACCGCCAACTTCTTGCACCGCTTCCCGATCGTCGGCGTCTCGGTCGGGCTCATCGACGACGGCGAGCCGACCGTCGGGGTCGTGCACGCCCCCCTGCTCGGCGACACCTACACCGCCCGCCGCGGCGGCGGCGCCTTCTGCAACGGCCGCGCCCTGCGGGTCAGCGACCGCCCCGCCGGCCAAGCGATCCTCGCCACCGGCACGCCGTTTCGAGCCAAACGAACCCGCCTCTCGGACTACCTCCGAGTCTTCGAACGGTCGCTGCTGACCTTCGAGGACCTCCGACGGGCCGGCGCGGCGAGCCTCGACCTCGCCTGGACCGCGACCGGCAGCTTCGACGGCTATTTCGAAGCTGCCCTCGGACCCTGGGATGTCGCCGCGGGCGCGCTGCTCGTCCTCGAGGCGGGCGGCCGGGTCACCGACTGGGCCGGCGACCCCCACCGATGGCTCACCACCGGCGACATCGTCGCCGCCCCCCACGCCGTCCACGAGGAGATCCTCGACGTCATCGCCGCCGCGTCGAACCCCAACCCCTGATCAGGTCGAGAACCGGTTCCCCGGGAGCGGCTGGACTGGGGTGCGGACCCGGGCCGCGCCCTCGCCGAGCGCGGTGTAGACGGCGTCGGTCACCTCGAGCACCCGCTGCTCGGCCTCGAAGTAGCCGGCGAGGCCGTTCGCCACCACCACCAGCACCAGCCCCAGGTCCGGGTCGGCGAGACCCCGAGACGACGCCATCCCACCGTGGCCAAACGCCCGCCGTCCCGGCCCGCCCGTGAACTGGCGCTGCACGCCCAGACCCCACGGCAAGTCGAGACCGAAGGTCAGATCCTTGACGCCATACCGATGGATGGCGCTCATCACCTCCACCGTCCGGGGCTCGAGCAGCGCCGGCCCCAACCCGAGCAGCGCCTCGTAGAAGCGGCCCAGCTCCCCGGCCGGGCCCCGCATCCCGCCCCCCGGCTCGACCTTCGCGATGTGCCACGCCTCGTTGTGCCACTGGTCCACTTTGTAGGGCACCATGCTGACCCCGCCGTCCTGATCCCGAGTCGGGAGCCGATGCCCGGTCCACACCACCGGCACGATGCGGTCCCCGACCTCGGCTTGGACCTCGATCGGGATGCCGAGCCCCGAACTCGTCAACCCGAGCGGCTCGATGATCTCTTCGCGCACGTACCGGTCGATCCGTCGGCCATCCACGACCTCGACCACACCGCCGAGCACCCGCCAGCCGCTCGCCGCGTGATACGCCGCCGCGGTACCCGGCTCGAACATCGCCGGCGTAGCGATCGTCGCGGCGAGCGCCTCGGCGAAGCTGACGTCCTTGTCGTACACGGGGTCGCCCCACATCGGGAACCCGCCCGTGTGGGTCAACACATGCCGCAGCGTGCAGCGCTCCTTCCCTCCACCCCAGCCAGGCAGGAACGTGGCCACCCGGTCGTCGAGACCCAACGCTCCCCGCTCCCAGAGCTGCAGCAGCGCCACCGTCGTGAGCGGCTTGCCCGACGAGTACCAGAGCATGATGTCGTCGGTGCGCAACGCCCGACCCGGCCGGCTCTCACCCACCGCCGCGTCGAGCAGGACCTCCCCGCCCCGAGAGACGTAGACCTGGGCGCATTCGTGCCAGCCCTCGGCCCGGCGGCGTTCCAGCAGCTCCAGAACTCCCGACAGGGCAGCAGGCTCGACCACGAGCCGCCACCGTAATTGGCTTGACCTGGGCGCCGGGCTCTGCCACGCTCGTCCGACACCCGCCGCCGCGGGCGCACAACCGAGGATCAGACCACGATGCAACGCCACCCGATGACCAGCCACCAGGCCGGCACCGCGGCGACGCGCGTCCGGTCGGCCTACGCGTGCGCCATGGCGAATGGCTCGTGGTCCGTCGTCACCCCGTTCCTCCCGGTGATCACCGACCACAAGCCCGGCCCCGGCGGCGCCCCGTGACCTCGTAGCGACAACCCCGCATCGAGACACCAGGCCGCCGGGACCACCCGGCGGCCTTTCTGCGTTCCGGGGCCCGAACCGCCGGCGGGAGACGACCACACCACCACCGAGAGACCACCAGACCAGCAAGCCAGAGACACGAGGAGAAAGGAGCGAGCGATGTTGGCCATCGAGGACTGGCTCGCCGAGGAGCCGTGGCGCCAAGAGGCCCGATGCCGAGACGCGTCGGCCGCGCTGACGCCGCTGTTCTTCTCGGAGCAGCTCGACGACATCGCGCGAGCAAAGGCGTTCTGCGCGGGTTGCGCCGTGCGCGAGGAATGCCTCGACGCGGCCCTCTCACGGCATGAGCCGTGGGGCGTCTGGGGCGGCGAGCTGCTCGTGAACGGAAAGATCATCGCCAACAAGCGACGGCGTGGCCGCCCACCCAAGCACCCTCGTCCCGAGGACGCCCTCCCGACGAGCTGGGAGCTCCCCATCGCCGATATCGCCTGACGATCACCGCACCATGGCGGGCCGGGGTGACGACGGCCGGGGCGCAATCCCCCCGGCGCCCCAGTCGAGCCTCGGCCCGCCCGCGGTCAACCCGAAACGCCGACCGGAGGAACACTCGGCAGCACGCTCGAGGCGTAGCCGCCCTTCAGGTCCGTCGCGGTCACCGTCCCCGTCCCCACCGTCCCGCTCGTACCCACGAGCTTGCACTGGATGGTTGTTCCCGGGTTCACGACGAGGAACTGCTTGGTGCCTCCCGGGCACACTGCGCTGACCGCGACGCCGGTCCGCTCGAAGTACCGGCCCTCCAAGACACCCTCGGAGCGGTTCACGCTCAACACCGACTTCAGCGGTGTGGCGTTGACCGTCAACGGCACCGTGTCGAGCACCTGGATCGCGACGGGTACCCGTCCGCCGTCGACCGTCGCAGTGCAACGGAAGCGCTGGAATGCCTTGACCTGGTTGCTCGGACACGACACCGAACTCGCTGGCGGGCTTGACGGCTGGACCAGGAACGCGTTCTTCACCGTGTTGGTCACCACGCTGGCGTTTGCTGCGATCGTTGACGCCGCGAAGGCCGGCGACGCGAACGCCACGACCATCGCCGCCACTGCGATCCCGACTGCGAACAAGCGAACTCGAACCATGACCCGACCGTACCGAACCGCCTTCGGTGCGGCGCGGCAATCCTCCTGGCCCTCAACGATCGATGCCTCCGCGGTGCGCGGCGTCGTGGGCAGCCGAAGGCCACCGAGACTGGCGCTAGCCTCGAGCACCGCGACACCGGGCGTTTAGCTCAGCTGGAAGAGCGCCGCCCTTACAAGGCGGAGGTCGCAGGTTCGAGGCCTGCAGCGCCCACGCACGAAATACCTGGTCAGCGGCCCTTGCTCGGCGAGCGGTAAACGGGCTGAGACGCGTTCGCGGCCCGGCGTGCCCTCCGTGAGCCCTAACTCTCCACAGCGCGTGCCAGGCGAAGCTCGCCTGGATGCGGGTCAGCTCGACAAGACATGGGCAGAGGTTCAAGTCCTCTACCGCCCACCACGAGACACCACACAAGAGAACACAGGGGACGCGAAACCGCCCCTAACGCGGACAGCACCCGCAACCCGACGAGTAGGGCAACCGGCCACCGTTGTCGACCATTTTCGGTGTGTCGGGAACCTCCCGCAACGGTGGAGTCCACGAGAACGAAGGCATGAAACTCGGGCGAGGCCACTTGTAAACGCGGCCGTCCGGTTCTTCGCCGAGTGCGACCTGAAGCTCGCCCATAGCCTGGTCGACCATCATGTCTACCGAAAGTGTGTTCGAACTGCTATCGGGTGGACGCTTGGGCTCGTACCAGAAGGATTCGAGTGTCGTTTCGAGTGTCGTTTCGAGTGCTCCGTTCGAGTGTTCCGTTCGAGGGCGTTTCCGAGGGCTGTTTCGCGGGGCCCTTTCGAGTGCCCTTTTGAGGGCTCCTTTCCGGGCCGATGATCGGGACCTTGACAGCCGCCGGATACTCGAAGACTTCGTCCGGGAGAACCGCTTGCGGGAAAGTCGATATCTGCGGCAGCGCTGCGGCCACGAACCCCTAGAGCCGCTGGGAGATCCCCTGTGGCCTGGGGGTGCAGCCGTGACGAACCACAGAACGACCAGGACCAACACCCGCGACCCACGCGGCGGACACTGGGGAAAGCGCCACAAGGGCGACACCAACCGATACGTGCGCCGCAGCACCCGCCAATCGCTTGACCCCAACCGTGATACCCGTCGTGGGGCATTGACGCCACCTGAGGCGCGGTGACGGCGGCTTTTCGTGACCTGGATGTAGGCCGCTCCGTGCGCCCCCTGCCCGCTGACACGGAGTTCGAGCTTGAACGTGTCATACCGGTGGGCCGAACTGTCAATTCGCCAGAGGGTCGGGTGATCGTGTGTTCCGTCGAGATCTGGTCAGGTCTCGTGGTGGTGCGTTGGGTGCTACCCGAACCGGTCACTCGTGACCGTGGCGCTCCGTATTTCAAGCTTGGCGACGATCGCGGGACTCTCTATCTGGTCTACGAGGCCGGCTTCGGGGGCACGTTGTTCACCGGCTGGTCGACCTTCATGCCCCAACCCTCGGAGGAAGCCACGGTCCTCTATGTCGGCGCCGCCCTGTCCAAGCCAGCGGCAATCGAGGTCGACCTCACCGTATAAGACCGGCAATCGGAAACTGGCGGGCACCTGCCCGTGGGTACCGAGGACTCAAGTTGGTTTTTGTCGGCATACTTGTGCCGCGCCTTCGATGGTTGGGATTGGTCGCAGATGCAGTTGCCTGAGGGAGAACCCCAGTGAGTGTGGAGCGAGCGAACGCCGAGACAGCGGCCGTGGCGACGCCGGAAATCCCGGGCGGATATCCGGACCTTACCGCGTCGCAGCTAGACCTCA
>PLJD01000093.1:34981-35827 GCA_003140175.1 Actinomycetota bacterium
AACGGATGCCACGTCCGGTCTTCCGGCAGCTCATGTCCGACGCCCCGGAGCTGTCCGACGTCATTCTCAAGGCGTTCATGGCACGGCGCGAGTTCCTGCGTACGAGCGAAGCGGCGCTTAGTGTCCAGATCGTCGGCGGTGCGCTATCGGCCGAGACGCTGGAGCTCCGCAACTGGGCCACGCGTCTAAACCAGGCGCATAGCTGGCTCGACGTCGAAACCGACGATGGGCACCGGATCCTCGAGTCTCTCGGGCTCGACGTTGACGACCTCCCGGTCGTGATCGCCCCGACCGCGATCCTCCGCAATGCGACCCCGAGCGTACTGGCGGACCAGCTCGGGCTCGCGTACCGCTCTGTACCAGGGAAGGTCTACGACATTGTTGTCGTCGGTGGTGGACCCGCCGGACTGGCGACTGCCGTCTACGGCGCCTCTGAAGGCCTGGACACGCTGGTGCTGGAAGGGGTTGCCGTAGGAGGGCAGGCCGGCGCGAGCGCACGTATCGAGAACTACCTCGGCTTCCCGTCCGGAATCGCCGGCGCGGAGCTGACTGCCAAAGCGCTGGTGCAGGCCGAAAAGTTCGGGGCCGAGATAAAGACCCCGTACGGGGTGACGTCACTGCGGATGGCGGACGACCTTGTGGTGACCCTGTCGGACGGGAGCGAGGTCTCGGCCCGCTCGATCGTGATCGCGAGTGGCGCCCACTACCGGAAACTGAGCCTCGAGCGGTGGGCGGACTTCGAGGGCAACGGCATCTACTACGCGGCAACCGAGCTTGAAGCCCGTGCGTGCGGGATTCGAGGCCCTCAGGTGGCCGTGATCGGTGGGGCCAACTCCGCCGGGCAGG
>PLJD01000093.1:35837-43288 GCA_003140175.1 Actinomycetota bacterium
CGGGACTCTTCTGCTTCATAGGCGCCGTGCCCGCGACGTCTTGGCTCGAGGGCGTCCTACTTGACCGAAGCGGCTTCATCCTCACCGACACCGATCTACCGGAGACGCAACCGCGCGACTCGTTCGGGCTACTCGGCCGTCAGCCTCTGGCGTTCGAGACCAGCATCCCAGGACTCTTCGCCGCTGGCGATGTGCGTCACGGCTCGATGAAGCGGATCGCAGCTGCCGTGGCTGAAGGTTCGAGCGCGATCCGCTCGGTCCATCAGGCGATCGGCAAGTGAGGACTTCACGATGCCATGTTCGGCGTTGGTTCGATGGGGCGTCCCTGATCGGCACTTCAGGGGCACGTGATGGCGCGTCTAACTGCGGCGCAAGAGCGTTTTCGCGGAAACGCTTTGGCAGCGACGCCTCGTGTGCGGGCGGCCAGTCCTGTCAGCCGATGGGCTGGGCAAGCGCAACGATGATCCCCTCGGGGCCTCGGACGTAGGCCATCCGCCAAGAGCCCTCGTACTCGCCGATTCCGCCCACCAACCCGTAGCCGGCGGACGTCGCCTGGTCGACGGCGGCGTCCAGGTCATGAACCTCGAAAGCGACGCTTCGCAAGCCGACCTCGTTGGCCATAGCGGCCGGTGAGCCCGGCACGCAGCTAGGCCGGACGAAGCTAGAGAGCTCGACGCCTGTCCCGTTGTCCGGAGGCCGAAGCATCACGATTTCGGTTCTTGATCCCGGGATGCCGATGACGGTGTCGATGAACTCGCCCTCCACGAACGTCCTTCCCTCGATCTCCAGCCCCAACGCGATAAAGAACTGCGTCGCGGCATCAAGGTCGGCGACAGTGATGCCAACGTGGTCGAAACGGCGTACGTGTGACATGTCGTTTCCTCCGTGCTCGTGACCCCGGCGCACGATCGCGTGGGGCGGCGCCTCCGCCGGTAGCGCCTCCTATGGGCGGGGCCCTGCCGATCTGGAGTGCGTAGGTAGTCCTGGAGACCAGCCTCCCACTTGATCGACAAGCGCCGACGTACTGCCCGGGCTACCTCGTGGGGCCCGCCTGCCCCCGAACGCCGGGTAGGAGACGCGAGCGGACGGACACCACCTCGTGCGCGTCGTAGCACCGTGGTCGCGCCACTCGCGAGCTCGACCAGACCCGAGTACGAGGTAACCATGTCGACGTTGACGGTCGTGACGATGCCGACCTAAACCTCCCCACGCGGGGGCTGCGGACCCAGCAGCATTCCGTGCCCTCCGCGTGCCCTAACTGACGGACATTCACGGTCACTCGCGGTCGCTCATGTGCAACACGTTGTCCCCCTGACCTAGGACGACGCGTGAAACCGCAGGTCACGAGCTCGGCCGAAGGGCCCTTACAAGGCGGAGGACGGGGGTTCGAGTCCCTCAGCGCCCACCATTGGGGACACCAGTCTCCGGTCGTGTTACGCGTTCCGGGAGAGCCTGGCGGCACACCAAGTCCGTGAGAAGTCCGTGCACCGCGTCGGGCGCTTTCTGAGCCGGCCGCGGACAGGAGCTGCCCACGGATTCCATCTCGCTTGCAGAGGGATCGGTGTCGTCGAGGTGGACGGTGATTTGGCTCGATTGGCGCTTCCCGAAGTTGTGGGGGCCGACTGCATTCGGTCGCCAAGCGACCCGTGGCGCTGGTTGCCGGGCGCTTTGGTCCCGGCCGGGGCCCGAGCCGACCCCCGAGCCTGTGTGAGGCCCGGAGGGCTTGCGTTGGGTCGGCCTGCTGGCGTGTTAGAAATCCGTCGTGCGGAATGGCTGGGAGCGAGCGGTCGCTCCGCGACGCTGGGTGTGGACGCTCGTGGTGGCGACGCTCGCCGGTGGTGTGCTGTTGGTCGGAGCCCTGCCGGTCGGCGCGGCGGTTGTCTCGCAGAACTTCAGCTACAACGGCACCGACGGGACAGATGGGACACCCCAGACATTCGTGGTGCCCGCGGGGGTGTGTCAGGTCACGGTCGACGCGCTCGGTGCCCAGGCCGCCGCCGGCAACCTCAACCCGGGTGGCAAGGGCGGCGAGGCGATCGCGACGATTCCGGTGACGGCCGGGGAGACGCTCCAGGTCACGGTCGGTGGCGAGCCCGTGAATGTTGACGGCGGCGGGTTCAACGGTGGCGCGACGGGGGGTAGTGGCCTCAGCGGCGGTGGCAGCGCCGGGGGTTTCGCGTCCGATGTCCGTCAGGGCGGCACGGCGCTGTCGACCCGGGGGGTCGTGGCCGGCGGGGGTGGCGGCGTCGCCTCCGGTGGTGGAGTGAGCGCCGGAGGCACCGGCGGAGGCACAACCGGTGGTCCGGGAGGCGGAACCAATCCCGGCTTCGGGGGCACTCCGAACAGCGGCGGGACCGCGACCGGTAACGGAACCGCGGGCACGGTGGGAACTGGTGGCGCTGGGGGGGACGGGTCCGGCACGGTCGGCGGCGGCGGTGGCGGTGGAGGCGGCGGGCTCTTCGGTGGAGGCGGTGGGAGCGGAACGGGCTTGACTCCTGGTGGTGGCGGTGGTGGCGGCTCCGGGTTCACACCGGCCGGCACGGGCCTGACCAACGGTGTGCGAACCGGGAACGGGCAGGTCACGATCAGCTACGACAGCACCACAGGCGGTTGCGCCAGCCCATCACCGAGCATCAGCGTCAATCCGCGCTTCACCGGGTGAGTTCGCGGTGGTCGCCCAAAAGAGCGGTGTAACGCGTGTTCGATCACCGCGGGTCCCACGTAGAGCGCATTCGGCCGGTCGGCGAGACGCCGATTGGGCCGCGGAATACCGCCAAGCCGCGTGAACCTGAGCGGGTTGCTGAGAGGCCCTTGTTCGCCAGAACGAGGCCCGGCGCGGGCAACACATGCCCACGGAACCTGTCTCCCTTGCAGGGAGATCGATTGTGGCGCTGCAGAGGTACCGTCGGGCGTGCGCCGGATGGCGTTAGGCACGCGCACGCCGGCGGACGGACTTCGCTCCTGAGCCGGGCTCGTCGAACGCACACCTAGCCGGTAGCGCTCGTTCCGATTGCCGAATGCCCGCGGACTCCCTGGGAGATCCGACACGTAAGTCGCGCGGTCGTTGTTGGGTCAATTACCGCCTCCCGGACGGGTCGCCGACGGTTGCTGCTGCAACGGAGCGAATCGTGTCGCGCAGCCACTGTTGGGCTGGGTCGTGGTCAAGGCGTGGGTGCCAGACCATGAAGTAGTCAAACGGTTCGAGTTCGACGGGAGCCGCGACGAAGGCGAGCGCTCGACCCGTCCAAAGATCGCTCGCGCGCCGGGGATACCACCGGACTCGGGCTAGCCACGGAGGCGTCGGCCAAGGCGGGTCGAAGCGCTAGTCGTCATCGCTCACGACGCCATTGCTGCCGAACCCACCGAGCCGATCGATCAGGCAGACATGGCGCTTCTATCCAGACTGGGTTCGCTCGCGATGAGTTTCGGGAAGGAACGTAGTCTCAAGAACCATGAAAACAACAAACCTTGGTGAGGCCGAAGGGCTGCCCACAACCGAGTGGTCGGAAGTTGAAGCGCAGCTCGCCGACCTTCTGACGCACGACGACCCGCGCTCGCCGAACCGCTCGACGTTCTGGCTGACGACCCTGAACGTCGACGGAAGCCCGCACGTGACGAGCGTGGGCGCGCTCTGGCTCGCGGGCTCGTGCTGGTTCCAGACCGGCGAACGCACCCGCAAGGCGAAGAACGTTGCGCGCGACCCGCGCTGCTCGATCAGTGTCGCCACGAAAGGCTTCGACGTGATGGTCGCAGGCGAAGCTCGGCGCGTGACCGACCCGAAGGTCGTGGCCGAGATCGCGGCGTTGTGGGCGAAGAGCGGATGGCCCGCTCAGCCCGACGACTCGGGAACCGGCATCACCGCGCCGTTCAATGCGCCGACGCTCGGTCCGCCGCCGTGGTTCGTCTACGAAGTCAAGCCGCGCACCGCGACCGCGGTCGGTACCGCCGAAGAGACGCCGGGTTCAACGCGTTGGAGGTTCTGAAGTCGGCGCGATCGCGCTAGTCCTCGCTGCAAGAAGCAGGTGGGGCACACCGCGCGGGCGCAGCTCGGGCTTCTTCGGCCTGCGTCGGACCCGAGTCTGAGCGCGCGCTTGTAACCGAGCAACAAGCACGCATAAGGGTCACCCTTTTCGGCAGCGCGCCGCTGAATGACCTCAGGGAAGCGGCCGCGAACATTGGTAATCATGAGATGGCGGCCGATGAACTCGACTACACGCTGCTCGACCATTTTGCTCCGCCGTTCCGTAGATGAGGCCGGGCTCGAGTCATCCACCTCCGATACCTTGTTGCACCAGCGGCGCGCGAGCGCCGAGTGACCCCCGCTCGCGGGTAGGCCAGGCGGCAGCCTGTACTACGCACGCCGGCGCAGGAGCCGTCGATGCCTGATCTCCCGTCGCTGCTCGAACTTGAAGTGCTCGACCGCGATCTCTTCCGGGCGACGAACGAACCCGATGCGAGCAAACGACGGTCGTTGTATGGCGGGCAGGTCGCCGGCCAGGCGCTCCGCGCCGCTGGAATGACGGTGCCGGCGAAGCGGGTGCCGCATTCGCTGCACGGCTACTTCCTGCGCCCCGGCCTCGTCGATCGTCCGATCATCTTCCAGGTGGACCGCGACCGCGACGGCGGATCGTTCTCGGCCCGCCACGTCCGTGCGGTGCAGGACGGTGAGGTGATCTTCTCGATGATCGCCTCCTTCCAGGCGCCCGAGCCCGGCGTGATGTACGACGCGGTACCGACGCGCGGCGGTGGGGAGCCCGAGGCGCTCACGAGCCGCGCCTCCGCGCTCTTGATCGATGTCCGCGAGGTGACGCCGACCCGCATCGGCCACGGGCAGCTTCGGCACTCCAATCGGCTGTGGGTCCGCGCCGCGGCAAGGCTGCCCGACGATCCTCTGGCGCACGCGTGCGCGCTCGCCTATGTGTCGGACCTCGGGTCCGGCTTCGGGCAGGTCGAGGTCGAGGGCCTCGCCGCGGGTGGGCCGAGCATCGATCACAGCGTGTGGTTCCACGAGCCGGTCCGCGCCGACGAGTGGATGCTGCTCGAGCTGTGGCCGCTCAAGGCCGGCAACGCGCGAGGCGTGTATCAAGGGTCGCTCCGCAGTCGGAGCGGCGCGCTCGGCGCGGTGTTCGCGCAGGAGATGCTGCTGCGTGACGGGCTGCTCCCACCCGAGATGCTGGAGCGGATGGCCGAATACCTGGGGGTGAGGCCGTCCGAGTGACCCGATCGGGGCTCGGGACGATCGCGTGAGCGGCGTAAGCCCCGGTGGCAGGCGTTAGGTGACAATGATCCGACGGGACCCCCGGCTCCAGCGCGAGGCACGGGGTGACGTCGAATTAACCGGTGGCCTAAGTCATCCCGTCCACAGCGGTCAACTGGCCGCACCACGCCTTTGGTCAGCCCCGATGACCCGGACCACTCCGACCGACGACTCCCCGAGCTCAGTAGACGCTCGGTTGCCTCCGACGACACCGATCGGCTGACGCTCTACCGGAGGACCAATTCAGTGTGCAGTCGTGCCGTTGGCTTTTGGGTCGTGTCCCCCCTCCGACACGCGCCTAAGCCAACGGGATCCGCGCTCGCCTCGACGACATTGTCGGCGGGCCGATAGGTCATCGTGACCCTTGCCGAGTCGTTCAGCTGGAGGTGGTAGGTCTCGGCTACCCCGACCCGCTGCTCGGGCCGGAGGCGAGGTTGAGCGTCGGGTTGCGTCTGGCCAGGAGGATGCTCACGTACAACACCCACAGGGGGGTGACGACTAGGGCTACGAAGGACAGGAAGAAGGTGGCACCCAAAAGGCCGAGCAGCCACGATGCCCAAGCCAGCCACACGGGCAGAGCCCGCGACTTGTAGATAATGAAACCGGCGCAGATGTACAACACTCCGAGCCCGATGGCGATCGCCGCCGCGTTGAGATCCGTGGACATGGTATTGAGGAGTTGAAGGGAAGCGGCGCTCAACGAACTGGGGTGATCGCCGAGGGTGAGGTCCAGGCCGCCGGCCAACGCACCGCCGACTCCGAAAACGATCGCCCCGCCGAAGAAGAGTGAAGCCAACCACTCCAGGCCGGGTAGACCTCGGAAGTAGGCGCGGAGGTACCCGTAGAAGAACAACCCGAACACGACCGCGAGGACGGACAGTAGACCTCCGATCGAGTAGTGGCTCTTGTTGGTCAGCACGTAGTGCTGAACCTTGGCCGCTGTGGCATTGGAGTTTGGTGAGCCCGAGGTCACCAGGACAGCCGGTACGAGAAACACCACGAACGCCACTCCGGTCAAGGCTGCTAGCCGAGTCCCACGAGTTCCCACGACGCTCCTTTCGAGCTTGAAGTCGCCGACGGGGCGCCGACGTCGCATTCTGTCAGCCGGGCAGCCCAATTTCTGCGATGCCTCGGGAGCAGATCGCTGCACGTAGACCCACCGACCAGCGCAACTGCGGGCTGAAGGGCTCCGTGACTCGAGCTCCGCCCTCTCGACGACTCCGGAGCCCGCGCGTATGAGCGCCGCTTTGCGCCCCTCAAGCCGTGCCTCAAGACGGCCAAGTGGACGCTGCCCAAGTCCGTGCTAAGTCCGTGGAATGTCGAAAAGCATTGCGCAACAACGACAAACAACGACAAACGTCCGGGCAGGTCAGAGTGGATATCGAGGCCGTGACCAGGGCCTTCGCGCGCGTCGGAACCGCCCTTACAAGTCGCGGTTCATGGTCCGGAGTCAATCCGACAACAGGACGGCTTGGCACGGCGCTAGTAGGAGATGCGCGAACCCGCTCCGCGGAGTATCCCTCTGCTGATGATCGACGCCAGCCGGGTCCCTTCATGGTCGACGGGCTCGTTGAGTTCGTCGGGGACCCTTCTGACTTCCGGTTTCGTGGATCGCGAGTCAGGCCGCATGCGGGACGTGACCCGTCGGCGTGGTCGAAGGGACTTTCGCCCCTAGACAGGCGCAGTTGTCGGGCGCACGCTGCTCCCAACAGACGGGGTCATCTGAGACCCCCTTGGAACCCGGCGAGAGCCAGGTGACAGGAAGGAGGGGCAATGGAAACCTTGGTTCGCGAGCAGCCCATCCGGAGGATGCGTCCCCTTCGCCACACCGGGTTCCCGAACCCGGCCTATCCAACTGGTCATCCGGGCGACGAGTGCCCGGCTTGCCACGGCAAGCACATGCGATGGATCGCCAACGAGATGCACGCCTACAACTACCTGTGCGAGACATGCGGGCGATGCTGGATGATGGGTCCTGTCGGCGCCGTCCGGGTCAACCCCGTCACCTGTCGAGCCTGCGACCGCCACGACGTCTGCCTCGAGGAGTTGCGTCACGAGCTGGTCGACTGCCCCTGGCTGCCGAGTCGCTAGTCCGGGGTGCGGGCCCGGGTCTGAGCGGCTGAGCGGCTGAGCGAAAGGCCTCGACCCGCAGACGAGGGGAAGGCTCGGCTCCGAGCCCGTCGAGCGCGCAGTA
>PLJD01000012.1 GCA_003140175.1 Actinomycetota bacterium
TGGCGGTCTCATCGAGGAGCAGTTGCTCGACGAGCTGCGACAGGTGATCGAGGTCAATCTCATCAGCGTCATGGACGTGTGCCGGTTGATGGCGCCCCTGCTTCTGGCGTCTCCGGTCGCGAGTGTCATCAACATCGCCTCGATCTACGATGTCGTAGCGTCTCGCGGCCCGATGGCGGCGTACAACGCCACAAAGGGTGCCGTCGTGAACCTCACCCGTCAGCTGGCGGCTCAGTGGGGCGGTCGCGGCGTGCGGATTAACGCCCTGGCGCCCGGCTACTTCCACAGCGAGATGACCGATGGGACGATGTTCGGCAGCGAACGCTCGGAGGCGTGGATGGCTCGACACACTCCCCTGGGGCGAGGAGGGGATGAGCACGAGCTCGACGGAGCACTGCTCTTCCTCGCCTCGCCGGCCAGCAGCTACGTCACCGGCGCCGTGATCCCGGTCGACGGCGGCTGGACTGCGATCTAAACCACAGCGGGCTGCGTGACACGGCGCGCGCCACCGTCACCAGCCGTGAGACCGTCGACGGGGCGCTCGGCCCTCGTCGACCGTCTCCAGCTGATCGACTCGGCGCCAGGGTTAGGCCCCGGTGGCGGAGCTGGGCGTAGTTGACCCGGCCGGAACGATGACGACGGAGCCCGCGTTGACCTTGCCGCCGCCGCTGCTCGGCGAGGTGAAGTCGGGTCGAACCGTGACCCGCTCCCCTGCCGTCACGTCGGTGATGGCTGCGGGGGCGGTCTTCGAGAAGGTCGTCGAGCCGCTGACGATGACCTGCACTTGCCCCGCGGTGCTCGTGACCGTGATCACGTTGCCATTGACCGCCGACACGGTGCCGGCCACTCCGCCGCCGAACCCTCCCCCTCGACCGCTGCCCGTGCCCGTGCCGCCAGCCGCGCCCGTGCCGCCACCCGAGCCGCCGAAGATGGCGCGGAAACCGCCGCCGCCTTGCAGGACGCCGGTGATGTCACCTCGGGGAAGCGATCCGCTCTCGGCCTGCTGGATTGCAGCGCCCAGGCTGCTCGGACCCGAGCTCGCGGTGCCCCGCCCGAGAAAGAAGCCGCCCACGAGGCCAACGACGAGCGCGGCAACGCCCGCCCAGATCGCCACAGTGGGGAAGCGACGCTCGGTCTCCTCCGGAAGGGGAGGGACGTCCGGTACGTCGGGCGTGGTAGCTGTCATTGCGGTTCTCCTCGTCTGGTGGTGCGAGCGCGATGCCTACGCTGCCACGAGTTGGCCGTCGTGCAACCTCAGGCGCCGGTCGGCGAGCACCGCGACCGATGGCTCGTGGGTGACCATGACGATCGTGCGACCCTGCTCGTGGACCCGGCTGAGCAGCGCCATGACTTCGGCGCCGGCCACGGAATCCAGGTTGCCGGTGGGCTCGTCGGCGAGCAGCAGGGCCGGGTCGGTGACCAACGCCCGAGCGATCGCGACGCGCCGCGTTTCGCCACCCAAGAGCTCGCCCGGATCATGGTCCGCTCGTTGGAGCATCCCGACGTCATCGAGGACCTGCTGGGCTCGCTCGATGCGCTCCGCTCGGCGCATCTTGCGGTAGATCAGCGGGGTCGCGACGTTATCGACGGCGCTCGTCCGGGGGATGAGCTGGAAAGCCGCGCTGCGCTAGGAATAACGTCCAACTATGGAATAACGTCCAACTATGAAGGTGCTCGTCGTCGAGGACGAATTCCGGTTGGCCGATGCCATCGCGCGGGGGCTGCGCCGCGAGGGCATCGCGGTCGACGTCGCAGGCGACGGCGACCTCGCGCTCGAGAAGGCCTCGATCACCCCCTACGACGTCATCGTGCTCGACCGTGACCTCCCCCGGGTGCACGGCGACGACGTGTGCCAGACGCTGCGCGACGGCGGCAGCGCGTCACGCATCTTGATGCTGACCGCGTCGGGCACCATCGAGGACCGGGTGAGCGGGCTCAACCTGGGCGCCGACGACTACCTGCCGAAGCCGTTCGCCTTCCTCGAGCTCATGGCTCGGGTGCGGGCCCTGGGCCGCCGCCACGCGGTGGCACTGAGCCTCGTCCTCGAGCGCCGAGGCGTGCGCCTCGACGCCGCCCGCCACGAGGTCAGCCGCGACGGGTCTCCCATCGTGTTGACCCCGAAGGAGCTGGCCGTCCTCGAGGCGCTGCTCGGCGCCGACGGCACGGTGGTGAGCCCGGAGGCGCTGCTCGACCAGGTGTGGGATGAGCACGTCGACCCGTTCACGAACGTCGTGCGGGTGACGGTGATGACGCTGCGCAAGAAGCTCGGTTCGCCACCGCTCATCGAGACCGTCATCGGGGCCGGGTACCAGATCGCATGAAGACGCCGCGCCACGGCCTCACCATCCGGCTGCGCCTCACCATCCTCATCGGGACCTGCCTGATCCTGGCCGGCAGCATCCTGCTCGGGCTCACCTACCTGCTGGTCCGCAACAACCTCAACAGCAACCCGAACCAGGTGCGAACCGAGATCGCCCGCCGGCTCGGGATCGACCCCACGCGGCTTCGACCCGCGCCCAGCGTGGAACCCAGCTCGACGTCCGCTCACTCCAGGCATGCCGTGGTGCACGTGCTGTTCAAGCAGGTGCAACAGGAGATCACCGACAACAACCTGCACCGCATGCTGGTGGAGTCCGGCGTCGCGCTGGCGGTCATGGCCGTCGGATCGATCGGACTCGGCTGGGTCGTCGCCGGCCGGATGCTGCGGCCTCTGCACACCATCACGACCGCGGCCCGCCAGCTCTCCGACGTGAACCTTCACGAGCGCATCGCGCTCGACGGACCCGCAGACGAGCTCAAGGAACTGGCCGACACCTTCGATGCCATGCTGGAGCGCCTCGATCGCGCGTTCATGAGCCAGCAACGCTTCGTCGCGAACGCCTCCCACGAGCTGCGGACACCCCTGGCGGTCATGCGTACCGAGGTTGATGTGGCGTTGGCCGATCCCAACGCCACCGTCGGCGAGCTACGGGCGATGGCTGAGGTCGTGCGCGACGCGACGATCCGCAGCGAGGCGCTCGTCGACGGCCTCCTCACCCTGGCCCGAACCGGCGCGGCACGTCCAAGCGATCGGCCGATGGACCTCGGCCACCTCGCGGCTCGAGTCACCGACCGGCTGGCCCCAGACGCCGACGCGCTCGAGCTGACCCTCGACCTGAGCCTCGAGTCAGCTCCGGTCCGAGGCGACGGCGCGCTCCTCGAACGCCTCGTCGAGAACCTGGTCCAAAACGCGTTGCAGTACAACGTGCACGCCGGGTGGGTCTCCGTCGCCACCCGGACCGACGCCGACACCGCCTCGTTGCGGGTCGCCAACAGCGGCCCGCTCGTCCCCACCGAGGCGGTCGCCGGGCTCTTCGAGCGGTTCCGCCGTCTCGACGAGTGGGACCATCACCAGGGTCACCGCGGCTTCGGGCTCGGCCTGTCGATCGTCGACGCGGTGGCGCGCGCCCACGGCGGGACCGCGACCGCCGAGGCCCAACCGGACGGCGGCCTGCTCGTCGTCGTGGAGTTGCCGGCCGCGGCCGTGTCACGCGAGGTCGCGCTGGCCCGATCCTGAGCCGGGTCCGGCTGGTTCAGACCCGGGCGCGCTCGAGCACGTGCACGCCGCACGCCGAGTCGAGCCCGATGACGTGGGTCAGGCCCACCGTGGCGCCTTCGACCTGGCGGTCGCCCGCCTCGCCGCGCAGATGGGTGGCGACCTCGTAGAGGTTCGCGACGCCGGTCGCGCCGAGCGGGTGGCCCTTGGAGATCAGGCCGCCCGGTGCACGATGGTGAAGGTCCGGACCGTGGCGGCGTTGGAGAGCCGACGTTGCCGGAGACCCGCCTAGCCGGAACTGGCGTCGGCGTTGCGGCGGTCGAAGTAGAGGGCGTCGCTCGCGGTCGACTCGTTGGCCAGGTGGGGCTCGTCGGCGTCGAGGACCAGATCGTCGACGAGGGGGACGCGGGCGGGGTGGAGTCACTCGCGGCCCGGGACGCTGCCCGCCAGGGCTCCGGTGGGAGAATGGGACCAACGCGAGCGTGGCGGAACGGCAGACGCGCCGGGTTTAGGTCCCGGTGCCCTTCGGGGTGTGGGGGTTCGAATCCCCCCGCTCGCACTCGGGGCCCTACTGGTTGCCCTTCTTTCGGCGCCGGCGGCGGCGGCGCTTCGGCGAGTCGAACTCGGCGAGAATGTCGGGCGCGGCGGAGTTCACGATCCCCTCGGCGGCGTCGAGGAGGGCGGCCACGTCGTCGCCGGCCGGTTCCGGTGCCGGCTCCTCTCCTGCGCTGCGCAGACTCCCGTAGTGCCAGCCGGCGTCCATGCGCCGCTGGGCGAAGCTTGGGCAGTCCTCGGGGCAACGCCAGGGGGCTTCGGGCGCCAGGTCGAGTTTGCAGCGTCGCACGACCTCGCCGGCCCCGTAGGTCCGGCTCTCGCAGTGGCGGCAGTCGATGCGCATCGGCACGGTCCGTATTCTGGCCGACGCCGCCCCCACCGCCACCTCGCCCGCCGTTTTCTGGTGCCTGCGGGCCCGCCGCTGGTGCCGCGGGCCAGGCAGGCGATCCTCAGGTCAAGGTGCCGGGACGCCGATCACTCCACATAGGCAGTGGGGGTGGCGGCGAAGCGTTGGAGTTCGGATGACCGGTGCGGGCACCAGAGACGAACCAGGGGTCGGCGCGCCCCCTGACGCTGAGCTCGCCGCCTTGTTGCCGGTCGGGGTGTTCACCACGGATCCGACCGGGCGCTGCACCTATGTCAGTGAGCGCTGGAGTGAGCTGAGCGGCGTCGCCGGTGACGTGGCGCTGCGCCGAAACTGGCTCGAGCTCGTCCACCCCGACGACCGACCCGCGGTGGCGGGCGCCTGGCAGCGGTTCCTCGACGGCGACGCGCCGTTCATGACCGAGGTCCGCTTCCTCGGGTCCGACGGCTCGGCCCGATCGGTGCGGGCGTCGGCCCGGGCGCGTCGAGATCCGGGCGGTCGCCTGACGAGCTGCGTCGGCACGATCGCCGAGCCCGTCGACCGCCGGGCCCGGGTCGCGGCCATCGCCGGCCTGGTGGAGCGACACATCGACATGGTCGTCGTCCTCGACGAGACGGGGATCATCCGGTGGGCGAACCAGGCGACCGAGCGCGTGCTGGGTCACGACCGGGCGGCGAAGGTTGGCACGCCGGTCCTCGACCTCGTGCACCCCGAGGACGTCGCACGGGCCGCGGCGGGGCTGGCGAACGTGGTGAGCGCCGAGGGGCCGCTCGCCCCGATGTACTTGCGGGCCCTGGGCGCGGACGGCTCCTGGCGCGACGTCGAGGTGACCACCACCAACATGCTCGACGAGCCCACCGTCCAGGGGATCGTGATCACCGCTCGGGACATCACCGAGCGGCGCGAGCTCGAACGCCGCGTCCACGAGCTCGAAGACCGCTTCGCGGCGGCGCTGCGTCACTCCCCGGTCGGGCGGGCACTCGTCGGCCTGGACGGTCGCTGGCTCCAGGTCAACGATGCCTGTGCCGAGCTGCTCGGCCGCGACCCCGACGACCTGGTGGGCGCCGCGGGCTTCGACGCGGTGCACCCCGACGATCGGGATCGGGTACGAACCGAGGTTCTGCGCCTCGTCCGCCGCGAGGTCGAAGACCTCACCATCGACGTGCGCTTCCTGCGTCCCTTCGCCGACCCGGTCTGGGCGCGGTTCACCCTGTGGTTCGTGCTCGACGACGACGGAGAGCCGCTCTACTTCGCGACCGACATCACCGACGTCACCGAGTTGCGCGCGGCGCGAGACACCCAAGAGCGCACCCAACGCCACTTCGAGGCGCTCGTCGACCAGTCGTCGGACATCATCACCGTGCTCGAACCGGACGGCACGTGGCGGTCCTCGAGCAACGCGGGTGAACGAATTCTCGGTTGGGAGCCGGGGTTCGACCCCGCGGGCGGGATCCTTTCGCTCGTCCACCCCGACGACGTCGCCCGGGCCGTCGACGCCCTCCAACTGGTCACGGCCGACCCTGATCACATCGTCGAGCCGCTGTGCTTGCGGGTGCGTCACGCCGACGGCACGTACCGGTACCTCGAGACGGTCGCCCGCGACCTCACCCACGACGAGGCAGTCCAGGGCGTCGTCCTGAACTCGCGCGACGTCACCGAGCGGGTGGAGGCCGAGGAAGAGCTCCGGGCCACCGACGCGCGCTTTCGGGCGCTCCTCGAGCACTCCTCGGACGCCATCGTGCTCACCGACCGCCGCGGACAGATCGAGTACATCAGCCCCGGCGCGGAAACGATCTTCGGGCGTCGGATCGGCCAGGTCGAGGGGACCGACGGGATGCTGTTCGCCATCCACCCCGACGACATCGACCGAGTCAACTCGACCTTCGCCCAGGTGACGAGCGAACCGGGATTGCGGGTCAATCTGACGTTGCGGGTGCTCCACGCCGACGGCACCTACCGCGACGTGGAAGCCGTGGGGCAGAACCGGATGGACGAGCCGGTCGTCCAGGGGGTGGTGTGGAACATCCGCGACGTCACCGAGCGGCTCCGCACCGAGGCGACACTCCACGAAGCCCAGGCGCGCTTCGCGGCGCTCGTGAGCCAGTCGAACGACGTCATCACGGTCAACAACATCGAAGGAACCCTGACGTACGTGAGCCCGTCCGTGGCGTGGGTCTTGGGCTACGAGCCCGAGGAGCTGGCGGGCACCGAAGGCCGCCACCTCATCCACCCCGACGACGTCGCGCACGTCGAGGCGGCGGCCGCCGACCAGTTCGCACGCGGCGTGTCGGAGCCCGTCCAGTATCGGTCCCGGCATCGCGACGGGACCTGGCGCGTGCTCGAGGCGATCATCGCCAACCTCACCGAGGAGCCCTCCGTCCGGGGGGTGGTCACGAACGCCCGGGACATCACGGCGCGCCGCAGCGCCGAGCAGCGCGCCGGGGAGCTCGTGGAGGTGCTCGAGGCCACGAACGAGATCGTCATCATCTCGGACCCGGCGGGGTTCATCGACTACGCCAACCGTTCGGCCCGAACGCTCGTCGGCGCCCACGAGCGCCAACACGTCAGCGACCTGTCCTCGGAGCGCTCGAGAGACCGACTCCGAACCGAGATCATGCCGCTGGTCCGACAGCGAGGCTCCTGGTCGGGCGAGCTCGAGCTCGTCGACTCGACCGGCGAGCCGATCCCGGTCGCGGCCACCGTCCAGACCCACCGCGACGAACGCGGATCGATCCTGCGGATCGCCACCGTCGCCCACGACATCACCGACCTGAAAGCCGCGCAGCGGCGGCTCGAGTTCGAGGCCACCCACGACGCGCTGACCGGTCTGCCCAACCGGGCAATGTTCCGCGAGATCGGCGAGCGGGCACTCGCCTTGGCCAGCCGCACCCACGACCCGCTCGCGGTCCTCTTCCTCGACCTCGACGGATTCAAGATGGTGAACGACAGCTTCGGCCACGACGTCGGCGACGCACTGCTGGACCTGGTGGCGCAACGGGTCCGCGAGGCCGTGCGGGCGGGCGACGTCCTGGCCCGCCTCGGCGGTGACGAGTTCGTGATCCTCTGTGAACGGCCCCGCACCGAGCACCAGATGTTCGAACTGTCGGCCCGGATCATCGAGACCGTGTCGCAGCCGTTCTCGATCGGCGAGCACGAAGCGCGGGTCGGGCTCAGCATCGGGATCGCGTTCTCCCGTGACGCCAGTCTCAGCATCACCGAGCTCATCCGAGACGCCGACGTCGCGATGTACGAGGCGAAGCACGCGGGGCGGGGGCGTGCCCGCCTCTTCGAGGATCCCCTGACCTGCTCGGACGCGGCGGACGCTGAGGAGGCGGCATCGGGTGGTCGTCGCGATCGCGGTGTGAGCCCCTCCGCCTGAGAGATGCGGAGGAAACGCGTTCCCGACGGGCAGTGACCAGACGCTGCGGCGGGATGGTCGGAGCTGGTGGCGGGCGCGGAGTGGGCCCCGCGTCGCGGCCGCGTGGCTTAGGTGCCGAGCCAGCCCTCGGCGCGGGTCAGCAAGAAGCGGCTGACCTCGAGACAGCGGTCGAGGAGCTCGCAGGACACGGCGTCGCCGTCGCGGATCCGCAGCAGGGAGACCCGCTGGTGGGCGACGACCCGCAACGCCCGTTCGGGCGCTTCGGTCGCGGAGGGGATCGAGTCGATCGCCGACACCTCGAGGGGCAGCTCGGGGCCACCGATGCCGGCGAGATCGGTGGCCAGGACGAGCAGGTCGGGGTTCTGGGGGAACGGGGGGAGGCCCCAGGTGAAATTGAGGGGGAACTCGTACTCGTCGGTCGGGTCGTCACCCTCGGGGCGGGCCATCACCGCGTCTTCGAAGCCGAGGAGCACGCGGGGATCGATCTCGAGCGACAGGTACAGGTCGACGGGGCCCTCGCAGCCCTCCTCAGGGTGGACGTCGACCTCCCAGGTCTGGCGCAGCGAGTAGCTCTCGACGAAGTGCCGCTCGTCGTGCACGTGGAAGCCGTGCTCGACCGCGTGGTCCTTGAGGTCGGCGACGAACCCCGCGACGTCGATCACGGCCATTTCAGACCTCCCCGTGGTCGTTGGTGTGCTCGGCGCCGGGTTCGCGGTCCGGCGGGTCGAGGTGCCCCGCCTGGCCGAGGATCGCGAGGCCTTCGGCGAGCGTACGGAACGCCTCGCCGCGATGGGAGCATGCGTGCTTCTCGGCCGGGCTCAGCTCGGCGAAGGTTCGTCCGTCTCCGGCGTCCGCGATGAACACCGAGTCGTACCCGAATCCGCCGGTGCCTCGCCGTTCGCTGGCGATCGTCCCCGCGGCCCTTCCGATCGCGGCGAGCTCGCGACCGTCGGGGAAGCTCGCCACCGCGACCGTCACGAACCGGGCTCGGCGTCGCTCCAGGGGCACGCCGCGCAGCCGCTCGAGGAGGAGGGCCACGTTTTCCTCGTCTCTGGCGGCTGGTCCCGCGAATCGTGCTGAGCGCACGCCGGGTGCGCCGTCGAGCGCGTCGACCTCCAGCCCGGTGTCGTCGGCGATGGCGGCATCGCCGGTCGCGTCTCGCAGCGCGCGGGCCTTCAGGCGGGCGTTGTCCTCGAGGGTGGCACCGACCTCGTCGACGGCGGGGACGTCGGCGGGGCGCGGCGCCAACTCCAGCGGAAGGTGCGCTGCGGCGAGGACGTCGACGATCTCGCGGCTTTTGGCCGGGTTGGCGGTGGCGAGCACGAACCGCATGGTGCTCGTCAGCGCGGGCGGGGTGGCGGCGGCTCGGCAACCAGTGCGCGCTGGAGCTCGAAGATCTGCGCGATGCCCTGCTCGGCGAGGCCGAGGAACGAATCGAGCTCGTCGCGCGAGAAGGCCATCCCTTCGGCCGTTCCCTGCACCTCGATGAAGCGACCGGCGCCGGTCATGACGATGTTCATGTCCACCTCAGCGCGGGCGTCCTCGGAGTAGTCGAGGTCCAGGTGTGCCAACGCGTCCACCATCCCGACGGACACCGCCGCGCACGCGTCGGTGAGGGGATGCGTCGTCAGGCGACCGCCGGCGACGAGGCGGGTGCAGGCGTCGTGCAGCGCGACGTACGCGCCGCAGATCGACGCCGTGCGGGTCCCGCCGTCGGCTTGGAGAGCGTCGCAGTCCAGCGTGATTTGCACCTCGCCCATGGTGGCGAGGTCGGTCACGGCTCGCAGCGACCGGCCGATGAGGCGCTGGATCTCCTGGGTGCGTCCGGATTGGCGACCTCGCGCCGCTTCGCGGTTGCTCCGCTCGGTCGTCGAGCCGGGCAGCATCGAGTACTCGGCCGTCACCCAGCCCCGCCCCGTGCCGCGCATCCACGGCGGGACCCGCTCCTCGGCCGACGCGGTGCAGAGCACCCGGGTGCGTCCGAACTCGACGAGCACCGACCCGGCCGCGAACTCGGTGAAGTCGCGGGTGAAGGCGACCGGACGGAGTTCGTCGAGGTCGCGGCCATCGCGTCGTGGACCCATCGGGTGTGCCTCCGAATTCCTACTCAGACCGCTGTGACGAGGCCCGGCTCGGCGAGGATCACCGGCGCGCCGAACGCGCCCGAGCCTTCGGCTGCGATGAGCGTGGGATCGAGCTGGGGCCAGACATGGGTCAGCATGAGGCGGCGGGCGTTCGCGTCGCGTGCTGCGGCGCCGGCCTCCTTCGCCGAGAGGTGGATCGGGGCGGACTTGTTGTCGTGGAGGTAGGTGGCCTCCGACAGCACCAGGTCGGCGCCCGGCGGGAACGCCGCGACGCTCCAGCCGGGGCCGGTGTCCGAGGTGTACACCAGACGTGACCCGTCGGCGGTGAGCTCGACGGCGTACGTGGGGGGCGGGTGGTCGGTCCGCGCGAAGCGCAGGGTCATGGATCCGATCGTGACGGGTTGGGTGTCGTCGATGGGGTGCCAGGAGAACGTGCCGCCCCAGTCGCCGTCGACGAGCGTCCCCAGGTGCTGCTCGAGGCCCGCCGGCGCATACACGGGAAACCCGACCCGATGGAGCGCATAGCGGAGCATGACGTGGAGGCCGTAGAGGTCGACGCAGTGGTCAGGGTGCGCGTGGGTGATGACGAGTGCGGTGAGGTCCTCGACCGCGACGTGCTGTTGGAGGTGTCCGAAGGTGCCGTTGCCGCAGTCGATCCACACGGTGGTGGATCCGTCGCGGACGAGGTAGCCGCTGCACGCACCGGCGTTCGGGCCCCCGTAGGAGCCGGAACAGCCGAGGATCGTCAGCTCCACGACCACGCCTCCACGGCTTGGACCTCGGGGCCGAGGAAACGCGCCCCGAGGCGTCGGAACTGGGCGGGGTCGCCGCTGGTCACGAATCGGGGCCGAGCCGGGGGTCCGGCCGCGTCGGGACCACGGCTCAGCATCTCGCGAACCGTGAACGCCGTCTCGTCGGCGCTGGATACCAAGACGACGTCTCTGCCCATGACGTCGCCGATGGTACGGGCCAGCAGGGGGTAGTGCGTGCAGCCCAGCACCAGGGTGTCCACATCCTTGGCCCGCACCGGGGCCAAGAGACGCTCGGCGAGGATGTGGACCTGATCGGAGTCGACGTCACCCGCCTCGACGAACTCGACGAAGCCGGGACAGGCCGCGCAGACCAGCTCGAGCGTCGGGTCAAGACGAGCCGCGACGCGCTGGTAGGCGCCCGAGGCGATGGTCCCGACCGTGCCGATGATCCCGATCCGCCGCGATTCGCTGACTCGCAGCGCGGCGCGCAGACCGGGTTCGATGACGCCGACGACGGGCACCGTCAATCGGCTGGCGAGGGTGTCGAGCGCCGCGGCAGCCGCGCTGTTGCACGCCACGACGACCAACCAGGCGCCCTGGTCGACGAGCAGGTCGCCGATCTCGATCGCGTACTTCAAGACCTCGTCGCGCGGTTTGGGCCCGTAGGGGAACCGACCGGAGTCGCCGAAGTAGAGGACGGGCTCGTCGGGCACGAGGTCGAGGAGGGACCGCACCACCGTGAGGCCCCCGAGCCCGGAGTCGAAGACGCCAACCGGGGCGCGTTCGGTCACTGTTCTCGCTCCGTCGTGGGTTGGCACGCGGCGCGGGTGAGGCGGTCGGCGACCGCTGCGCCGAGCCCGCGGCGGGCTGGTGCGACGGCGAGGAGGACGTCGACGCCGCGCCGGTCCGCGTCGCGGAGCAGCGTGTACAGCTCGTGTGCGAGCTGGTCGACCGGGCCGGGCGTGTCGAGGCGCTCGACGTCGGAGGGCAGCGCGGGCAGTGGCGGCGCAGCGAGTACCCCGACGTGGGCACCCGCCGCGACCAGGGCCTCGGCGCGTGGACCGAGCTCGTCGGCCCCGACGAGGACTACCCGGGCGTGGGGGGCGTAGTGCGACGCGAGCGTGCCCGGCGCGGCGATGGCACCGTCGACGCGGACGTCGAGGGGACGCTCCAGGATCGCCTCCAGATGCTCGCGCGGCAGCGCACCGAGGCGGACCACGACCGGCGCGTCGCCGGTGCAGTCCACGATCGTGGACTCGACGCCGACCCGACAGGGGCCGCCGTCGAGGACCAGGTCCACGTCACCGTCCAGGTCGGCCCGCACGTGCTCGGCGGTCGTCGGGCTGACGCGCCCGAACCGGTTCGCGGACGGGGCCGCGACCCCGCCGCCGAAGCGTTGCAGCAGCCGCTGGGCCAGCGGCTGGTCCGGCACCCGCACGCCCACAGTGTCCCGGCCCCCCGTCACCTCGTCGGGCACCCCCGCGGCGCGGCGCACGAGCAGGGTCAGCGGTCCGGGCCAGCAGGCGTCGGCCAGCGCCCGCGCCGCGGAGGGCACCGTGGCGGCCCACGGAGCCAGGAGCTCGTCGACACCCGAGGCCGCCGGGAGGTGCACGATGACCGGGTGGGTCGTCGGGCGCCCCTTCACGGCGTAGAGGCGACGCAGGCCGGGCCGGCTGCGGGCGTCCGCGCCGAGCCCGTAGACGGTCTCGGTCGGGAACGCGACCAAGCCGCCGCGCCGCAGGACCGCGACGGCGTCGTCGAGGCCGCCGGTGCCGTTGTCCACGGCCCGTATCATCGCCCAGCCGGCACGCCCGGACTGGCCTCGGGGGCTCGGAGATGACGGAGGTCACGCGCCACCTCCGGGGCGTGGTGCGCCCTGCGGCGCCCGCTGAACGCCCGCCGGGGACAAGGCGCACCATGATTCACCGTGTCCGCACGGTCGGGGTCAACGTCGGCGACCAGGACCGCGCCGTCGAGCTCTACGTCACCAAGCTCGGCTTCGAGCTGCGCACCGACGAGCCAATGGGGCCGCCCGGCTCACCGAGATGGATCGAGATCGCACCGTCCGGCGCCGAGACCGCGCTTGTCCTCTTCACCCCGCTTCACCCCGCCGGGCGCGGAATCCCAGATCGGGACCTTCACCGGCTACGTGTTCGCCTGCGCCGACCCCGCCGCGACGCACCGCGAGCTCACCGCGGCGGGGGTGGTCTTCACCGAGGATCCCGCCGAGCAGCCCTGGGGCCGGTGGGCCCAGTTCCAGGACCCGGACGGCAACCCGTTCGGGCTCACCCAGCGCGAGGACTCCGCTACCAGTAGTTGATCCGCGTGGCCCGCTCGGCGACCACGTCGATCGGGTCGGTCCACGCCCCCGACGACAGGTACTTCCAGCCCCCGTCGGGGAGCACGGCGACGACAGTGCCGGTCTCGAGCTCCGCCGCGGCTTTCACCGCTCCGGCGACCGCCGCGCCCGAGGAGACACCGGCGAAGACACCGCACTCGTTCAGCAGGCGCCGCAGCCACTCGATCGACTCGGGGGGCCGCACGACCAGCTTGCGGTCCAAGACACTCGGATCAAAGATCGGAGGCACGAACCCGTCGTCGAGCGAGCGCAGACCCTGGACCAGCTCCCCTGCCGGCGGCTCGACCGCCACCACCCGCACCGACGGTTTGCGCTCCTTCAGGAACCGTCCTGCGCCCATCAGCGTCCCGCTCGTGCCGAGCCCGGCGACGAACACGTCGACCTCCGGGCAGTCTCGCCAAATCTCGGGGCCCGTGCCCTCGTAATGCGCGAGCGGATTCGCCGGGTTGCCGTACTGGAACAGCAACCGCAGCGACGGCTCGCGAGAAGCCAGCTCCTCGGCCAGTCGGATCGCCCCGTTGCTGCCCTCCTCCCCGGGCGAGAGCACGACCTCGGCGCCGAAGATCTCGAGGAGCTGGCGACGCTCGACCGACACGTTCTCGGGCATGACAACCCGCAGCCCGTACCCGCGCACCTTGGCGACGAGCGCGAGTCCGATGCCGGTGTTCCCCGACGACGGTTCGAGGATCGTGTCGCCCCGATGCAACGCGCCGTCGCGTTCGGCGAGGTCGATCATCGCCAGGGCGATCCGGTCCTTCGAGGACCCGCCCGGGTTCTGACCCTCGAGCTTGGCGTAGATCCGGACGTCGGGCGTCGGCGAGAGGGCGTGGATCCCCACCAGCGGCGTGTCGCCGATGACACCGAGGATGCTCTCGACCCTCATCGCCGGGTTCCCCGACGCGGGGCGTCGGGAGCCGGGCTGGGACCGGCGCCGGTCATGAGCGCCGACTAGCCGCCCGCGACGGCGGGCAGGATCGAGAGGACGTCACCGTCGGTGACCTTCGTGTCGAGCCCCTCGAGGTATCGGATGTCATCGTCGTTGCGATAGACGTTGACGAACTTGTGCAACTGGCCGTCGTCATCGATGAGATTCCCGGCGAGGCCAGGGAACTGGCCGATCAGCGCGTGGAACACGTCTCCGACCGTCGCCCCATCGCTGGACACGGTGGCGACGCCGCCGACGTGCGGGCGCAGGAGGGTGGGCACGCGAACCTCGACGGACATGACGTCAGTCTAGGAGTCGGTGAGCGACACCTCGCACTCCGCCACGACACCCTCCCGGATGCGATAGCTGCGGAGCACGGGTTCGGCGTGTTTCAGACTCACCAGCGCGTACACCCAGCTCGGCTCGAGCGCTTGGCGCACGTCGGTGTCGGACGGGTAGGCGTCCGAGTGGGTGTGCGAATGCCAGACCCCGATCAGGTCCTCGCCACGCGACTGGGCGTCACGCATGGCGTGGAGGAGATCACGGGACTCGACCGTGTAGGTGCGCGCCGAGGCGTCGGCGTTGACGCACGGATAGACGGCGCTGACCAGGCCCTTCGGGTGCCCGTCCGCGTCGACCGGTCCCGCGAGGAGCCCGCACGCTTCGTCGGGCAACCCGTCGTAGCAGTGGGCGACGATGGTCCGGTAGTACGCCGTGGAGAGCCGCAGCACCGGATCCGCGAAGCCCGCGTCAGGTGCCGCCACGCGCGTCCTCGATGGCTCGCCAGACCCGCTCCGCGGTCAGCGGCATGTCCAGGTGGCGGATCCCGAGGTGGCTGAGCGCGTCGACGACGGCGTTCTGCAACGCGGGGGTGGAGCCGATCGTGCCCGACTCGCCGATCCCCTTCGCTCCGAGCGGGTTCAGCGGCGTGGGCGTCTGGGTGTTCGTCACCTCGAAGCTCGGGAACTCCGCCGCGCTCGGCATCGCGTAGTCCATCAGGTTTCCGGTGAGCGGGTTGGCGTCGTCGTCGTAGAGGACCTGCTCGTAGAGGGCCTGAGACACGCCCTGGGCGATGCCGCCGTGCTGCTGGCCGGCCACGAGCAACGGGTTCAAGATGCGTCCGCAGTCGTCGACGGCCACGTGTCGCAGGAGCTCCACCCGTCCGGTCTCGGTGTCGACCTCGACCACCGCGACGTGCGCGCCGAAGGGGTAGGTCGCGTCACCCTGGTTGAAGTCGAGCTCGCTGGCCAGCGCCCCCTCCCAGTCGGCCGGCCGACGCGCCGGATCCTGGGCGGCTTCGGCGAGCTCCGCCCAGCTGAGCGCGGTGGCGGGCACGCCGGCCACCCCCAGTCGACCCCCGTCGTGCAGCACGACGTCGTCGGCGCTCGCCTCCAGGAGGTGCGCGGCGAGGCGCCGGGCCCGTTCGAGCACCTCTTCGCTGGCCCGGTAGAGGGCGCTTCCCGCGGTCTGCAGCGAGCGCGACCCCATCGTGCCGCCCCCCCGAGGGACCAGTGCGGTGTCCGACTGCACGACGCGCACCTGCTCAATCGCCACGCCGAGCAGCTCGGCCACGATCATCGAGAACGCGGTCTCGTGGCCCTGACCGTGCGCCGACGTTCCGACGCGGGCGACGACGGTGCCGTCGGTTTGGACCTCGACGCCACCGAACTCCTGGAACATGCCCCCGGCGGTGATCTCGACGTACGCCGACACACCGATCCCGAGTTGGCGGACGTCGCCGCTCGCCCGACGGGCGCGCTGCTCAGCCCGCAGCTCCTCGTAGCCCGCGACGCGACAGGCCTCGTCGAGCGCCTTCGCGTACTCGCCGACGTCGTAGTTCGCCCCGGTCAGGGTCGTGAGCGGAAACGCGTCGGGCGCCAGGAAGTTCTGTTTGCGGATCTCGACGGGATCGAGGTCGAGCTCGTCGGCCGCCATGTCCACGATGCGCTCGAGGAAGGCCGTGGCCTCGGGCCGCCCCGCGCCCCGGTACGCGGCGGTCGGGGTCGTGTTCGTCGCGGCGCTGACAGCGTTCAGCTGGACCTTCGGGATCGCGTAGACACCCTGGGCCATCGTGCGGGTGAGGAAGGGCAGGAACGCCCCGATTCCCGGGTAGCCGCCGGCGTCGCAGATGACTTTCACCCGCAAGGCGACCATGGTCCCGTCTCGGCGAAGCCCGAGCTCGACGAGCTGGATCTGGCCCCGACCGTGCGTCATCGCCAGCATGTTCTCGGACCGGGTCTCGGTCCATTTCACCGGGCGGCTCAGCCGCTGGGCGAGCGTCGCGGCAATGACGAACTCGCAGTAGAGACCCGTCTTGGCGCCGAACCCGCCGCCGACCGCCGGGGCGAGGACGTGCACCTGCTCCGATTCCAAGCCGACGGCCGCGGCGAGCGGATCGCGCACGCCGAACGGACTCTGCGTCGGCACCGTGACGTCGAGGCCTCCCTCGGACGTCGGCTCGACCAGGATCCCGTTGGACTCCATCGGCACCGGGGCGACCCGCTGGTTCACGAACCGGCCCTGCACCACGACCTCTGCACCCTCGAGGATCTCGGGGTCCTCGCCGAAGTTGAACTCGATCGCGAGGTTGGATCCGTGCTCAGGAAACAGCACCGTGGCCCCGTCGGCGAGCGCGGCTTCCGGGTCGACGACGACGGGGAGCGGGTCGTAGTCGACCACCACCAGCTCGGCGGCGTCCACGGCCTGGGCACGGGTCTCGGCGACGACCACCGCGACGATGTCACCGACGAAGCGCACGACACCATCCGCCAACGGAGGCCGGTTGAACGTCGGGGGCAGCATCACGAACCCCTGGACGGGGGCCAGCCCGAGCGTGTCGTTCGTGTGCACGCCGAGCACGCCGGGCATGCTCTCCGCGTCGACGGTGTCGATCGCCGTGACGCGGGCGTGCGCGGTCGTCGAACGCACGAACGCGACGTGGGCAGTCCCCGCCGGGGACAGGTCGTCGAAGTACTTCGCCTCGCCGCGCAGGATGCGAGGGTCTTCAACCCGACGGACCGGGTTGCCGAGGATGGATCCCGAGGTTGGCATCCTCGGACTTTATCGAGGGGCCGGGTAGCGGTGAGCGAGGTCCTCGAGCGTGGCGTGGAACTCGTCGATGGTCGACCCGATGATCTCGGCGACCGGCACCACGTCGCCGATCCGCCCCGCGACCTGGCCACCGAACGCGAAGGCCGCGTCGAGGTCCCCGTCGAAGTAGAGGGCCAGGATCCCCTCGAGCGAGCCGAGCGCGACGCGTTCATCGGAGTGCTCGTGCGCCTCGCTGCGGTCGGTCGCCAGCACCCGGAACGACGGCTTGTGCCACCGGTTCAAGAACACGGTGCCCGTCTCGGACGTCTCGACGACGAGCTGCTTGTAGTTGGCGTGCACCGGCGACTCGGCCGCGGACACCATGCGGGTCCCCATCTGGACCCCCTCGGCGCCGAGCGCGAACGCGGCGGCCATCGACCGACCGTCGCAGATCCCACCCGCGGTGACGACCGGCACGTCGACGCTCGAGCACACGAGTGGGGTCAGCACCATCGACGCGACGTCCCGGCTCGCCTTGAACCCACCCCCTTCACCGCCCTCGGCCACGATCCCGTCCACCCCCGCCGCCACCGCCTTCAGCGCGGCCCGCACCGACGGCACGACGTGAAAGACGGTGATCCCGGCCTCGTGGAGCGCCCCGGTGTACGCGGCAGGGTCACCGGCTGAGGTCGTCACGAAGCGGACACCCTGGTCGTGGATGAAGTCCACGATCCCGGGGTCACGGACCAGCATCTGGGCGATGTTCACGCCGAAGGGCTTGTCGGTGAGGCCGCGCATACGGGTGATCTCGTCCCGCACCTGATCCAGCTGCCCCGAGGAGGTCTCGATGATCCCCAGGCCACCCGCGTTCGAGACGGCCGAGGCAAGCTGGGCCCGGGCGATGTAACCCATCGGGGCTTGCAGGATCGGATGGTCGATCCCGAGCATCGTCGTCAGGCGGTTCCGCATCGCCGCACGGTACCGTCGAGCCATGGCGACGGGATCCAAGGGCAAGGCCCGCACGCCGACGATCAACAACCGGCGGGCCCGATACAACTACTCAATCCTCGAGTCGTTCGAGTGCGGCATCATGCTGGCCGGGTCCGAGGTCAAGTCACTGCGCGAGGGGCGAGCATCGCTCCAAGACGCCTACGCGCGGGTCTCGGACAACGAGATCTGGCTCCACGGCATGCACATCTCGCCCTACGCCTTCTCCCGCGCCGAACTCGAGCCAGTCCGGCCCCGCAAGCTGTTGCTCCATCGCCGCCAGATCGACGAGCTCGCCCGGGCCACCGGTGAGCGGGGCGTGACGCTCGTCCCGCTCCAGCTCTACTTCAAGGACGGTCGCGTGAAACTGGAGCTCGGCGTGGCCCGCGGCAAACGGTCCTACGACAAGCGCCAGACGATCGCGG
The DNA here is from genome assembly GCA_003140175.1 of Actinomycetota bacterium. Taxonomy (GTDB): domain Bacteria; phylum Actinomycetota; class Acidimicrobiia; order IMCC26256; family PALSA-555; genus PALSA-555. The sequence continues at coordinate 18,396 of PLJD01000012.1, forward strand.
AGCGTGACGCCCAGCGCCAGGTCGAGCGGGCCCTCAAAGGCCAGCGCGACTGAGCCCTAGCGGTGGGTCACCCGCCCCAACCGGACGGGCAGCCGTCACGCCCCGCCACCTCTCCCCTGGGCCGCTGATTCCAGGCCCGGCAGGCCCGGGTAGGCTGATGTCGTCCCGTCACACGTACGACGGGGCACTTGACAAGGGGGTGCGTGGCTTCGATTTCGTGGATCGAGGCGGGTGAAGCGAGCCGACGTTGCCGGATCGTCGTGAAAGAGCCGGCAAAAACAAACAACTGCCGAGGATAACCTCGCACTCGCGGCCTAAGGGCCGCGCGTTCACACCGACCCGGCCGCTCAGCCGGATGTGGACGTCATAACGAGCGGCTTACCGCCGGGACGGGCCTCGCGGCCCGGCGGGACATCAAAGTGAGGCTGGGGATGCCACAGCTGCCGGTGAGTGGTGGCATCCCGAGACATTCTCACTGGCTGCGCTCGGAGAAGCCCCGCTAAGACCAGGAAAGACCCGGGTTCGACTCCCGGCACCTCCAAAAGTGCTTGACCCGCTTCGAGCACTTTTGGAGGTGCGCCACACTCCACAGTGCCGTATCGCTCAAGCAGCTCACGCGCCCAAGCGATCGCGTCACTCACTCGGATGCCCGACGGCTGTGGCTTCGTCCACAGCTCCAGGTTCTCCGGCCGATTGTCGTCACGAATCCCGTTGCGGTGATGAATCGATTCGCCGGGTAGCAAGTTGCGCCCGAGTAGTTGCTCCGCCACTAACACATGCTCGAACACGTACGGTGATTTTCGCGCCCGCGGGTGGTCTGAGACTCGAATCATGACGTAGCCCCCCTTGTGGCGGGTCCGCCCGCCCTTCCAGTTGCCATTCGCCGCTCGAGCCATCACCGCCCGGCATGCTCGACAGCACTGAGACTTCGCTTGCTTCGGTCGGCCGCATGTGCACATCGCCTTCGATCTACAAGCCGGGCATCGGAGATGCCTGCTCGAGGGTATGAAACTGCGACCACACTCAGCGCACCGTCTCATGTCGAGCACGGGAGAGGCTGGGTATGACGCCGAGGCCGGGCGTCGCCACGGCGTAGATCTCCGGCCCGATGCTTCTAGGTGACTGGCTTCATGACATAGCGGACTGATGTCGCGAGACATCGTGGACACCTACCAAGGGGGTGGCCGCGTGGATCTCGCTCGGTTCGTGGTTCGTGCCGTGGTCGTCGAGAAGCGGAGCGTCCGTGAGGTCGCTCTCGCCATGGCGTCTCGAAGAGCTGGCTCAATGAGCTGTGTGCCCGTTATCGCCGGGATGGTGACCAGGGCCTCGTCGCTCGCTCGCGCCGACCGCTCTCCTCGCCATCGCGGACCCCCGACACCCTCGAGGACGAGATCATCGAGCTGCGAAAACAGCTTGTTGAGGAGGGCTTCGACGCCGGACCCGAGACGATCTACGTGAGAGCAAGGTCACCGCCGAGCCGCGATTCCCGCCCCCGAAGGAGTTTGGCTACATCACCATTCGCAGGCCCGGTTCCTGCTGGCCGAGACCGGCTCGCCGACCGCGATCGAATGCGTCGACGACAAGTCAGTTTGCTCGGGTTAGGTCCCGGCTTGCGCTCCCGCCGCGACTCGGTCCTTCCGGAAGATGATGATTGCGACCACGAGCAGCCAAATGATCGCAAGGAGCGCCCCGATGAAACCGATGGGGCCAGCGAGGGAGAGGATTCCAATCACGATCGCAGCCCACCCGAGCCAGCGCGGCAGGGCGGGTCGCCTGACCGTCGTGATGCCAGACGCGAGGAGCAGGATCGCAATGCCACCAAATAACGGGTAGAAGTCGCCGTTGGACACGACGTTCAGAGTCTGCGCGGACCCCGCAAACCCCAAGCGAGAAGATCGGACCAACGCGTACGTGACAGACGAGTCCAGCATCACCCCGGTCGCCAAAATCACTGCCCCGCCAAATGCCGCGGTCGGTAGCAAGCCACCATCCGACCCATCGCCTCGGAGGAACTCGCGCAACCGAATCGCGAACAAGACCAGCAGCACTGCGCCAATCACCGCCAGGAGGGCTTCCACCTGGGTAGCGACCCGATGGTCCCGGAAATACGACACAACTTTCGCGGCGCTTGCGTCGTCGTTCGGTGACCCTCCCCCGGTGAAGAACGACACTGCGAACAGCAGCGCCGCTCCCACCCCGCTCAAGGCCAACCACCGTCGTAGCGTCATTGCGTCCTCCGCCTTGACTTGTTCGACATCCAGAGCCCGGGGACTCTCCCACAGTTCTCGATACGCGACAACCGCACACGCCGGCCTGAAAGTGACGCGCTCCGGAAGTCGGTTCCTTGGTATCTGCGCGTCCGCCGCGGTGGATGAGGCCGACGCGCGGGTGAGCTCTTGGCCCGCGGCGCTCTGCCACCGTGCGGAACACCATGTTCCAGCCGGTGGAGGGGGAAAAGGGGGAACCTGGCACCTCCCGGGGTTGGCTCAGCCTCAGTCGTGGCCGGCTGATCTCCAACCGGGCCGAGTGCTTCGGGCCGCCGCGACCGGTCTCGGGGAGGTAGAACCTCGACATGCGGTTGGCGCTTACCACTGAGCAGACGGCGCTCGAAGCCAAGTTCCGGGCGTATTTCGCCAAACTCGTGGAGCAGGTCGAGGCCGACGAGACGACGGAATCGACGTACACGCGCTACATCCGCCAGATGGGCCAGGATGGCTGGCTCGGCATCGGCTGGCCACGGGAGTACGGGGGTCAGGGGCAGGGCCCGATCGACCAGATGATCTTCGTGGAGGAATCGCATTGGGCGGGGGTTCCGTTGCCGCTCCTGACCCTCAACAGCGTCGGCCCCACGCTGATGGCGATGGGCACCGATGACCAGAAGCGCCGCTTGTTGCCCCCGATCCTGCGAGGCGAGCTGCATTTCGCGATCGGCTACACGGAGCCTGGAGCCGGCACCGACCTCGCGGCGCTGCAAACCCGTGCTGTGCGCGACGGCGACGAGTACGTGATCAACGGTCAGAAGCTCTTCACCAGCGCGATCGAGCACGCCGATTTCGTCTGGCTGGCAGTGCGGACGAACCCCGACGTTTCGAAGCACAAAGGCTTGTCGGTTGTGCTTGTCCCCACCGATTCGGTGGGGTTCCACTGGACTCCGCTTCGCACGATGGCGGGCGAGTTCACCAGCGCCACGTTCTACGAAGACGTCCGGGTACCGGTGACGAATCTGGTCGGTGCGGAGAACGACGGCTGGAGACTGATCACCAACCAGCTCAACCACGAGCGGGTCGCGATCTGCCCCGCCTCGGGGACGCTGCGCAGCGTGCACGAGGTGCGACGGTGGGCTCAGGAGACGAAGCTCGCCGACGGCCGTCGGGTGATCGACCAAGAATGGGTGCAGGTCGCCCTCGCCCGGGTACTGGCCGGCGCCGAGTTCCTCAAACTCCAGAACTGGCGAGCCGCGTGGTCGGCCGACCAGGGACTGGGCCCCGCCGACGCGTCGGCCACGAAGGTGTTCGGCACCGAGTTCGCGCTCCAGGCGTACCGGCTCCTGATGGAGATCGTGGGCCAGCCCGCCTACCTGGCGGAAGGATCACCCGGGGCGGTGCTCGCCGGGCGATTGGAACGCAGCTACCGATCTCAGCTCATCTTCACGTTCGGTGGCGGCACCAACGAGATCCAACGCGACCTCATCGCCATGATCGGCTTGGGCATGCCCCGCGCCCCCCGCTGAGCGACCGGTCAGCTCGCGGGGGCGCGCGTCACCCGTCGTCGCGAGTCACCCGCAGGATCAGGTGGCGGATCCCGGTATGGCGGTTGCTTCGGGTCCATTCCACGGGCTGCGCGAGCTCGTAGCGCGAGAAGAGGGGCAGCATCTCCTCGAACATCACCCGCATCTCGAGCCGGGCAAGATTCGCTCCGAGGCAGTAATGGAGCCCGTGCCCGAAGGAGAGGTGCGGGTTCGGGTCGCGGCAGATGTCGAACTCCATGGGGCGTTCAAAGACGGCCTCGTCTCGGTTGGCCGAGCCCTCCCAGACCAGCACCTTGTCGCCCGGCGAGACGTCGCGTCCACCCAAGGTTGTCTCGCGGGTCGCGGTGCGCCGCTTGGCGGGTGACGGAGTAGCCCAGCGGAGCATCTCCTCGATCGCACCCGCCAGCAGGCCCGGGTCGCCGCGCAGAGCCTTGAGCTGTTCGGGTCGCTCGAGGAGCGCCAGCATGCCTCCCGCGATGGCGTTGCGGGTGGTCTCGGACCCCGCGGCGAAGAGCAGCGAGAAGAACGAGTACAGCTCCGGGTCGGAGAGCTGGGGCGGGTCGACGTCGCGCAGCGTGGCGTGCACGACGGCCGAGAGCATGTCGTCGGTGGGCTCGGCGCGCTTGGCGGCGATCAGCGCCGCTCCGTACTCCAGCATCTGAGCCTGGGCCGGTCTGGGATCCCCACTCGGGCCGAAGGCGGCGTCGCCGGTCCGGATGTCGAAGCCGGGATCGACGGCCTCCCACAGCTGGTGTCGGTCGTCCTCGGGGACGCCGAGCAGGATGCAGATGGCCTGCATCGGCAGCTCGGCGGCCACGTCGACGAGGAAGTCGAACGGCACACCGTCGGGCACCGTGGCGAGGAGCGCGTCGGTGCGACGGCGAAGGTCGGCTTCCAGGCGCGTGACCATGCGCGGCGTCAGCCCGGTGCTCACGAGTCTGCGGATTCGGGCATGGCGCGGGTCATCCATCATGTTGAGGACGACGCCCGCGACCTCCAGGTCCTGGAGGACGGTGCCCCCGTAGGCACGTGTCCCGCCGCGCTCCGAGGAGTACGTCCCGGGGTCTCGGAGTACTTGCAGGGTCTCGGCGTGGGTCGCGACGGACCAGAACCCTTCACCGTCGGGGGTGTGCTCGGTCGGCGCGTGCCACCACACCGGGGCCTCGCGCCGGTGGAGCTCGAAGAGGTCATGGGGGAAGCCGTGCGCGAAGTTGTCGAGATCCGTGAAATCGATCGCGGCCAGCTGCGGCGCGGTGCTCGTCACGTCATCCAACCTCTCACCGGGACCTTGCGACCGGCCCGTGAGGCGGCGGCCATGGCTGACGGTACCGCGAGGTGTGGGCCGATCCCCGGCGACCACCACGTCGAGCGCGCCTCGACGCCGCGCGCGGCGGACTCGCGCTCGGATGGGTGCTCACCGGCGACGAGCCGATCAGCCGGCGACGTTTGGTGACGGCTGTACGACGACGACGTCCCCGGCGCGGACCGTCCCGGGCTTGCGCACCCACGCGTACCAACGCGCCCACTGAGGGTTCCGCTCGTAGCTCAGCCGGGCGAAGTCACCGTCGGTGAACCAGCGCGTCTGCTTCTGGCACGGCGTGGCGGGAAACGACACCTCCATCAGCGCGGAGCCGACCTGCAGCCGTGTCCCGGGACGGAGGCTGGCCCAGTCGACCCCAGCCACCGTCAGGTTCTCGCCCACCGAGCCGGGCGCGACCCGATGGCCGGCGCCGGCTAGCTCGCGCCGCGCGTCGTCGGACCACAGGCACAATGCCTGGAACGGTCGCCCGTGGTGCTTTCGGTCGCCTTGACGGTCGCCGACCAGGCCGTCGTACTCGACCTGCCCCGTCGGCACCGCGAGTTTGGGAACGCCGCCGTCCGACGTGCTGATCTGGACGACGCGTCCCCGGCTCGGCGGGGTGCCGGCTCCAATGGCCGCGAGCCCACGGCTGACGTCCCACTGGTGGTGGGTGGCGTCGTGGACCGCATGGAGCAGCAGCGCTTCGGCTTGCACCGGGCCGGCCGCCAGCTGGCCCCGGTGCGCCCAGGCCGTCGGTGCTGCGCCGCGCGCGAGCGCGGCTAAGGCCTGCGCCTCGCGCTCGAGCGCGGCGACGACCGTCGTGGTGTCCAGCCCACTCACCGGTTGGTCACCGGCCCCGGCGGCGGCGGGCGGGTCGGGCAGGTGACATCCGTCGACCGCGAGGATCGATGCCAGTCCGACGCGGATCACTGCAGTGACGAACGCGCTGTGCAACCCGTACTCAAGCGCCGACCAGACACCGGGTTGCGGTCGAGCGTTCAGGTCCGCGGCCTCGATGCCGTCGGTCGCCAGCCGCCACCACCATCCGAATGCGTCGAGCAGCGAGATCGCGTCTGGGACCCTCCACCGGGTGGCGTCGAATCCGCATTCGGCACAGGTCTCGGGTGTAAGGCCGTCCACCGCCCCAGCATGGCGCGGCTCGCCGGTGCCGACCGCGCCACATCACCCGGCGACCGGCCGGGTCAGGGCGGAGGGTGTTCGGCGTGGCCGGCGCCCCGCCCGATCGGGGTCCGAACCGGCCCACCGGGTCGGGGGCCGGGGGTCCCGCGCCGGCAGCGACGCGCGCGAGCGTGCCCGCGTGCTCGGCCGACTCGAGGGTGCCGTCAGGCGCGGAGGCGGACCGGGAGGTCCTTGAGCGCGTTGTTGAGGTTCGAGCGCTGGCGCCGCGGTTCCCCGGTGAGCTCGATCACGGGAAACGCTGACAGCAGCTCCTCGAAGAAGATTCGCCCCTCGAGGCGAGCTAGGTGCACCCCGAGGCAGAAATGCTCGGCGATCCCGAACGAGAGCTGCGGGTTCGGGTTGCGATGAATGTCGAAGCGCTGCGCGTCGGAGAAGACCGCGTCGTCGCGGTTGGCTGAGGTGTAGATCATGGCGAGCTTGTCTCCGGCCGCGATCGGCTGCCCTCGGACCACCGCGTCGGCGGTCGCGGTGCGTCGGAAGTAGTGCAGCGGGTTCGCGAAGCGCAGAATCTCCTCGACGGCGCCGACGATGAGCGAACGGTCGCGGCGGAGCTCGGCGAGCTGGTCCGGGTGCTGGAGCAGGGTCAGCAGCCCCGACGAGAGCATCGTGCGCGTGGTGTCGTTGCCGGCCGTGACGAGCTGGACGAAGAAGTAGCCGAACTCGAGATCAGACATGGGTTGGCCCTCGACCTCGGTGGCGAGCAGCCGTGCGCCCACGTCGTCGCTGTCGCCCTCGGCACGCCGGCGGTGGGCGAACTCGATTCCGTACGTGGCCATCGCGACGGACGCGTCGCTCTGCCCGTTGCCGTAGCCGTCGGGGTTGACCTCGGGGTCCTGGCCGCCGGTGGTGATCTCGGCCCATCGGTTGATCTGGGCCCGGTCCGACTCTGGGATGCCCATGAGCTCGCCGAATACCTGCGAGGGGAGCAGCGCGGCGAGGTCGTGCACGAACTCGACCTCCCCGAGCTCGGCACCCTTCGCCATGATCGTGCGACAGATCGCACGGACGCGGTCCTCGAGGCGGGCCATCTCGCGTGCTTTGAAGCACGGAGCCGTCTCTCGGCGCAGCGTCGTGTGCCGCGGCGGGTCCATCATCAACAGCATGTTCTTGGTCTGCTCGAGCTGCTCGGGCACCTGGTCCTCGAGCACGACGCCACCGACCTGGGCGGAGAACAGGGTCGGCTCGCGTGCCACCTCGACGCAGTCCGCGTGCTTGAGGATCGCCCAGTAGCCGGTGCCGTCGGGCATGTTCTGCCAGAACACCGGGTGCTCGCGGCGCAGGTACGCGAAGACCTCGTGCGGCGGGGCGTCGACGTAGCCGTCCGGCTCGTAGATGTCGATCGACTCGAGCGTCATCGCCATGCGGTGCCTCCCCCGGGTTTCGGGCGGTCGGGCGTCGCGCTGACCGTACCGGGCCGGGCCGGGGCGGCGCATCCGCTCGGGCTGGGGCGGCGTGCGCTCACGTCGAGAACTTCGTGTGGGGTCGCGCCAGGGGCGCACCGTCCACGATGAGGTCGACCCGTTCGTTGTAGAAACACACCAGGCCCGCGATTTTCTGGCTCTCGGGCAGCGGGGTCCGGTACGACCACACGACGTCCTCGACGACGCCGCTGGGGGTCGTGGCCGACCAGTACTGGGCGAAGCCCTTGTAGGGGCACGCCGAGGTGGTGGGCGACGGGCGAAGTAGGTCCAGGCGGGCGTCGACCTTGGGGAGGTAGTAGCGGGTCGGGAGCCCGGTCTCGAAGAGCAGGGTGGGCCGATGGGTGTCGGCGAGTCGCTCGCCGGCGACGTCGACCTCGACGTGGCGCGAACTCGCGAGAATGTCGACACGCGAGTACGGGTCGCGGGGATGCACGAAGACCTCCTCGTCCTCCTCGAACCAGGCGTCCATCGCGCCCCACTCGAAGCGGACGTGCCCGCGCAGGTCGTCAAGCGGCGAGTCGGGGTACTCCCACGCCGCGTCCTCGGCCACCGCGTCACCGACCGTGACGTGGTAATAGCGGGCATCACCGCGGCTCGGCGAGTGCTCGGTGCGTCCCGAGCTCGCGAGCGCCTCGGTGCGGACGTCCTCTCGGGGGAGGTAGTAGGCGGGGAAGTAGGGCACCTCCCAGACGAGCAACGGGTGGGTGGTGTCGGCGACGACCTGGCCGCCGAGGTACACCCGCACCCGCTTCGCGCCGGGCTCGACCCGGACTCGTCCTCGCTGCTCGGTCATGGCTGCTCCTCTGGGCGCTCGTCGCGCCCCGGGTGGGCTCGCGCCCCGGTCGGGCTCCCCGCCCCCGGCGGCGGGTGGTGTCTCGGCATGGGTCTCGACGGGGGACGACGAGCCGGGGGGCTCACCACAGGCGGGCCGCGACCATCGCGGCGGCGAGGAGCACCACGGTGCACGCCAAGGCTCGCAGCGTCCGCTCCAGCGGGGCGAGCAGGGCGGCGGCGTCGAGCGGAACCACCTCCCCGTTGTCCAACGTGACGACTCCCTCGACCCGCCGGGCCCGGCGGCGCACGAGCCGAGCCGGGGTGCTGAGGCTGCGCTGCGCGAGCGCCAACGCGAACGCGGCGGCCCCGCCGAGGACGGCGGCGAGGCCGAGCCGGTCGGCTTGCGCCACGTACGCGGTCAGGACCGGGAAGGCGCCCCACGACAGGGCGAAGCCGACATCGGTGTGCAGCCGGCCGCCGAAGAGCTCGAGGTTGTACGCGACGACGAGGATCGGTCCGACGACGATGAACGGGATGAGGATGACGCCGACCCGGCTGACGCCCAGCACGCCGAGCCCCACCGCGGCGAGGACACCCGCCGCGCTGGCCGCGATGAGCGCCGAGTCGGGGATGTGCGTGCCCAACGGGTGCCCGTGCAGCTCGTCCAGCGCGTGGGCGCCGACCCCCATGGCCGCGAGGAAGGCCAGCACGGTGGCGCCGAGGCGCATCCCGTCGAGGTGGGGCGCCAAGGCCGCGCCGATCGCGACGTAGCCGAGATGCCAGGCCGTGTAGGGCGGGTGCAGGAGCGTCCACCAGTCCCGCCATCCGCCGGGACGGGCGGCGTAGAAGGCGGCTCGGCGCTGCCGGTCAGGCACCGCCCCGCACACCCCACATGACGACGCCGCCGCCGAGGCTCATCGTGCGCACGCCGACATCGACGAACCCCGCGTCGCGTAGCGCCTGCACCGTCCAGTCCACCGAGAAGCGGCGGTAGTGCTGCGAGATATTCGGGCCGAGGAACCGTCCGACCCGGAACCACCCCTTCCCCGCCAGCCCACCCGCCGCGGGCAGCACGAGCCGCGTGTAGAGCCACCACCCGGCACGCCAGAACGGGTTGCTCGGCACGCAGAACTCGAGGCTCGCGACGGGCGCGCCGGGCTTGAGGACGCGGGCCAGTTCCCGCAGCGTCTGGGCCGGGTCGGCGACGTAGCGGAGCAGGTAGGTGAAGGTGAGACCATCGAAGGTGGCGTCGGGGAAGGCCAGCTGTTCGGCCCGACCGTTCACCAGCGCGATCCGCTCCCCCGCCCCGCGGACTCGAACGTTGACGGCCCCCCGGGCCAGCATGGCGCCGGTGAGATCGATGCCGACCACGAACGCCGGGGTGCGATCGGCGAGCTGGAGCGCGACGCCGGCCGTCCCGCTCGCCACGTCGAGCACCCGGGCGGGTGCCGCCGGTACGATGCGGTCGACCATCGCGCGTCGCCAGCGTCGGTTCTGGCCCAGCGAGAGCAGCTCTTCGAGCATGTCGTACCGGTCCGGAATCCCCGTGAACAGATCTTGGGCGAACTGGTTCGGATCCGTGGCTGGGCCGGCAAGCATGCGCACCGCTCCTGGTCTCGGACGCCGAGCGTAGAGCGCGGGGATTCGACGACGTGCGCACCGCCCGATTCGATGCCGTGATCGTGGGAGCAGGCCCGGCGGGCAGCGTCGCGGCGCTGATCCTCGCCCGGGGGGGCGCCCGAGTGGCCCTCGTCGACAAGACCGCCTTCCCTCGAGACAAGGCCTGCGGGGACCTCGTCGGCCCCCGCGGCCTCCAGGTGCTCGACGACCTGGACCTGACCGTCCCCGACGCGCTGCCGGTGGGCGACATGCTCGTCGTCGGCCCGACCCGCCAGGTGCGGCTGCCCTGCCGGCCCGGGCGGACCTATCCCGGCCACGCCCTGGCCGTGCCCCGCCACCGGTTCGACGCCACGCTGCGGGACGCGGCCGTCGCCGCCGGCGCCGAGCCGTTCGTCGGTCGAGCCCGCGGGCCCTGCTACAGCCCCGACGGTCTGGAGGGCTGCTCGCTCGCCACCGGCGAGGAGCTGCGCGCCGACGTAGTGATCGGCGCCGACGGGGCGTTGAGCGCGGTGAGCGGCTGGGCCGACCTGGTGCAGGCGGACCAGGTCCTCTGGGGGTTCGCGCTGCGCGGCTACGTCGACGAGCCCGTCGCGCTCCCCCAGATCGTGCTCTGGGAGTCGTCACCCCGGCGGGCCTTTCCCGGGTACGGCTGGGTGTTTCCCGGCCCGGACGGGCGAGCCAACGTGGGGCTCGGCTGCGGCGTCCTCGCCGACCGGTCGGCGGCGACGCTCGCCGCACGCTCCTGGCCCCGCTTCGCCGACCACCTCGTCGAGCGTGGCTTGCTGCAGCGGCCACCGCCGGTCGAGTCCCTGCTCGGGGGCTGGCTCAAACTCGGACTGGTCGGCACTCGTCCGGGCGACGGTCGGGTGCTGCTGGTCGGCGACGCCGCGGGGCTGGTGAACCCGCTCCAGGGGGAGGGCATCGCCCAGGCGATGGCCAGCGCGCAGGCGGCCGCGCTGGCGGTCCTCGCCGGCCCCGATCAGGCCGCAGCCCGCTACCGCGCCCAGCTCGGCGCTCGCTACGCGCCGTACCTGAGCGCGACGACCCCGATCCACGCCGCGCTGCTCCCCCGGCCCCGGCTGGTCTCGACCCTGGCCCGCGCGTTGACTGCGCCCGGCGTCGGCCGGCTCCTCGCCGGCGGCTGGGCCCTGTACTGGAACGACCTGCTCGAGGGCGCCACCCCGGGAACGCCGCGGACCGTTGCGGCGCTCGCCGACCGTGCGCTGCGCGCCGCGACCGGACGCGGCACCATGCGACGCTGGTTCCAGAACCAGCTCCGCGCCCCTGACTCGCGCGCGGCGTCGCCGTCGGTCGACCCGCGCACCGGACCGGCCGCGGCCCATCCCGCGGAGCCCGTCAGTTGAGATGCGCGTCGAGAGGGAAGTCGGCGAACATCCGCTCCTTGCCCCGCTGGCGTCGCAGCACGGCGCGCCAGAGGGTCTCGGGCGTCGCGGTCCACGGGTCGGATGGCTCGACGGCGAGCTGGAACCAGCCGCCCGCGTCGAGCTCACGCTCGAGCTGGCCCTGCCCCCAACCCGAGTAGCCCGCGAAGATCCGTACCCGGTCGACGCGCGGCGTGACCGACTCAGGGTCGCGCTCGAGGTCGACGGTGCCGAGGTCGGCGAAGAGCGGCGCGAACCCGTCGGGCTCCTGGGTGTCGACACGCCGGGCGAGCCCGATGGCCGCCTCGGGCTGCACCGGGCCGCCGACGAACACGACGGCCGGCGCGGCGGCGAGCGCGGCCCACGCGGGGAGCGGTTGGCCGACCTCGGTGCCCGTCGACGGGCGGTTCAGCACGACGCCCAGCGCGCCTTCGTCGTGGTGCTCGAGCACGAGCACCACGGTACGGAAGAAGTTGGGATCCTCGAGGTCGGGCGTGGCGACGAGGAGCCGACCCCGCAGCGAATCGCTCACCGGCGGCGAGACCTCAGGCTCGCTATTCGATGTCCAAGCTGAGCATCCGGATCGCGTTGCTTCGACAGATCTTGTACACGGTTTCGTCGTCGAGGCCGGCGAACATCTTCTCGGCCACCTCTTTGGTGTTCGGCCACGTCGAGTCGGTGTGCGGGTAGTCGGTCTCGAAGGTGATGTTGTCGACCCCGACCTCGTCGAGGGACCGCAGCCCGTGCTGGTCGCGGAAGAAGCAGCCGTAGATCTGGCGGTAGTAGTAGGTGGCGGGCGGCTCGGGGACACGGTCGCGCACGCCACCCCACGCCCGGTGCTCCTGCCAGACGTCGTTCGCACGCTCGAGGATGTACGGAATCCATCCGATCTGACCTTCGGAGTAGGCGAGGCGCAGGCCCGGGTAGCGCACCAACACCCCCGAGAACAAGAAGTCGCTCATCGACGACATCGCGTTGCCGAAGGACAGGGTCGCCTGCACGGCCGGTGGCGCGTCCGCCGACGTGGCGGGCATCTTCGAGGACGACCCGATGTGCATGCAGACCACCGTGCCGGTGTCGGCGCAGGTGGCGAAGAACGGGTCCCACGCGCCGGTGTGGATGCTCGGCAGGCCGAGGTGGGGTGGGATCTCGCTGAAGCACACGGCCCGCACCCCCCGAGCCGCGTTGCGGCGCACCTCCGCCGAGCAGGCCTCGACATCCCAGAGCGGCACGATCGGGAGCGGCACGAGACGCCCGTCGCTGTCGCCGCACCATTCCTCGACCATCCAGTCGTTGTAGGCGAGCACGCAGGCCAGGGCGAGATCCTTGTCCTTGCCTTCGAGGAACGTCTGCCCGCAGAACCGGGGAAACGTCGGGAACGACAGGGAGGCGTCGACGTGGTTCATGAGCATGTCCTCGACCCGGGCTTTCGGGTCGTAGCAGCCGTCGCGCATCTCGTCGTAGGTGATCGGCGACAGCGTCATGTCGTCACGGTCGAACCCGACCGCGGCGATATGCCGCTTCAGCGGGACAATCAGGTCCTCGTAGAACCAGATGTCACACAGCGGCGCGTCGTCGTCGAACTCGTGCTCGTAGACCGCCGGGCCGACCATCTTGAGGCCGGCCAGGCCCCGACGCTCGACGCGGGGGCCGCGGTCGCGGAACCGCTCGGGAAGCCAGGTCTTCCAGACATGGGCCGGCTCGACCACGTGGTCGTCGACGCTGACGATCATCGGAATCGTGGGCGTCTCGGTGGACGGCACGGGCACCTCCGCTGGTCACGGTCCGAATCCGGCCCGTCGCAGGATCTGACGGGTCGTCAGAGGGGGAGGATACCCGGCGCTCAGCCGGCCGGGTCGGGGCCGACCCGGACCATGAGCTTGCCGGTGTTCTCCCCGGTGAAGAGCATGTTGAGCGCGCGCGGCGCCGACTCGAGACCCTCCACGATGTGGTCGCGCCAGTGGATACGGCCCGCACCGACCCACTCGACGAGCGCCAGCACCGCCTCCGGAAACCGGTCGAGGTAGTCGAGCACGAGGAAGCCCTGCATCCGGGCTCGCTGCACCACCAGGTTCATGTACCAGTGGATCGGCGGGGGCTGGTCCTCCTCGTTGTAGGTGGAGATGGCGCCGCAGAGCGCGAGGCGAGCACCGAGGGCGAGGCGACGGAGGACCGCGTCGAGGATCGCGCCGCCGACGTTGTCGAAGAAGACGTCGATGCCGTCGGGGCACAGCTCGTCGAGGCGGGCTCCGACGTCCTCGGTCCGGTAGTTCACGGCGTGGTCGAAGCCGAGCTCGCCGGTGAGCCAGCTGCACTTGTCGGGGGTGCCGGCGATCCCGATCACCCGGGCTCCCTGGATCTTGGCGATCTGGCCGGCCACCGACCCGGTCGCGCCCGCGGCGCCCGACACGACCACCGTCTCGCCGGGCTGGGGCTTCGCCACGTCGAGCATCCCGAAGTAGGCGGTGACGCCGGTGGTGCCAAAGACGCTCATCATCTGCTGGAGGGGCACCCCGGGGGGGACGGGGCGGGCCAGGACGTCGCCGCCGCCGATCGCGTAGTCCTGCCAGCCGAGCATGCCGAGCACCGCGATGCCGACGGGAAAGGCGTCGTTGCGTGACTCGACGACCTCGCCGATCGTGCCGCCGCGCATGACCTCCCCGATCGCGACCGGGGGGAGGTAGCTCGGTTCCTCGCGGATCCAGACCCGGTTCGTGGGATCGATCGAGAGGTACACGGTGCGGACGAGGTACTCGCCGGGCTCCAGGGCCCGGAGGGGTTCCTCGACGAGCTCGAAGGTGTCGTCGTCGACCATCCCGACCGGGCGGCGGGCGAGTCGCAGCTGACGGTTCGTGCCTTCCATGGCCGAATGTCTACTCGGCGGTGGCGAAGAGTCGCACGGCCAACGCCAACATCAAGGCGCCGAAGGCGAAGGTGATGAGCGCGTCGGCCCACAGCGGCACCGTCCAGCTCAGGATCGTGAGCGGCGCGATGTGTGGCAACAGGACCCGTCGGATGGCGTCGATGCCGTACGTCGCCGGGTTGAGTCGGGTCACGACGCCGAGCCATTGCGGGAGCGCCACCAGTGGGAAGATCGCCCCTGACAGGAAGATCATCGGCTGCAGGACCAGCGCCATCACCATCTGGAAGCTCTCCATGCGCTGCATCCGGCTGGCGATCACGATCCCGAAGCCGACGAGCGCGAAGGCCAACAACAGCAGGAAGCCGAGCATCGCGAAGAAGCTGCCGACCGTGACGTCGACGCCCACCAGCGGGGCCGCGATCACGAGGATGATGCCCTGGACGACGGCGACCGACCCACCGCCGAGGGCCTTGCCGAGGACGAGCGAGGACCGCGACACCGGCGCGACGAGCATCTCGCGCATGAACCCGAACTCACGGTCCCAGACGATCGCGATGGACGAGAACAGCGCTGAGGTGAGCACCGACATGGCGAGAATCCCGGGGAACAGGTACTGCTGGTAGTTCACGCCGCCGGCCCGCTGGCTGCCGATGAGGTGCTCGAGGCCGGCACCGAGCACGAAGAGGAACAGCAGCGGCTGGGCGATCCCGGTCACGATCCGCGTCGGGGTCCGTTTGAGCCGGATGAGGTCCCGAATCCAGACCATCCACACCGCCCGCACGTTGCGGATCAGCCGGCCCTCGCGCCGGACGCCGAGCGGCGCGGTTGCGGGCATCCGGGCGGGGAGGACGGCGTCGGCCATGTCAGCTCCTCCGGAACCCGCGCACCATGGCGTTGTTCTTGAACTGGTCGGCGATGCCGGCGTCGGCGTCGCGCAGGTCATGACCCGTGTACTCCATGAAGACGTCGTCGAGACTCGGGCGGCGCACGTTGACGCTGCGCACCCCGAGCGCGAGGTGCTCGAACATCTGGGGCACGAAGCCCTCCCCGTCGGGCACGCGGAACCGCACCCCGTCCTCGGTCGTCTCGACCGCGAGGTCGAACCCCTTGGCGAGCGCCTGCGCGGCGGCGGCGTCGTCGGAGGTCGCCACGGTGACGGTGTCCGACCCGATCGACGCCTTCAGGGCATCGGGCGTGTCGATGGCGACGATCTGACCGTGGTCGATGATGGCGATCCGGTCGCAGCGTTCCGCCTCGTCCATGTAATGCGTCGTGAGGAACATCGTGGTGTCCTCGCGGGCCCGCAACGTGTCGACGTAGTCCCAGATGTGCTTGCGGGTCTGGGGATCGAGGCCGATGGTGGGCTCGTCGAGGAACAGGACGCGGGGCTCGTGCAGGAGGCCGCGGGCGATCTCCAGGCGGCGTTTCATGCCACCTGAGTAGAAGCGGACCTGCTGATCGGCCCGCTCGGTGAGCCCGACCATGTCGAGCAGCGGTCGGCAGCGATCCTTGACTTCGGAGGGCGGAACCCCGTAGAGGACGGCGTGGAAGCGCAGGTTCTCGGCGCCGGTCAGGTAGTCGTCCAGCGTCACCTCTTGGAACACCAGGCCGATGCTCTCGCGCACCGCGCTGCGGTCGTGGACCACGTCGAAACCGGCGACCCGGGCTGTTCCCTCGGTGAGCTCCACGAGCGTGCACAGGATGGAGATGGTGGTGGTCTTCCCGGCCCCGTTCGGCCCCAAGAAGCCGAACAGCTCGCCGGGCTCGACCGCGAAGGAGACATCGTCGACGGCGGCGAAGGAGCCGAACCGCTTGACGAGGCCCTCGACCTCGACCCCTGCGCTCCTCACCCAGTCATCCTCATCATCGTGACGCCCACTGGCACGAACGCCGGCTCGGCCGACGCCCGCCTCGCCGGCGGGTCCGGCCGTTCAGTCTGCCAGCCGGGGCCGACCGGGTCGGGCGATTCGTCGGCCCAGCGGGCGGCCGCACGGCGTAGCGTCGCCGACCGGTGGACGCTGTGGACTTCTTCGGTCTCGTTCCCTCGGACGACCCTGGGCGGTGGCGGATGCCGGTCGTGCGGGGCCTGTGCTCGGGCTTCGGCGCCCTCTTTGGGGGCGCCGCCCTCGGCGCGGCGATCGAGGTCCTCGAACGCCTGACCGGCCGACCCCTGGTGTGGGCCAGCGCCCAGTACCTCGCCTTCGCCCGACCGCCCGACGTCGTGGAGCTCGAGGCGGTCGAGGTCACCCGCGGGCACCGCTCGTCGCAGGCTCGCGTACTCGCCCGCGTCGACGGACGTGAGATCTTCACCGTGCTCGCCGCGCTCGGGAACCGGGAGCTGGCCTGGTCGGGGTCGTGGGCGTTGCGCCCCGACGTGCCGTCGGTCGCGGCCAGCCCCCGGCGTGCCTTGCCTCCCCACGTGCAGGGCACGATCGGGGAACGCCTCGAGATGCGAGCCGCGAACGCCCGCCCGCCCGACGACCTGGACGGCGCACCCGGGGACGGGCGCAGCGCGCTCTGGGCGCGGCTCCCGGGCATCCCGGCCACGGCCTCGGCGCTGGCCGTGGTGGCGGACTACGTCCCGTTCGGCATCGGTCAGGCGTTGGGGCGTCGGGCGTCGAGCAACAGCCTCGACAACACGCTGCGCCTGGTGCGCCCCTCGGACGTGCATCCCACCGAGTGGGTCCTCGCCGACGTGCGGATCCAGGCCGTCGCGGACGGCTTCGGCCACGGGGTCGTGCACCTGTGGGCCGAGGACGGGACGTTGCTCGCCACCGCCAGCCAGTCGGCGATCGTGCGCGAGTGGCGCGGCGACCGCGCCGGCCGCCTCAAGGGTCGTACCGTCGCCGCCGAGTCGACCCCGGAGGTTTCACCATGACCGTTCCTGCCCGCTACGGGATCACCGTTCCGTTCCCCGGGGTGTCGCTGCACGACCACCGCGCCTGGTACGAGGAGGTCGCCGCGCTCGGATACACCGACGTGTGGTCGGCGGAGGCGGGCGGCACCGACGCGTTCACCCCGCTCGCCCTCGCCGCGGCGTGGACGCCGACGTTGCGGCTCGGGACCGCCATCGTGCCGGCGTTCACCCGCGGCGCGGCGACGCTCGCCCAGACCGTCGCGGCGATGTGTCAGGCGGCGCCGGGCCGATTCGCGCTGGGGCTCGGCACGTCCTCCGATGTCATCGTCGAGCGTTGGAACGGCATCCCGTTCGAGAAGCCCTACCACCGGGTGCGGGACACGATCCGGTTCCTGCGGTCGGCGCTGGCGGGCGAGAAGGTGACCTCCGACTACGAGACGTTCTCGGTCCGAGGCTTTCGTCTCGAGGTGCCGGTCGACGAGATGCCGCCGATCCTCGTCGCCGCGCTGCGGCCCGGGATGCTGCGCCTGGCCGGCCAGGAAGGCGACGGGGCGATCATCAACTGGCTCTCGGCCGACGACGTCAAGACGGTCGTCTCCCACGTCGGCGAGGACAAGGAGATCGTGGCCCGGATCTTCGTGCTCCCCACCGACGACCGTGAGCTGGTCCGTCTCGTCGGGCGCCGCGCCATCGCCGCGTACCTCAACGTGCCGGTCTACGCCGCGTTCCACGAATGGCTCGGGCGCGGGGAGGTGCTCGCGCCGATGTGGCAGGCCTGGCGGGCTGGTGACCGCGCCGCCGCGACGGAGGCCATCCCCGACTCGTTGATCGACGAGCTCATCGTCCACGGGTCACCGAGCGAGTGTCGAGCCCATCTCGCCCGCTACGCCGCCAACGGTGTCACGACGCCGGCGCCGTCGATTCTCGGCCTCGGTACCGACGCCTTACGCCAGACGCTGCGCGATCTCGCTCCCGGCACGCCCGGCTGAGCGGCGCTGCTTACCGAGTGCGGACCGGCAGGGTCTCGTGGCGGATCGTGGCCAGGTGGACGGCGGCCAGCGAGCGGGCGAGCCACCAGCCCGGGTCGAACTCGGCGTGGCCTCGCGAGAAGCGGGCCGCGGTCGGCACCGAGTGATGGTTGTTGTGCAGGCCCTCCCCCGCGGTCACGAGGGCGAGGAGACGGCCGTTCGTCGCGGAGTTGTCGTGGGGCTGCTTCCCGTAGGTGTGGCCCACCGCGTTGATCGCCCCGGACAGGCCGAGGTAGGTGGTCATGTGCACGACGGCGGCCAGCAGGCCGGTCTGCCACCCGAGCGCGAGGCACAGGATCACGACCCCGGTTCCGAGGCCGAGCCACGCCCGGTCGAAGAACCACCGGTCGAACCAGTCGGGCTGGAGGTCCTTCGCGTACCGGTCGACGGTGACGCCGTCGCGGGCGGTGCGCCGGTAGAGGGCGGCATTGGCGAGCTGGACGCGCCAGAAGCCGAGCACCAGCGGCGAGTGCGGGTCCTGGTCGGTGTCGGTGGCCGCGTGGTGCAGCCGGTGCACGGCGGTCCATTCGCGGGGCTTCATGCCCGTCATGAGCCAGATCATGACCCGGAACGGGAACTCGGCCACGGGGTGGACCCTGAGGGCCCGGTGCGCCAGGCCCCGGTGCAAGTAGACGGTCGTGACCAGGATGGCGATCTCGGCGAGCACGACGCCAACGACGATTCCGGTAAGAAGATGCAGCACACCAGCCAACGTAGCGGCCCCAGGCCGCCGGCACGTTAACCAGCGATGGCGGGCCCGGGAACGCTCAGAAGCCGGTCTGGGCCAAGAAGTCGTCGAGGACTGGGCGCTGCCCGAGCACCTCGACCCGCTCGGGGGCCAGGCGCCGCAGGAACACCAACAAGAGGTCGGAGGCGGGCCCCCGCACCGCGACGTCGCCCTTGGCGTGGGCCCGTTCCACCTCGGGGCCGTCCTCGGTGAGGCGCACCAGCCACTCGCCGGGTCGGTCGGTGCAGTGCAAGTGCAGCGTCTCCCCGTGCCCGGTGACCGGGGGGGCACCCCGACGGTGGGGCAGGAGGGTCAGCCACTCGTCGATCCCGTCGGCGGCCAGCTCACCGGAGATCGGGGTGGGCTCGCCACCCGCCAGCTCGGCGTCGACCCGGTGCACGGCGGTCTCGTGGGCCTGGCGGCGCTGCCAGAACCCGACCCGCGCCGGCGGGACCCAGGTCCAGGTCGGGTCGTCGGCGGGCCGGTCCAGGACCGCTCGCACGTGGTCGGCCCCGTCGCGGACCCAGGCGTCGAGCTCGTCGCGGCCGGGTGGTTCCGGCAACGACGACGGCGACACGAGCTCGTTCGCCTCCACACACGCCGACGCCCACCGGTAGACGCGGCCCATGTGGGCCAGCAGCGCGGCGACATCCCAGTCCGGGCACGACGGCACGCGAGCGTCGAGACCGGCCCGGGCCGCGGCGCGACGCAACTTCCCCGATTCGGTCCCGATTGCCTCGAGGTACTCGGCGGGCTCCAGCGTGGCCATCGCGAGGAGCCTATGGGGATTGAGCAGTCGGTTTCCGTGTCGCAGCCTGGAAGGAGCGTGACCGTGCGAACGTCGTCGGTCCCTCGCCAGGAGGGGCGTGAAACTGCCGTCGGGCTCCCGACGTCACGCCGACGGTACGCGACGGGTGAAACGGACCACTACCCCTCTGGGAGGGCGAGACCCTCGACCCGGCGCACCAGCTCGGGGCCGTGGTCAACGACCCGGTTCACTCGGCTCGAGACCGCGTAGGCCTCGAACCACTCGTCGGGGGCCGGCGCGAGGAGCCGCGCCAGCCCCTCGAGGTCCTCGGCGTCGGGGTCGGCGCGCGGGTCGAGCCACCGGTCCCAGGCCGTCTCGGGCAGCACGACCGGCATGCGGTCGTGGATCGGGCGGAGCAGCGGATTGGCCTGGGTGGTGACGATGGCGCAGGTGCGCAGCCATCCGTCGTCGTCGCCGACGGTGCCGGCCAGCTCCTCGGGTACCTTCCAGACCGACCAGAGGCCGGCGAACGCCAGCGGCTCGCCGTCGCGGCGATGGATGAAGGTCGGCTCCTTGACCGCCCGGGTCGTGCCGGGCCGGGGCTCGAGTCGGCGCCATTCGTAGAAGCCGTCGGCCGGGATGATGCAGCGCCGCTTGGCGAACGCGCGCTTGTACGCCGGCTTCGTCGCGACCGTCTCGGCGCGGGCGTTGATCATCCGGTCGCCGATCGAGGGGTCCTTCGCCCACGACGGCACGAGTCCCCACCGCAGCCGGGACAGCACCCGGGCGGACCGCTCCTCGTCGGCGCGGTCGCGGATCACCAGCACCGGCGAGCGGGGCGCGACGTTGTAGTCCGGGCCGCGATCGTCGTCGACGACCTCGTCGACGTGGAAGTGCTCCGCGAGCAGCGTCGGAGACGACGCGGCCACAAACCGGCCGCACATCAGCGGGGGCGATCCGCGACGCGGTACACGAAGCGCAACCCCGACCATGTGTCATCGAGCGCCGCGACCTTGTTGTCGACGAGACCGTGATGAAGCCCGACCTCGCGCACCGAGCGGTCACCGAGGTCGGTCGCGACCCCCGACGTCTGCTTGGGCCACGCGATCCAGAGACCCCCGTCGGGTTCGAGCGCGCGTTGGAGCACCGGGAACCGCCGGGTGAGCTCGGCGCGCCGCGTCACGAAGAACACCACGACGTCCAAGCGACCGCGAGCCTGGGTCCGCAGCTGCGCACGCGGGGGAAGCGCGAAGGTGTCGGCGAAGCCGTCGGGCGCCGCGACCATCGCGACGCGCGATCCCGCACGGATCCCCAGCTTCTTGGCCAACGGCGTCCCCGAGTACCCGGCCACGGCGCCACGCTGACCGCCCGCCGACCCTGCCGTCAACCGCTGGGATCCGCCGTCGGGTCGGGGTCACGGTACCGGGCGAAGTTCGGCAGCAGCGCGCCCAGGATCACGACGCCACCGACGCAGATGACGCCGCCCGACACGATCGAGACCGTGGGGGTGAACACCGACGCCACGACCCCCGCCTCGAAATCTCCGACGCGGGGCCCGCCGGCGACGACGAGGGTGTGAAGGCCCGAGAGGCGTCCTCGCAGCTCGTCGGGCGTGTTTTGCTGCAGGATCGTGCTCCGCAGGACCGCCGACACCACGTCGGCTCCGCCGGCGACCGCGAGGCATCCCAACGCCAGCCACAGGCGCCCGTCGGACAGGCCGAAGGCGATGATGCCGAGTCCCCACACGAGGACCGCCCAGAGCACGGCCAAGCCCTGGCGCCGGACGTCGCGCACCCAGCCCGCGGTGACCGCGCCGAGGAGGGCGCCGGCCGCCGCGGCGGAGAACAGAATTCCCACCGTCTCGGAGCCGCCGCCGAACTGGGTCGCGGCGAGGACGGGGAACAAGGCGCGGGGCATGCCGAAGATCATCGCGACGAGATCGACGTAGAACGTCGCCTGCAGGACCTGCTTGCCGCGAAGGAACCGGAAGCCGTCCGTCATCTCGCGCCAACCGGTCGCGACCAGCGATCCCTGGCGGATCCGCACCCGCGCCGGACGTTGCGGAGCCATGAGGATGCAGGCCACGATCGTCGCCGCGAAGGTCGCGACGTCGACCCCGTAGGCCCACGAGAGTCCCAGCTGGCTGATCAGCACGCCGCCGACTGCCGGTCCCACGATCAGGGAGGTGTTCCACATCGCCTGGTTGAGCGAGACGGCGGAGGCGAGCTGGTCGGGAGGCACCAGCTTCGGCGTCATGGCAGCCCGGGTCGAGATCGACAGCCCGGCGAAGCCGGCGACGAGGCCGGCCCCGACGTAGACGAGGGCGAGCGGCGGGTGTCCGCTCAGCGCCCCGAGGAGCAACAGTCCCGAGGCACCCGCCGCGCCGCACTGCACGACGAGGAGCAGACGGCGCCGATCGAGCGTGTCGATGAGGGGCCCCCCGAGCAGAGCGGCCGCCGCCAGGGGCACCAGCTGGACGATGCCCACCACCCCGACCGCGGCGGAGGACTTCGTCAGCGCGTACACCTGGACGAACACGGCGACCAGGGCGACCTGGGAGCCTGCTTCGGAGACGAGCTCGCCGAGCCACAGGAGCCGAAAGTCCCGGGAGCTGCGCAGCGGCGTCAGGTCGACAGCCAAGCGGCGAAGCCGCCACCGTCCCTGAATTCCTGATCTCTCCACTCGACTTTACCGGGCCATGCTGCCTATGCTGCGAGGAACGCAGCGTAGCGACGCACCCGCTCTTGGAGGCATCGAAATGACTCTTCGCCTGGGCGACGAAGCCCCGAACTTCACCGCCGAAACCACCGACGGCACCCTCAACCTGTACGACTACCTCGGCGACAGCTGGGGCGTGTTGTTCTCGCACCCGAAGGACTTCACCCCGGTCTGCACGACCGAGCTGGGGCGCGTCGCCGCGCTCAAGCCCGAGTTCGACAAGCGCAACGTCAAGGTGCTCGGCCTCTCGGTGGACCCGCTCGACTCCCACAAGGGTTGGGCCGGCGACATCGAGGAGACCCAGGGTCACGCCCTGAACTTCCCGCTGATCGCGGACCCGGACCGCAAGGTCTCCGAGCTCTACGACATGATCCACCCGAACATGGCCGCGAACGTGACCGTGCGCTCGGTCTTCATCATCGCGCCCGACAAGACGGTGAAGCTGATCATCACCTACCCCCAGAGCACGGGTCGCAACTTCGACGAGATCCTCCGGGTGATCGACTCGCTCCAGCTCACGGCCAAGCACAGCGTGTCGACGCCGGTGGACTGGAAGCAGGGCGAGGACGTGATCATCGCCGNNTCCCACGGGGATGGTCCGGGTCGACGACCCCCGGTTGCCTCGCGGTCACGCGGGCCAGCCTGGGTCGCCGCGTCACGACCGGTCGGGTCCGGATTCGCCTCCGGGACCCGCGTCAGCGGACACCCGGCGCGGGGCCCGTCATCGCCTCGTCGGCAGGCCGCCGCCGGGGACGCCGGGGCGAGGGTGCCCTCGTCGGCGGGTCAGACCCGCAGGAAGCGGCCCAGCCCGATCGCTGAGCCGATGAGCCCGATCACGATGCCCAACGCGAGCACGTAGATCGCGATGACGCTGGCGTCGCCGGTGGTCACGTAGAACTCGCGGAAGAAGTTGGTGGCGTTCGAGCTCGAGAACCAGTGATCGAAGCCGATCTTGAGCGAGGCGACGACACCGACCGCCAGACCCGCGCCGATCAGCCCCTGGATCAGGCCTTCGGCCATGAAGGGGACGCGCACGAACCAGTTCGACGCCCCGACCAGCTTCATGACCTCGATCTCGCGTCGACGGGCGAACGTCGCGAGCCGGATCGTGTTCACGATCAGGAACAGCGACGACACCAGCAGGACGACGGAGAGGCCAAAGAAGATCAGGCGAGCGGTGTTCGTGGCGGTCAGCAGCCCCTGGAGCGCTTGCTGTGGAGTCGCGACGCTGTCGACCCCCGCCTCAGCCGTGTAGCGACGCTGGATGCTGTCCGTGAGCTCCGCTCGTTTCGGGACGATCCGAAACGAGGTCGGGAGTGCATCAGCGGTGACGTTGCGGGTCAGGTCCGGGTCCTTGCGGAAGATCTGCTTGAACTCCGCCAGCGCCGCCTGCTTGTCGATGAACGTGAACGACTTGACCTCGGCGTCGGTCTTCAACGTGTCGCGGATGTCGGTGATCTGCGGGTTCGTCGCGTCGACGGTCATGAAGATCTCGAGCCGGACGCCGCCCTTGATGCTCTGCGTTCCGTGGTCGACCCATTTCGACAGGAGCATGATCCCGCCGAAGAGGGCGAGGGACACGGCGACCGTGAGCACGCCGGCGATGGTCATGAGCAGGTTGCGGCGCAGCGAGATCAGCGTCTCGCGCAGGAAGTATCCGATCCGGGTCAGCACCGGTCAGCTCCCGACGCCGTAGAAACCGCGGGAGTCGTCCCGGACCATTCCCCCGTGGTCGAGTTCGACGACCCGGCGCCGCATCGCGTCGACGATGCGCTGGTCGTGGGTCCCCATGACGACCGTCGTGCCGGTGCGGTTGATGCGGTCGAGGATTCGCATGATCCCGACGGTGGTGGCCGGGTCGAGGTTCCCGGTCGGCTCGTCGGCGAGGACGATCAAGGGCCGGTTCACGAACGCCCGGGCGATGGAGACTCGCTGCTGCTCGCCGCCGGAGAGCTCGTTGGGGAAGCGGCCAGCTTTCTTGGCCAGGCCGACGAGGTCCAGGACCTGGGGCACCTGGGCTCGGATGACGTGGCGGGGCCGCCCGATGACTTCCATCGCGAACGCGACGTTCTCGTAGACCGTCCGTGTGGGGAGCAGCTTGAAGTCTTGGAAGATGCAGCCGATGTTCCGCCGCAGTTGTGGCACCTTCCAGTGCGAGAGCCGAGAGATGTCGCGTCCGGCGACGACGATCCGCCCGCCGGTCGGATAGTCCTCGCGCAGCAGCAGGCGCAGGAAGGTTGACTTGCCCGAACCGGACGGTCCGACGAGGAACAGAAACTCGCCCTTCCCCACGTCGACCGAGAGATCACGCAACGCGGTGACGTTGCCCTTGTAGACCTTGCTGACGTTTTCGAAGCGGATCATGCGCGCAGAGGGAGTCCCAAGTGGGGGTGGCGGGGACCGCGTGAGGGTACCAGCAGCCCTTCCCGAGTCCGTGGCATGCCGCTGACCTGCCGTTTCGGGGGCCGGGCGGCGCTCAGGCGGCGGCGCGGCGCCACTGCAGCCACGCCTCGATGAAGCTGTCCAGGTCTCCGTCGAGGACCGCGTCGACGTTGCCGGTCTCGTAGCGGGTGCGCTCATCCTTGACGAGCCGATAGGGAGCCAGCGTGTAGGTGCGGATCTGGCTTCCGAACGCGACGTCTCGCTTGTCCCCGGACAAACTGGCGAGCTCAGCCTCGCGCTCCTCCCGTTGGCGCTGCGCAAGTCGGGCGAGGAGAATGTGCATTGCGCGCGCCTTGTTCTGGGTTTGGGAACGTTCGTTCTGACAAGACACGACGATTCCACTCGGAAGGTGCGTAATGCGCACCGCCGAGTCGGTGACGTTCACATGCTGGCCGCCCGCTCCCGAGGAGCGGTAGGTGTCGATGCGCAGCTCGGTCGGGTCGAGCTCGGGCTCCTCGGTCGGCGCCAGCGCGGGGACGCAGTCAAACGACGCGAAGGCGGTCTGGCGGCGGGCGTTGGCGTCGAACGGCGAGATTCGGATGAGTCGGTGCACGCCGCGCTCGCCCTGGAGCAGCCCGTAGGCGTAGCGGCCCTTGACGGTGAGGGTGGCCGAGGTGATGCCGGCCTCGGTGCCGGGCTGGACCTCGTCGATCTCGACCGCGAAGCCGCGGCGTTCGGCCCAGCGGGTGAACATGCGCAGCAGCATCTGGGCCCAGTCCTGGGCGTCGGTGCCCCCCGCGCCGGAGTGGACCTCGCAGATGGTGTCCCGCTCGTCGTGCTCACCCCGGAAGAGGGCCCGCAGCTCGAGGTGGT
Organism: Actinomycetota bacterium; assembly: GCA_003140175.1. Classification (GTDB taxonomy): domain Bacteria; phylum Actinomycetota; class Acidimicrobiia; order IMCC26256; family PALSA-555; genus PALSA-555. The sequence continues at coordinate 44,037 of PLJD01000012.1, forward strand.
CGAGCCCGTCGCTGAGCGCCCGCAGCTCGGCGTCGATCTCGGTCTCGACCGATTCGTCACCTTCCTCGCGGCTGAGCTGGCAGAGGGTCTCGACATCGGAGATGCGCTGCTCCAAGCCTTCGACGATCTCGACGTCGTCGCGGGCCCGGGCCAGCTCGGTCGTCAGGGACCGGGCCCGGTCCGGGTCGTCCCACAGGTCGGGCTCCGACGCCTGAGTCTCGAGCTCGGCCACCCGAGCCTGCGCCTCGTCGACACGCAAGTAGGCGCGCGCGTCCGAGACGCGACGACGAACCTCAGCGAGGGCATCGGAGAAGTCACGCATCGCGAGACGGGCAGGCTGGACGTTCGGGGACGGTCAGCGGCCGTGGCAGAGCTTGTACTTCTTGCCGCTCCCGCAGTAGCAGGGCTCGTTGCGGCCCGGCGCCTTATCGACCTGCACCGGCTGCTGGACCACCTCGGGGCTGAACGCGTCGAAGGCCTCCGACTCGGCGGCGAGGGCCAGGGCGCGATCGTCGGGCGGGTCCTCGGAGGGCGCCGCCAGGGCCCCTCGCAGGGCCTGCGCGCCCTGGACGGGGTCCTCGGGGGCGCTGTACTGCAGGTTGCTCGTCTCGAGCTGCGGGGCGTCCTCGGTGATGACCTGGAGGTGGGTGACGTAGCGGACGAAGTCCTCTTCGATCGTCGCCATCATCGCTTCGAACATGTCGTAGCCCTCACGCTGCCACTCCGACAGCGGGTCCTTCTGGCCCATCGCTCGCAGGTTGATGCCCTCGCGCAGGTAGTCCATCTCGTAGAGATGCTCGCGCCATCGTTGGTCGATCACCGAGAGCATCACCCGACGTTCGATCTCGCGCAGCGTCTCCTTGCCGATCTCTTCCTCTTTGGCTTCGTACTTGGCGAGCGCCTCGCCGAGCACCAGATCGTGGAGCTGGTCGACGCGCGGGCAGTCGTCGAGCTGAGCCCGCGTCACCTCCGAGGGAAGCGTCATGGTCAGGTTGTTCTGAAACTCGTCGAGGTCCCAATCTTCGGGGAACTCGCCGGGGCAGAACACCTCGACGAGGTGGCCGATGCTGTCCTCGATCGCCTCGAGCGTCTGGTCTCGCAGATCCTCACCGTCGAGGATCTGCTGGCGGCGTCGGTAGATGATCCGGCGCTGCTCGCTCATCACCTCGTCGTACTTGAGGACGTCCTTTCGGATCTCGAAGTTGCGGTCCTCGACGGTGTGCTGGGCTCGCTCGATGGCCTTCGTCACCATGCGCGCCTCGAGGGGCATGTCGTCGGGGAACGCCCGGTCCATCACCCAGCTCATCGCGCCGGTCGCGAAGAGGCGCATGAGGTCGTCTTCGAGGGAGAGATAGAAGCGGCTCGCCCCCGGGTCGCCCTGGCGACCCGAGCGGCCCCGGAGCTGGTTGTCGATCCGGCGGCTCTCGTGCCGTTCGGTCCCGAGCACGTACAGGCCCCCGTGCTCGCGCACCTGCTCACCGGCAGCGCGGCATTCCGCGCTGTGGCGCTCGACGAGCTCGGCGTAGCGCTCCGGTGATTCCTCGGGGCTGGTCCCGTCGACGAGGAGGTCCTGGCGAGCGAGCCCTTCGGGGTTGCCGCCCAGCAGGATGTCGACGCCCCGCCCGGCCATGTTCGTGGCCACGGTGACCCGGCCGGGCTGACCCGCCTGGGTCACGACGTGCGCCTCCCGCTCGTGCTGCTTGGCGTTCAGCACCGAGTGCGGGACCCCTCGCCGTTCCAGCACGCGCGAGAGCACTTCGGACTTCTCGACCGAGATCGTCCCGACGAGGACCGGCTGGCCGGCGTCGTGACAGTCGGCGATGTCGTCGGCGACGGCCTCGAACTTCGCCTCTTCGGTCTTGTAGATCAGGTCGGCGTGGTCGGCTCGAACCATGGGCTGGTTGGTCGGGATCGTCACGACCTCCAGCGCGTAGGTGTGCGCGAACTCGCCCGCCTCGGTCGACGCGGTCCCAGTCATTCCCGAGAGCTTGTCGTAGAGGCGGAAGTAGTTCTGGAGGGTGATGGTGGCGAGGGTCTGGTTCTCCTCTTTGATCCGGACCCCCTCCTTCGCCTCGACCGCTTGGTGCAGACCCTCACTCCAGCGGCGACCCTCGAGAATGCGGCCGGTGAACTCGTCGACGATCTTGACTTCGCCGCCCTGGATCACGTAGTCGACGTCAGGCTTGAAGAGCTCCTTGGCCCGCAGGGCTGCCTGGAGCTGATGCACGTAGTTCTGGTTGACGTGCTCGTAGAGGTTCGTGACCTCCAAGGCTTGCTCGACGCGCGAGATTCCCTCCTCGGTGGGCACGACGGTCTTCTTGGCCTCGTCGACCTCATAGTCGCGGTCGCGCCGCAGCGGGCGGACGATGCGCGCGAACTGTTGATAGAGCTGCTGCGCGTCGTCGGACGGGCCCGAGATGATGAGTGGCGTCCGGGCCTCGTCGACGAGGATGGAGTCCACTTCGTCGACGATGGCGAAGTAGTGCCCGCGCTGGACTTGGTCCTCCCGGGAGCCCGCCATGTTGTCGCGCAGGTAGTCGAACCCGAACTCGTTGTTCGTGCCGTAGGTGACGTCGGCGTGGTAGGCGAGGCGCTTCATCTGGTAGTCGAAGACCTGAGGAACGACGATCCCGACGTCGAGGCCGAGCGCCCGGTAGACCTGGCCCATCCACTCGGCGTCCCGGCGCGCCAGGTAGTCGTTGACGGTCACCACGTGGACTCCGTAGCCCGCCAGCGCGTTGAGGTAGACGGGCAGCGTCGCGACCAGCGTTTTGCCCTCGCCGGTCTTCATCTCGCCGACCCAGCCCAGATGCAACGCCGCGCCGCCCATCAGCTGGACGTCGAAGTGACGCTGGCCCAGGGTGCGCCGGGCCGTCTCGCGGACGAGCGCGAACGCCTCGGGGAGGAGGTCGTCGAGGGCATCGAGGCGTGCCTCGCGCTCGGTCGCGAGGTCGCCCGCCCGGTCGAGGCGGCCCCGCAGCTCCCCGGTGAGGGCCCGCAGCTCCTCGTCGCTGCGGGCCTCCATCTCGGGCTCCAACACGCCGACATCGGGGACGACCGACTCCAGCGCCTTGAGTTTGCGGCCCTCGCCGGCATGCAGCATGCGCTCGAACAGACCCATACCAGCACTGAGTGTACCGGCGGGTGGTCGCACGCCGGTCGCCGGGGCGGCGGCGCGCCTCACCTAATCTCGCCGGGTGGGGGACGAGCGCAGGCCGGCGCCGGGCGACACCCGGACGGCGTCGGCGCTGGTGGTCGGATCGGTCACCGTGCTCGCGGCGGTGCTCGTGGCCGCGGTCCCGCCGGCGACGAACGGCGACCCCCGAGTCGACGTGGCGACGCGGCTGTTCCTGGTCGTGGTCGCCGCGCTCGGCGTGACCGTCATCAGGTCGCGCCTGTCGAGCACCGCGAAAGGCTGGCTGGTCGCGTTCCTGGTCGGGGCCGGCCTCGTGGTCGGCGCCGCGCTCATCTTGAACGCCAACGGCTTCGGACCCCTCGGCACGCAGCTCGACGAGAGCTTCCGGACCGCGGCCATCACGAAGTTCGCGGCACATTGGGGTCTCCCCGACTTCGCCTACCGGGGCCTGCCGGCGTGGTACCCGCCGCTGTCGTTCTGGCTGCTCGGCCGCGCCGCGGCGCTCCTGCACGTCGCCCCGTGGCAAATGGTCAAGGTCGGGCTCCTCGCCAGCGCGTTTCTCGTCCCGGTGCTGACCTGGCCACTGTGGTCACGGGTCACCGGTCGGGTGGCTGGCGTCGGAGCCGTGGTGGCCGGCGCGCTGCTGTTCCAAAACTGGTACGAGTGGTATTCGTGGCTGGCCCTGGCCGTGTTCGTGCCGTGGTGGCTGTGGGCGGTCCTCGGCGTGGGACCCCGACCCCCCCGGTCGCGACCGGCGTTGCTCGTCGCCGCGCTCATCGGCGCCGCGCTCGTCGCGACCTTCTACTACTACCTCTTCATCGGCTTGACGCAGCTCGTGCTGCTCGCGGCGCTGCGCCCGGCCGCGGCACGCCGAGGCGTCGACCTCGGACCCCGCTCCGGGCGCCGGGCGGCGATCGTGCTGGGCGGCGCCGCGCTGCTCTCGGCGGTGTACTGGCTCCCGCTGCTGGTGAGCATGGTGGCACGGGGCGCGCAGACGCTGAGCGCCCGCTTCTACGGCCCGGGCGTGGTCGACTTGGACTTCCGCTTCTTCACCTTCGACCTGGTCGGCGTGCTGCTCCTCGTCGGCCTCGTGTACCTGCTGGTGACCGCGCTGCGCTCACCGGTATCGATGGCCTTGCTCACGCTCCTCGCCGCCGCGTACGCCTGGTCGGTGCTGGGCTACGTCTTCGTCCTGCTCAACGCCCCCGTGTTGTCCTACCGGGCCAACGACGTCATCGAGTCGGTGCTCGCGGTCGGCGCGGGGCTCGCCGTCATCGATGTGTGGCGCGCGACGAGCTCGTCCGAGGCGATCCGGGCCCGGCTGGGCCGGACCGGGCACCGCCTCGCCACGGTGGTCGTCGGCGGCGTCCTCGTCATCGCACTCGGCCAGCTGGCGGTGGAGGCGATCCCGTACGTGACCCAGCAGCGGGCGGCGCGGGTCCCGACGCAGCTGCTCACCGACTTCGATCATGCGACGCGTGGGCAGGCGATCGGGCGGGTGGTGCTCACCGACATCATCGACATCCCCGTCTATCGCGACGTCGACGTGTTCAACGTGTGGAACGCGCACTACGCAGATCCGCCGGCTCGCTTCACCGACCGGATCCGGTTCCTCGCCCGGCTCTCGAACGACCTGAACCCCACCGCGTTCGCGGCCGCGCTCGCCCACAACACGTACGACACGATCTCGTTCGTGGCGCTCCGCCCCGCGAGCGGCAACTTCAACTACGACTACGGCGCGGACAACTTCCCGAACGGGTCGCTCACCCGCCAGATCTCCTTCCCCGCTCCGCTCTTCGGAGATGCCCTGTTCCAAGAGCACCGGACGAACACCGTCATCGTCTTCACGCTCCGGCGGGCTCATGATCCCCTGCGGACCCTCGAGCCGTGCGCGCGGCGACCGTCGCTCACGGTGTGCGGGGCGCTGGCCGACCTCGCGCGTCGCTACCCCGGTGACCTCGACTCGTCGCTGACGTCGCTCATCGCCCGCTGGCAGCAGGCCCAGCGCGCCGGTTAGCGGCGCTCCTTGCGCTGGTCGACCTGGTGGCGACCCTGGTCGAGCGCCCGTTCGAGGGCGACCGCAGGGTCGGGGACCGCGGCGTTGGCCGCGACGAGCTCGTGGCGGCGATGCACGACCACCGCGCATCGGTGACGTTCCCGGATGCGGGGGTTGCGGTCCTCGGAGAAAGCAACCTCCGCTCGAGCCGCGTCCCGAGCCATCCGCTCCACCCGGGCCAGCTTGCGCGGCGCGGCGAAGCGTCGACGGGACGGGCACGTTCCGGCCGCGCACGATCACGTCCATGGGCACCTCCCGGGGCGATCGGGTGGGGCGCCGCGGCGTGTGCGGCGACTGACACCCCGGGTCTCGGGGTCGGCGGCGCACCCCCCGGGCCGGCTCGCGGTGACGGCCGGCCCGGGGCGGCGCGACCGCGCCGTGGGTCAGTACCGGT
>PLJD01000033.1 GCA_003140175.1 Actinomycetota bacterium
GTCCGGTCTTCAGACAGGCGCGATAGATAGTTACCGTGCGATCTAGATTTTGCGCCGACCAGGCCACGAACACGCGGCCCTTGGTCTCCTTGAACAGGTCGACGAACGCCGCCTCCAAATCGTCCTCGCTCATCGTCGGCTTGTCGCTGCCGAGGTTGGTGCCCTCCATCAGAAGAACGTCGATGTCGGCGGGCGGCGATGCCATGAGTCGTTCGACCAGCTTAGATTTACGCCCGTGCCGGCGGAAATCTCCCGAATAGAAGACGCGCTTTCCGCCGACCTCGATGAGCAGCATGTGGGCGTCAAAGGCGGAGTGGTCGGTCAGATAAGGCATGACCCTGAACGGTCCGATTTCGAACGGCTGGCCGCTCGTCCACGCCCGGAAATCTCGCGCGATCGGATCGCCGAAGATGCCTGTGGTAAGCTGCATCAGCCGCCTGGTCGGCTCCCCGCACCAGACCGGCCAGGACGCGGGAACCTCGTTCAACAGCCCGTAGTGATCCTGATGCGGATGCGAGATCAGCACCCCATCCGCCGGCGCCGTCAGGTCGAGCGTCTTGGGCAGCAGGTCGGTGGCGTCATTAGGCGCGTCCAGCGGCCGGCCCACGTCCAGGATGATCCGGTGGCCGCCATCTGTGGCGATCTCGATGCAGTTGCCACCGATCGTTTGGGTGGCGCGGTGGACGGTGAGGCTCACTTGTCTCAATCAAGTCGACTCGCACCACGAGGCGTTGGGAACAGATTTATGCTCTTTCCTTCGCCAGCAGCGATCACTCGACCTAGCCCAAGCTGCATGAGCTTTTTGTAATGGGACTCCCAAACCTTTCCCTTCTGTTGATCGCGATCGAAGCCGCCAATGACTAGCACGGGTTCCTTGCACACGCGCAAAGCCGTCGAGTGCTGCAGCATGTTACGTGCCCCTTGGCGACGGGCGTCAGACATACCTTTTATTTTCTCTATATTCTGGGCCACCCGAAGGTATGAGAAACGTATTTCATTGCATCTTTCCTCGATCAAAGGCTGATAGCTCTCGATCTGTTTGATGACGGAAACCTCTTCTCCCTGCGCTCTTAGCTCCTTGTTCTTGAACAATTTGGCTTCGTAAAAGACGATCTCCACGCCTCCGGCGAATGAACGAAGCGCAGCAAGGTCAAGGCGAAGAACCGAATTGTCCTCCGCCGCCTCTGCGTCGTTTGTAAGTGCGATTTCTACGTCGATCACTTCGCTTTCGTGCCGCTTTAGAATCTCCGCCACCAGCTTCTTTTCGCCACCGGCAAAACGGTTTGCAGCCCGTTTCAGTGCGGCGGTGTCGGAGAGATTCTCAATGAAAATTGCATCCGAACCCGACTTCCAGGACTTCGGGAAGTGAAAGTCGTCGCCCCGCCATGCGATCATAGGGGACGTAGCAGACGATCTAACTAGATACTTGTAGTGCGTTTCAGCTACTATGGTGCCGTTTGGGAATGTGATTTTGGCTAGGCTGCAGCCTCTGTAGTAGGCGTTGAGCGAATTGTATCGGATAGCTACAAATATTTCCGGATCACAAAGAAACCTTCTCCACCATTCTCCTCCGGCATCATTGTGGAGACTGTTCAGCGCGTCCACGAACGGGTCGTCAAGACCCCTACTGAATGGCATTTCATTCCCCCTTGAACTTGGGTCGGATTTCGATGTCTCTGGTCGAGCTTGAGCCTAACCTGGGCCCGGGAAGGTCTACGCGCGCAGTCCTAGTTGCGGAAGCCCCCCGCGTTTTCCGCCCAAATCAGCCGCGCCTCCCCAATTGCTTGCTTCAGCTCGACGAGGCGGCGCTTTGCGCGAGCCTTGCCTTTCTGGCCAAACTCCGTGCCGCCAACGATAAGGATTGGCTTCGTCGAGATCCTGAATGCTGCGCCGGCGGCGATGATCTTCGAAGCCGCTTCTTTGCGTCGCGGGGATATCCGGTCCAGCGCCGCCAAGATCGTCGCCTCTTGGGCGAAGGCGGACGTCAGGTCGCCGGCATGTTTCTGGAGCCGGCGCTCAAGCTTCGCCAATTGTTCGACCACCGGGAACTTGCCGCCTGACTCTTCCAGATCGGGGCTCGCGAGCTTTCTGACGCAGTAGAAGCCCAACTCGCACGCGCCGCCGTCGCCTGTCAGGGCCGCGAGATCGAGTCTGCGAGATGAACGGTCGTCCCTTTCAGCCCTGGGCGTGAGAGCAATCTCCGTGTCGAAGATGTTCGCGTTGTGCGGCGCTATGCGACCCGCGAGTTTCTTATTGGCACCGCTGTAAGGCCTTGCGGCGCGCTTCAATTTGTCGGTGTCCGACACGTCTTCAACAACCCCGTCATATTGCCAGGATGGCTGAAAACGGCCGAAGCGGGAGTCGATGTAGGGTGAGCGTGACGAAGGGCGAAGCAGGTACCTGTAGTGGGTCCTCGCGCGGACTTCGCCCGCGTCCAGCCGGAGCGTCGCCAGGGTGCATCCCCGGTAGAAGGCCTTGATGGCGTTGTCGCGGATGGCGAGGAAAATGTCGGGGTCGCCAAGCAACGCCCTCCACGATCGCCCAGCTTCCGATTTGTAGAGTTCATTCAGGGCCGAGACGAACTGCGGACTGATGTAGCGTTTGAATTTCAAATGACCTCCTGGTCCATTCTGTGTGCGACAGGGCCTGCGCCCCGTCAGGTCCGGTAGTGGCTGTCTGACTTCACGACGCTGTTGGCGTCGTTCAACCCGAACGCCGCCTTGATTTCCTTGATGACAGCGGGGACCTGCAGGCGGCCGTCGGCGTAGATCCAAAAGGTCTGGGTCGGACCATGAAAGACGATGCGCCCTCGCGGGAAGGTCTCGTATTCGGTCGATGCGATAGCGGGCGGTAAGCGCCGGCGCCTCAGTCCTAGGACGCCAAGGCGCCGCCAATCTTCCCAGACCTCGAAGTGGCCCGCCGGATGGGTGAGGAAATCACCATATGGCTCGGCCTCCGTCAGCGGCGTGCGGTCGGTGACCAGCACGCCCGGCCCCTCGGGCGCCCACCAGAATATGCCGACGTGCGGCTCGTCTCCCAAGCTCATGAGACAGTTTCATTTGGGGGCCGGAGAAATTGTCAGACGGACGATATTTTTCCGCCGAACGCCCAAGATAGCTGTGGATAACCGCCCCGCAGGGCTCTGCACCCCCTCAGAGATTGTCCCTCAGCCAGGCCGCCGCCTTGGCGACGACGTTCGCGCGGGGATCGAGCGGGCCGGTCGGGCGTGTTCCGCCGCTGGGGCGTTTGGGGCCGGCTTCGCGGGGGCCGAAGGCGGCTCTGTGCAGGACGCCGGCGGCGGCGCAGAAGGCCGGGCCCGAGGCGGCGTCGGCCAGGTGGGGGACGCGGCGGGGACGGCCGAGACGCACGGGGCGGTCGAACACCCGAACGGCGACCTCGCGCACGCCCGCAAGCTGGCTCGCGCCGCCGGTCAGCACGATGCCGGCCCCCGGCTCCACCAGGGCGCCGGCCAGCTTGAGCCGCTCCTTCAAAAGCTCGAGGGTCTCCTCGACGCGGGGCGCGATGATGCCTTTCAAGAGTGAACGCGGCGCGGTGACCGGGCCGGCCCCCGGATCATCGCCTCTGGGCGGCGCCTCGATCATCTCGCGGTCCTCGCCCGCCGAAGCGATGGCGCTGCCATGCAGGGTTTTGATCCGCTCGGCGCCGGCCATTGTGGTTGAAAGGCCGCGGGCGACGTCCTGGGTCACGTGAGATCCGCCGACGCTCAAGGAATCGACGTGAACCAGGGCGCCCCCGGAATAGACCGCCACCGATGTCGAGCCGCCGCCCATGTCGATGCAGATGGCGCCCAGATCCATTTCATCCTCTTCGAGCGCCGCCAGGGCCGAGGCGAATGGCGCCGCCACGGCGCCCTCGAAGGTCAGGTGCGCGCGTTCGACGCAGTGGCCAATGGTCTGGAAGACGCCTTCGTTCATCGACACGACCAGCAGCTCGACGCCGAGCGCGCGGCCGGACATGGCCCTTGGATCACGCACGCCTCTTTGGCCATCCACCGACCAGGCGATCGGCCGCAGATGAATGGCGGTGCGCCGCGATAGTTTCAGACCGGCCAGCGCCTGGGCGATGGCCCTTGTCAGATCGTTGTCGCCGATCGGACGGTTGCCCAGCGAGACCCTGGCCGAAACCCTGTGGCTGGCGAGCTGACCGCCGGCGGTGGCCACGGTCACCCCCTGGACGTGCACGCCGGCCATGGTTTCCGCCCGCTCGACCGCCTGGGCGACGATTTGCTGGGCGGTCCGCCCCGACGCCTTCGAGTGGTCGGACTCGCCGACGCCACAGATCGCGACCGCGCCGTGCACGTCCTCGTACTCGGTGGCCCAGCCCCAGTCGGTGTCCGCGCCTGCCATCACGTCCCCTTCGGCCGGTCGCCGATCACGCCCGCGGCGCGCAGCTCGGCCAGCTCCGGCTCGCCGAGCCCCAGGAGCCCGCCGAGCACTTCCTCGTTGTGCTGGCCGAGCAGCGGCGCCGCGCTCCGCAGCCACGGCTCGGGGCGGCTCCGGAACTGGAACGGGAGCACGGGAAGCGGATGCGAACCCGTTACCGGATGGTCCTCGACCTCGAAGAACCCGCGGTGCACCAGCTGCGGGTTGTGCGCCACCTCGCGGGCGTCGTCCACGTAGCCGGCGGGCACGCCGGCCGCCGCCAGCTGCTCGGCGGTCGCCCGCGCGTCGCGGGTCGCGCACCAGCGCACCAGGTGCTCGTCGATGGCATCGTGCGCGGCGCGACGTCCCGCGTCGGTGGACAGGGCCGGGTCGCCGGCCCACGCCGGGTCGCCGAGCTCGGCCCGCAGGATCTCCCACTGCGCGTCGTCCGCCACCGCCAGCGCCAGCCATTCCTCGTCACCCGCCGCGGGGTACACGCCTTGGGGGGCGGCGACTGGGCCCCGGTTCGCGGTCCGCTCCAAAAGCCGACCCGACGCTGAGTACTCCACGACCTGCTCGGCGGCCATGTTCAGCGCCGCCTCGATCATCGTCGCCTCGACGAGTCGACCGTCGCCGGTGCGTTCTCGCTCGGCGAGGGCGAGGAAGGTCGCGAACACCGCGTGCATCGCGGCGAGCGGATCGCATGCGCCGCGGGGAATCAGGGGAGACCCGTCGGGCTGGCCGGTGATCCACGCCATCCCGGTGATGCCCTCCATGGTCTGGGCGAACCCCGTTCGGTCGCGCCACGGCCCGTCGAGCCCGTAGGCGGGGAGGCGGACCATCGTGAGCGCCGGATTGAGTTCGTGGAGAGCGTCCCAGCCCAGCCCGAACTGCTCCATGACGCGGGGGGTGAAGTTCTCGAGCAGCACGTCCGCGGTCCCGACCAGGGCCCGGAACACCTCCACGCCGGCGGGTTGGGTGAGGTCGAGGGTGATGCCCCGCTTGGAGTTGTTCGCCCCGTGGAACAGCGGGCCCCATTCCCACCATTGGTCCTCGGTGGGGGGGCGGGTGCTCGTGTAGCGCATGAGGTCGGGTCGCGACACCGACTCGACCTTGATGACGTCGGCTCCGAGGCAGGCCAGCGCGTGGGTGGCCGCCGGTCCGGCCCACCAGGCGGTGCAGTCCAGGATCCGCACCCCGGCCAACGCCAAGCCAGGGTCGGTCGGGTCCGGTGCGAGCGGCCGAGGTGACCAGCGCACGACGCCCGCATGCTCGCCGAGCGCAGGTGCGGGCGTGAAGGGCCGCGGCTCGACCCCCGAGATGCGGTACGGGATGCGGGGCTGCACGAAGTGCCCCCCCGGGTTCTCGACGAAGACCTTGCGCTCGACGAAGTGGTCGAAGCCCGTCACCGTCTCGCCGTTGCCGACCGGCCCGCTCGGGATGCGCAGCAGCGACGCCTGCTCGAGCAGCTCCGCCGTCGAATGCTGGGTCGTGAACTCGTAGATCATCGCCAGCATCTCGCGGCGTCGCTTGAACCGCCCCAAGGCCCCGGACAGCTCGGGGTCGTGGGAGAGCTCGGGTCGCCCGATGAGCACCATGAAGTCCGCGAACTGCTGCGCGCTGTTCGTGGTGAACGCGGCGTAACCATCGGCGCTGGGCTCGATCGACGGAATCTCGATCATGCGGGTCGGTCGGCGCAGCGGCGGCCAGTTGGCGAACTCGGCGAACACCGACGTGTAGGTGTTCATGGTGAGTGACATGGCGTCGAGGATCGCGACGTCCACGTGCTCGCCCCGGCCCGAGCGCTGTGCCGCACGCACCGCGGCGAGGGTCGCCACCGCCGCGTACGTCCCGGCCATCCACTCGCCGATCCGGCCGCCGGCGGCGAGCGGCGGGCCCTCGGGCAGGCCACGAGAGGCGGTCGACCCGCACCAGGCCTGCATGGTGAACTCCGTGGCCGCCCAGTCCGCCCACGGGCCGTCGAGCCCGAACGGCGTGATCGACGTCACGACCAGACCGGGGTGACGTTCCCGCAGCGCCGCCCCGGCGAGCTGCCCGGGCGGGCCGGACTCGACGACGACGTCTGCCCCCGCGCAGAGCTCGACGAAAGCGGCGTCGCCCCCCGAGCCGAGGACTGAGCGTTTCGTGGTGTTCAGGAACTCGAAGAGTGCACCCGAGCCCCAGGAGCGCAGCGGGTCGCCGTCCCCGGACTCGACCTTGACCACGTCGGCGCCCGCGTCGGCCAGCAACTTGGTGCAGTACGGGCCGGCGATGTCCGTCGAGCAGTCGACAACCCGGATCTGTTCGAGCACGCGCGCGAGCTCCCCCGACGACAAATGGCGCAGCATGCTCGCGCACGGTTCCCTCGGCTCGCCATAGGCTCACCCGGCATGGAACCGCTGCGGATCGGCATCCTGGGGGCGGCCCGGATCGCGCCGGGGGCGGTCGTCAAACCGGCCCGGCGGGTCCCCGAGGCGCAGGTCGTGGCGGTGGCCGCCCGGGACCGGAACCGGGCCGAGCAGTTCGCCCAGAAGCAGGGCATCGGGACGGTCCACGACTCCTACGAGGCGCTGCTCGCCGATCCCGAGATCGACGCCGTCTACAACCCCCTCCCGAACGGGCTCCACGGCCGCTGGACGCTCGCCGCGCTCGACGCGGGCAAGCCGGTGCTGTGCGAGAAGCCGTTCACCGCGAACGCCGAGGAGGCCGAGCGGGTCGCCGCGGCGGCGCAGACGAGCGGGATCGTGGTCATGGAGGCCTTCCACTATCGCTACCACCCGTTGATCACCCGCGTCGTTGAGATCCTGCGCAGCGGCGAGCTCGGGGCGCTGCGACGGGTGGACACCCGCATGTGCATCCCACTGCCGATGCGCAAGGACATCCGCTACCAGCTCGACCTGGCCGGCGGCGCGGTGATGGACGTCGGTTGCTACGCGATCCACCAGGCCCGGACCCTGGCGGACCAGGAGCCCGAGGTCGTCTCGGCTCGCGCTAAGTGCGGGTCGCCGGGCGTGGATCGATGGCTGCGCGCCGACCTGCAGTTCTCCGACGACCTGGCAGGCTCCTTCGAGTGCGCCCTGTGGTCGCGGCGGCCGTTGAGCCTCCACGCCCGCGTTGAGGGGGAGCTCGGGAGCCTCCACGTCATGAACCTGACCAGCCCGCAGTACTACCACCGGCTCGTCGTGCGGGCCACGGACCCGGCGACCGGCGCGGAGCGCCGCCGGCGCGAACGGGTCAAGGGCGAGGCCACGTACGTGTACCAGCTGCGAGCCTTCGTGGCCGCGGTGCGCGAGGGAGCCCCGTACCCGACGACGCCAGCCGACGCGATCGCGAACATGCGGGTCATCGACGCCGCGTACCGGGCCGCGGGGCTCGAGCCCCGTCAGCCGACCCCGTGACGGAGACGCCCGACGCGGCGTTGCCGCCGCCGATCCCGGCCGCCACGGTGGTGCTCGTGCGCGACACGCCCGCCGGGCTCGAGACGCTCATGCTGCACCGCAACTCGAAGCTGGCCTTCGGCGGCATGTGGGTCTTCGCCGGCGGCCGCGTGGATCCCGAAGACGTCGCGGGGGCGTCGAACGAGGAGGAGGCGGCGCGCCGAGCCGCGGTCCGCGAAGCCCACGAGGAGGCCGGACTCGAGTGCGACGTCGCGTCGCTCGTCGCGTTCGCGCACTGGCTCCCGCCGCCGATCGCCCCTCGGCGCTACTCGACATGGTTCTTCGTCGCCCCCGCGCCCCAGGGTGCGGTGACCATCGACGGCGGCGAGATCCACGACTCGGCGTGGATGCGCCCCACCGACGCGCTCGCCCGGCGTGAGGCGCAGGAGATCGAGCTCGCACCACCGACCTGGATGACCTTGCGCCACCTGGGTGCGTTCGCGGACGTCGCCAGCGTGCTCGACGACGCCCGCCGCCGCCCGCCTACCTTTTACGAGACCCACGTCGCCAGCGGCGCCCAGGGAATGGTCGTCTTGTGGGCCGGGGACGCCGGCTACGACTCGGGCGACGCCGACCTGCCCGGGCCTCGCCACCGGCTCCGCATCGGCTCGGGCCGCTGGGAGCTCGAGAAGACGATCGGCGACTGACCAAACCCCCGCCGGCCCGCGCACCCGCTCACCCGCCGGACCCGGTTCCGACGCCGCCCGGCGCTCAGTCCGGGTGGGGACCGCCGTCCAGCGCCCGGTAGTCCCGGCCGAGCTCGTGGAGCAGCGGACGGGAGTAGCAGATCCTCCCGGTCATCGTGGCCGGGTCGGCCGTCGCGAGCACCAACGCGGCTTCGACGAACAGCTCGAGGGGCTCGACCATCCGAGGGTTGGCGTCGAGCACGTCGCCGACCAGGGTGTCGGCGCCGGGGGTCCGGACCGCGGCGACGGGCGCGAGCGAGTTGACCGCGATGCCGTCGGCGAAGAGCTCGGCCGCGAGGCCAGCCGTGAACCGCTCGAGGGCGGCCTTCGACGCGCCGTAGATCGTCGTCGTGAAGCCGAGCTTCATGCCGGGTTCGAAGGGCGGACCCGTCGGGTGCTTCGAGGTCGCGCTCGAGATGTTGACGATCCAACCCTCGCCGCGGGTCCGCATGGTCGGGAGCACGGCCTGGGCCAGGTCGATGGGCGCTTCCAGGTTCAGCTCGAAGGTGAGCCGCCGGCGCTTGAGGGGGATCTCTGCGTTGGGGAGGTAGAACGCGGCGGCCGCGTTGTTCACGAGCACGTCGACCGGCCCGAGCGCCGCGGTTACCTCGGGCACCACCCGGGCCCGGTCGTCCGCGTCGGCGAGGTCGGCGCGTACCGCGAGCGCGCGGCCGCCCTGCTCCACGATGTCGGCGACCGTCTCGCGCAGGGAGCCGGGCAGGGCCGCGTCGGGCTCCGCGTCCAGGGTTCGAGCTGTGACAGCGACCGCCGCGCCCTCCGCCGCGAATCGCCTCGCGATGCCCGCACCGATTCCTCGGCTCGCGCCGGTCACGAGCGCGACCCGGCCGTCAAGTGCACCCATGCGCCGTTAGCCGACGGGAACCTGGTCGGGTGCGACACCCAGGGTGCGCTTGGTGAGCGGCCCGCGCTGGGCGACGAACGCCTCCCGCTGGCGGGTCGTGGAGTGCACCGGGTCCTTGTCGAACTCCGGCAGGACGTGCTTCCCGAACGTCTCGATCGCCTCGACCGCGACCTCGATCGGCATCGTGGTCGAGAGCATCCCGAACACCACCTGGTCGGCGCCGGCGTCCTCGTAGTCCTTGACCGAGGCGCTCACCTCGTCGGGGGTGCCGATCATCACGAGGTGGTTGGCGATGCTCTGGTCCATCCCTTCGGGTGTGGGCTCCGGGATGAGGGCAGGCCAGGTGGGCAGCCCGTCGGGCTTCGGGAACGTGTCGAGGTAGTGGAACACGAGGCTGTTCTGGTAGCTGCCGTCCATGTTGCAGGCGATGTCGCGGGCCCGCTGGCCGTCCTCGAGGCAGAGCATCTGGCTCGTCACCATCACGTTGTTGTTCACGTACTCGCCGGCTGGCTCGGCCTTGTCGATGTTCTTCTTGTAGAGCTCGATGAGCGGCTTGAGGGTCTCGGGTGAGCCGGTCGTGAAGCACAGCACCCCGAGGCCCAGCCGTGCCGCCTTTTCGAAGGTGCTCGGGTTACCGGCCGCGATCCACATCGGAGGGTGCGGGTCGGTGAGCGGCTTGGGCAGCACGTTGCGGGGCGGCACCGAGAACCACTTCCCGTCGAAGCTGTACTCGTTCTCCCGCCACATCCGCTTGAACTGCGGGAGCACCTCGTCGACCATCAGCTTGGTGTCGTCGGGGTTCATGATCCCGAAGCTGCGCTGCTCAGTCGTCGAGGAGCCGCGGCCGACACCGAACTCGAACCGGCCGTTCGACAGGTGGTCGAGCATCGCGACCTTCTCGGCCACCCGCGTCGGGGGACACACGGGCGGCGTGATGTTGAAGATGCCGCTGCCGAGGTGGATCCGCTCGGTGACCCCGGCCAGGTAGCCGAGGAACGCCTCGTTCGAGGAGAGATGCGAGTATTCGGTGAGGAAGTGGTGCTCGGTCGCCCACGTGTACTTGAAGCCAGCTCGGTCGGCCGCCTTCGTCCACGTCACCTCGTTGCGGAGCCGCTGCGCTTCGACCGCCCACTGGTCGGCTTCCGCCTCGTACGCCTGGCGTGGCGTAAAGAGGCTGTTGAAGATGCCGAACTCCATTGCTCCCCCTCGTCTGGGTGCTGGGCCAGGCGGATGGTACCGACCACCACCCGGAAGGTGCAACACGTTCTATTTTTTTGCGGAGCCGGCCAGGCGGTCCTTGGTGTCGTGCCAGACCTTGACCATGCGTCCGAACTCCATCGGGTTGTACATGTCCTCCTCGTAGGAGAATCGCCCATCACCGGCGTAGTGGAGCATCGTCCAGTTGTACTCACGGTGCAGCGAGCCGTCGCCCGGGTCGTCCATCTCGTTCCACACCGAGCACAACACCCAGCCCCGCTCCTCATCGACCACGAACCAGTCGATCGGGAAATTGCGCATGTCGGCGAACGCCGGGTCGGTCATCGTCTCTTGGATCCACTGGTAGATGGCCTCGCGGCCGTGCATGTGCCCGTAGTGATGCTCGTAGTACTCGGCGTCCTCGGTGAAGCAGTCCGCCCACGCGCGCCAGTCGCCGGTCTTGGCCGACTGGTCGGCGGCCTCCTGGAAATGCTGGAACGCCGCCTCGATCTCCGTACGCGTGAACTGACCCACCCGGTTCCTCCTCGTCGAGCGGCCCGGACTCCCGAGCGGCCGGGCTCTACGATCCCGAGATCGTAGAAGGGTCGCCACGATGGCGACAGCGGCCGGCGGGTGCTCCGGGGAGTCCCCCTCGGGCCCGGGGTGAGGAGCCATGAGAGTCGCCTGGATCGGGCTCGGCCACATGGGGCTACCCATGGCCGCCAACGTCGTGCGGGCCGGCCACGAGCTGCGCGTCTTCGACGTGCGCCCCGACGCGGCGGCGCAACTGGTCGAGCTCGGTGCCTCGGTGGCCACCTCGGCGGCCGACGCGGCACGAGACGCCGAGGTGGTCGGCGTCGTGGTGCTCGACGGTCCCCAGGTCGAGGCGGTCATGCTCGGCCCCGACGGCGTGTTCGCCGGTGCCGGGCCGGGCACGGTGGTGACGGTGCACAGCACCGTGCATCCCGCCACCGTCGACGCGGTCGCCGCGCACGCGCCGGCGGGTGTCACCGTGCTCGACGCGCCGATCAGCGGCGGCGTGAAGGGCGCCCGCGCCGGGACGCTGTGCGTGATGGTCGGCGGGCCGCCCGACGCGTTCGAGCACGCCCGCCCGGTTCTCGACGCCGTCGGCGACCTCGTGGTGCACCTCGGCGCGCGCGGCGCGGGACTGGCCGCCAAGCTGGCGCGCAACCTCATCGGCTACGTCAGCATGCTCGGCGCCCAGGAAGGCCGAGCGCTCGCCGACGCGGCGGGCACCAACCCGGCCGCGTTTGCGGCGATCCTCGAGCACACCGGCGCCCTGAGCCCGATGATGCGGGACCTGCTGAGCGTCCCCGGCGGGGACGACGTGTACACCGCCAACCTCGGTTCGCTCGTCGAGCTCGCGGCGAAGGACCTCCGTGTCACCCTGGCGCTCGGCGACGACCTGGGCGTCGACCTGCCCGCGACCGCCCTCACCCTCGACCACGTCGCGTTCTCGTTCGGCGCCCCACCGGACGCCAACCCGTGAGGGCGTCACTGGGGCTCCCCACCCATCACGGCGGCGAGCTGTCCTCCGCCGAGGCGATCACCGAGGTGGCGACCGCCGCCGAGACGGCCGGCTTCGACGCGGTGTTCGTCACCGACCACCCGTTTCCCGCCGACCGGTGGCTCGCCACCGGCGGGCACCACGCCCTCGACCCGTTCGTGGCGCTCAGCTTCGCGGCGGCCGCCACCCGGCAGCTGCGGCTCCACACCAACTTGCTTGTGCTCGCCTACCGGAACCCGTTCCACTCGGCCAAGGCCGTGGCGTCGCTCGACGCGCGCTCGCGGGGCCGGGTCATCGTCGGCGTCGGCGCCGGCTATCTCGAAGCGGAGTTCGCGGCGCTCGGTGTCGACTTCGCAGAACGCAACGACCTGACCGACGAGGCGATCCTCGCCCTGCGCGCCGCGTGGAGCGGCGAGAGCGTCACCGCCGCGGGCCGGCACTGGCGGGCGTCGGGCAACACGATGCGTCCCCGCCCCGCCCAGACACCCGGACCCCCGATCTGGGTGGGCGGGAACAGCCGCCGGGCGATCCGGCGCGCGGTCGAGCTCGGCGACGGCTGGATGCCGATGCCGAGCCCTCCCGGCTCCGAGCGGCGGCTCCACACGCCGGCGCTCGCCTCCCTGGACGACCTGGGGACGCGCCTCGCGTACGCCCGCGAGCACGCCGTCGCGGTCGGGCGCTCCGAGCCGCTCGAGGTCGTGTTCATGCCCGGCGGGCTCGACATGTTCACCAACGCGGGGGTCGACGCCGGGCGGGTCGTGGACAGCATCGGCGAGCTCGCCGAGCGGGGCGTCACGTACCTGACCGTGAACCTCCCCGGCGACACCCGCGGCGTGTTCCTCGACAACCTCGCCGCGTTCGCCGAGGGAGTGCTGCGCCCCGTCGCCGGGCTCTGAGCGACGCGCGGGAGCCGCCCGGCTTAGAGCTCGGGGGCGAGGCTTGCCAGCAGCTCACGCGTGCGACGGCGGGAGCCCGCCGCGTCGTCGCCCACGGGAAACACGGTCGCGGCCAGGTCCGTGACGCCCGCGTCGCGGTAGGAGCGGAACCGGGCCTCCACCGTGCCCTCATCGCCGACGGCGCAGACATCGCCGGGGCCGCGCGCGCCGCCCCGGTCGAGGATGCGCCGGTAGGTGGGGATCTCCCCGTACAACGCGAACAGCTGCGCCGCGCGCTCGCGGCCTGCGTCCGCGTCGTCGCAGACCGCCACCGGGATGCTGGCGACCACCCGGGGGGTGGCTCGCCCGGCCGCGCGGGCGGCGGCGGTGAGTCGGGGGAGGACGTGCTCGGCGACGGCACGCTCGTCGGCCATCCACAAGATGGTGCCCGCGCTGCGCTCCCCGGCCAGCCCCAACATGAGCGGCGCCAGCGCGGCCACCAGCACCGGGATCGGCGAGCTGTCCGGCACGGCGAGCATGGCGTGCACGCAGTAGTCGTCGTTCTCCACGTCGACCTGCCCGGTCCCGGCGAACGCCGCCTCGAGCACCTCGAGGTAGGAGCGCACATGACGCGCCGGCGCGTCGTAGGCGAGCCCGAACATCTTCTCGATCACCACCGGGTGCGACGGGCCGATCCCGAGGGTGAGGCGTCCGCCACACGCGGCCTGGGTCGAGAGCGCCTGCTGAGCCAGCGCGAGGGGATGCCGCGGGTAGGTCGGCACGACCGCGGTCCCGATCTCGAGCCGCTCGGTGTGCACGCCGGCCAGGGTCGCGGCGGTCAGCGCGTCGAGGCTCCAGGGAATGTGCGGGAGCCAGCCGGTGGCGAGGCCGGCGTGCTCCGCCCAGCGGGCGTTGGCGAGCAGCGGCTCGATCGGTGTCGCCTCGGGCCCGGTTTCGACGATGAACATCCCGATGCGCATGACCTCAGTCTCGCCTAGGTTGAAAACCCGTGGGGGTGCGGCGCGTGGTCACCGGCTTCGACGACCGGGGCGGCTCGACGGTCATCGCCGACGGTGAGGCGTTCGGCGGCGACGCGTGGGCCGAGGTCTGGGTCACCGACCCCACGACCGGGCTCGACGCCGTCGTCGACCCCCACGACGGGACCGCTGTGCTCGAGCCCCCCGCCGGCGGAAGCGCGTGGCGGGTGTTCACTGTGCCAGCCGACGCCGTGATGCGCGAACGCATGGCCCGCGCCGCCGGCGTCATCCCGGGCATGGAGGCCGACGGGTTCCACACCACGGAGACGCTCGACTACGTGATGGTCCTCGAGGGTCAGATCACCCTCGAACTCGACACCGGTGAGGTCGAGCTCCGGGCGGGCGACTGCGTCGTGCAACGCGGCACCCGCCACGCCTGGCGCAACCGCGGCGACCGTCCGGTCCGGCTGGTTGCCGTCATGTTGAGCACCCGACGCCGCTGACCGAAGGCTTCGCAGGCCGGCACCAACCGCGCCCCCCGCCGGCGCTGGTCACCCGCCTGGCGCGGTCGCCGCGTCGCGTCGCGTCTATGCGCCCCCCGGGAGCTCCTCGAAGAGCAGGGTCTGGACCATCGGATCGAGCTCGAGGAGGTCGGGCCGGATCGTGATGCGACCGTCGCCGAACGCCTGTTGGAACTCCGTCGCGAACGCGTCCCAGTCGTCGGTGTCGACCTCGTACAGGGCGAGGTACCGGCGGTGGTCCTCGTCGCCGGGCATCACCTGGGCCGGCGCGAGCCGGAAGCGACGAGCCGAACGGACCCCCGGGAGCGCGAGCACCTCCTGGGCGTGTACGTCGGTGTACCACTGGTTGAACTCGTCCTCGACGTCCCCGCTCGTCGCGTTCGCCAGGGCGAGAAAGATCCCCTTGGGCATGATCGCTCCTTTGGTGGTTCAGAGAGTAACGGCGCCGCCGTTGACGCCGAGCACCTGGCCGGTCACCCACGCCGACCCAGCGGACGCGAGGTAGCGCACCGCCACCGCGACGTCGGCAGGTTCCCCGAGCCGGGCGGTCGGCCACGGCGGCCGGCGATGGTCGTCAGGGCCCGCGGCCATCAAGCCGAGCGCCACGCAGTTCACGGTGACGCCGGTCCCGACCAGCTCGAGGGCGAGGTGACGGGAGAAGCCGATCGCGGCCGCCTTGCCGGCCCCGTACAGCGACACGCCGCTCGGGAGCCCCATGCGGCCGGCCTCCGACGAGACGGTCACGACCCGACCCCAACCGCGCTCGCACATCCCGTCGACGGTCGCCTTCGTGCAGTGCAACACCCCGTAGAGATTGAGGCGCACGAACTGGTCCCAGTCCTCGACGGGCATGTCGCGGAACGGTCGGAGCGCGAACCCGTCGGCCGGGATGCCGGCGTTGTTGACCAGCACGTCGACCGGACCGAGCCGGTCGACGATCTCGTGGACCATGCGCCCCACGGCGTCGAAGTCGGTCACGTCGGCCACCGCGGCCAGCGCCTGCCCCCCGGCGGCTCGAAGGTCCGCGGCGACCCGCTCGGCCCGTTCCGCCTGGAGGTCGTTCACTGCCACGGCCGCGCCGGCCGAGGCGAGTTCGGCGGCCACGCCGGCCCCGACGCCCTGTCCAGCGCCGGTGACGAGCGCGACCCGCCCCGCCAGGTCGGAGTCGGAGGGTGCCACGGACGTCATCCTCGCCTACCGGGACGGAAGCCCGCCACGACGGCGGCGAGCGTCTCGGGGGTCGCGGGGTAGGGCATCGACAACCCGACCCGGTCGACCTGGCCCACGTAGCGCTCGGCGACCAGACGGCCGATGTCGCCGGGTCGCCCCTGCACCACCAGCGTGTCGAACACCTCGTCGTCGATGAGGCCGGGCAGCTCGTCCCAACGGCCCCGCTTCGTCAGGCGGTTCAGTTCGGTCTGCAACTCGCCCCAGCCGTGCAGGTCCAGGGTCACCCGATAGGCGGGGGTCGAGCCGTAGAAGGCGAGGAGGCGCCGGACGCCCGCCCGGGCATCGTCGAGGTCCTCGTCACGGTCGGCGGTGCACACGATCGGCACCGCCGAGACCGTGAAGTCCTCCCGGGCGCGACCGGCGGCCGCCAGGCCCGCCGCGACCGTCGGCGCGACCCGGTCACGCACGAAGGATCCGGAGTGGAAAGGGTGGATGAGCAGGCCGTCGCCGACCTCGGCCGCCGCGTGCGTCATGCGAGGTCCCAGCCCCGCGACCCACACCGGCGGCGCGCCGAACGGGTTCGGGCCTGGATCGAAGAACGGGGTCATCAGGGTGTGCGAGTAGTGCTCGCTTCGAAACTCGAGTTTGGTGCGATCGCCCCAGCATCGCTGGATGGCTTTGATCGCCCCGACGAGGTCGCGCATCTGTTGGACGGGACGGCCCCAGGGCATCGAGAACCGGTGCTGGATGTGGGGCCGGATCTGGGATCCGACGCCGAGCACGAACCGACCCGCCGACGCCAGTTGCAGGTCGTTTGCCATCTGGGCGAGGTCGAGTGGGCTGCGCGCGAACGCCACCGCGATGTTGGTGAACAGCGTCGCGCGGGTCGTGTGTTCGGCCGCGACCATGAGCGGCAGGAACGGCTCGTGGGGACCTTCGGCGGTGTAGAGGCCGTCGAACCCCATCGTCTCGAGCGCGTGTGCCACCTCGGGCACCGTGTCGAGGTCGGCGCGGAGGTAGTGGTCGAGCTGCATCGGGGGAGGCGTCGAGGTTCTCTACGGGCCGGCGGACGACCCGCGAACCCTCCCGCGGGTCGGCCCCCCGTGGACGCTCACCACAGCTGGTCCGTGTAGGTGTCGGTCCCGAGCACCGTGGCGAGGAACGGGGACGCGAAGAGCACCTGGCCCAGACCAGCGGCGGCGAGCTCGTCGCCGAGCGGCGCGTACCGCTCGTCCCACACGGTCAGCGGATCCTCGAGCGAGAAGTGCAGGTGGAGGAACCGGTTCCCGGTGGGCTGGTCGGGCACGTCAGCGGGCCGGTCGCCGCGCAGGGGCAACGGGGTGCCCACCAGCAGTACGTCGGAGGGACAGCCCCGCGCCCGCATCCAGTCGGTCACGGCGTCGACGCCGCCCGGCCCGGCTTCCCCGATGACCGCCACGATCCCCGGGTAGGCGCGATCGAGCGCCAACTCGGACGGCATGGTGCTGCCGGGCGCGTTGAGCTCATCCGAGTACTCGTACAGCGCAGTGTGGATGTGGTCGCGCTCCAGGAACATGCGCTCGTTGGCGTGGAGCCAGTTGACCTGCTCGACACCCCACTCGTTCCACTCGTCGTGGTGCTCGTCGAGCACCCAGTACACGGCGAGGTACGACCCGACGCTCGAGTCGGGAACGATCGGCGAGTCGACCGGGTAGCGCTTCGCCTTGCACGCCCGCGTCGCGACGTACCGACCGCCGGCGAACTGCCACTTGCCGACCATGCAGCCGGCGTAGAAATGGTCCCGCTCATACCAGCGGTTGTAAGCCACCTCATAGCCGCGGTGCGGCTCGACCATGGTGAAGAGCAACGACCCGATCCGGATCGGCCGCTGCGAGTGGGGGATGTCCGGACGCTGGTACCGGGACTCCGAGGCGTTCATGACGTGGCTCCTTGCTCGGCCGCCCGCGCGACGAGTGCGCGTTTGTCGGTCTTCAACATCGACGTGATCGGGAGGTCCTCGACGACGATCACTCGGTCGGGGGACTTGTAGTCAGCGAGGCGGGCGCGACACCAGGCGCGCAGCTCCGAGACGCTCACGGCGCTCGTCTCGGCGCCCGGCGCGGCGACGATGAAGGCGACGCCCACCTCGCCGAGCACCGGGTCGGGCACCCCGACCACCGCTGCCCGGGCGACGCCGGGATGCTCGACGAGCACGGCCTCCACCTCGGCCGGGTAGACGTTGTAGCCACCCCGGATGTACATGTCCTTGAGGCGCCCGACCAGGCGCAGGTTGCCGTCGCCGCCGACGAACCCGAGGTCGCGCGTGTGCAGCCAGCCGTCCCGGTCGATGACTTCGGCGGTCTGGGCCGGGTCATGCCAGTAGCCGCGCATCATCGCCGGTGACCGGCACACCACCTCACCGACGGCGTCGCGCTCCAGCGTCGCTCCCGTGTCGGGGTCCACGATGTGCAACTCGACGTCGGGCGTGGGGCGCCCGACGGTGTTGGCGATCACCTCGTCGGGGTCCGAGATGAGCGTCGACGTCGTCACGCCCGCCTCGGTGCTCGTGTAACGGGTGATGACCGGGCAGCGGAGCACGTCTCGCATGCGCCGAACCAGCTCGGGTGGGATAGAGGCTCCGCCGAGGCCCGCGACGCGCAGCGTCGAGCAGTCGGTGTGCGCGACGTCGGGGTGGTCGAGCACGAGCGACCACTGGGTCGGGACCCCCGTGCCCATGGTGATCCGCTCCGTGGCGATCAGGCGCAGCGTCTCGGCTGCCGACCACGGCTCGCCGACGAGCACGATCGTGGTCGTGTTGGCCAGTTCGTCCCACATCCGAGTCATGTACCCGACGTGGGGGAAGGGCAAGACGACGAGGCGACGGTCTCCCGGGGCGGTCAGCTGGCCGATGTTGCGTGAGATCGCGGCCTGGGTCGTGTGGTCGTACACCGCGCCTTTCGGGGCGCCGGTCGTCCCGCTCGTCCACACGATGCAGGTCGGGTCGTCGGCGCTCAGACGTGGCGCACGAGCGGGCGGGTCGGCTGCGAACGCGTCCTTGAGGTCCGCCACGCCGAGCACTCGCCCCAGCTGCGCACCCTCGGGTGGGTGGGCCTCGTCACCGACGACGGTGAGGCTCGGCTCGGTACGGTCGAAGATGCTGGCCTGCTCGGACGGTCCCAGGCGCAGATTGACGGCCGAGGTGATCGCGCCGACCCGGAGCGCGCCCAGATAGCAGGCCGCGAACTTGATCGACGATGGGAGCAGCAGCACGACCACGTCGCCAGGAGTCACGCCCGACTCGAGGAGCGTCGCGGCGAACCCATCTGCCGCCCGGTCCAGCCATCCGTACGTCACGCGTTTCTCGCCGTGCACGTAGGCCTCGCGGTCGGCGTCGGCCGCCGCGGCGTCGCGCAGCAGGTCGCCCACGAGCGTCGTCTCCGTCACGACGCCGGACTGTAGGCGGCCCGGTGGTGACCAGTCTCACGCCGCGTTAGGTTTCGCGGGGCCAGCCACGTGAGGGAGCGCAGATGACCCGTTTTACCGACCGCGTCACCGTCGTCACCGGAGCCGGATCGGGGCTCGGACGGGCCACGGCACGCCGCCTCGCCGCGGAGCGGGCGCTCGTCGCCGCGTTGGATATCGACGAGGCGGCGGCGAAGGACACCGCGGCGCAGATCGAGGCTGATCATGGGACGGCTCGGGCGTACGCCTGCGACGTCAGCGACTGGGCGTCGGTGGAACCGGCGGTGGCCCGGGTCGCGAACGACCTGGGGCGGCCCCAGCTGCTCGTCAACTGCGCCGGCATCGGCAAGTTCGTGCGCAGCGAGGAGGAGACGCCCGAGAGCTGGTCCCGGATCGTCGGCGTCAACCTGACCGGCACCTTCTTGATGTGCCGGGCCGTGCTGCCGCACCTGCTGGGCGGCGGCGGGGTGATCGTCAACGTCGCGTCGAACGCCGGGCTGATGGGCCAGCCGTACTCCGCGGCCTACTGCGCATCGAAGGGTGGGGTCGTCAACCTGACCCGGGCCTTGGCCGTCGAGTACCGGGCCCGGGGCGTGCGCGTGAACGCCATCGCGCCGGGCGGGATGAACACGCCCATGATCAGCACGTTCGGGTTCCCGGAAGGGGCGAAGACGGAGGACTTCGCCGCGATCACCTCGCCGATCGGCTACGCGGAGCCCGAGGAGCAGGCCGGGCTGATCGCGTTCATTGCCTCCGACGAAGGCCGCTACATGATCGGACAGATCGTCTCGATGGACGGTGGCATTACGTGCGGATGAGCCGAACCGGTCGAACCTGTCCTCCGGAGTGAACGACGAACGAGGCCTCTGGGAGCTCGTCGAGGCCTGCGCGGCTCAGACCCCTGACGCGACCTTGTTCGTCGACGAGACGGACCGAACGCTGAGCGCGCAGGAGCTCCGGGACGGCGCCGAGCGGACCGCCGCGGGCCTGGCCGCACTCGGGGTCGGACCCGACACGCCGGTCTCGTGGATGTTGCCCACCTGGCTCGAAGCGCCAGTGCTCGTCGCCGCGCTGGCCCGGCTCGGCGCGGTCCAGAACCCGATCCTGCCCATCCTCGGCCCGCGCGAGCTGCGCTTCATCGTCACCCAGACCCAGGCTCGACTGCTCGTCGTCCCGTCCGTCTGGCGGGGCCGCGACTACGCCGACGACGCCCGCGCCGTCGCGGCCGACCGGCCGGACCTCGACGTCCTCGTCGTGGACCGCGACGCCGCGCTCCCGGCCGGCAACCCGGCGTCGCTGCCACCCCCGCCCACGCCCACAAGTCCCGACGCGGCCCCGGTGCGGTGGGTCTTCTACACCTCGGGCACCACCGCCGATCCCAAAGGGGCGCGCCACACCGACCACTCCGTCAAGGCGTCGGCGGTCGGCATGGTCGAGGCGCTCGCGGTCGAAGCGACCGACTGCCAGGGTTTGGTCTTCCCGTTCACCCACATCGGCGGGATCGCCTGGCTGTACACCGGGCTGCTGACCGGCTGCCGGAGCGTCATGGTCGAGGCGTTCGCGCCGCCGACGACGATCCCGCTGCTGCGCCGGCAGGGGATCACGCTGGCCGGGGCTGGCACCACCTTCCACCTCGCCTACCTCGCCGCGCAGCGCGACGACCCGGCGACGCCGATCTTCCCGCAGGTACGCGTGTTTCCCGGCGGGGCGGCGCCGAAGCCGCCCCAGCTCCACTACGACATGAAGCGAGAGCTGGGCGGGGTCGGCATCGTCTCGGGCTGGGGTCTCACCGAGGCGCCGATCCTCACGATGAACACGGTCCACGGCAGCGACGAGCAGCTGGCCGAGACCGAGGGACCACCCACGCCCGGTGTCGAGCTGCGGGTGGTCCGCAGCGACGGGACGCTCGCCGAGCCGGGTGAGGAGGGCGAGCTGCGTGCCATCGGGCCGCAGATCTGCAAGGGCTACCTCGACTCGTCACTCAACGCGGATGCTTTCGACGACCAGGGCTGGTTCCGCACTGGCGATCTGGGCGTGCTCCGTCCCGATCGCCACGTGCGAATCACCGGGCGGCTCAAGGACGTCATCATCCGCAAGGGCGAGACGATCTCCGCGAAGGAAGTCGAGGACGCCCTCTTCACGCACCCGGACATCGCTGACGTGGCGGTCATCGGGCTGCCCGACCCGGTGCTCGGCGAACGATGCTGCGCGGTGATCGTCGCTGCGCCGGGCAGCGAGCCGCCGACGTTGGCCCAGGTGTTCGATTTCCTGAAGGGCCAGGGCCTCACCATCCAGCGAATCCCCGAGCAGGTCGAGGTCGTCGACGCGCTGCCCCGCAACCCCACTGGCAAGGTGCTCAAACACCAGCTCCAAGCGACCTACGACACACCGCGCGCCTAGCGCTCGAGAACTCGGCGAGCACGCGGGTCGCGGGGTCGCCAGACTGGGTCGTGGTGAACACCGATGACGTACGCGACGTCTACAGCCGGGTGTCCGAACGCTACGCCGCGACGTTCTTCGATGAGCTCGAGCGGAAGCCGTTCGACCGTGGCCTCCTCGACGACTTCGCGGCGCGTTGCCGCGGGAACGGCTCTGTTCTCGATTTGGGGTGCGGTCCCGGCCACGTCCCGCGCTACCTCGCCGCGCGCGGGGTCGACGCGGAAGGCCTGGACCTCTCGCCGGCCATGGTCGACGTGGCGGGACGCCGCAACCCGGGGTTGGCGTTCCGGGTCGGCGACATGACGAGACTCCCGTTCGACGACGGCGCGGTCGGCGGCCTCGTGGCCTTCTACTCGATCATCCACCTCCCGCGATCGGACACACCGCCCGCCATTCGTGAGCTGCGGCGCGTGCTGCGCCCCGGCGGTCTCCTGCTCCTCGCCGTGCATGTCGGCGAGGGTTCGGTCCATGCCGAGGAGTTTCTCGGTGAGGCGGTATCGCTCGACGCGACGCTGTTCGCGGCTGACGAGCTGGCCGCATTGCTCACCGAGTCCGACTTCGCGGTCGACCGGCTCGCGCAACGCCCGCCCTACCCGTTCGAGCACCCGACGGAACGCCTGTACGCGCTGGCGGTCGCCGCGACGGGCACCTGAGACCGCACCGGCGACCCAGCGTCCGTTCCGCTGCTCGCGGTCGGGCCGATCACCGCCGTCCGGGCGACACGAAGTCGCGGTCGGCGAACCCGGCGACGGCCAGCGCGCCCTTCCCGCAGCGGGTGAGCAGCTCAGCGAGTGGGGATCTACCGGCCGCGGCGCTCCGTCGACGCGCACTGCGCCACGAAACCGTCGAAGAGG
Organism: Actinomycetota bacterium; assembly: GCA_003140175.1. Classification (GTDB taxonomy): domain Bacteria; phylum Actinomycetota; class Acidimicrobiia; order IMCC26256; family PALSA-555; genus PALSA-555. Next base: position 22,370 of record PLJD01000033.1, read on the forward strand.
CGCTGCTGGACCGGGTCACGCTCTGCGGTGTCCTCGGGGTGCCACTGGACCCCGACGATCCACGGCCCGTCGGGCGAGGCGAGTTCGATGGCCTCGAGGACCCCGTCCGGCGCGCAGGCGACCGGATGGACGGCGGGCCCGCCGGCCACGACCGCTTGATGGTGCTGGGATGACACCGTCGCAGTCGAGACGCCGAGCGTCGCGCCGAGCCGAGAGCCCGACACCACCTCGACCGGATGGGTCCGCGACCCGCCCGCGATCCCCGGTGTGCCGTGGTCGACCCGGTCGACACCCCCGGCGAGGTCCTGGTCGAGCGAGCCGCCCAGGGCCACCGCGAGGACCTGCTGGCCGCGGCAGATGGCGAGCGTCGGGACACCGAGGGCGACCGCGGCGCGCGCCAACGCGAGCTCGCAGGCGTCGCGGGCGGCGTCGACGCCGTAGCAGGCCGCGGCCCGCGGGGCGCCATAGGTGGCGGGGTCGAGGTCGCCGCCGCCGACCAGCATGAGCCCGTCGACCCGGCTCAAGAGAGACGCGGCGGCGGCGTCGTCCCGCGCGTCGGGGAGAAAGCACGCTTCCTGGCCGCCCGCCCGGTGGAGCGCGTCGAGGTAGCGGGCGGGCAGGCCGACGCCGTCGTCGGCCCAGCCGCGGACCGTGCCCCGCTCGAGGCGCGGGTAGGTCGGCACCGCGACGAGCGGGCGCGTCATCTCAGAGCTGCTCGAAGGATCGGCGGCGCTCCCAGTCGGTCACGACGCCGCCGAACGCGGCCCATTCCTGGCGGGCCGTGTTCACGAGATGGTGGTGCACCTCCTCGCCGAATGCCTCGACAGCAAGCTTGCTGGCTTCCAGCTCGGCGATCGCGTCGACGATCGTCGGCGGGACGCGCGCGACGTCGTCGGCGACATAGGCGTTCCCCTCGAAGCACGGCCCCGGGTCCTCGCCGTGCTCGATCCCCGCGCAGCCCGCGGCGATCGTCGCGGCGAAGGCGAGATACGGGTTGCAGTCGGCGCCCGGCACGCGGGATTCGACCCGGAGGCTGGTTGGGGAGTGGCCCACGACCCGAAACCCACAGGTCCGGTTGTCGAGTCCCCACGCCAGCGCGGTCGGCGCCCACGACTCAAGCTGATAGCGCTTGTACGAGTTCACCGTGGGCGCGAACAGCCACGCCAGCTCGCCGCTGTGGCGCACGAGGCCGCCGACCCAAGCCCGGAACGGGGACGACCAATGGTCGGGTTGGTCGTCGCTCCAGCAGGCCGGCTCGCCGCTGGTTGCGTCCCACAGACTGGAGTGGATATGGCAAGACGACCCGCAGTTGTCCATCGAGTACTTCGCCATGAAGGTGAGGGAGCGTCCGTGCTGGCCGACGATCTCCTTCGCGCCGTTCTTGTAGATGACGTGACGGTCGGCCATCTCGAGGGCGTCGGCGTAGCGCAGGTTGATTTCGTGCTGGCCCGGCCCGGCCTCACCCTTCGAGAACTCGACCGGGACGCCGGCACCGTCCATGCCGTTGCGGATCGCCCGAATCACGTACTCGTCGCGCGTGGTCTGCAAGACGTGGTAGTCCTGCAGGAACGGCGCGTGGTAGGTGAGGTCGGCGTACCCCTTGGCTTGGGCCTCCTCGTAGCTCTCGCGAAACAGGTAGAACTCGAGTTCCGAAGCGGTGTTGACCGTGTAGCCCAGCGCGGCCGCGCGTTCCACCTGCCGGCGGAGCACCTGGCGGGGAGACACCGCGACCGGCTCCCCGGAGCGGCCGTCGAAGAGGTCGCAGAGCACCAGCGCGGTCTTCTCCAACCAGGGGATCTCGCGCGCGGTAGCGAGGTCGGGCTGGCAGAGCACATCGCCGTATCCCTGCTCCCAGTTCGCAAACCGGTACCCGGGCAGCGGGGTCATATCGACGTCCACCGCCAGCAGGTAGTTGCAGGCCTCGATGCCCCCGGCCAGCACGTGGTCCCGAAAGAAGTGGCCGGTGACCCGCTTGCCCACGAGCCGGCCCTGCAGGTCGGTGAACGCGACGACGACGGTGTCGATCGCGTCGTCGGCGATCCGACGTTCGAGTGTCGCCGCGTCGAGGCGCCCCGGCTCCATGCGCGTCCCTCCCTCGGAGGTCATCCTTGCACCCGGACCGGGGTTCGGCCGCGGGGTGCTCGGCGGCGCGTCATTCCGGGGTTACGTAGGCGGCGCTGATCCCGCCGTCGACGACGAGCGTCGAGCCGGTCATGAACGACGAGTCGTCGCTGGCGAGGAACAGCGCGGCCCGGGCCAGCTCTTCGGCTTGGCCAGGTCGGCCCATCGGGATGTGGACCAGGCGTCGCCGGGCCCATTCCGGGTCCTGGAGCAGCTCCATCAGCAGCGGCGTCTCGATCGGGCCCGGACACAGCGCGTTGGCGCGGATGCCCTGGCGCGCGTACTCGACCGCCAGCTCTCGGGTCAGCGCGAGCACGCCGCCCTTGCTTGCGGTGTACGCGATCTGGGGGACGGCCGATCCCATGAGCGCGACGACCGACGACACGTTCACGATCGAGCCGCCCCCCGAGGCGAGCAGCGCCGGCACCCCGTACCGGCAGCCCAAGAACACACCCTTGAGATTGACCTCGAGGACGCGGTCCCACGTCGCCTCGGGCGTGTCGACCACTCCGGCGTCATCAGGCGGGAGGATCCCGGCGTTGTTGTACAGGACGTGGAGCCCGCCGTAGCTGGTCATCGCGTGATCGACCATCGCCTCGACCTGCTCCGCGTTCGAGACGTCGACCGCGACGAAGGTCGCCTCCCCCCCGGCGGCCCGCACGGCATCGACGGTGGCCACCCCGGCCGCTTCGATCGCGTCGGCGACGACGACCCGGGCCCCCTCCGAGGCGAACAGCAGCGCCGCCGCTCGTCCCATCCCGTTGCCCGCCCCGGTGATGAGGACAACCTTGGCGTCGAGGCGGCCGGCGCGGTTCGTCATCCCCGTATGCTGCCGCGCGCGCGTGGGGTGGGACCACCGGCTCCGGGTCGGGACGTGAGCAGCGCCGCCCCGGGCGGCGAGCGGCCGGACGGAGTTGGCGTCGGTCACGATCTCGGACCTGACCCGTTGCTTCGGTGACGATGTCGGCGCCAGGTTCGCGACCTCGACCCGCCGGCCGACGCTCGTCTCGCTCACCGTCGGCGATTCCTGGCCGGCCGCGACGCCGTCGGGCCCTTGCGAGACGAAGTCGGCGCGGCTTTCTCGTGACGATCGGCGCATACGCTCGCCCGATGCTCTGGCGACGCACGTTCGCATTGCTGGCGGGTGTCGCCGTCGCGGTCGGCTCGGCGGGACTGAGCGCGTCCGCCGCGTCGGCGCCGACGCAGCCGACGCAGCCGACGCTGCACTGGACGTCGTGTGGCGGAGGGTTCCAGTGCGCCCGGTTGCCGGTGCCGCTCGACGACACGGCGGCCCACAGCCCCACGATCAGTCTGGCCCTCACCCGGCTGCCCGCGGCGGACCCCCACGACCGCATCGGATCGCTCGTCGAGAATCCTGGCGGCCCGGGGGTGTCCGCCGTCCAGTTCGTGCGGGAGCAGGCCAAGATGCTGCCCGCCACCATCCGAGACCACTTCGACATCGTCGGCTTCGACCCCCGCGGGGTGGGCGGCAGCGCGCCGATCGACTGCACGCCGTACCTCGACCCGCTGTACAACCTCCAGTTCGTCCCGGTCAACGACGCGGCTCGCCAGGCCCTGGTCGCCGGCGTCGAGAAGTTCGTCGCCCAGTGCGAGAAGAAGGATGGATCTGAGCTTCCGTACGTCTCGACTGAACGCACGGCGCGAGACATGGACCGGGTCCGCGCCGCACTCGGCGACCGCAAACTCACGTACCTCGGCTACTCCTACGGCACCTACCTCGGGGCGCTCTACGCCGACCGGTACCCGACCCACGTCCGGGCGATGGTGCTCGACGGCGCGGTCGACCCGACCCTCAGCGCCGCCGCCGAGAATATCCAACAGGCTGAGGGGTTCGAGCACGGCCTCGACCTGTTCCTCCAGAACTGCGCCGCTGACCCCAGCTGCGTCTTCTACTCGGGCGGGAACCCCGGTGCCGCCTACGACGCGTTGCGCGCCCGTCTCGACACGAACCCGCTCCCCGCGCAGGGTGCCGGCGCGGGCCGCACGTTGGACGGAACCGAGTTCGACATCGGTGTCACCACGTTTCTCTACTCGGGCCGGACGGAGTGGCCCAACCTCGCCGGGGCGCTCGAGGCGGCCGCCACGGGCGACGGGAGCGAGATGCTTGAGTCCTCCGACCAGTACACGGGCCGCAACCCCAACGGCACCTACACCCCCGAACAGGACGCCTACTTCGCGATCGCCTGTCTCGACGGCCCGGACCCCGGCGGTCTCAGCGGGTTGCGGGCGATCGAGAACCAGGCCGCGCTGGTGGCGCCCCGCCTCGGTCGGTCCGTCGTGAACAACAGCACGGCCTGCGCGGTCTGGCCCGTCCCGACCCAGACGTCGCCCGTTCCCCACGCCATCGGCGCCCCCCCGATCCTGGTCGTCGGCAATACCAACGACCCGGCGACTCCGTTGTCGGGTGCGCAGGACCTCACGCATGTTCTGCAGTCCGCGGTGCTGCTCACCGTTCGCAGCACGATGCACACGGCGTACGACTCGGGGATCCCCTGCGTTGACAACATCGTGGACCGCTACCTCGTGCAGCTGGTACCGCCCACGCCCGGCCACGTGTGCTGAGCCCACGTCGGACCAGCCGCGCTGTGGCCGGGCGGGGAGGCGGCGTCTCCGAGACGACCGGCGGCGCGGCGGCCAGGCCCGGGTCGGTGGCTGCCTCGGTCTGCTTGCGGCTCTGACCTGGGGTTTCGGGCCCTCCGGGCGACGCTGTCCCCGGCGGACGCCGCCGAGGGAACGCGGCGCCGAACCCGGGCCTACGCTCCGGCGCCCATGGACTTGCGGCTGTCTGACTCGGACGAAGCGTTCCGCGCCGAGCTGCGCGCCTGGCTCACGCGCGCCTTGCCCGAGCTTGACTCCCCACCCGCCCGGGACGATTGGCCAGCCCGGGTCCGCTACGACACCGACTGGCAGCGCCGACTGTTCGACGCCGGTTACGCCGGGATGAGCTGGCCCACCGAGTACGGGGGGCGGGACGCGTCACCGACCGAGCAGCTGCTGTTCCTGGAGGAGACCACGCAGGCGCAGGCGCCCTACGTCGGCGTGAACTTCGTCGGCAACCTCCACGCCGGCCCGACCCTGATCGCCGAGGGCACCGACGAACAGAAGGCCGCTCACCTGCCCCGAATCCTGCGGGGCGACGAGGTCTGGTGCCAGTGCTTCTCCGAACCCGGAGCCGGGTCGGACCTGGCCGGCCTGCGCGCCCGGGCAGTGCGCGACGGTGACGACTACGTCGTGAATGGCCAGAAGATCTGGTGCTCGTTCGGCCACGTCGGCGAGTTCGGCGAGCTGCTGGTGCGAACCGACCCCGACGCCTCGAAGCATCGCGGCATCTCCTGGCTGATTCTGGCGATGGACTCGGCCGGGATCGAGGTCCGCCCCATCGAAACCCTGCTGGGCTCCTCGGAGTTCTCCGAGGTCTTCTTCGACGAGGTTCGGGTGCCGGTCGTCAACCGGGTCGGCGCTGAGAACGACGGCTGGCGGGTCACGAACGTCACCCTCTCCTTCGAGCGGGGCACCGCGTTCGTGGGCGAGATGGTCGACGCGCGACGCCTCGCCGACGAGCTACGCCCACTCGTCCACGACGCGACCGACCGCCACGAGCTCGGCCATGTCCTCGCGCAGCTCGACGCGCTCTGGGCGTTGACCATGCGCAACGTCACCCAAGCGAGCCACGGAACTCCGGGGCCGGGTGCGCTGATGTTCAAGCTCGCCTACTCGGAGGCGCGCGACCGCCTCGGTGAGCTCTCCATGCGTGTCCTCGGGCGGGACGCCTTCGACGTGCACGACTATCGAGTTGAGGAGCGGCTCCGCACCCTGTCGATTCCAATCGCGGCCGGCACGTCCCAGATTCAGCGCAACATCATCGGTGAGCGGCTGCTCGGCCTGCCGAAGGAGAAGTCGTGGGAGTGAGCGCCGTTCCGCACCCGGGGCCGGTGGCTCCCGGCGGGCGCCGCGCGGCGGTCCGGCGATGAACTTCGACCTGTCCGAGGATCAGCGGGCGTTGCAGGAGGGAATCCGACGCCTCTGCGAGGGGCGATTCGACATGACCCGCGTGCGCAGCGGGTTCGACACCAGCGTCTGGACCGAGCTCGCCGACACCGGAGTCTTCTCGCTGCGAGCCGATGGCTTCGGGTGGGCCGACGTGTCCCTGACCTTCCAAGAGCTCGGGCGCGCGCTGGTCCCCGGCCCGCTGGTGTGGTCGCATCTCGCCCACGGCGTGGTCGACGGTGTGGTGGGTGGCCTCGAGCGGCCCCGCCGCGGCGAACCGGCCATCGTCGAGCACCCAGGGGACCTCGACGCGCTCGCGGTGATCGACGACGCGGGCGTCGCCCTCGTCCGGCCCGCCGACCTCGACCCCGGCGCGCCCCTGACGTGGCCGCTGGACCCGCTGACCCCGATGCAGCGCATCGCCGAGCTGCCCGCCGGCGAGCCGATCGGGGACGCCCGCCTGGCGACCGCCTGGCGACAGGCGGGGGCGGTGCTCACCGCCGCGTACGAGGTCGGGATGGCCCAGGCCTGCGTGGAGCGGGCCACCGCCTACGCGTTGGAACGCGAGCAGTTCGGACGTCCGATCGGGTCGTTCCAGGCCGTGAAGCATCTGCTCGCCGACCTCGCGGTGCGGGCCGAGGTCGCCCGCGCCGCCGTCGACGCCGCCGCATGCACACTCGACGACCCCGAGACCGGCGACGTGCGTCGCGCGGTGAGCGGCGCCAAGGTGCTGGCCGGCGAAGCAGCGCTCGGCAACGCCAAAGGTGCGCTCCAGGTCTACGGCGGCATGGGATTCACCTGGGAGGTCGACGTCCACTTGTACCTGAAGCGCGCGTGGGTCTTGAACACCGCCTTCGGGGCGCCCGCCGCCCACGCCGACGCGCTCGTCTCGTGACCGACTGGGAGCCGCTGCTCGAGGATCTGGAGTCTCGACGCGCCGCGGCCCGCGCGATGGGCGGACCGGAGCGGCTCGCCGCCCGCCGGATCGACGGTCGTCTCGACGCACGCGCCCGACTCGCCGCGCTCTTCGACACCGAGACGTTCGTCGAGCTCGGCACGCTGGTCGGCTCGGTGCACCGGGGCGTCACGCCGCCGGTGCCGGCCGACGGGCTGGTCGCCGGGCACGGGCTCGTGGACGGCCGGCCGGTCCTGGCCGGAGCCGAAGACTTCACCGTCATGGGCGGCTCGATCGGGCACGGCACGGCAGCCAAACGCCGACGGCTCGCCGACCTGGCCCGCCAGGAACGGGTGCCGCTGGTGATGCTGCTCGAGGGGGCGGGGGAGCGGGCCCAGAACGCGTTCGAGCGCCGCGGCCGATCGCCGAACGACCTCCAGGCGTTGGCTCGCCTCAGCGGCCTCGTGCCGACCGTGTGCGTCGTGATGGGGTCCTCAGCCGGGCACGGTGCGCTCACCGCACCGTTGATGGACTTCGTCGCCATGGTCGAGGGCGCGGCGCTGTTCGCGGCGGGACCGCCGCTCGTGAAGGCCTCGGTGGGCGAAGACGTCGCGAAGGAGGAACTCGGCGGCACCGCGATCCACACCGTGCTGAGCGGCGTCGCGCACAACGCGGCGTCCGACGATTCCGCCGCGCTCGCCCTCGTGCGCCGGTATCTCTCCTACTTCACGAGCAACGCGTGGAGCGCCCCGCCGCGACTGCCGAGCGACGAC
>PLJD01000121.1 GCA_003140175.1 Actinomycetota bacterium
TCGGTACTCTCGACGTAACGAACCTCGATGATCTCGATCCCGGGGTCGATGGCACGCAGTGCGGCCAGGTCGTCGTCCAACTCCCGGCGCGGTCGCGTCTCGTATTCCTCGGGGTACATCACGCCGATGACGAGTGGTCCGCCGGCGGTCATCGACCGCTCCCCTCAGAGGACACGGGTCCGAGAAGATCCCGGGAGACGAGGCGCGGCTCGCAGGCCCCGCAGTAGGCGAGGGCACGCGCCAGCTGATCCGTCAGTTCCCCGATAACGGCCTCCGCTCCAGCCTCGCCGCCGGCAGCCAGGCCCCAGAGGATCGGGCGGCCGATGAGGACGGCCCCCGCGCCCAGGGCGAGCGCCTTCACAATGTCGGTGCCGCTCCGGATACCCCCGTCGACGTAGACCTCGCCGCGCCCGTCGACGGCGTCGACCACCCAGGGCAGGGCACGCGCCGTGGCCACGCAGTGGCCGAGCTGCCGCCCACCGTGNNCCGGAGTCGATGCACCGGCGGGCGTCGTCACCCCGGACGACGCCCTTGACGACGACCGGGAGGCCGCTCCACTCCCGGAAACAAGCCAGATCGTCGAACGTGACGGCGGCGTCGAACCCGGCGACCAGCTTGCCGAGGACGCGGTCCTCTCTGCCCGGGTCCGCCACGTCGAGATTGGGCAACGGCAGATCCGGTGGGACCGCGAAGACCCCTCCTTCGAACCGGCGCATGCGGGCGACGACGGGAGCGTCCACCGTCACGCAAAGGGCCTCGTAACCGGCGGCGGCGGCCCGTTGGCACAGCTCCCGCGTCAGGCCCCTGTCCGCCTGCATGTAGAGCTGGAGCCACCGGCGGGCCTCGGGGACCTCGGTTGCGACGGCCTCCAGGGACGTGGTCGCCGCCATCGACAGGATGAACACGGTTCCGGCGCGCGCCGCCGCCCTCGCTGTCGCCAACTCACCGTCGGGGCAGATCAAGCGGTGCATCGCCGTCGGAGACACCACGACAGGAGTCGTCACCGGCCGGCCCAGGACCGACGTCGCGGTTGACACGTTCGCCACGTCCCTCAGGACGTGAGGCCACAACTCCATCTGCTCCCATGCGGTGACATTCGCGCGCATGGTGGATTCATCCTCCGAACCGCCGCTGATGTAATCGAAGACCGTTCGAGGGAGTCGCGCATCCGCGGCGGATTCCAGATCGGACACGTAGGTCACGTGGCCATCTACACGTCCGAAGGTGCGGTGGGACGATCGGCCACCGCAGCGGCGAAGTCCGGGTGGACGCCGTGGATCGTCACCCAGCGGCGCGACGCGTCCAACACCAGATGGACCTCCGCCCGTCGCACCTGTCGCGTCTGGAGAGCCACTTTGACCACGGCACCCACGGTCGCGGCACCGAGGGCGATGGCGGCCGCCATGGAGGCCGGGCTGTGAATGGCCAGGCCAACGAACGCCAACAGTCCGACCACGATGGCGGCGACGATCCAGACGGTCTGCATCCGTTGGGCCACCACCAGTCGCCGGTAGGCGAACTCGCTGAACGGGAGTCTCCCCGTCACGCCACCCCGGCCGGCCAGGGAAAGGTAGAGGAGAACGAACCATCCGATCGGTCCCAGCAACACCAGCAACCAGGCCGCACCGAAGCCCGGTCCGCCCGACGCGTCACGGACGGTGAGCCGGTCCCCGGTCGGGATCCCCTCCTTGATGCACAGCGGGGGGAGCCGGCCGAGCACGACGTCATCGACGAAGACGGTGACCTGGGCCATGGTGCCTCCTTCCCCGTGCGCTTCCGAGTGGCTTCCGAACTCCCGGGAGCGTACCCCCTGGCCGGTCGTGCGGGGCGGGTGCGGGCCGGTTGGGTTGCGGCCATTCCCCTCGCCCATAGCGTGTGAGCTCGTTTGGCAGAGAGTGCACCGCCCGATGCTGCTCGAGATCCTCGAGCCCTGCGCGAACCGACTTGGGGTCCCGGGAGTCATACCGGAGGGAGAATGGCTGGATACCTCACGCTGGCCAGTCACCACGGTCAGATGCGCAGGCATGAGCGAACGAAGGAGCTGCGAATGCGACTTGTGAGTGGATTGGTTGTGATCGCCGTCCTGCTTGCAGCTGGCCTATCCACAGCAGAGGTGCCCGCGGCCGCAGCAATCACCGCGACTCCCAACGTCGAGGTGATCCCGCCCGCCACCGGTCCCGGCGTGATGTCCGGAGGCATCGCCACGTCCTCGCACATAATCGAGCTACGTTCCGATGACCGCAGGGCCGCCAAAGCTCGTGCAGTCTCGATCCCCAAGGGCTGGAAGTCCTACAGCTACGACGGGGTCACGATCTCGGTTCCGAAGAGCTGGGCTGTCAAGCACAACACGAACTGCCCCAACACGAGTGCCCCCGGCGCACTGCTGCTCGGGTATCCCAAGACGCCCTATCACTGCCCCGCCTACCAGTACGCCGCCAGCTACGTCACCATCCATGGCACGATGGGAGCAATGCCACCAGCTGGCGCTCCCGTCACGGTGAATGGCCTGAGGGTCGATGTGGGCTTTGGATCCCCCACGAGTCTGGACTGGTTCGTTCCGTCGCTCGGACTTTTGATTTTCGGAGAAGGCCTCGAATCCGATCGGATCCTACACACGGTCCGGCGTTCGTGACACACGCGGCCGCGAGCTGAACCACAGGCTGTGGCACGAGGTGTCACCAGTGAAATCTTTCCCAGGCCCCCCTAAGTGAGAGCGCGTGAAAATTCCGTGGGGACATTCCGTGAAACTCCACACCCCACCCCCTTGCCACCAGAACGAGAACCTGTTCTAATCATCGCCCGATGGAATGCAACCTTGCCAATCTCTTCGAGATCGCCGTCGACGCCTACCCGGACCGTGAATACCTGGTGGCCAACGGAAAGCGCCGGACGTACGCCGAGATGGAGGCCCGGGCCAACCAGCTGGCCCATCACCTGGCCGCGCAGGGCATCGGGCCCGGCGACCATGTCGGGATTTACGCGTACAACAGCGTGGAGTGGGTAGAGACCCTCTGGGCCGTGTTCAAGCTGCGGGCGGTGTGGATCAATGTCAACTACCGCTACGTCAAGGACGAGCTGCACTACCTCTTGACCAACGCGGACCTCAAGGCACTGGTCCACCAGCGCGAGTTCTCCCCCCTGGTCGGCTCGCTGCTGCCCGACCTGCGCGACCTGCGCCACGTCATTGTGGTCGAGGACGGCACCGACGTCCCCTACCCCTCAGCGGACGCTGTCGGCTACGAGCACGCCCTCGCCGGCCAGTCGACCGTGCGTGACTTCGGGCCACGTTCGGCCGACGACATCTACATCCTCTACACCGGCGGGACGACGGGCATGCCGAAGGGTGTCGTGTGGCGCCACGAGGACGTCTTCTTCGCGCTCGGCGGCGGGATCGACCCGACGACGAACACCCGGGTGCAAGCCCCCGGCGATCTCGTCGCCCGGGCCCGGGAGCGGCAGCCGGGCACGATGCTCCCCATCGCGCCGCTGATGCACGGCGCCTCGCAGTGGTCGGTGATGGGCGGCGCCTTCCAAGGCAACCGGATCGTGCTGGTGAGCAAGTTCGACCCGGATCGGGTGTGGCGCCTCGTGGAATCCGAGGGGGTCAACAGCATCATGATCACCGGCGACGCGATGGGCCGCCCCCTCGCCGAGACCCTCGCCGCGTCCGGCGACACCTACGACTTGTCGTCGCTGGTGTCGATCTCGAGCACCGCGGCGGTGTTCTCCCCCTCGGTCAAGCAGAGCTTCCTCGACCAGCTCCCGAACGTCATCATGAGCGAGGCGGTCGGCGCCTCCGAGACCGGCTCCAACGGCTACGCGCTGGTCCAGCGCGCGGATACCGAATCGACCCGGGGGCCGACCGTGAAGGCCATCTTGGACAGCGTGGTCCTCGACGACGATCTGCGACCGGTCGAACCGGGCTCGGGCGTCGTCGGCAAGCTCGCCCGCCGGGGCAACATACCGGTCGAGTACTACAAGGACCCCGAGAAATCGGCACAGACCTTCGTGACCGCCGCCGACGGCACGAGATACTCGGTCCCGGGCGACTTCGCGACCGTCGAGGCGGACGGGCGGATCGTCCTGCTCGGGCGTGGGTCGGTCAGCATCAACTCGGGCGGTGAGAAGATCTTCCCCGAGGAGGTCGAGGCGGCGATCAAGTCGCAACCCGACGTGTACGACTGCACCGTGGTCGGCATACCCGACGAGCGCTGGGGTCAGCGGGTGGTGGCACTCGTGCAACCCCGCGCCGGTCGCGCGCCGACCCTCGAGGACATTCAGGCCCACTGCCGTGAGCTCCTGGCCGGCTACAAGGTGCCCCGGGAGCTCCACCTCGTCGAGGAAGTCGTCCGGTCACCGTCGGGTAAGCCCGACTACCGCTGGGCGAAGGACATCGCGACGGGCGCGACGACGCCCGCCTAAGGAGGAACCGCATGCGGACCCGCGCGACCGAGATGTTCGGGCTGGATCTACCCATCTTCGCGTTCAGCCACTGTCGTGACGTCGTGGCCGCGGTGAGCAAGGCGGGCGGGCTCGGCGTGCTGGGCGCGTTGGCGTTCACGCCCGACCAGCTCGAACTCGAGCTGCAGTGGATCGACGAGCACGTCGACGGGCGACCCTACGGCGTCGACGTCGTGATGCCGGCCAGCTACGCGGGCGCGGGGGGTGAGCTGGACCCGGATCGGATGGAGTCCCAGCTTGCCGACATGATCCCCCAGGAGCACAAGGACTTCATCGAGCGGGTCCTCGCCGAGCACGACGTCCCACCGCTCGACGATGACGACGACGCGGGGAGCGGACTGCTCGGCTGGACGCACGAGGGTGCCCGCCCGCAGGTGGAGATCTCGCTCGCGCACCCGATCAAGCTGCTCGTGAACGCGTTGGGGCCGCCGCCGAAGGACATCGTGGACCTCGCGCACGAGCACGGCGTCAAGGTCGCCGCGTTGGTCGGGAGCCTCGCCCAAGCCGAGCGCCAGGTGAACCAAGGCGTCGACATGATCGTGGCGCAGGGCTACGAGGCCGGAGGACACACCGGGGACGTGGCGTCGATGGTCCTGGTGCCCGAGGTCGTCGACGCGGTCGGCGACCGGGTCCCCGTCCTGGCAGCCGGTGGCATCGGCTCGGGCCGCCAGATGGCCGCCGCGATCGCGCTGGGCGCCGAGGGGGTGTGGACCGGGTCGATCTGGCTCACCACGACCGAGAGCGACACGGCACCCGCGGTGCTCGAGAAGCTCACCGCGGCGGGCTCCCGTGACACGGTGCGCTCCCGGGTGATCAGCGGGAAGCCGGCCCGCCAGCTACGCACCGAGTGGACCGACGCGTGGGAGCGTCCCGATTCGCCGGGCTATCTGCCGATGCCGCTGCAGTACATGGCGACCGCGCCGGCGCAGCGCCGCATCGTCAAGTACGGGGTGCACGAGCTCCAGGGCATGCCAGTCGGTCAGATCGTCGGTCGCATGAACACCGTCCGGCCCGTGCGCGACGTGGTCCTGGACCTGATGGAGGAGTTCGTCGACTCGACCGCGCGTCTCGACACGCTGCGCGACGAGGAGTAGCGATGCCCGCGGTGCTCGTCCACGGGGTGCCCGACACGCCAGAGCTCTGGACCCCGGTCGTGGCGCGCCTCCGCCGCGACGACGTGATCTGCCCGCGCCTGCCGGGATTCGGTGGCCCGATCCCGAACGGCTTTGGCTGCACGAAGGACGAGTACGCGGCCTGGCTGGTCGACCAGCTGGTCGCAGTCGGTGAGCCCGTCGATCTGGTCGGGCACGACTGGGGCTCGATCTTCACCCAGCGGGTCGCGACCACCCGTCCCGAGCTGATCCGCAGCTGGGTCCTCGCCGACGGCGCGATCAGCGAGGCGTTCCGGTGGCACGAGCTGGCGACGCAGTGGCAGACCCCGAGCGTCGGCGAGCAGATCATGGAGCTCATGACCCCCGAGGCGGTCGCCGCCGCGCTGGGCGACGCCGGCCACCCCGACCCGGCGGGCGCGCCGACGAGGCGATGAAGCAGGCAATCCTCAGCCTGTATCGCTCCGCGGTCGACGTCGCCGCCGAATGGACACCGCCCCCGGGGGTCGTGACGCCGCCCGCGCTGGTGCTGTGGGGCGCGCACGACACCTACGGGCCCCCCGCGTACGGGCGCGCCGCGGCCGAGCGGGTCTCGGCACCCTTCGTGGAGCTCGACGCCGGCCACTGGAGCGTCGCCGAACGGCCCGTCGAGACCGCCGCCGCGCTCGAAGATTTCTGGAGCTATTTCTGATGCCGGTCGCCGCGCCGATCCAAGCGCTGCTCGACGCCGCGTCCGGGGCCGGCGTCCCCGCGCTGCGCGACCAGCCCCTCGACGAGGCCCGCCGGAACGCGATCGAGTTCGTGCACGCCGGCGAGGGCCCGAAACGCCCAGTGGCGCGGGTCGAGGACCGTCAGCTCGACACCACAGCCGGGCCGTTGGCAGCCCGCGTCTACACGCCGGTCGAGACCACCGAGCCGCTCCCGGTCGTCGCGTTCTTCCACGGCGGCGGCTGGGTGATCATGGGGATCGACACCCACGACGGCATCTGCCGGCGACTCGCGGACGCGAGCGGGGCGATCGTGGTGAGCGTCGAGTACCGCCTCGCGCCCGAGCATCGGTACCCCGCGGCACTCGACGACTGCTTCGCCGCGACGCAGTGGCTCGCCGAGCACGCCGCGGAGGTGGGCGGGGACCCAACCCGTCTCGCCGTCGCCGGTGACAGCGCGGGCGGCAACCTCGCCGCCACGGTGGCGTTGCGAGCCCGCGTGAACGGCCCTCGGCTCGCCGCGCAGCTGCTCGTGTACCCCGTGTGCGACGCGGCCCGCGACACCGACTCGTACCGCGACAACAGCGAGGGCTACCTGCTCACCGAGCGCGACATGGCCTGGTTCTGGGACTGCTACCTAGGACCCGAGGGTGACCCCGCCGACCCGTTCGCGTCGCCGTCACGCGCCGCGGACCTGGCCGGGCTCCCCCCCGCGCTGGTCGTCACCGCCGAGTACGACCCGCTGCGCGACGAAGGCGAGGCCTACGCGCGCCACCTCGACGGCTTCGACGTACCCGTCGAGCTGCACCGCTTCGACGGCATGATCCACGGGTTCTTGGGCATGGAGCAGCTCGTGCCCGACGCCGACGAGGCCATGGCCCGCGCCGGCACGTTCCTGCGTGCCACCCTGGCGGTCTGAGCCGCGCCCGACTCAGAGTCGCTGCAGAATGCTGGCGGTCCCCAACGAGCCGCCGCAGCACATCGTGACGAACGCCAGCTCCTGATCCGAGCGCTCGAGCTCGTGCAGCGCGGTCGTGATCAGCCGGGCTCCGGTCGACCCGACCGGATGGCCGAGCGCGATCGCGCCCCCGTTGACGTTGACCCGGTCGAGGTCCGGCTTGTGCACCTGGGCCCAGGAGAGCACCACGGCGGCGAACGCCTCGTTGATCTCGAAGAGATCGAAGTCGGCCATCGCCATGCCGGACCGGTCCAGCATCTTGGCCGTCGCGTCGACGGGGCCGTCGAGCAGGTAGTACGGGTCGGTTCCGGTGACGAGCTGGTGCACGAGCCGCGCCCGGGGTCGCAAACCCAAGCCCCGCGCCACCGACTCGTCCATCCACAGCACCGCCGCCGCCCCGTCGGAGAGCTGCGACGACGACCCCGCGGTGTGGCGGGCGCCGTCGTAGACGGCCTTGAGCTTGGCGAGACCGTCGAGGGTCGTCTCGCGCAGACCCTGGTCACGCGAGATGGTCTGGGTCTCCCCGGTCGGCGTCCCGTCCTCGCCGAGGGTCGGCGTCTCGATCGGGGCGACCTCGCGCTCGAAGCGACCCTCGTCCCAGGCCACCCTCGCTTTGCGTTGCGAGTGAAAGCCCCACTCGTCGAGGTCCTCGCGGGTGATGCCTCGCTTGTCGGCGATGCGCTCCGCGGCGCCGAACTGGCCGTTGGGCGGGTCGTCGTAGGGCCACGGCTCGGTCTTGTAGTGGCCGGGCCCGTTCACGACGTTCGAGCCGAGCGGCACGTGGCTCATCTGCTCCACGCCGCACGCGATCCCGACGTTGATGCCGCCTGCCGCGACCAAGCCCGCGACCAGGTGGTTGGCCTGCTGGGCGGACCCGCACTGGGCGTCGACGCTCGTGCACGCGGTGCTGAACGGCAGGCGGTCGTTGCCCGCGCTCAGCCAGGCGTTGCGGGTCACGTTCGAGCCCTGCTCGCCCGCCTGGGTCACACAGCCGCCGACGACCTCGTCGACGATCGCCGGGTCGATGCCCGAGCGGTCGATGACCTCGAGGAGCGCGTGGCGGAGCACCTCGGTGGCCTTCAGTCCCGAGAGCCAGCCGTTGCGCTTGCCGATCGGGGTGCGCACGGCCTCGACGATGACGGGGTTCCCCACGGGTGCCTCCAACGCCGCCACGCTGACGGCTCCAGGTGATGTGACTACTCGTCAGTTTAGGATCGGTCCTCGTCCCGATGACCAGCCCTGCCACGTTCCCCGTCCCCGGCCCTGACCGGGAGGTCACGGCGGCGACGCGCGCGTCCCGAGCGGCGGCCGACGCCGCCCGCCGGGTCATCGGGGCCCTGGTGGTGAGCCACGCCCCGGTGGAGGTCCTCGAGCGAGCCGCGGCGGACCTCGCCGCGGTGGCCGCCCGGCTCGAGCCCCACGCCGGCACCAGCCGTTACGACGGCACGGGCGGGCTGGGCCCCACCCTCGACGCGGTCATCGTCGAGCGCCACCCGTTTCTCGGGGATTCGCACCCCGGCGCGCCGCCGCTGCGACTCGTGACCGCCGACGAGGGCGTCAACGCCACCGTGACCTTCGACGCCCGCCACGAGGGCATGCCGCAGCGCGCCCACGGAGGCTGGATCGCGGCCCTGTTCGACCAGGTGGTCGGGATCGCCGCGGGGCGCGTCGCAGGCCGTCCCGCGATGACCGGCACCCTGACCGTCCGCTACGTCGCCCCGACGCCCCTCGGGCGTGAGCTTCGGCTGTGCGCCACGGCCGAGCCGGCCAGCGGGCGCACGCTGCGAGCCCACGCCACGCTCGGGCCGGGCGAGGCGGTCACCGCCCGCGCCGAGGCCGTCCTCGTCCTCGCCCGGGGGGACCGCCTGGACCCCCGAGAGCCCGGCCCGCGATGAGCGGGCCGCTGGCGGGGACACGCGTCGTCGAGCTGGTCGGGCTCGGCCCGGGCCCGTTCTGCGGGATGGTGCTCGCCGACCTCGGCGCCCAGGTGCTGCGCGTCGATCGGGTCGAAGCCGCCCGCGCGATCGACCGCCAGCAGCCGGCGACGAACCCGATGAATCGGTCGAAGCGAGCGCTGGGGCTCGACCTCAAGTCGCCCGACGGTGTCGAGGCGTTCCTGGGACTCGTCGAGCACGCCGACGTCGCCTTCGAAGTGTTTCGCCCCGGCGTCGCCGAACGTCTGGGCGTCGGCCCCGACGCCTGTCGAGCCCGCAACCCGCGCCTGATCTACGGCCGCCTGACCGGCTGGGGCCAGTCCGGGCCGCTGGCCGGCGCGGCCGGCCATGACCTCGACTACCTCGCGGTGTCCGGCGCGCTGGAGCCCCTCGGGCGAGTCGGGCAACCCCCCACCGCGCCGATCAACCTGCTGGCCGACTTCGCGGGGGGCGGCATGCTCCTCGCGCTCGGCGTCGCCGCCGCGCTCTACGAGCGAGAGCGTTCCGGCGAGGGTCAAGTCATCGATGCGGCCATGGTCGACGGCGCCGCGCTCATGCTGACTCCCTTCTATGGCGCCCGCGCGTCGGGTGCGTGGGGTGAGCGCGGCACGAACCTGCTGGACACCGGCGCGCCGTTCTACGATGTCTACGAGACCGCGGACGGCAAATGGCTCGCGCTCGGGGCGATCGAGCCGCAGTTCTACGCCGCGTTGCTCGAGGGACTCGGCCTCACCGGCACCGAACTGCCCGCCCAGATGGACACCCACGGCTGGGCCGAGCTGCGAACCCGATTCTCGGCCGTGATCTCCACGCGGACCCGCGACCAGTGGGTCGAGCGCTTCGCCGGGCTCGACGCCTGCGTGGCGCCGGTCCTGACCCCCGTGGAGGCCCCCGCGCACCCCCACCACGAAGCCCGCGCCGCGTTCCGCACCGTGCAGGGGGTGCCGCAACCGGCACCCGCGCCGCGCTTCTCGCGTTCCACACTCGACGACCCGCGCCCGGCGGAGCATCCCGGTGTCGCGACCGCAGAGACGCTCGCCGACTGGGGCTTCGACGCCATCGCGGTGGCCAAGCTCCAGGACGCCGGCGTGCTCATCTGAAGGGGGACACCCGATGCCGATACCCGAGCAGCGCGACCTTGAACAGGCACGCGGCATCCTCGCCGACTGGCTGGCGAAGCAGCGGCCCGAACTGAGCGACGTCGAGGTCGGGCCGATCAGCGGTCCGGCGTTCACCGGCTTCTCGAACGAGACGCTGCTGTTCGACGCGTCGTGGTCCGAGGACGGGACGCCGGGCGGGCAGTCGCTCGTGCTGCGTGTCAAGCCGACCCAGCACACGGTGTTCCTCGAGGCCGACTTCGAGCAGCAGTATCTCGTGCTGCGCACGCTGGGTGCGCACAGCACCGTTCCGGTGCCGCCCGTGCAGTGGTACGAGGCGGACGAGTCGTATCTCGGCGCGCCGTTCTTCGTGATGGGCCGGGTGGCGGGGCGCGTCCCGGCGGACAACCCGCCATACACGCTCCAGGGCTGGCTGCTCGACGAGTCGACCCCCGCCGAGCGTCGGGTCTTGGTCGAGAGCGGCCTGGGCGCCCTCGCCGCGATCCACGGCGTGGACTGGCGGGAACTCGGCCTCGAGGTCTTGAGCAAGCCGCAGTACGGGCAGCTCGGGTTCGAGCAGCAGCTGCGCTACTACGAGCGCTCCTACGAGTGGGCGCAAGCCGACGCCGGCTTCCCCGCGTCGGCGGTATCCCGGGCCACGCTCGAGTGGGTGCAGGCCCACGCGCCCGACCACGACCCCGAGATCACGTTGTGCTGGGGTGACGCACGGATCAACAATCAGCTCTTCGGGCCCGATCACCGGGTCGCCGCGGTGCTCGACTGGGAGATGGTCACCCTCGCCGACCCGATGATGGACCTCGGGTGGTGGCTGTTCTTGGACCGTCATTTCCACGAGGGGATGCCCGCACCCCGCCTCGAGGGATTCCCCACCCGGGACGAGATGGTCACCATGTACGAGCGAGCGAGCGGCCGAACGGCACGCGACCTCGAGTTCTACGAGATGTTCGCCGGGCTGCGCTTCGCGGTGGTCATGATGCGGATCGCCACCCTCGTCGCCGGGTTCGGGCTCATGCCGCTCGAGGCGGCCGAGGAGATGGCGGCCAACAACGCGGTCACCCGGGTGCTCGCCGACCAGCTCGGACTCCCGGCCCCCGGGCCGGCGCCGGGCAGCTTCGGCTAAGCGGTGTCTCCACCGTTCGACGTCGGCGTCGTGGACCTCATGGTCGCCCTGCCGCCGGCCCCGGGAGACCAGACCTGGCGCGACCAGCTCGGTCCCCAGCTCAAGGACCGCGAGTCCGAAGGGTTCGAACATCCGGCGTCGTACCTGTTCCGGAATCTGCCCGCGGCCCGGTTCGCCGACGACCCGCTGGACGCGGTGCTCGGGGAGATGGACCGGTTCGGGGTCGAGCGGGCGCTCGTGGGGTTCGACGCCGCCAACGACGTCGCGGTCCGGGCGATGCGCGACCACACCGACCGGTTCGTCGCCGCCTGCGAGGTGAACCCGAACGGCGGCGTCGCCGCCACCCGCACGCTCCGTGGCGCGGTCGAGGACCTCGGGGTCCGGGCGGCCACCGCGTTCACCGCCGGCGCGTTCCCGCCGGTGGCGCTCGACGAGCCCGCCTGGTTCCCGCTCTATGCCACGTGCGTGGAGCTCGGCATCCCGCTGTTCGTCACCGTCGGCGTGCCCGGCCCGCGCGTCCCCGCCGCACCCCAGCGGGTCGAGTGCCTCGATCGCGTCTGTTTCGAGTTCCCCGAGCTCGTCGTGGTGATGCGCCACGGCGGCGAACCCTGGGCGGACCTCGCGGTGAAGCTGATGTTGAAGTGGCCGGGGTTGCACTATTCGACGAGCGCGTTCGCGCCCCGCTACTACCCGCGGGTGATCATCGACTACGCCAACACCCGCGGTGCGGAGAAGGTGTGCTTCGCCGGCTACTTCCCGATGGGGCTGTCGTACGAGACGATCTTCGACCAGCTGCCCCAGGTACCGCTCCGCGACCATGTCTGGCCGAAATTCCTGCGCGAGAACGCGCGGCGCCTCCTCGGACTGGACGGCTAGCGCGGCGGCGCGCTCACCAGGCCGCGGGCCAGTCGCGGGTCGGCGACAGGGACCACTGCGGCTCGCGCCGCTCGAGGAAGGCCAGGACGCCCTCGCGGGCGTCGGCTTGGCCCATCAGGTGGTGGTGCATCGCGGTCTCGAGCCGGTCCGCCTCGTCGGCGTCGAACGGTGGGCTGGCCCAGAGCAGCCGCTTACTGATCGCGACGGACAGCGGGGCGGTGTTCCGGGCGAGGTCGTGGGCGATCTCCAGCGCGGTCGCCAGCACCCGGTCGGGCTCGACGGCCCGGTTGGCGAGCCCCATCTCGACTGCTTCCTCGGCGGTGAAGTGCCGCCCGGTGAGGAGCAGGTCGGCGGCACGGGCGAACCCGACCGCGCGGGGCACGGTCCAGTGCGAGTGGGCGTCGGGGATGACGCCCCGTCGGACGTGGACGAACCCGTACTTGGCGCCTCGGGCGAGGATGCGCAGGTCGCATTGCATCGCCAGGGTCATCCCGATGCCGATGGCGTGTCCGTTCACGGCCGCGACCACCGGCTTGCGGATCTCCCAGGCGGTCGGCCGCACCGGTGAGGAGGTGAACTGGTCGGGCCCGGTGGCGGGGGTGGCGAACGTGTCGGCCGCCGGGGTCAGGTCGGCACCGGCGCAGAAGGCGTCCCCGGCGCCGGTGACCACGACCGCGCGGACCTCGTCGTCCTCGTCGCAGCGGCGGTACGCCCGGCCGAGGCTGGCGCCCATGGCCCCGGTGAACGCGTTGCGGCGCTCGGGGCGAGTCAGCGTCACCACCGCGACACGGTCAGCCACCTCCAGGGTCAGGTCACGGAAGTCGTCGTCGGCGAGCACCGGGATAGTCTGGCCGCATGGCTTCGACCACGGTGGGTGCTCGGCTGCGCTGTGAGCGCTGCGGGACCGAGATCATCGTGGTGAAGGCCGCCGAGGGTGACGTGGTGTGCTGCGCGCAGCCCATGGCCGCCCGCGAGGGCTGAGGGACCCGGCGTGGCGAACTTGCTCGGGAAGCGATACCAGTGCTCGGTGTGCGCGGCGACCGTGCTGGTCACCAAGGCCGGCGACGGCAAGCTCCTCTGCCACGAGCAGGTGATGGAGGTCGCCCAGGCCAAGCCGTTGCCGTCGTCGGACTGACGGACGGGAGCCTGCCGGTCGTCGTGCTCGACGCTCGGCTCCTGAGCGGCGGCCCGGACGGGCTCGACGCGGCCCTCGCCGACACGCTCGGCTCGCCGGCCCTGCTCGTCGTCGACGGCCTCCGCGACGTCGACCCGCCGGGTCTCGAACTGCTCCGCCGGGTCCCCCTCGTCACCGCGGGGCGGGCCCCGCTCGACTCGGCCCACGCCGACGCGGTGGATCTCGTTTTGGCCGACGACGCGGCGTTGGGCCGGGCTCAGGTCGGCTGCGCCCGCGCCCCGCGGGCCGCGACCGCGGCCGCGCTGCTGCTGCGATGCGGTGGTGGAGACTGGTGGGACGGGCTCGTGCGCGAGTCGACGACCTACTCGATGCTGCAGGGCGGATCGGAGTTCCTCGGGTGGCGGTCCGCTCGCGGCGAGCCGGCCGCGGCTCGCGATCCGGGTCCACGCGTCCGGGTCGACCGCCACGGCCGGGTCACCGAGGTGACCCTGACCCGTCCGGAGCGCCACAACGCGCTCGACGTGCGCCTCCGCGACGAGCTGCACGCCGCCCTCGGCGAGGCGTTCGCCGGCGAGGGGCCGGTCGTGCTGCTCGGTGACGGGCCGTCGTTCTGCTCCGGCGGCGACCTCGACGAGTTCGGCACCTTCCCCGACCCGGCGGCCGCGCACCTGGTCCGGCTGAGCCGCTCCCTCGCCGCGCGGCTCGCGGCGCACGGCGAGCGGGTCGTGGTCGGACTCCACGGCGCGTGCCTCGGCGCCGGCGTCGAGCTCCCCGCGTTCGCCGCGCACGTCGTGGCCGCCGACGACGCCCGCCTCGGGCTCCCCGAGCTGGGCCTCGGCCTGGTCCCGGGGGCGGGCGGGACCGTCTCCCTGCCCCGCCGCATCGGCCGGCACCGCACCCTGGAGCTCCTGGTCCACGACGGTACGATCTCGGCCGCGGCAGCGTTGGGATGGGGTCTGGTCGACGAGGTGGTCCCCCGCGCCCAGCTCCGCTCCCGCTGCCGGCAGATCGCGGAGTCTGGCTCGTGAACGTCGCCCTGCTACTCGAGATGGCCGCCGACGGGTTCGGCGAGCGCGTCGCCATCGGATCCCGCACCGACGGTCTGACGTTCGCGGCCCTCCGCGACCACGCCACCGGCGTGGCCGCGCACCTCGGGTCCGACACGAGGACGGTCGCGTTGCTCGGCGCGACGTCGCCGCTGGTCCCCGTCGCGCTGTTCGGCGCGGCCTGGGTCGGCGCCTCGTACGCACCGTTGAACTTTCGCGTCCCCACCGAGACACGCGACGCCCTGCTCGCCCGCCTGGCGCCGGCCGTCGAAGCCGACGAGGGATGGCTCGACCTCGCTCCCGATCCCGGCCGCTCCCCGCTCGACAGCCCGTCGAAGCCGGCGGTGCTCTTGTTCACCAGCGGCACGACGGCCGAACCGAAGGCCGCCGCGCTCAGCCACGACCAGCTCACGGCCTACATCTTCAACACGGTGGAGTTCGGCGCCGCCGACGAGCACGAGGCGGTCCTCGTGGCCGTCCCGCCGTTCCACGTCGCCGGGGTGGCAGCGCTGCTCTCCTCGACCTACGCCGGCCGCCGCGTCGTGCCGCTCCCCCATTTCTCGCCCGAGGCGTGGCTCGACGTCGCCCGCGCTGAGGAAGTGACCCACGCCTTCGTCGTGCCGACGATGCTGGCCCGCATCGTGACGGCCATGGAGTCAGACCCGGCGGCGAGAGTGCCGACGCTGCAGCACCTCGCCTACGGCGGTTCGCGCATGCCGACGCCGATCCTCGAACGGGCCCTCGCGCTCTTCCCCGACACCGGGTTCGTGAACGCGTACGGGCTCACCGAGACCAGCAGCACCGTCTGCGTGCTGGGGCCCGACGAGCACCGCGTCGCCCACGCCAGCCCCGAACCCGCGGTCCGAGCCCGGCTGGGGTCCGTCGGCCGACCCGTCCCCGGCGTCGAGCTGCGCGTCACCGACGGCGAGATCCAGGTCCGCGGCGACCAGGTCTCGGGCGAGTATCTCGGGCGCGCCTCCCAGCGCGACCAGGCGGGCTGGCTCCACACCGGAGACCGCGGGTCGATCGACGCCGAGGGGTACGTGTTCGTGGAGGGCCGCGGTGACGACACCATCATCCGGGGCGGCGAGAACCTCGCGCCCGCCGAGATCGAGGACACGCTGCTGCGCCATCCCACCGTCGCGCACGCCGCGGTCGTCGGCGTCCCCGACGAGGAATGGGGCGAGCGGGTCGGCGCCATGATCGTGGGCCGACCCGGCGTGCCGGTCGACGTCGATGCGGTGCGATCGTTCGTGCGGTCCCATCTCGGCTCGTTGAAGACCCCCGAGGTCGTCGTGGTGACCGACGAGCTGCCACACACCGCGACCGGCAAGATCCTGCGACGCGCCGTGCGGGCGGACCTGACCCGACCCCGGTGAATGTCGAGCGGGTGGCCCGAGGAGAGCTTCCTCGGTGCGAGCGTCGCCGGCGTCGAGCGCAGGCAGTGACGATCTACGGCTGAGCCTCTCCCGGCGCCCAGTCGGGGGTTGGGACCACCAGGGTCGGCATGCCCGGCGGCGGGCCGAGCGCCACCGCGATCTTCGAGAAGCCCAGGAACAGGGCGACACCGGCGGTGAGCTCGACGAGCTGGCCGGGCGTGAAGTGCTCGAGCAGCTCGGCGCGTTGGGTGTCGGTGAGACCGGCCGGGTCGTGCAGGAACGTGTCGACGTAGCGGATGACTGCCTTCTCGCGTTCGGTGAGTGTGCTCGTCTCGTATCCGTCCTCGATGAGCGCGACGCGGTCCTCGGTCAGGCCGTCGTCGCGGGCCCCCGCGAAGCGGACGTTGCGGCAGTACGCGCAGTCGGTGGTGCGAGCGTTGCGGAGGCGGGCGATCTCCTTGATCGACTGGTCGACCGTGCCGTGACTCCACAGCAGGCCGTAGAGGCGCCAGAAGGCGGCCATCGCCTCGGGCTGCTCGCCCAAGACGTCGCCTCGCAGCGGGTGGCGGCTGGTGCTCATCGAGACTCCGATCAGGTCAACGCCGCGTCGGGCATCGGGCCGGCGACGATCGTCACGCTCGGCGGGGCGGGCACATCCAGGATGGTCCGGAACCGGCAGAATCCCTCGAACAGCGCCAAGACCTCGCAGAGCGCCACCAGGCCCGGCACCGTGAAGTGGTCCGCGACCTGGTCGCGCAGCTCGTTGTCGATCCCGTGAGGATCGATCACGAACTGCTCCGCGAAGCTGAGCGCGGCACGCTGCGCGTCGGTGAACGCCGCCGCGTGCGGCCACGACCGGAGCGCGGCGACCTGGTCCTCGTCGAGCCCGGCGTCGAGCGCGGGGCGGTACCGGACGCGCTGCTCGCTCTCGTTGCCCACCAGCTGGGCGACCCGCAGCCGGCACAACTCGAGGACCACCGGGTCGAGCAGCCCGCGGGTCCAAAACAGGGAGTAGAAATCGCGGAACGGGTCGTAGAGATCGGGCCGGAGGCCGAAGACCCGCTCCAGCGGGGTGGCGCCGGGCGCGGTGTCGGGCAGCCAGCTGCTCGGGTCGGTCACAGACCCAGGAAACTACCGCCATCGCAGACGATGGTCTGGCCGGTGACGTAGCTGGCGTCGTCGCTGGCCAGGAAGGCGGCAACCGCACCCACGTCCCGTTCGGCGTCGCCGACCCGGCCCAGCGCGGTCCTCGCCTCGACGCGTTCCTTGAGCACCGGGTTGGCCGCGAACGCACCCGCGAGTGCGGGGGTCTCCGCGACCGGCGCGACGCAGTTCACGGTGATCCCGTGCGGGCCCCATTCGCGGGCCAGGCTCTTGGCGATCGCCCGCTGCGCGGCTTTCACCGGCGCGTAGACCGGGATATTCACGCTGCCCTCCACCCCGGCCGGTGAGGTGATGAGGAGCAGCCGGCCCCGGGTGCCGGCGCGCCGCAGGTGGGGCGCGGCAAAGCGGGCGCTGTAGTACGAGCCCCAGACCGCGGTGCGGGAGTTCGTCGCCCAGAGTGCCGCGTCGACGTCTTCGAGCCGGTGCAGCCGGCCGCCCTGAAAGGCGTTGTGGACCATGATCTCAAGTCCGCCGTAGTGCTCGACGGTGCTGGCCACGCACCGTTCCACGTCCTCGCGGCGGGTGATGTCGGTGACGATGCAGCGCGCGTCGCCACCCCGGTCGCGGATCTCCTGGGCGGCCGGTTCGCCGGTCTCGGCTCGTCGGGCCGCCAGGACGACCCGAGCCCCCCGGCGGGCGAGCGCGGCCGCGATGCCACGACCGACACCTTGGCCGGCGCCGGTCACGATCGCGGTGCGGCCGGCCAGCGGCGCGTCGGCGGTCACGGCGCCATCCAGACGCCGCCGTCGGCGCACAGCGTCTCGCCGGTGAGGAAGTGGGCGTCGTCGCTGGCGAGGAAGACCACGACGGGGCCGAGGTCGGTCTCGGCGTCGCCGGGGCCGCCGAGCGCGGGTGGGGCGAGCGACACCTCGCTGCTCGCCACGCCGATCGGGACGTGCTCGGGCGCGGGAGCCAGGCAGTTCACCGTGATCCCGTCCGGACCCCATTGGCGGGCGGCCGACTTCGCGAGGAGCCGCTGGCCCTCCATCGCCGCGGCGTACGCCACCAGGCCCGGCGCGCCCGACATCGAGACGGTCGGCGTCACGAACACCACCCGTCCGCCGGAGCCTCGGAGGTGGGTGAACGACGCCTGCAGCACCGCCAGCGCCGCGGTCATCGTTCCCTCCCAGACCGCGTCCCAGCGGGCATCGTCGACGTCCTCGAACGCCACCCGCTCGAACGCCACCGCGGGCACGGCGGCGTGCACGACGATCCGGACCGGCCCCCCCAGCTCGTCGGCGGCGGTGGCGAACGCACGCTCGCGCGCCTCCCGCTCACCCACCCGCGCTTCCACGGCCACCGCGCGACGGTTCCGGCTCTCCAGCTCCGCGGTCAGCGGCGCGAGCGCACCCGCGTCGCCCACGAGCGCGACGCCGGCCCCCGCGTCTCCGAGCGCGAGCGCCAGACCGCGACCGAGCGGTTGATCGGCGCCGGTGATGACCGCGACCCGACCGCCCAGCGCGCCCACCGCCGGGACCGTAGCATCCGGTTGTGGACCCGGATCAGGCCGTGCGTGACCTCATGGCGCGCTTGTGCGACGCGGTCGCCCGCGCGGACGTCGACGCGTGGTGCGCGTGTTGGCGTGACGACGGCGTGTGGGAGGTTCCGGGCCTCGGGCCGGTCCGAGGTCTCGACGCGCTGCGACGCGAGTTCGCCAGCCAGCGCGCCAAGCTCGAGCTGTGCATCCAAGAGCCGATGTTTGGCTGGGTTGACGTGAGCGACCCGGCCGCGACGGCACGGTGGTACGTGCGAGAGACCCAACGCGCCCGCACCGGCTACGGCGAGGAGCTGCTCGGGTGCTACGACGACCTCGTGGTCCGCGACGAGGGGGTCTGGCGGTTTGCGCGCCGGCGGTTCTGGATTCTGTACCGCGGGCCCCGGCCGGTGCCCGGGGAGGTGTTCAGGCCGCCGCCACCGGCAGCGACCTGATCCCGTTGATGAAGTTCGACGGCACGCGCCGGACCGGGCCGTCGGGGCGGAGATCCGGGAGGCGTTCGAGGAGGCCTTCGAAGAGGACCCGCGCCTCGAGCCGGGCCAGACCGGCGCCGAGGCAGAAATGGGGGCCGCCGCCGCCGAAGGCGACGTGGTCGTTTGGCGTGCGCGCCACGTCGAAGCGGTCGGCGTCGGGGAACTGGGCCTCGTCGCGGTTCGCCGACGAGTACCAGATGACCACCTTGTCGCCCGCCGAGATGGCCTGACCGCCCAGCGAGAGGTCCTCGCGGGCCGTGCGCCGGAAGTGGATGACCGGGGTGACGAACCGGAGCATCTCCTCCACCGCGCTGGGCAGGAGGGTCGGGTCGGCCCGCAGCCGCGCGTGCTGGTCGGGATGCTCGAACAGGGTCAGGGTCCCGCCGGTGATGAGGTTGCGGGTGGTCTCGCTGCCCGCGTTCATCAGCAGCAAGAAGAACAGGTCGACGTCGGCTTGGCTCAGCCGTTCACCGTCGACTTCGGCGGCCAGGAGCACGCTGAGGAGATCGTCGCCGTCGCCGCCGGCGCGCGAGGCGATGAGCCGGTCGGCGTAGGCGAACATCTCGGCGATCGCGGCCCGGGCCTCGGCCTCGCTGGTGGCATGCCCAGACTCGTCGAGGCCCATGGACCGCTCGGTCAAGGCGAACACCGTGTGGCGGTCGTCCTCGGGGACGCCGACCAGCTCGGCGATGACCTGGAGGGGCAGCTCGACCGCGACGTCGCTCACCAGGTCGAAGTGGCCTTGCGCCGCGGCGTCGGTGAGGAGCCGGTCGACGATGGCGCGGACCCGGGGCTCGAGCAGCGACACCTGGCGGGGCGTAAACCCGCGGTTCACGAGCTTGCGAAGCTGGGTGTGGTGCGGCGGGTCCTGGTTGAGCATGAGGGCTCCCGCGCCGCCGTCGCCGCCGTCGGGGTCATGGATCATGGTGTTCGGGTTCGACCCGAACTGCTGGGGGTGTCGGGAGACGGTCACGACGTCGCTGTAGTCGAACACACCCCAGAAGCCGGGGCCGTCAGGCTCGGGGAGGAAGCACACGGGCGCCTCGGCCCGCAAGCGCGCGAAGACGTCGAGGGGTGGCCCGTCGGCGAACGTGTCGAGGCCGCAGAGATCGACCTCGGTGAGGGTCGTCACACCGCGGCGCGCGGGCGGACGGCGCAGGCCTCGTCAAGGTCGAGGACCATGGTGAGGCGACCGAAGCCGAGCCACTCCGCGACGCAGATCCCGAGGTCCAGGATCTCGGGATCGGTGAAGTGCTCACGGAGCCGGCTGAAAAACATGTCGTCGAGGGACCGGTGGTCGAGCGCGAAGCGCTCGGCGTACTCGATCGCGAGCCGCTCTTGGGCCGAGTAGTCCCCCGTGTCGGGGTCCTCGACGTGGGCGTACAGCTCCTCGTTCACACCCTGGTCCGCGAACTCGGGGATTCGCCATCCCCGGCAGACCGCGCAGTCGTTGATGTGCGCGATCCTCATGCGAGCTGCTTCGCGCACCCGCGCCGGCAGCGCACTCTGCGAGTACACCGCGTACGAGAGGCGTTGGACGGCCTCCCCCATCTCGGGTCGCAGCGCCCACGCCCGGACGATCTCGGGCTGGTCACCCGCGGGAAGCTCGAGTCGGGCCATCACGTGACCTCCTGGTTGATGGAGGCAGCGTAGTGCGGGTGCTGGAGTGCAGCCGCGACGACGTCGCGCAAGCCCACGTCGAGCACCGCCCCGCGTCGTGCCGCGAGCGCGTCGAGCGCCCCCGCCGCGCCGTGGAGCCCGCCCAGCGGGTCCGCCACCGCGTCGAGGACGAAGACGGGCGCGGCCTCGCCGCCGGCCACCACCGCGGCGCCTCCGGCGACCGCGGCGTCGTCGCCGAACGCCACCCAGTCGCGCTGGGGACCGTCGAGTCCGTATCCGGTGATCGCCACCCAGACGCCGCCCGCCGCCGCGTGGGCGGCCGGGTCGAGGCCCAGCCCGGCCAGGGCGCGCGGGCGCCCCGAGGTGACCACGACGTCGGCCTCGGCGACGAGCTGGCCCAGGCGAGCTCGCCCCGTCGGGGCGGCGAGGTCGAGGATGAGGTGCTCCTTGTCGTGGTTCAACCGCTCCCAGAACGTCGGTGGTCCCGCTCGTGCACCGTCGGGTCGCCGCTCATCCTCGACCTTCACGACCGAGAGGCCGGCCGCGTCGCCGACCAGGCGCGCACAGAGCGGGCCGGCCCACAGCGATGACAGGTCGACGAGCAGTCGGGCCTCCCGAGCGCGGCGACCCCCCACGCGCGCGGACGGCAACGGGATGTTCGGGGGCGGGCCGGCGGCCGCGGCGGGGATCCCGAGCAACTGGGCGCGCTCGACCGCGGCACGCCCCGGGCGCGTCCGCAGCGAGGCGCCCACCGCGTCCCAGGGCGGCCCGTCCCAGGGGTGCCCCATCCACGCCGCGAGGAGCTCGACGTCGTCACGCCGCGCCAGGTTGATCGCGACCCAGGTCCCGTCGCCGGCGGGGAGGAGCCGACACGACCCGCCGGCGGACACCGTCCCGGTCGGCGCCACACCAAGGATCTGCATGCGTTCGCGCAGGATCGTCGGCCCGTCGACACCCGCCGTGGCACCCGAGTGGGCGGCGGCGACGTCGAGCGCGGCCTCGGTCGCGGCGACGCTCAGTGGAAGACCTCACCGCCGTTGACGTCGAGCGACTGGCCGGTGATCACCGATGACAGGTCGGAGGCGAAGAACACCACCGCGTTCGCGGCGTCGTCACTGGACGGGATGACGCCGAGCGGGATCTGGTCGGTCAGCTCGGCGGCCTGCTCCTCGACCGACGAGCCCTGGTCACGAGCCCGTCGGCGCAGCACCCGCTCAACCGACGGCCCCCACAGCCACCCCGGGACGACCGAGTTAACGCGGATGTGCTGGGGACCCAGCTCCCGGGCCAGGACGTGGGCGGCGCTCAGCAGCGCGGCTTTGGACGTCGCGTAGCCACCCTGGTTGGGCAGGATCTTGCGCACGATCATGGAGTTCACGAACACGATCGATCCACCGCCGGACTTCCCCAGGAACGGGATCGCCGAGTGGGTGAGCTGCAGCGCCCCGAACAGGTTGACGTCCATCTGGTGGCGCCACTCGTCCAGGTCCACCGTCGCGAATGGCTGCGCCACATCGGGCGCGGCGGCGTTGTGGACGACGACGTCGAGCCGTCCGAACGCGTCGACCGCGGCCCGGGCGAGACGGTCGCACTGATCCGGATCGGTGATGTCGGTGACGACGCCGAGCGCTCGACCGCCGAGGTCTTCAACGCTGGCCTGGACCTCGGCAAGGTACGACTCGGTGCGGGCCCCGAGGACGACGGCGGCGCCGGCCCGTGCGAACGCGATCGCGACCGACCGACCGAGCCCGGGGCCGACGCCCGACACGATTCCGACCTTGCCGTCGAGCAGCACCGGCGTCGGGGTCGTGGTCATCGGGTTTCTCGGGGAGGGCGGCTCATCCCAGCGTCCGCCCACAGTTCACGTCGAGGGCCTGGCCGGTGACCATCCGTGACAGGTCACTGGCAAAGAACAGCACCGCGCCGGCGATCTCGTCCGGCGTCGCTAGGTGGGGCAGGGCGTTCATCGACGCGATCTCGCCCGCTACCTCCTCCACCTCGACACCCCGTCGCTCCGCGATCCAGGCGAAGTACTCGTCGAGGGACCCGCCGCGAATATGTCCGGGAGCCACACAGTTCACGCGGATGCCGTCCGGCCCGAGCTCTTGGGCCAGTACCTGCGCCGCGGTGGTGAGCGCCCGCTTCGACGCCGCGTACCCGGCGAGCAGCGGAACCGGGTTCTTCACCGAGAGCGTGGTGATCATCACGATCGAGCCCCCGCCGGCGGCACGCAGATACGGCACCACGGCTTGGCTCAGCTGCAGGGCGCCGAAGCAGTTGACCTCCATCGGCGCCCGCCACCGGGTCGGGTCGAAGCCGTCGAACGGCTCGCGCCAGTCCTCCTCGGTGAAGGCGTTGTTGACCAGGATGTCGACTCGGCCCAGGGCGGTGTTCGTCATCTCCGCCAGGCGACGGCAGTCCGCCTGGTCGGTGACGTCGGTCGGGACGATGCACGCTCGCCGCCCTCTCGATTCCACCTCGGCGGCGACCGCGTCGATCGTGTCAACCCGACGAGCGGCGAGCGCGACATCGGCGCCCGCGTCGGCCAGGCCGAGCGCGATCGAGCGCCCGAGGCCGGGGCCGACGCCCGACACGATCGCGGTCCGGCCGGTGAGGAGCCCGGCGGTCTGAGTCGTCACGGTCGTTCCTCCGACTCAGCGATCGTGACCGCCGAGCCTCATCGTCTGCGTCACCCGGTCGGGCGAAGGACTCGCCCGGGCATCGGCGCGCGCCGCGGTACTGCCCGGTGCGAGAACCTTACGCCCGGTCGGTTCCGATCGCGATGGCCCGCGTCGAGACCGGTACGGCGTGGACACCCGGCGAGTGGTCGGCTGGGTCGCCGCGTCACGGCGGCCGCGGCCCGCGTCGCGGGTTTCGATTCGCCGGCGAGTGTCAGACTGTCGACGGCATGCGACACGCGCCGGGCTCGGCGATGGATGGACCGCCAATCGGCGACGCGCTGGACATGTTCCAGCGCGCGACGACGCGCTTCAGTCGCCAGCTGCGCACCGTGAGCGACGGGTCTCAACGGGTACGACACCTCGACTGGACGATCAGCGAGACCGGCGCGCACGTGCTGGGCATTCTCCGGGGCTATCGCGACCTGGCCGGCGGCGGGCCCCCGATCTGGCCCGACCTCGAGCACGGCGACGACCACAACGCCGCGCTGCTGGCCGCGACGCCGGAGCGCGACCCGCGGCGGGTGGCGGACGCGATCGACCAGGTGGCACCGGGACTCGGCGCGGTCTGGGCGGCGCACGCCGGCGAGGCCCTGGCGTGGCATGCGGGACTCACGGTCCCCGTCGCGTCGATCACGGCGATGGTGGCCAACGATGTCCTCATCCACGGCTGGGACCTCGCGACGACCGTGGGCCAGGCGTGGCCGATCGCGGGCCCCGATTCGGTCGTCGCCGTCCGCGGGCTGAGCGCGGTCCTGCCCGCCTTCGTGGACCCGGTCCACGCCGCCGGGGTGAGGATCACCTATCGAATCGCCCTGCGCGGCGGCCCCGTGATGACCTGGAGCTTCGACGACGGGACCCTCACGGTCGTGGAGGGCGCCGCGGCCCGGCCGGACTGCCGGGTCTCGGCGGCCCCGACCGCCTGGAACCTGTCGGGCTACGGCCGCCTCCCCGCGTGGAAGGCGGCGCTGACCGGCCAGGTGGTCGTGTACGGCCGCCGACCGTGGCTGATCTCCAAGGTCAACTCGCTCCTCCGCCGCGCGTGACCCGGGTGACCGAGCTCGCCTAACGTCGAGCCCGCCCGGACCGCCCGCCGGAAGAGCTGCTCCGCGTCGCGCGCGAGGCGTCGCGTGCCGCCCACCCTTGCCGGGCCGGACAAGAACGTGTTCTACTGCGGCTCCGATGGAGTTCAACCTCGCCGACCTCTTCGAGATCGTGGCCACCACCGTGCCCGACCGGCTGGCGCTCGTGGCGGGCGGCGAGCGCCGCACCTACCGCGAGCTCGACGAGCGGGCGAGCCGGGTCGCCCACCATCTCCTCGCGGCGGGGATCGCCGGCGGCGAGCACGTCGCCGTCTACGCGTGGAACCGGGCCGAGTGGCTCGAGGCCGAGCTCGGGATCTACAAGGCCCGTGGCGCGGTAATCAACGTCAACTACCGCTACGTCCCCGACGAGCTGGCGTACCTGCTCGAGAACTCCGATGCGGTCGCGGTGATCTTCGAGCGGGCGTTTGCCCCCCGGCTCCTCGCGGCGCGCCGCGGTGCGCCGGCCCTGCGCCACTTCGTCGTCCTCGACGACGGCAGCGACGACGCCGAGTCGGCCGCGGCGGTCGCCGCGCTCGGCGCCGTCTCGTACGAGGAGGCGCTGGGCGCGGCGAGCCTGGCCCGCGACTTCGAGGCTCGCTCCGGCGACGACCCCTACATCCTCTACACCGGGGGCACCACGGGCCTTCCGAAGGGAGTCGTGTGGCGCAGCGAGGACATCTTCTTCGCCGCGCTCGGCGGTGGTGGGTTCGGCCAGCCGCCGATCCAGACGCCCGAGGAGCTGGCCGGGCGGGTATCGCCCGACGGCGCCCAGACGGTCGGCGTCGTGAACGCTCCGATGATGCACGGCGGCGGCCAGTGGGTGACGTTCATCAGCTTCTATGGCGGCAACACGGTGGTGCTGAACTGCGCCCGCCACTACGACGGCGCGGCGGTCCTGCGCCTCGCCGAGCAGGAGCGAGCGAACTCGATCATGGTCGTGGGCGACGCGATGGCCCGACCCCTCGCCGACGCGCTCGCCGCGCCAGGCGCGAGCTACGACCTGTCGGCGCTGGCCGGGATCGGGTCGGGCGGCGCGATCCTCTCGAAGGCGGTGAAGGAGGAGCTACGAGCTCGAGTCCCGGGGGTCATGGTCAGCGACTCGTTCGGCGCGTCGGAGACGGGAGCGGCGGGCACCGTGCGCGACTTCAACGGGCCGGCCGCCGGGCCCCGCTTCACGATCGGCGAGTTCGTCACGGTCCTCGACGAGCACGGGCGCCGCGTCGAGCCCGGATCGGGGCAGGTCGGGCGCCTGGCCCGCCGAGGCCACATCCCGCTCGCCTACTACAAAGACGAGGAGAAGACCGCGGCCACCTTCGTCACCGATGCTGACGGGGTCCGGTGGGTCGTGCCGGGCGACAACGCGACGATCGAGGCCGACGGCACCCTGAACCTGCTCGGGCGCGGGTCGGGCTGCATCAACACCGGCGGCGAGAAGGTGTACCCCGAAGAGGTGGAGGCGGCGCTGAAGGCACACCCCGAGGTTCTCGACGCGGTCGTGGTCGGCATCTCCGACGACCGCCTCGTGGAGCGCGTCGCCGCCATCGTGACGCCCCGGGCGGCGGCCCGCCCGTCCCTGGAGGACCTGCAGGTGTTCTGTCGCACGAAGCTCGCCGGGTACAAGGTGCCTCGCCAGGTCCAGCTCACCGACGAGATTCCCCGCACTGCGGTCGGCAAGCCCGACTACCGGTGGGCCAAGCGCCTCGCCGAGTCGGGCGACCCGGCCCTGTCGTCGTCCCCATGACTGCCAAGGAGAGCCCGTGAGTGACGCCGCCCCCGCCGCGACCGAGGCACCGCCGCTCGGCTTCTGGTCGATCGCCGCGGCCCGCCCCGACCATCTGGCGCTCGTGGACCCCGAGGGGGGTGAGGTCAGCGCGGGCGAGCTGCTCGCCAGCACCAACCAGGTCGTGCACGGGCTGCGCGCCATGGGCCTCCAGCAGGGCGACGCGGTCGCGATGCTCCTCCCGAACTCGCGCGAGGTGTTCGAGCTGTACTTGGCGGTACTGCAAGCCGGCTTCTACCTGGTGCCGATCAACTGGCATCTGGTCGGCCCCGAGATCGCCTACATCGTCCAGGATTGTGAAGCCAAGGCGTTCGTGGCACACGCCCGCTTCGCCGAGTCGGCCCGGGCCGCCGCCGACGAGATCGATTTCCCGGCCGCGGGTCGGATCGCGGTGGGCGGCGAGATTCCCGGCTTTCGCACCTACGACGAGGTGAAGCGGGGCCAGCCGACCAGCCTCCCCGAGGATCGCACCACCGGCGCGGTGATGAACTACACCTCGGGCACCACGGGACGCCCGAAGGGTGTGCGCCGCCCGCTGCCCGGGGTGTCACCCGAGGCGATGGCGGGCGGCTTCGGCGGGATGCTGTTCCTCTTCGGGCTGCAGCCCTTCGACGACAACGTGCACATCTGCGGGTCGCCGCTGTACCACACCGCGGTGCTCGTCTTCGCCGGCGGTGCCATCAACATTGGCCACACCGTGGTCGTGATGGACAAATGGACCCCCGAAGGAATGCTCGAGCTGATCGACAAGTACCGGGTGACCAACACCCACATGGTCCCCACCCAGTTCGTGCGCCTCCTCACGCTGGGCGACGACGCGCGCGCCCACTACGACGTGTCGTCGCTGCGTCACATGGTCCACGCCGCCGCGCCGTGCCCTCCCGACGTCAAACGAGCGATGATCGAATGGTGGGGTCCGGTGATCGACGAGTACTACGCGGCCAGCGAGGGTGGCGGCACGCTGGTGTTCGCCAAGGACTGGCTCGAGCATCCGGGCACGGTGGGACGGGCGTGGCCGATCGCCGAGGTCGTGATCCTCGACGATGACGGCAACGAGCTGCCGCCCGGCGAGGTCGGCACCGTCTACATGCACATGCAGACCGGCAACTTCGAATACTTCAAGGACAAGGACAAGACCGACAAGAGCCGCCAAGGCCGGTTCTTCACCGTCGGCGACGTCGGCGTCCTCGACGAGGACGGCTGGTTGTTCCTCCGGGACCGCAAGACCGACATGATCATCTCGGGGGGCGCCAACATCTACCCGGCCGAGATCGAGAGTGTGCTGATCATGCATCCCCAAGTCGCCGACGTCGCGGTGTTCGGGATCCCCCACCCCGACTGGGGCGAGGAGGTCAAGGCGGTCGTCGAACCGATCGACGGAGCAAACGGCGGACCCGAGCTCGAAGCCGACATTCTCGAATGGTCGGTCGACAAGCTCGCCAAGTACAAGACGCCCCGCTCGATCGACTTCACCGACGACATGCCGCGCGACCCCAACGGCAAGCTCTACAAGCGCAAACTGCGGGACCCGTACTGGGCCGACCAGGAACGGGCGATCTGACACCAATCGGTCGCCGGATCCAGCCCGTCAGGCGGCGCCGAACCGGCCGGTGAGCAGCTCCCCCGCCCGGCGCACCGCCGCCGGATCGGCGAACGGCAGGTTGAAGATGGGCTCCTCGATCCCGGCGTCGAGGAGAGCGCCGACCTGCTCGACGACTTCGTCCTCGGTGCCGACCGTCGACGCGGCGACGAACTCGGGCCCGGCGAGGCCGGCGAGCGCTTCTCGGGTCTGATCTGCTTCCGCCGCGGTGGCGGCGAGGAACAGGGACCCGAGCCGGGTCGTGGTGACGCTCGTCGGGTCGCGCCCCACCGCCGCGCAGTGGCCGCGCAGCACGTCGAGCTTGTGGCGGACCGTGTCGAGGTCACCCGACACGTTGCAGCGGTCGGCGTATTGGGCCACCAGCCGCAAGGTACGGCGTTCGCCGCCGCCCCCGATCATGATGGGCGGCCCGCCGGGTCGGAGCGGCCGGGGGACGTTGCGGGCGGCGCGGAGCTGGTAGTAGCGACCGTCGAAGGTGGGCGCGTCCTCGGTGAACAGGGCTCGGCAGATCTGGACCGCTTCCTCGAGGCGGTCCAGGCGCTCGCGGGGGGCCGGGAAGTCGAAGCCGAGCGCGTCGTGCTCGAGGTCGTGCCACGCGGCGCCGATCCCGAGCACGGCACGCCCGCCTGAGATGACGTCGAGGGTCGTGACGCTCTTGGCGACCAACGCGGGGTTCCGGTACGTGACGCCGGTGACGAGGGCGCCGAGCTCGGCGCGGCTGGTGCGCGCCGCGAGGGCCCCGAGGAGGGTGTAGGCCTCGAGCATGGGCTGGTCGGCGCCGCCCAGCGCGGGCAGTTGGTAGAAATGGTCCATCACCCACAGCGAGGCGAAGCCGCCGTCTTCACCGGCGCTCGCCAGCTCGACGACCCGGCCGAACATGTCGGTGTCGGGGAGCCCGAAGGTGAAGTTGGGAAGCTGGAGCCCAAAGCGCGTCATCCCAGGACCGTACCTCGCCGCGACCGAACGGCGGCGGGGAGGCGCGATTGGGCCACGTCGTCAGTCAGGAGGGCGTGAGCAGCGACGTGCGCAGTCGGGCCACCGTGGCTACGTCGACGCCGATGGCGTCGACGTAGCCGGCCAGTGATCCCCACCGGTCATGAATCAGCCCCAGCAGGCCTTCCATCGTGGCCGCGTGGGCGCCGATGATGTCCGGCGGGAGACGGCTCCAGACATCCTCGTCGATGCCGGGCCGGGCTTCCCGGGTGCGCTCGTGGATCGCGTCGATGACCTCGTGGGTCAGGGCGTAGTCGGCGACGATGTCACGGTCGGCGACGCCGAGCAGACCGAGCAGCACGGCGGAGAACACCCCGGTGCGGTCCTTGCCGGCCATGCAGAAGAACACGGCGGGCAGGTTCTCGGGTTCGGCGAGCGCGTGGAGCGCGGCCGCGTAGGCGGCCGCGCCGTGCTCCATCATGTTCAGGTACACCTCGGCGGCCGACGAGGGGGGTGTCCAGTCGGGGCGCGGCTTGACGACGTGGAGGGCCCGGTCGGTCGTCGGCAGGTGGAGGTGGCGGATCTCGAGGTCGCCGAGGTGCCCGATGCCGATCTCGGTCAGCTCGTCGTGGGCGCGGAAGTCCAGCGCGGTCCGAATTCCGAGCTCGTGGAGCTTCGAACCGTCGAGCTCGGTGAGGCGGTGCAGCGAGTCGCTGCGAAACACGCGTCCCCACGGGACGGGCGTCCCGGAGCTGGTCTCGTAGCCGCCGACGTCGCGGAAGTTCAGGGGGCCGGCCAGGGTGACACGCCGCTCGGTCATCGGGCCGGCTCACCCCCGTGCGCCTGGGTGTGGGTCGCGAAGCGTTCGTGCTCGACCAGGATGAAGACGCCATCCGCCTCGGCGCACAGCCGATCCCCGGCGTGCAGCGTGCCGGCGGTGCGGACCTTGCGGCCGTCGATCGCGAGGGTGCGGCCCTCCAAGCGCAGCTCGGTATAGAGCGGCGTCGGGCTGCGGTAGACGATCGTCAGCGTCCCGGTCATCGCCCCGGCCCCCGACGCGATGTTCGCGACGCCGAGAATCTCGTCGAAGAGCCCGGCGATGATGCCGCCGTGGACACATCCGGGTGGGCCCTCGTACGCGGCGCCCATGACGCCACGGCCGACGACCGTCTCGCCGTCCAGCTCGCAACGGATCGGCGGTGCCAACGGGCTGTAGAGACCAATCATGGGGCTGAAGGGGAAGTACTGGTGCGGCGCGAGCGTCGAGCTGGGGTGGGCCGGGACCGAGACCCGCCAGGGATCCGTCGACGCCTCCAGCGTCGCGACGGCGGCCTCGACGGACTCGGCGGCGTCGACGAGCCGCGCCGGGGGTGCGCCGGGGCGGACCACCAGATCGGTGGCTCGCCGCAGCGCGTCGACGAGGCGGCTCAGCTCCGGACCGGGCGGGGAGGCCTCGTCGGGTCCGTGCCCGTCGACGATGTTCGGCTGGTCGGGCACGAGCTGACGCTCAGCGGACCGGCGGTTTCGTGCCTACTCCTCGACGATCGAGATCGCCTGCTTGGGACACTGGCGGACCGCCTGCTCGACCTTGGGTCGCAGGTCGTCGGGCGGTTCGTCTTGGAGGAGGTAGAGGAAGTCGTCGTCGCGCACCTCGAAGACCTCCGGCGCGACTGCCATGCAGATCGCGTTGCTCTCGCAGACGTCGAAATCGACGACGACTTTCCAGGCCATCACGCCTCCTTAGGTCCCGAGTCGGCGACTCTAGTCGGGTGGCAGGTGCACGAAGTCCGGCTCGCGTTTCTCGAAGAACGCGGCGATCGCCTCGCGGTTGGCGGGCGCGCCGGTGAGTCGCGCGAACACCTCCTCTTCCCGGGCCCGGGCCGAGCGGGCGGCGCCGGTCCAGCCGGTGCGTAGGAGACGTTTCGTCTCGACCAGGGAGACGATCGGGAGCCGGGCCATGGTCCGAGCCGTGCTGAGGGCCTCCTCGAGGAGCTGGTCGGGCGCGCACGTCCGCCACGCCAACCCGGTGGCCTTCGCCGTGGCGGCGTCGATCCACGCCCCGGTCAGGAGGGCGTAGGCCGCGCCCTGCCAGCCCATCGCGGTGGGGAGGGTGAAGCTGCTGCCCGCTTCGGGCACCACGCCGAGGCTCGCGAACGGTGTGCGCAGCCGTGCGGTCTCGGCGATGAGGACGACGTCGCAGTAGGGGAGCATCGTCACGCCGAGCCCGACCGCCACGCCGTTGACGGCCGCCATGAGCGGCTTGGGGAATGCCTCGAGCGAGCCGACGAAGCGGGTGAAGCCGTGGGCGCCCCGCTCGACGGCGGTGGCGTCGCCCGGGTCGCCCAGGCGACCCATCTCGGCGAGGTCCTGGCCGGCACAGAACGCCGCGCCGACGCCGGTGATCAGCACGACGGCGACGTCGGAGCGGACGGCGGCGTCCTCGAGGGCGTCGGCGAGCGCGTGGTAGTGCTCGGTGTCGAGCGCGTTGCGTGCGTCGGGACGGTCGAGGATGACCAGGCGGACGCGCTCGGCGTCCTCGACGTGGAGCACGGGACTAGCGGGCCTGGAACGGGTCGAACGCCAGGTGTTTGCTCACGTCGCCGATGAGGTCGCACAAGATGATCCGCTCGGTGAGCCGCCAGTCGTCGTCGGCGCGTTCGAAGCGGTCGTGGTAGCGGCCGGCGACGACGACCTGGAGCGGGAACTCGTCGACTTGTTGGAGCACGGTAAAGTACGAGCGGGCCGACGCGGTGCCTGCCTCCTCGTCGGCGTCGATGACGAGGTTGGTCACGACGTGCTTCGTGCGGGGTGTCCCGTCGGGGTAGCGGCGGATGATGCCCTCTTGGATGGCGAGCATGGCTTCGGCTCCGACCACGCCGGGGTCGTCGGGTCCGCCACCCTTGTAGGTCGCGTGGCGGAACAGCGCCGCCATCCCGACGAAGTCGCCGGCGTCGACCCGCTCCGCGTAGCCGTAGACGATGCGCTCGATTCCCGAGCGGGCGTCGGTCACCGAGTCGGCGTGCTCACGGCTGGATTCCCGCGATCTTGACCGGCTCGGCCATCTGGAGGTCGAACGACTCGATGAAGTCGCCGAGCGCCCCGCCGAGCTTGGCGAAGCCGTCACCGCCGGCGTGCGCCTCGAACGCAGCCTGGTCGGTGTAGAGCTCGGTGACGAAGAAGAGATTCGGGTTGGTCGTCGATCGGTGCAGGATGTACTGCTTCGTGCCGGGCTCGCGTTCGAGACTCGGCCAGAACTCGTCGAAGGCAGCGAGAAGCGTGTCGCCCGTTCCGTCCTTGACGGTGAGGGTGGCGATGACAGAGACGGTGCCCACGGCCGGCCTCACGCAGCCTGCGAGCCGCGCACCAGGGCTCCTGGTCGGGCACCGGTGTCGTGGCCGTCGCGCCGCGTGACCTTGCCGCTCACGATAGTGGCGACGTACCCGTCCGCCACCTGGAGCAGCCGTCGGGCGCCGCCGGGTAGGTCGTAGTGCATCTCGGGTCGGTGCAGGACGAGATGGTCGAGGTCGATGACGTTGAGGTCGGCCTTCTTGGTCACCTCGACGGTGCCCCGGTCGTGCATCCCGTACAGGGCCGCCGTGTCGCTGGTCATCTTGCGTACGACCAGCTCGACGGGGAGCCGCTCGCCCCGGGTGCGGTCCCGCACCCAGTGGGTCAACATGTAGGTCTCGATGCTCGCGTCGCAGATCGCGCCGACGTGTGCGCCACCGTCGCCGAGTCCGAGCGCGCTCGTGGGGTGCAAGACCATCTCGCGGATCGGGTCCTGGGTGAAGTTCGAGTAGCCCAGCAGCGGGCGCAGCAGCAGCTCGCGGCCGTCGTTCTCGAGCAGCAGGTCATAGAACAGGTCCCAGGGGTCGCGACCGTCGCGCTCAGCCAGCGCGGCGATGCTCGCCTCGCGGGGCGGCTCGTAGTCGGGTGGTTCGCCGAGCTGGAAGATGCGGTCGAGACCAAGCTTGACGACCGCCTCGATGCCCTCCTTGCGCTCTGCCCGCTCGGAGAGGATCGCGGCGCGCACCGCGGGGTCGTGGAGGCGTGCGACCTTCTCGTCGAGCGGCAACGCCTCGAGCGCCAGGTACGTGGGGCGGTCGCGCAGCGGGTGGAAGGTCTGGAGTCCGAGCAGCAGGCCGAGCGGCCGGCCGGCGACTTGGGGCCGGACCGGGACACCGTCGTCGTAGGCCTCGAGCGCGAGGTCCAGCATCCGCTTCCACTGGTCCGGGTCGACGTCGTGCTGGAGGAGCGCGAAGGTCACCGGCCGGTCGATCTCGCCGGCGAGGCGCCGCATCCAGTCCATCTCCCGGTCGGCGGCGGCGAGGTCTTCGCCCATGACGCCGGCAGGGGCGAGCTCGAAGACACCGGCGCCGGCCTGAGCGAGTGCCCGGCCCATCCCGAACAGCTCCTCTTCGGCGGCGTAGGTGCCCGGCACCGGCTCGCCGTCGATGGCCCGGTGCGCGATGGTGCGCGACGTCGAGACGCCCAGCGCTCCCGCCTCGATGCCCTCGCGCACGATCTTGGCCATCGCCGCGACGTCGTCCGGCGTGGCCGGCTCGTTGCGGGCGCCCCGCTCGCCCATGACGTACCCGCGCACGGCGCCGTGCGGCACCTGGGTCGCCACGTCGAGGGCGAGCTCCTGGGCGTCGAGGAAGTCCAGGAACTCGGGGAAGCTCTCCCAACCCCACCGCAGGCCCTCGGCGAGCGCGGTGCCGGGAATGTCTTCCACGCCTTCCATCAGGCCGATCAGCCATTCGCGACGGTCGGGGGCGGCGGGAGCGAAGCCGACGCCGCAGTTGCCCATCACCACCGTCGTGACGCCATGCCACGACGAGGGCGCCAGGGTCGGGTCCCAGGTGACCTGGCCGTCGTAGTGGGTGTGGATGTCGACCCAGGCGGGGGTGACGATGGCCCCGTCGGCGTCGATGACCTGCCTGGCGGGCTCGGTGATGCGCTCGCCCACCGCGACGATCACCCCGTCCTTCACCGCAACGTCGCCGGTGAACCCCTCGCGACCGGCGCCGTCGAAGATGGACCCGCCGTGAATGATGGTGTCGTGCATCTAAAATGCTCCGTGGCTGTGCGCCGGCGGAAGAGACCCACAGGCGCCGCGACGTCAGTCCAGCGAAGCAACCCTGGCAGAGGGGTGGGTCTCCGCTGCCGGCGCAACGGCGCCCAATAGCAGCCCGACAAATGTCCGCTTCGGGTAGTAGGGCGCCACGACCTTGCCGCAGAGTAGCGGCCGTCGCCGGCGGCCCTCAAGCGCTGAAGATGGCCGAGCTTTATGGGTCCATGCCCTAAGCCGGGTCTCGCTCAAAACGTCCACTGGATGGCGCCGTAGTAGGAAAAGCGGTTGGTCTGGGCGGCGCCCTGGATGCCCCTGCCGGCGGAGAGCAGCAGGTGGGTGTGGGCGCTCAGATCATAGACGCCGCCGAGGTTGAAGGCGGTCGTCGCCGGGCCGCCCACGCGATCAGGGGTCTGGTGGAAGACCTCGGCGCCCAGGGCCAGCGGCCGCGCGATCTGACGCTGAACCACCAGGCCGCTGAACCAGTAGTCGCGATTGCCAGGGCCTGGATTTATCCAATAGCCGCCGCCGCCATAGAGTGTCCAATCGCCCTGGCTCTTCTGAGCCCAAAGGGGCAGGAATATCCGGGTGTAGCCGGCGCCGAGTCCGCGTTGGGCATCGCCGGTGGGCAGTTCGATGAGGGGAAAGACGCCGATCTGAGGGGTCCAGCCATCCTTCGCCTCCTGGATGAAGCGGAACTTCATGCCGATCTCGGTGTCGCCATAGCCGAACACGCGTGGCGCGCCGTCAGGCTGATCGAAAGCCACTGGCGCGATGAGGTGGATCTGGAGATTGGGCGCGGCCCCTTAGTTGACTTCGACCCCCGGCTGAGCGCCGGAGACGTCGCCTCCCGTCCCCGTGGCCTGGGTGAAGGCGTAGACCTCCCAATGGTGGAGTTCGACGGGCTCGGGATCGTCGGTCAGGAAGGGCGGCCCGGCGCGCGCCGCGCTTGTCGCCAGGGCGACCGGCAGCGCAGCGGCCAGCAGCGCCGCGCGCCAGCCGCGACGCTTAAGGGCTGACATACCCCGCCGGGCGATAGTTGAGTTCGATGGCGACGCCGTTCAGGTCGCGAATGAACAGCTGGCGAACCGGCGTCCCCGGGACATCGAGCGCCTGATAGGTGACGCCATGGGCAGCGAGCTTGCCGGCGGCGGCGTCGAAGTCGTCGATGGCGAAAGCGAAATGGTCGAGGGCCGCGGTGTTCGACGGGGCGCGGGCCGTCCCCCGCTCGACGAGGTGCACGATCGCCCGATCGCCGCAGTAGAGCCAGCTGCCGGGGATGCCGAAGTCAGGCCGGAAACCTTCGGTGAGGCCGAGGACATCGATGAAGAACGCCCGCGTGTCCGCCAGCTTGTCGGTGCTGATGTTGATGTGATCCAGGCCGTTAATCATCGCCAATCCCCTGTCGTCGCCTGTGTTCTACGGCGCCGGCGCGTGGGTGGCCGTCGCGCCCTGCCGCGCGGTGTCATACTGGGCCCACATGGGGGCGCAGTCGACCACCTGGCCCTGGGCCATGGCCTGATCGATGGCCATCACCGTCAGCCCCGCCTCGAGGGAGTCGAAGGGGGTGACCGGAAACGCCTTGCGGCCCTCCAGCGCGTCCAGAAGGTCGACGGCCATGGCCTGGTCGGCGCCGTTGTGACTGTCTGCGGTGCGGTTGGCATAGTCGATCCGCTCGGGTTTGCGCCGGTCGAGAGCC
This sequence comes from Actinomycetota bacterium, assembly GCA_003140175.1. GTDB lineage: Bacteria > Actinomycetota > Acidimicrobiia > IMCC26256 > PALSA-555 > PALSA-555. Next base: position 35,442 of record PLJD01000121.1, read on the forward strand.
GGGCGGATCATCAGCTTGTTGCGCACCAGGTCGGCGATCAGGGTCCCGTCCGTTCCGGCGATGTACCAGCGCCGCTCCTGCAGGGAGACGTGGCTGTTGGAGTGGAAGGCGACGGTGAGGCCGCCGGCGTATTCGACCAGGGCCGTCTGGTGGTCGGCGAGGTCCATGTCCGACTGGAAGGCGTCGTTGGCCGCCGACCAGCCGGCGTCGCGCAGGGCGTAGGCGGGCGATCCGTCCTCGTAGGTCCTGCGAGGCTCGCCGCGCTCGGCGTGGAAGATCCGCCGACCGCCGAAACTGGCGACCCGCGCCGCGCGCGAGCCGGCGAGACGGCCGAAGATATCGAAATCGTGGCAGACCTTGTCGAGCATGAACGAGCCGCCCCAGGCCTCGCGGCGACGCCAGTTGCGGGCGAGGTACGCGCCGTGCTCGGGATGCAGATGCTCGGTGGCGTCCATGGAGATGAGCGCGCCCAGCTCGCCGGCGTCGACCCTGGCGATCACCTCGCGGACGATGGGCATCGAGCGCATCACCAGGCCGATGAACAGGGCAGGGGCACCCCGCGCGGCGAGCGTCCGGGCCAGGGCGAAGGACTCGTCCATGGTGCGAACGATCGGCTTTTCGGAGAAGATCGGGAAGCCGGCCTCGAAGGCGGCGTGCAGGTGTTCGAAATGCAGATGATTGGGTGTGCCGATCATCACCAGATCGAAGGGACCGTCCTTGAGCAGCGCGGCCTCGTCGCGGTAGACGGCGCCTGGCTCGATGTCGGCGTCGGCCAGGATCGACAGGCCGACGGGCGAGGGATCGGCGTAGCCGGCGACGTCGAGGGGCCAGCCGACTTCCTTCATCGCCGCCAGGACGTGGGCGATCCTCTGACCCAAACCGATGACGCCGATGCGGAAGGCGTTCATGCGGCGACCTCCTCAGCCTCCTGGGCGACGAAACCCTTCCAGCCGTTCATGTAGTCGACGAAGGCGGGGCCTAGACCCTCGCGGCGCAGATAGTCGCGGGTGACGGGCAGGGCGATGGGCTGGAAGTCGGCGTTGGCCGCGAGCCTTGCTGGATAGTCGTGATGGAGGATGGCGGCGCGGCCGAGGATGGCGAAATCCGCGCCATGATCCAGGGCGCGACGAGCGTTGTCCGGCGCCATGATCTTGCCGGCGACGCCCAGGCGCGCCTGGCCGCGCGGCAGCTCGGCGAACCAGTCGATCAGCGGCCTGGCGCTGAAGGCTTCGTCTATCGGCGCCTTGAAGACGTCCCACAGGGACATGTCGAGGAAGTCGATCTCGCCGAGCGCCATCAGCTCGCCGGCCAGCTCGCGCATCTCGCTCATCACCAGGCCGAAACGCTCTGGCGACAGGCGCAGGCCGAGCTGGAAGTCGGCGCGGCAGCGCGCGCGCACACCGGCGATGATCTGCCTGACGATGCGGGCGCGCCCCGCTGGCGAGCCGCCATAGGCGTCTTCGCGACGGTTGGTCAGGGGCGAGAGGAAGGCGCACAGGATGTAGCCGTGGGCGCCGTGCAGTTCGACGCCGTCGAAGCCGGCCTTCTCGCCGCGTACGGCGGCGGCGACGAAGTCCTCGATCAACTGCTCGACCTCGGCCGTGGTCAGGGCGCGGGCGCCGGTCTCGGCATCGTCGGATGGGCCGACGGGGGTCTGGCCGATGAGCCCAGCGGGCGACTTGATGCCGGCGTGATGAAGCTGAACCGAGGCGACCGCGCCCTTGGCCTTGATGGCGCCGGCCAGGCGCGGCAGGCCGGGCAGATGGTCATCGGAAAACACCCCCAACTGGCCGGGGAAGCCCTGGCCCTGGCGCTGGACGTGGGCCGCGCAGGTCATCACCTGGCCAAAGCCCCCCGCCGCCCGCATCGTCAGCCAGTGGAACTCGTCATCGGAGAGGCGCCCGTCGGCGTGGCTCTGCAGGTTGGTCAGCGGCGCCAGCATGAACCGGTTTCGCCACGCCGGGCCACGGCTGAGCGTCATGGGTGAAGACAGATCGACCATCGGCATCCTTCTCGAAAAACCCGCTCCGCGCCCGCCAGCGCCTTACCCCACGATCGCAGCGGCGTCATTCGCCGGCGATCGATTTGACCCCATCGCGCCGATCCCGCATTGCACGGGCGATCGATCCTGACTTACGGTTCGGCGCCGACTGAACGCCGATCAGGAACTAAGGGCGTCGAGGGCGGAAGGAAAGGGTAGCCGAAGATGAAGTTCACCTGGTTCAACCTGATGCCGTGGCCCTATCTGCCGGACGACTTCCGCGAGAAGAACCATTCGGTGTGGGTCGACATCGACCAGCGCCTGTTCGATCCGGTGAAGAGCAACGCGGTCTACAACACCTACATGGACTTGCTGGAATACGCCGACACCCTGGGCTTCGACGGGGTCGGGGTGAACGAGCACCACCAGAACGGTTACGGCATCATGCCATCGCCCAACCTGATCGCCGCGGGTCTGGCCAGACGAACCAAGAGCGCGGCCATCGTCGTCCTTGGCAACTCCATCGCGCTTTACAATCCGCCGGTGCGGGTGGCCGAAGAGTTCGCCATGCTCGACTGCATCTCCGGCGGCCGGCTGGTGGCGGGCTTCCCCGTCGGCACCTCGATGGACACCAACTATTGCTACGGCCAGATCCCGGCCCTGACGCGGGAGAAATACGCCGAGGCGCACGAACTGATCATCAAGGCGTGGACGACGCGCGAGCCGTTCGCCTTCAACGGTCGCTACAATAAGCTGCGGCATGTGAACATCTGGCCGCGGCCGATCCAGCAGCCGCATCCGCCGGTGCATATTCCCGGCGGCGGCTCGGTGGAGACCTATGATTTCTGCATCGACAACACCTATTCCTATTCGTATCTGAGCTTCACCGGCTACCTGAGGGCCAAGGCGCTGCTGCAGGGCTATTGGAACCGGGTCGAGGAGCGTGGCGCGCCGGACAAGTCGCCCTACCGCGCCGGTTTCGCCCAGACCATCTGCGTCGCCGAGACCGACGAGGAGGCCGAACGGCTCTACTGGCCGCACATCCACTATTTCTACAATCGCTGCCTGCACGTCTATCCAGGCTTCGCCGACGCGCCCGGCTATCGGACCATCAAGACCATCCAGGCCGGCGCCCTTTCGCAATATGCGCCGCCCAAGGGCTTCGGCGAACTGACCTGGAAAGACCTCACCGAGGGCGGCCACGTCATCGCCGGCTCGCCCGAGACGGTCCGCCAGCGCATGGAGGAACTGATCAAGGGCCTCAACGTCGGTAACATCTTCTGCCTGATGCACGTGGGAAACATGCCGGCCGACAAGTGCATGTATTCCTCCAAGCTGTTCGCCGAGAAGGTGATGCCCAAACTGCGCGGCCTGTTCCCCGAGTGGGAGAGCGACGAGCGCTTCTGGTGCCACCCGATCGCGACGCGCGCGGTTCCAGGCTCCCTGCCGGCGGCGCCGACCACCGCCCCGGGCGCCGCGCCACGCACGCCCGTTCCCGCCGAGTAAGAGGCCTCAAAAGCGATGCAATCCAAGACGGTGGAAACGCGGCACGCCCCGGTGCGCTGTCTGGAGGGCGGCTCTGGCGAGGCGCTGGTCTATCTGCATGGCGCGGGCGGGTTGACCGAGAACGATCCGCTGCTGGCGCAGCTAGCGACGAAATTCCACGTCCACGCCCCGTTTCTGCCCGGTTACGGCGAGACGGCAGAGTGCGCCACCTTACGCGACATGCTCGATTTCACCCTCCACGGCTGGGACGTAGTCGAGGCGCTGAATCTCAAGAACCCGATCCTGGTCGGCCACTCCATGGGCGGGATGATCGCCGCCGAAATGGCCGCCGCGGCGCCCAACGATGTCTCGCGCCTGGCGCTGATCTGCCCGGCGGGCCTGTGGCTGGACGATCATCCGATCCCGGACATGTTCTCCCTCTTGCCCTACGAGCTGCCCAAATACCTGTTTCACGATCCCGAGGCCGGGGCCAAGCTGATGACCTCGGGCCTCGACATGAGTGACCCGAAGTTCCTGCAGGACTACCTGATCCGCAACGCCCGCCAGATGGGCATGGCGGGAAAGATCCTGTTTCCCGTCCCCGAACGGGGCCTGGCGGAGCGTCTCTATCGGATCAAGGCCAGGACGGTGATCGTCTGGGGCCAGAGCGATCGGATGATTCCACCCGTCTACGGCCCGGCTTTCCAGTCGGCCATCGCCGGGGCAAAGCTGGTCACCATCCCCGAGGCAGGCCACATGGTGATCCTGGAACAGCCCGCCAAGGTGGCGCAGGCGATCGCCTCGCTGGCCTAGATGAGAACCGCCAGCCTGGGGCCCTTCGAGGAAGTCAGCCGCCTGACGTTGGGCGGCGGGGGCATCGGCGAAGCCTGGGGGCCGACGAGCCGCGATGAGGTCATCGCCACCGTCCGCATGGCGGTCGATGAGGGCATCACCCTGATCGACACCGCGCCGCTCTATCTCAACTGCGAGCGGGTGATCGGCGAGACCTTCGAAGGCCGGCCGCCGGCGCAGGTTCGCTTCACCAGCAAATGCCGGCTGGGCACGCCGCCGCCGGGCGAGACCGCAGCGCGGCTCGAACGCTCCGTAGACGCCAGCCTGGCGGCCATGCGGCTGGAGCGCATCGACCTTTTCTTCCTGCACACCAACATCTGCGCCGACGACTATGTGTTCGCCGTTCGCCCCGACCGCCAGGACGTCTTCGCCACCCGCTGGCGGACCTATGCGCAGGAGTTCGTTCCGGCCATGCAGGCGCTGCAGGCGGCGGGTAAGGTCAACTGCTGGGGGATTACCGGCGTCGGCGTGCCTGACGCGATCCTGCGCGCGCTCGATCACACGCCGGGCCCCGCCGCGGTTCAGGTGATCGCCAACCTGCTCGATTCCGCCGGCGGGATGAAGAACTTCGCCGAGCCCGAGACGC
>PLJD01000022.1 GCA_003140175.1 Actinomycetota bacterium
GCGCGGACCCTTTGAGCCCACCTACCCAAACCCGGCGCGACAACGACGATCCCGACCATCCCAGCACCCAAGACCAATCGGCACGCCACCGTGACGCCCCACACGAACCTGACCAACGGCCAGACCATCGCCGTCCACTGGAGCGGCTACCTACCCGGCAAGGTCGTCAACATCGTCGAGTGCTCCTCCAACAGCGCGGCAGGCTGCGACATCGCGACCGGCCGGATCCTCACGCCCGATCCCACCGGCAAGGGAACGGCCTCGCTTCAGATCGTCGAGGGATCAGTCGGCACCGGCGTGTGCGATGCCGCTCATCCCCGCTGTGAAGTGGCGGTCAACGACGCCGGCTTGGAGGCGGATCCTGCCGCGACGATCAGGCTTCCGATCACCTTCGCCCCGTAACGACATTTCGGATCCCGGTCCGCGCCGACGCGGGCCGCCGCGTCGCCAACCGCGACGCCATCAGCCCGGCGAGTCCCCGCGACGCGAGCACGCGACGAATCGCGCCGTCGCCGCCTCGGACGGCGACGACAGGGTGGTGTCCCCGACGGGCAGCTGTGGGCGTCCCGGTCGCGGACGAAGGTGAACACTCGGCAGTCGGCGGATCGCGGTATTCGGGACGTTCGGGTCGGGAAGGACTGGCAGATAGGTTCAGAGCTCAACCAGGAGGAGGGTCCCGGTGGGAACGACTGCCATTCGAACCGAGGGCCTGTCCAAGCAGTACGGCGCGGTCAACGCGCTGAGGGATCTTGACCTCGTGGTGGCTGAGGGCGAGGTGGTCGGCTACCTGGGCCCAAACGGGGCGGGCAAGACGACGACGATTCGACTCCTGCTCGGCTTGATCCAGCCAACCGCGGGACGGGCTGAGATTTTCGGGCTCGACTGCCAGCGTCAGGCCGTGGAAGCGCACCGCCGCCTGGCGTACGTGGCGGGCGAGGCAAGCCTGTGGCCATCGCTCACCGGCGCGGAGACGCTCCATCTGCTGGGCCGAATCCAGGGCCGGGTGGATGCCGCCTATCGAGACGAGCTGATCCACCGCTTCGACCTCGATCCCGCGATGAAGGTACGCGCGTACTCCAAAGGCAACCGTCAGAAGCTGATCCTGATCGCCGCGCTCATGAGCCGGCCCGACCTGCTCGTCCTCGACGAACCGACCAGCGGGCTGGACCCCTTGATGAAGCAGGCCTTCCGGCGCTGCATCCACGAGGCGAGGGAACGCAACCAGACCGTGTTCTTGTCCTCACACATCCTGAGCGAGGTCGAGGCCTTGTGCGACCGAGTGGGGATCCTCCGCGAGGGAGTGCTGGTCGAGATGGGGACCTTGGCCGAGATGCGCCACCTCTCGGCGCTCACGGTGGAAGCGACGTTCGACGGGTCAGTGCCGGACCTCTCTCGGGTCCCCGGGGTGAGCTCGGTGGAGACGGTGGGACACGTCGCGCGCTGCCAGGTGCATGGGACGGTCGAGCCGCTGCTGAAAGTTCTGGCGGCCTCGGGAGTGCATGAGCTGTTGAGTCGAGAGCCGTCGCTCGAAGAGCTGTTCCTCGCCCACTATGGGGCGAGCAGTGAGTCCGAGGGCGCGGCCGCTGATGCAAGCTGATCTCGTCTTCGAGGCTCCGGCATCAGCCGGTCGGTGGCCGACGATGGTCGTGGCGCGGCAGACGGGCCGCAAGGCGGTCCGTTCCGGGGTGCTGTGGGGCTATGTCTTTGGTGTGTACGTGGCCTCGCGCGCCCTCGGCTACACGTCGACCTACAAGACACAGGCCCAGCGGACGCACTTTGCGGCGACGTTCGGGTCGAACGCCGCGATCAACGCGCTCACCGGCCCCGCGCATCAAATTCAGACGGTCGCCGGCTTCACCGCCTGGAGCAGCCTCGGCGTGCTCAGCGTCGTCGGCGCGGTGTGGGGGCTGCTGGCCGGGACGAGGCTCCTGCGCGGCGAGGAAGACGCCGGCCGCTGGGAGCTCGTGCTGGCTGGCCAGACCACCCGAAGGGGTGCCGCCGCGCAGGCACTCGTCGGCCTGGGCGCCGGTGCCGCCACCCTCTGGGGCATCACCGCGCTCGTCACGGTGGTGGTCGGACAGTCCTCGAGTGTTCACGTCGGTGCCGGCCCGGCCCTGTTCTTCGCGCTCGCCCTGGTGTCGAGCGCGGCGGTGTTCCTCGCGGCCGGTGCCCTTGCGAGCCAACTTGCGGCGACCCGTCGCCAGGCGGCCGCCTACGCCGGCGCGGCCCTGGGAGTGTGCTTCGCACTGCGGATGGTCGCCGACGCCGGCACCGGGCTCGCCTGGCTGCGGTGGGTGACACCGCTCGGATGGGTTGAGCAACTCCAGCCGCTGACTGCGCCCCAGCCGCTGGCGCTCGTCCCGATCGTCGGGCTCATCGCCCTCCTCGCCGGCGTCGCCGTGCATCTCGCCGGGACTCGCGACCTCGGTGCCAGCACCCTGCCCGACCGCGCACACGCGGAGCCGCATACACGACTGCTCGTCGGACCCGTGGGCTTGACCGTCCGGCTCATCCGCTCCACGGTCGCCGGTTGGGCAACCGCGATCGCCGCTATGGCGTTGCTGATCGGCTTGGTCGCCAAGCAGGCGCGAGGCGCGCTCTCGAGCTCGTCGAGCGTCAAGCGAGTGATTGCTCGCCTCGGAGTGCCCCACGCAGGAGCCGCCGGCTACATCGGGGTGTCGTTCTTGATCGTGGCCGTGCTCGTGGCTCTCGTGGCGGCGGGGCAGGTCAGCGCCACGCGAGGCGAAGAGGCTGAGGGCCGTCTCGACCACCTGCTGGTCCGGCCCGTGTCTCGCGTGTCGTGGCTTGCCGGCAGGGTTGGCGTGACCACCACCGTCCTGCTCGGAAGCGGGTTCGTCGCGGGCGTCGGTGCCTGGCTCGGCGCCGCCAGCCAACACGCCGGCGTGGGCTTCACGAGCGTGCTCGACGCGGGGCTCAACGTCGTCCCACCGGCCCTCTGCGTCCTCGGCATCGGCGTGCTCATGCTCGGAATCTGGCCCCGGGCCGCGTCCGTCGCGACCTACGGTGTGCTCGCCTGGTCGTTCCTCGTCGAGCTCGTCGGCGGCCTGATCAACGCGAACCACTGGTTGCTCGACACGTCGCTGTTCCACCAGATGGCGCCCGCCCCCGCGGTGGCCCCGAACTGGACAACTGGTGGGGTCCTGGTCGCGGTCGGCGCGACGGCTGCCATCGCGGGCGGGATCGCGTTCAGACACCGAGACCTCGCCGGCGAATGACTGGCCCTCGTACCGCGTCGCCGCGTGACCCCGGACGGACTCGTAGTGCCGGACAAACCCGACGGCGGGTCCGGTCCAGCGGTCGTCGCGCTCGGGTGTCCTGAGCCCAGGGTGCCACCCGAGCCGCGGCGACGGCCAACGGCTTCGCGTCGGCAACCCCCGTCGTAGTCCCAGCCCGCTTCTTCCGCACGCGGGTGTGCGCCGCCGGGAGTGTCACCACGCCGGTCGGATGGAAGGCGTCTGGCCTCGGCTCCGAGACCCGCGCCCGCTGCACCGCGAGTCCTCAACTCCCGCCCACTCGCAAGCCAGTCCGAAAAGTGTGCATCTCCACGAAGAGATGCGCTGCACGCTGTTCTGGGAACGTCAGCGCCAGGGCGGCGCGGCTTGCCAGCGCGAATTCCAAGATTTGGTAAAGCGCGCCCGCTGGGTGGTCGCGGCGATGGAACAGTGGTGTGGTGCTGGTGCTGAAGCAGCCCGGCGTCAGCTCCCCGTCCGCTGTTGTGAGCGAGCCTGTTTGATGAGCACTGTGCAGGACCGTGCTGGCGCTGATGCGCCCACGCAGCCCGACTTGGGGTGGGCCGCCCCGGGTGGGGGCGGTGTCGGCGTTCGACGCCGGGCGCGTGGCGCGGCGGAGCGGGCGCGCCGTCGGCGTACAAGGGCCATCCGCCGGTTGGTGGCGGTGGTGCTGGTTGGGCTGTTGGTCCCCACGCTGTGGTCGTATTACCGGGCGGTGACGGCGCCGGGGACTGATCCGGTGAGTGCGCGCAGTGTGGAGTGGCTCAAGGACCACGGCATGACCGGGGTCGTCAACGCGGTCGAGCACTGGTGGTACACGCATAATCCGCCCCCGGTCGGCGGCACGCCCACGCATGGTCTGCCCCACACCCAGGCGCTGGGCGGCGCCGCCCACGCCAA
>PLJD01000125.1 GCA_003140175.1 Actinomycetota bacterium
GCGGTGCGCACGAACGCGGGCAGCTCGGCGAGATCGACGGGGCTATGGATGACGTCCACTGCGGGCTATGCTGGCACGCGCCGAGCCGGCTCGGCACCCCGATTGCGGGCTGGCGACGCGCCGGGCGCTCGGGCTCAGCGCGAGCGGCGGCGGGGCGGTGGTGGGACCGCCCGGCGGGGCTGGGGCGTCGAGATCCGCCGGGGCGGCGAGGAGGCTTCGGGCTCGGCGGGTGGCGGGGGCTCCCCTCGGCCCCGTCGGGCCCGTCGGGTGGGACGGGCGTGGGCGGCCGCCTTGCGGCGCCCGGCCTTGGTCTGGGGGCGGCGGCTCTTGAGGTTGTCACGGGCCCGCCCGAGGGCGCGGTCCACGGCGTCGGGGCGCAGCTTCGAGCGGGCGGGCTGGGTGCGCGCGGCGCGGAGCGCGGCGAGGTAGGAGAGGCCGCCGAAGGCGAGGACGATCCCCAAGACGCCCAGCCCCGCCGCGATGGCGACCGGGATGATCCCGAGGAGGGCGCCGACCACCCAGGCCGCCTGGAAGCGGGTCTCGAACAGGGCGAAGGCGCGGCCGCGCACCGCGTCGGGGCCGTCGCGCTGCAACAGGCTGTCGAACGCGATCTTGCCCGACGAGGCGCCGAGTCCGACGGCGAAGAACGCCAGGGTCATGCCGAACGTGGAGCCGGTCAGGACACCGAGGAACGTCGCGGCGGAACTGACGAGCAACGCCCCCACGAGCATGAGCTCCTCGCGCACGTGGTCGCGCAGCGTCGGCGCGATGAAGTTCCCGGCGAACAGGCCCACGCCCACACCGGCCATGACGAAGCCCAGCGACACGAGGTGGGTCTTGAAGGTGAACGCGGCGAAGAACTGGAGAAAGCCCATCGCGCCGCGCAGGATCGCCATCGCCGAGCCGGCGAGGAGGATCGACGGCTGGTGCAGCTCTGCACGAGCGAGCTTTTGCTCGTGGGGGTCGATCACGTTCCGAGTCCGGGGGATGCGGAGCGCGAAGAGCGCCGCGGCGATGAACACGACCATGGCGAGGCGCACGGACCAGTCCGCACCGAAGCCCCACTGCACCAGCGCGGCGGGGGCGCCGCCGATGAGCGCGGCGACGGCGCTGATGATCGCCAGGCGCGAGTTGGCGCGCACCAACGACCCGCCCTCGTCGACGAGGGCCGGGACCAGCGAGCTGCGCGCGACCGAGTAGCCCTTCGACAGGACGAGGATGCCGAACGCGAACGGGTAGACGAGCAGACCCTCGGGGTAGGACTTGGTCACCACGAACGCCAAGATGAAGCACAACGCGGCGCGACCCAGGCATGAGCCGACGACGAGGAGGCGACGTCCGCCCGAGATCCGGTCGAGCGCGGGTCCGATGATCGGGGCGACGATCGCGAAGGGCGCGATGGTGAGGAGCAGATAGAGCAGGATCGAGCCCCGCGCCCCGCTGCTGGGCTTCTGGAAGAACAACGATCCGGCGAGCGAGACCGCGACGCACGCGTCGGCGCACATCGTGACGAGGTGGGTGCGAGCCAGCCGCCCGAACGGGGTGGGCGCCAACAACTCCTGGGCTCGCTGGACCAACGTGGCCGGGAGGGCCCCGGCTCGCTGGACCAGCGGGTCCCGGCGGGGCAGGCGGGCGGCGCGGTCCTCGGGCATCGGCACTGGCGACAGTAGCGGCGCCGCCCTGGGACGACCCGCCCGCGATCGAGGCGGACCGGCGCCGTCACGCGACCGTCCACGCCGGCCGTTCATCTCCTCGCCACCGCGGCTTCACACCCGGGTGCACGCCGATTCGAGCGGCGGCAACGCCCGGGAAGCCGTTGGCGAGACACCGCTACCATGCCGCCATGGCGGTGCCGATGGCGCCGGGCCCCATCACGCGTGACGGAGGGGGCGCCGACCGCTTCCTGAACCGAGAGTTGTCCTGGCTCGATTTCAACGCGCGGGTTCTCGCGCTCGCCGAGGATTCCGCTCGTCCGCTGCTCGAGCGCGCGAAGTTCCTGTCGATCTTCTCCACGAACCTCGACGAGTTCTTCGAGGTTCGGGTCTCGGGACTGCAGGGGCAGGTCGCGGCGAGGCTGCGGACCCGCTCGCCCGACGGGCTCGACCCCGCCGAGACGGTCCTCGCGATCCGGGATCAGGTGCAGGCGCTCGTGGAGCGCCAGACGACGATCTTCACCAAGGACGTCGCGCCGGGCCTCGAGGAGGCCGGCATCCGGTTCCTGGCGTGGGATGACCTCGACGCCCGCGACCGGGGTGAGCTGCAGAAGATCTTCGAGGAGCGCGTCTACCCGGTACTGACGCCGCTGGCGGTCGATCCCGCGCACCCGTTCCCGTATATCTCGAACCTGTCACTGAGCCTCGCGGTGGTGGTGTGCGATCCCGAGAGCCGCGAGCAGCGCTTCGCCCGCGTGAAGGTGCCGCCCCTGCTCCCCCGCTTCGTCCCGCTGGCCGAGGGCTGCCGGTTCGTGCCACTCGAGCAGGTGATCGCCGCCAACCTCGACCGGCTGTTCCCCGGCATGGAGATCCTCGACCACGTCCCCTTCCGGGTCACCCGGGACGCCGACTTCGAGCTCGAAGACGAGGACGAGGACCTGCTCGAAGCGATCGAGACGGTCCTGAACCGCCGCACGAGGTTCGGGCACACGGTGCGCCTCGAGGTCGACGCGTCGATGAGCGGCGAGGTCCTCGACGTGCTCTGTCGCGAGCTGCAGATCCCGCCCGACGCGGTGGTCAGCGTCGACGGCCCCCTCGACTTGAGTGGCCTCTTGGACTTCTACGCCCTCGACCGGCCGGATCTCAAGGACCAGCCCTGGCTGCCCCAGACTCCCGCCCCGCTGCTGCCGGTCGGAGACGACTCGCCCGACCTGTTCCGCCTCCTGCGCGCCGGCGACATCCTCGTCCATCATCCGTACGACTCGTTCGCGACGTCGGTCGAGGCGTTCGTGAACCAGGCGTCGCGTGACCCGAACGTGCTGGCAATCAAGCAGACCATCTACCGGACCGCGGGAACGGACAGCGCGATCGTGCGCTCACTCGTCGACGCGGCGCGCCAAGGAAAGGAAGTGGTCGCCCTCGTCGAGCTCAAGGCGCGCTTCGACGAGCGGGCGAACATCGAACGGGCCCGCGTCCTGGAGGAGGCGGGCGTCCACGTCGTCTACGGGCTGGTCGGCCTCAAGACGCACGCCAAGATCCTCCTCGTGGTCCGCCAGGAGGCCGACGGCATCCGGCGCTACTGCCACGTCGGGACCGGCAACTACAACTCGCAGACCGCGACGCTCTATGAGGACATCGGGCTGCTGTCGGCGGATCCCGCGTTGGGCGCCGACCTCGCGGAGCTCTTCAATCACCTCACCGGGTACAGCCGCTCCGTGCGGTACCGCCGCCTCCTCGTCGCCCCCGAGAACCTGCGCCCGGCGCTGCGGGACCAGATCCGGGCCCAAGCCGCCCTGGGCGAGCGGGGCCGGATCGTGCTCAAGACCAACGCGCTCGTGGACTCGGAGCTGATCGACGAGCTGTACACGGCGTCGCACGCCGGCACCGACATCGACCTCATCGTGCGCGGCATCTGCTGCTTGCGGCCCCAGGCTCCGGGACTATCCGAGAACATCCGGGTCCGGTCGATCGTGGGCGGCTTCCTGGAGCACTCGCGTATCTACCGTTTCGGTGCCGACGCGGCCCGAGCCGAGTACCTCATCGGCTCGGCCGACTTCATGCCCCGCAACCTCGACCGGCGCGTCGAGGCGCTGTGCCCGGTCGACGCGCCAGCCCTGCGGGCCCGCCTCGACGAGCTCCTCCGGGTCTGCCTCGCCGACGACGTGCTGGCCTGGGAGCTCGGCGCCGACGGCGTGTGGCGCCGGGTCGAGTCACTCTCCGGTCTCGACGGTCAGGCCCGCCTCCGGGAGCTCGCCGTCGAGCGCGCCCGGTCCTAGACGTGACGATCGTCGAGCGCGAGCTGAAGCTGGCCGCGCCGTCGGCGACCGTCCTGCCGCCGCTCTCCGACCCGCTGGCGGGCGTGGTCGCCGAGCCGGCCGGGACCCGGCATCTGCTCGCCTCGTACTTCGACACCGACGACCTGCGCCTGACCCGCGCCGGGGCTTCACTGCGCCACCGTGACGACGAGGGCTGGGCGGTGAAGCTGCCCGGGGGCGCCACCCGGTCGGGTCGCCTCGACCGTGCCACGTACGCGTTCCCTGGCGAGCCGGGGGCGCCACCCCCCGAGGCGCTCGACCTGGTCCGGGCGTTGACCCGCCGAGCGCCGGTCGGTCTCGTCGCCCGGCTGCGCACCACCCGGCGGGCGGTGCAGCTGCGGACCACCGCGGGCGACCCCATCGGCGAGGTGGTCGACGACGACGTCACCGTGCTGGGCGACGGCGCGCCGGTGCGCGGGTTTCGGGAGCTCGAGTTCGAACTGGCGGACGGCGCGCCCGAGGCGCAGGTGACGGCCATCGTGGCGCGCCTGCGCGCCGCCGGCGCCGGGCCACCCGACCCGACCCCCAAGATCGTGCGGGCCCTCGCCCCTCGGGCGGCCGAGCCACCCGATGTCGGCCCGCCCGACCACCCGCCGGTGAGCGCGGGCGACGTCGTGCGCGCCGCGCTGGCGGACGCCCTGGCTCGCCTCATCGCCCACGACCCGGGGATGCGCCGCGGCGACGACCCCGAAGACGTGCACCAGGCCCGCGTCGCGACCCGCCGGCTTCGCTCACACCTGCGGAGCTTCGCCCCACTCCTGGACGCGCCGACCGACGACGTGCGCGACGAGCTGCGCTGGCTCGCCGACACCCTCGGCCAGGTCCGCGACGCCGACGTGCTGCTCGAGCGACTCGAGGCCCGCCTCCCGGACCTTCCGCCCGAGGACCGCGCGCCGGCCGACCGGCTCTTGGACCGACTCCGGACCCAGCAGTGCCGGGGGCGCGAGCAGCTCCTCGTCGGGTTGCGCAGCGACCGCTACGCCGCGCTGCTCGACCGCCTCGTCGAGGTCGCCCGCGTGGCCGACCTGGGCGCCGCGGCGGGCGGCGAGTCCGACGACGCCGACCAGGCCGCGCTGCGGGCCGTCGTGCGCCCCGCCTGGGAACACTTGCGCGACGCCGTCGCGACCCTCGGTGACCCCCCCACCGACGGCGAGCTCCACGCGGTTCGCCGCCACGCGAAGCGGGCCCGCTACGCGGCCGAAGCGGTCGAGCCGGCGTTCGGCAAGCCGGCCCGGGAGTTCGTCCGGGCGGTGACCGCGGTCCAGACGGTGCTCGGCGAGCATCAGGACGCGGTGATCGCCGCCCAGTGGTTGCGTGACGCCGCGACGCGCGGCCCCGACGAGCGGGCCGCGTTCGCCGCCGGCGAGCTCGCGGCGGCCGAGCGTGGGTACGCACACGCGGCGCGAGACGCCTTCCCCGCCGCGTGGCGCGACGCCAGCCGCAAGTCGCAGCGCCGCTGGCTGTGAGCCACTCGAAACCCGGACCCGAGCGCGTCGCCGAGGTGCGCGCCGCCGGCGGGGTGGTGTGGCGACGAGCCCGGCGCCCCGCCCTCCACCGCGCCGCCCACGAGGTGCTGCTCGTGCACCGGCCCCGCTACGACGACTGGAGCTTCCCGAAAGGCAAGCTCGACGGCGACGAGGGAGACGAGGACGCCGCCTACCGGGAGGTCCTCGAGGAGACCGGGCTGCGCTGCCGCCTCGGCGCCAGCCTCGGCGAGGTCTGCTACGTCGACCGGCGGGGCCGGGCGAAGGTCGTCCGCTACTGGCTGATGGAGCCCGAGCCGCGGCCAAGTTCGGGCGGGTTCGTCCCCAACGCCGAGGTCGACGAGGTCCGCTGGCTCGAACCGGCCGCCGCTGCCAGACTGCTCACCTACCGGCACGACCGGGACCTGCTGGAACGACTGCCGCGACTCCCACGACGAGGCTCTCGATGACCGTGAGCGCATCGACATCGGTCTTCCTCATTCGCCACGCGAAAGCCGGGAGCCGCAGTGGCTTCGACGGACCCGACGATCAGCGTCCGTTGAGCAAGGCCGGGCACCGCCAAGCCGACGGGATCGCCGGCCTGCTCGGCGACCGCGGCGTGGCCCGGATCCTGAGCAGCCCGTTCGTGCGGTGCCGCCAGACCGTCGAGCCGCTCGGGGAGCGCCTCCACCTCCCGGTGGAGCCCTCCGACTCGCTCGCCGAGGGGGCGCCGCTCACCGAGGCGCTGCGCCTGGTCGAGAAGGTCGCCGACGAGGTGGTGGTGCTCTGCACCCACGGCGACGTGGTCGAGGAGCTGCTCGGGCATTTCCGGCGCACCGGGATCGTCAACGGCGACGCCCGGCTCGAGAAGGGCTCAACGTGGGTCCTGCATCTCGAGGAGGGCGAGGTCACCGGCGCGGAGTACGTCGCACCGCCGGCCTGACCGGCCCGGCGGAGGTGAACGTTGCGGGGCCTGATGGTGGACCCCGACCCCGACCCCGATGAACCCTTGGGGACCGCCCTTGGCTGGGTGGGGGAGGGGCACAGAATGGGGTTCGTGCGCACCTCCTCGATGAGCCTCCGGCTCCGCGACTCGGCGGAGCTGCTCGCAACGCTGGCGGGCGGCGCCGACGTCGGCGACGACGAGGCGGTCGATCTCCTCGCCCACGCGTTGCAGTGCGCCGCGATCCTGGAGGCCGTCGCGCCCGGCGACCGGGAGCTGCAGGTCGCGGGGCTCGTCCACGACATCGGCACGATCCTGGCGCCGAATCGGCCCGAGGCCCACGCCCGGGTGGGGGCCACCGCGGTGCGGGGCCTGCTCGGCCCCCGCGCGGCCCACCTCGTCCGCCTCCACGACCAGGCCAAGCGCTACCTCGTGACCACCGACCCCGGCTACCGCCACCAGCTCAGCGCGCGCAGCCTCGAGACGCTGCGCCTCCAAGGCGGCCTGCTCGACCCCGACGAACGAGCCGCGCTCGACGCTGACCCCGACCTCGGGGCGGGCTTGACCCTGCGCCGCGCCGACGACGACGCCAAACGGCCCGGCACGGTCGTGCCGGACCTCGGGCACTGGCAGGGCGTCCTCGACCAGCTCGCCCGCTCCGCCGCCTGAGCGTGCCCTCACGCCCCGCAGAGGGCCGGGAACTCGGCGACCGAGTCGAGGAGGTGCGTGTGCGGCGCGGCCCCGAGCTCGGCGCGGCCGTGCGCGCCGGTGAGCACCCCGGCCACGACCGAGGCGCCGGCCCGGGTGCCGGCGAGGAGGTCGTTGGCGGTGTCGCCGACCACCGCGACGGCCCGCACGTCGTCGACCTCGAGGGCCAGCACCGCGGCGAGGACCAGGTCTGGATAGGGCCGACCTCGGACCCCCGGTCCGGGCGACAGCGCGAGGTCGACCCGGTCGCGCCAGCCCAGCGCGTCGAGCAGCGCGTCGCGGGTCCGCTCCGAGAACCCGGTGCTGAGACACACCAGGACCCCCGCGGCGCGCAGTGCGGCGAGCGCCTCGGGCGCACCCTCGATCGGGTGCAACGCGCCGGCCGCGACCCCCGCGCCGTAGGCCGCTTCGAACGCGACGTTGGCCTGTCGGGCCCGCGCGTCGTCGCCGAGCAGCTCGCGGAACACCTCGAGCTTCGACCGCCCCATCGCGGCCCGCAGGGCACCGAGCCGCTCGGCGTAGCCGTCGGTGCCGGGCCCCGCGCCGACGTCGCGCAACGCGTCGACGAACGCCGCTTCGACCATGCCGTCGTCGCGCACCGTGGTCCCGGCCAAGTCGAGCACGGCGAGGCGGATCTCACTCATCCCGACCCGACCCGAGCCGTGGAGCCCGCGCCGTGACGGACCTCACCAGACCAGCGGCTACGGTCCGCCGAATGCGGATCCTGGTGACGAACGACGACGGCGTCGAGGCGCCGGGACTGCGGGCCCTGGCCCACGCGCTCGTCGACGCCGGCCACGACGTCATGGTGGTCGCACCCGACGGTGAGCGCAGCGGCGCCGGCGCCGGGATCGGCCGCCTCCACCGGTCGGGACCCATCGGGTGGACCCGCGTCGAGTGGCCCGAGCTGCCCGGCGTCGCCGTGCACGCGCTGGCCACGCTGCCCGCGGCGGCCGTCTACGCGGGCGCCCTGGGTGGGCTCGGCCCGCCACCCGACCTCGTGGCGTCGGGCGTGAACCGGGGGTTGAACACCGGGCATCTCGTGTTGCACTCCGGCACGGTAGGCGCGGCGCTCACTGCCGCGGTGCTCGGCCTGCCCGCGGTGGCGGTGAGCGTCGGATGGGGCGACGACGAGCACTGGGACACCGCGGCGGCCTTGGCCGCCGACGCGGTGCCGTGGCTGGCTGGCGCGCCGGGGCGGGTCCTCAACCTCAACGCGCCGAACGTCCCCCTGGCCAAGGTCCGCGGCGTGCGAGCCGCCCGCCTGGCCCCGTTCGCCGAGCGCTGGACCACCGAGACGTCGGCCGGGGAAGTCGTGTTGGGCTACGACGGCCACACCCGCGAACCCGACGACGACACCGACCTCAGCGTCGTACGGGCCGGGTACGCCAGCGTGACGCTCGTGTCGGGGCTGAGCGGCGTGCCGGCCGACGACGCGGCCGCGGCGATCACCGCGCAACGCGCCGCCCAGGCTGCGCCACGCTGAGCGCGGCGCGCGCCTACCTCAGGGCGTCGCCCGACGCCTTCTCGTAGCGGTAGCCCACCCCGCGGACGGTGACGATGTGGGTGGGGTTGGCGGGATCCGTCTCGAGCTTGGCCCGCAGCCGCTTGATGTGCACGTCGAGGGTCTTGGTGTCGCCGTAGTAGTTGGGACCCCAGATCCGGTCGATGAGCACGTCGCGGGTCAGGACCCGCCCCGCGTTCAAGAGCAGCAGCTCGAGGAGCTCGAACTCCTTGAGGGGCAGCGGGACGAGGTGGTCGTGGACCGACACCTCGTGGCGAGCCGCGTCGAGCTTCACGTCGCCGATCTCGATGATCTCGATGGTGGGCCCCGCGTCGTCGCGGTTGGGCGCCCGGCGCAGCGCGGCTCGGACCCGCGCCACGAGCTCCCGGAGCCGGAACGGCTTCGTCACGTAGTCGTCGGCGCCGACTTCGAGGCCGACGACCGCGTCGATCTCGGCGTTGCGGGCGGTGACCATGATGATCGGCACCTGCGAGCGGGACCGCAGCTCCCGGCACACGTCGACGCCCGACATGTGCGGCAGCATCACGTCGAGCAGGATCAGCGCGGGGCGGGAGGCGTCGAAGCGGGCGATCGCCTCGGGGCCGTCCGCCGCGGTCTCGACGGTGAAGCCCTCGCGTTGCAGCGCCACGGACAGGGCGTCGCGGTAGGACTGCTCGTCGTCGACGACGAGGATCGTGGGCGGCTCGACCATCAGGAGGCCTCGGCGACGCCGGCCGCGTGATCGGCCAGCGGGAGGGCGAGCCGAAACGTGGAGCCTTCACCCTCGGTCGACTCGACGGTGACTTCGCCGCCGTGGGCCTCGGCGACGTGGCGCACGATCGCCAACCCGAGGCCGGTGCCGCCCGTGACCCGGCTGCGGGCCTTGTCGACCCGGTAGAAGCGCTCGAAGATCCGTTCGAGATCGCGGCTTGGGATCCCGATCCCGTGGTCCTCGACGACGAGCACGACTCGGTCCCCGACCGTCTCGACGCACACGTGCACCTCCTGGCCTGGTTCGGAGTACTTCACGGCGTTGTCGAGGAGGTTGGTGATCGCGCTGTCGAGCTGTACGGCGTCGCAGGCGACCACCAGCTCCTCGGGGATCGGGTCGGCCCGCACCGGGATCCCCCGGGCCAGGGCCAGGGGCCCGAGCCGCTCGACGGTCTCGTCCACGAGGACGTGGATCGGTGTCGGCTCGCGGATCGGCGCGGCCTGGGCCTCGATGAGGCTCAGGTCCAAGAGGTCGTCGACGATGCGGCCGAGCCGTTCGGACTCGCGCACCAGACGCTCGGCGAGTCGGCGCACCACCTCGACGTCGTCGGCGGACGCGATCGTCTCGGCGAGCAGGCCGAGCGCGCCGATCGGCGTCTTTAGCTCGTGGCTGACGTTGGCGACGAAGTCGCGCCGGACGCTCTCGACCCGTCGGGCGTCGGTCGCGTCGTGGATCAGCGCGACCGCACCGAGGACTTGGCCGTCGGCGACGAGGGGGAGGGCGCGCAGCTCGAGCACCTCGCGTGGCGGCCCGAACAGTGGGAGCTCCCGCTCACCGGGCTGGCCCCGACCGGCGCGCTCGAGCAGCTGGGCCACGGCGTGCTCGGCGAGGGCCTCGGAATGGCGGGCGTCGCGGAATCGCTCCGCGGCCGCGTTGCGGAACTCCTCGCGCCCCGCGTGGTCGACGATGACGACCCCGTCGGGCACCGCGTCGAGCGCCCGGGTGAGGCGCGCGAAGGCGTCGTCGTCCAGACCCGTCTCGTCGACGCCGGGGGTGTCCCCCGGTGCGGGGGCTCGTCTCAACCGAACCGCCCGGTGATGTATCCCTCGGTGCGCGAGTCGCTGGGCTGGGTGAAGAGCTGCTCGGTGTCGTCGAACTCGATGAGCCGGCCGACGCGCCGGCCCGCGTCGTCGATCTCGGCGGTGAAGAAGGCCGTGCGGTCCGACGCGCGGGCGGCTTGCTGCATGTTGTGGGTGACGATCACGAGCGTGTAGTTGGCCTTCAGCTCCTGCATGAGGTCCTCGATGCGCGCCGTCGCGATCGGATCGAGCGCGGAGCAGGGCTCGTCCATGAGGATCACGTCGGGTTCGACCGCGAGCGCCCGGGCGATGCAGAGCCGCTGTTGCTGGCCGCCCGAGAGACCCAAGGCGCTCTGCTTGAGCTTGTCCTTGACCTCGTCGAAGAGCGCGGCCTTCCGCAGTGCCTCCTCGACCAGGTCGCCGATCTCGCCGCGTTTGCGGCCGTTGATGCGCGGGCCGTAGGCGACGTTGTCGTGGATCGATTTCGGGAACGGGTTCGGCTTCTGGAACACCATCCCGATGCGGCGCCGGACCTCGGCGACGTCGACCCTCGGCCCGTAGAGGTCCTCGCCGTGGTAGGTGATCGTGCCCCGCACCTGCGCGCCGGCGGTGATGTCGTGCAGGCGGTTCAGAGTCCGCAAGACGGTGGTCTTCCCGCATCCGGACGGGCCGATGAAGGCGGTGATCTCCCGCGCCGCGACCTTGAGGTTGACGTCTTCGATCGCGGTCACGCCGCTGTAGCGGACCTCGACGCCGGCGAGCTCAAAGACGATGTCGCGTTCAGCGGGGTCGGGCAGGGGCGTCCGTTCGGCAACGTCGGGCTCCGCCGGCGGCCGGGTGAGCACGGAACCGACTGTAGCGGTGCGATGGGATGTGTCGCTCATGGGGATGGTGTCCATGTCAGGCTCCGGATGAGGCCGAGGTTCGGCGGGTGTAGATCGTGGTGACGAGGCGGGCCAGGGCGGTGAAGAGAAAGACGAGCAGGATCAAGGTCAGCGCCGCCCCGTAGGCCCGGTCCTGGGCGCCGACGAAGGGCGACGTGGCGTTGTGGAAGATCTGGTACGACAGCGCCGTCGTGGGACCGTGGAACAGGCTCGTGTTCGTCGAGGTGACGAACCCGATGGTGAACAGCAGCGGGGCGGTCTCCCCCGCGGCCCGGGCCACGGCGAGCAGCACGCCGCTGACGATGCCCGGCGCGGCGTGTGGCAGCACCACCGTGCGGATGGTGCGCACCTTGCGGCTCCCGAGCGCGTAGCTACCTTCCCGCAGCTCGTGGGGGACGAGCCGCAGGATCTCCTCGCTGGTGCGGATCACGATCGGCAGCATCAAGCAGGCCAGGGCGAGCGAGCCCGCGAAGGCGGTCTCGTTCTTGAAGTGCAGGACCCACACCACGTAGATGAACAGGCCCATCACGATGGAGGGCACGCCGGTCATGACCTCGGAGAGGAACCGGATCACCCGGGCCAGCCGGCGGCGCTGCCCGTACTCGTTCAGGTAGATCGCGCCCAGGACGCCGAGCGGCACCGCCATCGCGGCGGCCCCGCCGGTGATGATCAGCGTGCCGACGATGGCGGGCAGCATGCCGCCACCGATGTCGCGGTCCAGGACCGGGATGTCCTGGGTCAGGAACTGCCAGCCGAACACCGAGCCGCCCCGCGAGATGACGAACCCGATCACCGCCACCAGCGGGATCAGCGCGACGAGCACCGCCACCACGATCAGCGCGGTGGCGGCGTGGTTGCGCGCCTTGCGGCCTTTCGCCCCGGGACGGGATCGGAGCAGCGCGCCGCCCGCGGGGGCGGTGACGACGCTCACCGGGCCACGATCCCGAGGCGGCGATCGGCGCGGGCCAGCACGGTGCGGGCGATGATGCCGATGATGACGGTGAGGACGAGGAGGACCAGGCCGAGCCCGATCAGCGCCGATCGCCACGTCCCGCTCGCGTCCCCGAACTCGTTGGCGATGATGCTCGCCATTGTGTCGCCGGTACCGAAGATGTTGGCGGTCAGCCGCGGCGACGACCCGATGATCAGCGCGACGGCGATCGTCTCCCCGACCGCCCGGCCGAACCCGATCATCACCGCCGACACCACGCCGCTGCGGCCATGGGGGAACACCGCCCCGCGGATCATCTCCCAGCGGGTCGCGCCGAGCGCGAGCGCGGCCTCCTTCTGCGACGCGGGGCAGGTGACGAACACCTCGCGGGTGATCGCGGTGACGATCGGGGTGATCATGATCGCCACGACGATCCCGGCGGTCATGAACGCCTCCCCGGACCCGCTCGGGTTGGCGAAGAGCGTCCCGAGGAGCGGGACGCCCGAGGTCGCGCTCGACACCGACTGGTAGATGTGCGACAGCGGAGCGATCAGCTCGGCGAGCGCCCAGAGCCCGAACACCACCGACGGCACCGCGGCGAGCAGGTCGATCGTGTACACGATGGGGCGGCGCACCCTCCGGGGAGCCACCTCGGTGACGAAGAGGGCGATGCCGACGCTGGTCGGCACCGCGAACAGCAGCGCGATGAACGACACCAACAGGGTGCCGTAGAGCAGGCCGAAGGCCCCGAAGTGATGGTGCGCCGGGTCCCAGTTCGAGCTGAAGATCGAGCTCAGGCCCTCGGCGTTGAACCAAGCGCGCGCCTGGCTGGCGGTGGCGACGACGATCAGGGCCAGGACCACCAGCACCAGGAGCCCGGCGGCGAGGGTGACGACCTGAAAGACCCGATCGCTGGTGCGCCCGGGGGGAGGCGTCGCCCCCCGCAGGCTGCGCTCGGGGTCAGGGGTTGGGTTCGGACGAGCGAGCGTCTCGGTGGTCATCGCAGCAGAAAGGCTGGCACGGGAGGGGCGGGCGGGGGAAAGTCTCCCGCCCCTCCCGGGCCTAGCGGTCAGCCGACCTGGATCTTGGCGATCGCCGAGAGGGCGGCCTTCTGGAACGAGGACGGCACCGCGGCGTAGCCCACTTGCGGGGCGAGCTTGGTGCTGTTGTCCTCGATGTAGGTGAGGAACGCCTTCACCGCGTTGCCGACCGCGGCGCTCGGCTGCGTCGAGTAGACGAGCAGCCACGTCGGCGACGTGATCGGGTACCCGCCCTTGTTCTTGGTGTTCAGCGGGTCGTAGGTCAGGTTGGGGGCCAGCTTCACGCCGACCAGCGCCGCGGTCGCGGTCGCGATGGTCGGGGCGATGTAGACGCCCGACGCGTTCTTCACCGACGCCATCTTCAACGCCGCGGCCTGGGCGTCGGAGAAGTCGTTGTAGCCCACGCCACCGGCGGTGGTCTTGACGCACGACGCCACCGCGGTGTTGCCGTTGTTCCCGACCGAGCTAGCCGGCCAGTTCACGGTCGGGCCCTCACCGAGGGTCCACTTGGCTCCGGCGGCCACCTGCAGGTAGGTGGTGAAGTTCTGCGTGGTGCCCGAGCTGTCCGAGCGCCGACAGATGGTGATCTTCTGGCTTGGCAGGTTGACCTTCGGGTTCAGCGCCTTGATCGTCGGGTCGTTCCACGTCGTGGTCGTCCCGTCGAAGATCCCCGCGATCGTGGGGGCGTCGAGCTTCAGGCTTTTCACGCCCGAGACGTTGAACGTCACCGCCACGGGGGAGACGATGGTCGGGATGTAGTCGAACGGCATGGTCGGTAGCGCCTGGCCTGCCCCGTAGGGCGCGTCGGAAGCCCCGAACTGGTCGACCCCGGCGACGAAGTCCTGCCGGCCCTTGCCCGAGCCGCCGGCCCCGTAGTTCACGGTGATGTTGGGCTGAGCCGTCTTGAACTCGGCGATGACCTGCTGGAGGAAGGCCTCGGTGAGCGTCGAGCCCGAGCCGTTCAGGGTGGCGGTCGGAAGCTTCGGCTGGCCCTTCTGGACGGTGGCTGCGCCGGCGAGCCCGGCCGAGCCGGCCGCGACCAGCCCGAGCGTCAGCGTCGAGACGACGGCTCGTCGTAGGAGCCGCGTGCGAAGAATCATGATCGGAGGTCCTCCTCGTGAACGTTGGTGAACACGACGTGAGCGTACGGATCATGTCTGGCGCGCCGCCGACGACGACGTGTCGAGCGCGCGAAGGAAAGATGAACGTGCGGTGACGGCAGCGGGCCTCCCCGGCGTGGATCTCCGGACGGCGCCAAGATGGAAGGATGGACACCATGGCCCCCGAACCGACCGCTGAGGAGACCCGCAAGTTCTTCGGCGAGGAGCTCCAGGACCTGCGGGCGGACGTGATCCGGCTCGGCGCCCTGGTCACCGAGGCGATCGCGGGCGGTACCCAGGCCTTACTCGACGCCGACCTCGGGGCGGCGGAGCGCGTGGTGGAGCAGGACGCGGCGATCGACGAGCTCGCCTACGCCATCGAGGACCACTGCTTCGTGCTCCTGGCCCGCCAGCAGCCGATGGCCGGCGACCTGCGCACGATCCTCGCCGTGTTGCGCATCGGCCACGAGCTCGAACGCAGCGGCGACCTCATGAAGAGCGTCGTAAAGGCCACCCGCCAGCTGTATCCGCACAGCATCGACCCGAAGCTGCGGGGGACCATCGCCCGGATGGGCGAGCAGGCGGCCAACGAGATTCGCATCGCCATCGATTCGTTCGCCGACAGCGACCCGTCGCGGGCCGCGGCGCTGTTCGACATGGACGACCTGATGGACGACCTGACCAAGAGCCTCTTTCGCTACATCATGAACCGGGAGGGTCCGGTCGACGAGGGCCGGCTCCTCGAGTCGATCCAGCTCGCGCTGGTCGGACGCCACTACGAGCGGATCGCCGACCACGCGGTGAACGTGGCCGACCGGGTCGTCTTCATCGTCACCGGCCTCCACGGGGCCGGGGACACCGAGGACTACAGCCCGGGCGCCGACGCTTGAGCCGGTCGGACTAGGTCGCGGCGTCGTCCTCGGGGTAGCCGAGGTCCCATTCGATCATGAGCCGCTCGCGCTCGGCGTCTCGGTTCACCCGTTCGCGATTGCGCCGGAACTGGGGGTCGTGCGGCGGCAACAGCTGCAGGCGGGCCAACGCCCGCTGGCGGAACTCGTCGATGACGCGGTTGTCGCCAAAGACCCCGTGCACTTCCCAGTGGGGCGCGACCGGGCCGAGGTACAGAAGTTTCACGTGCCCCTGGGGCGGCAGCTGTTCAAGGCCGGGCTGGTTCATCGCCATCCGCTCACCCTACCCGGCGGTCGGGCGCGTTCCGCTGGGCGGGTGGCGGTCACTTCGAGGTTCGCACCGCGTGCGCGCCCTCGCGGAATCCCAACCCGATGATCACGGCTCCTCCCACGAGGTCGGCCCACCACCACCCGAACGCGGTGTTGAGGACCAGGCCGGTCAGGATCGCGGCGGCGAGTGTGCCGTCGATCATCGTGACGTTCGCCTCGGCCTGGAGCGTCTGATTGCCGAGCGCCCGACCGGTGCGCGCCTTCCCGGCGGCGAGGCTGAACATCACGGCGGTGGTGGCGGCGAGCAGACCGATCCCGAAGGGCGACGAGTCCGGACGGATGCCGGCGGCCAGGGTCGCCGCGGTCTGAGCGACCAGGTAGAGCGCCAGAGCCAAGAATGCGAGTCCGATCAGCCGGACCGCCCGGTGCTCGCGTTCAGGAGTCGCGGTGCCCTTGAGCTGCCAGACCACCACGACCGACGCAAAGATTTCGATGCCGGAGTCGAGTGCGAACCCGGCGAGCGCGACCGACCGAGCCGCCACGGCAGCCGCGGCGAGGAACGCGATCGCGGCGACGTTCCAGCCGAGCGTCGTGTACTCAAGACACAGCCCGCGGCGGAGCAGCGCCCGTTCGGTGGTGGTCGACGTGGCGGGCACGGTAGCCGCGGGTCGACGAGCCGCAGGGGCCCTCGGGCTGCCACCTCCTCGGTGGCGCGCCTGGGCCGGGCGCGTGCCCGTGTCGCGACGACCCGGAGTCGGGACGGGTCGTGAGCTTCGCGGTGGCGCTTTGGTGTTGTCCGCCGCGCACGAAGCTGATCGTGACCGTGTCACCGGGTTGGTGTGAGCGCACTGCGGTCTGCACGTCCGCCGGGTCGGTGATCGGCATCTGATCGATCTTGACGATCACGTCGTTGTTGCGCAGGCCCGCGGGCGTGCCGCGGTGACCTGGGTGATCACCGCACCGTGGGCAAGCCCGACGACGGCCGGCGAGGCCAGGCACGGGGGGTTCGGCGTCCCCCGAGTCGCGTCCCCGTCGGCTCTGTCGCCCGCGCTGGCCGGGAGCTCCCCGGTGGGGCCCCCGGTTCGGATCCGCCCGCCAGGGTCTGGTCGGGCTCGGACTCGCCAGCGGGGCTGGCCTGGTTCGACGGGCCAGGCGTCGGGTGCGGTGTCGTCGGCGGGCGGGTCGGGGAGGCCAGGGTCCGGGCGGCTCGGGCCTTCCGGGCTACCTTCGGCAGCGATGACGGTCGCCTCGACTCCGCGCGGGGGCCTCGAGCGGTCCAGGCCAGGCTCATGCGGGATGGCGAGTGCCGCGTCGGGGCCGGCCAACCTGAGCAGGGTCTCAGGAATGTGCGACAGCCAGGCGGTCGAGCCTCTAGCGTGGGCCGGGAACCCCGTCTAGCCAGGCTCCGTTTCACAGTCATGGACGAACTCCTCCCCCGCCCCGATCACCACACCCCGTCGTGGATGCTGCGCGCCCGCTGCCGCGAGGCGGCGCCCGGTGCGTTCTTCCCCTCCGACGGGGTCGGCGTGGAGCGGGCCCGTCACGTGTGCGCCGAATGCCCGGTGCAATCCGAATGCCTCGAGTACGCGCTCGAGTTCCGGATCGACCACGGGGTCTGGGGCGGCTGCTCGGAACGAGAACGGCGCCGAATCCTGCGTCAGCGTCGGATCACCGCGCGGCGCTGAGCCGGCTCCGGGGCGCGGCGGCTACAACGCGGCGGCGCTCCCGACCGTCACGATCAGCACCCCGAGCACGGCGAGGGGAACGGTCAGCGCCCACAGCGCCCACGCCCCTTCGAGCGCGGAGCCGCCCACCGCGCCGATGAGGTATGCGCCGACCAGGCCACCGTGCACGCGGGCGCGACGCCCCGCGTCCGGGCCGCCGGTCCGGACGGCGACGAGTTCCTCAGCCAGGCTCGACACCATCCCGGTGATGAACGTCGTGTGGACCGGAACCCCGGCCGCGTGTCGCAGCGCAGCGGTTTGCAGTCCCATCGCCCCCACGGCGGCGACCGCAAGCCCGTAGTAGGCCAGCGAGTGCGGCGTGAGGTCGCCCGCGTTGCGCAGCAGGGTGCCGGCACCCATGAACACCGCCAACAGGGCGGCCTCGAGCGCGAGGAGGCCGCCGAGGCCTCGCGGCCGGTGGTCGGGCCGTCCCGTGATGTACGCGACGCCAAGGACCACGCCGCCGAAGAAGACGACGAGCGGTACGGCGTAGGTGAGCGCGGTGGCCAGCTCACCTTGACCGAGGGCGACACCGAGCCGGTCGGTGTTGCCACTGAGATGCGCGGTGAAGAGACCGAAGAGCACGAGGAACCCCACCGCGTCGACCCAGCCCCCGATCGCGGCGAGCGTGATCGCGACGCGCGGTCGGGCCACAACAGCAGTGTTCGTCATGTCGCCACGGTACGCGTGCCGACCGGGCGGTTACGGGGTGGTCAGTTCCAGCCGAACGGTCCGAGCACGAAGTGGGCGATGTCGTGGGCGACGCTGGAGGAGCTGGCGTTGTCGACGAGGCTCTGCACGGCGAGCATGACCTGGTCGGGTGGGGCGTCCGACACGCAGGTGATGACGACCCCCCGCGCGTCCCAGACCACCGCGCTCGTCGTGGGCGTCGCGACCAGGCGAGCGGCCACGCCGTCCACCCGGCGGGTCGCGCCGCTCGGTACGGAGCCCCAGTCGAGCGTGCCCCGCTGCTCGAAGAGGGAGAGCGTGAAGAGCCCGTCGCCGTAGAAGACCTGGACGGTCCCGTCGGGCTGGCGGTAGCGCCCGAGCAGCCGGTACCCGCGCCCGAGGGTGCTGGGCGCGTCGTAGCCGCCGGGCACGGAGCCGAGCTTGGACGGCTCGGCCCGTCGGGCGTGCGATGGCGGCGGGGGCGGCGCGACCGACCCGAGCGCGACGAGCTGGTCGAAGCTGACCTCGCGGACCAGGTGGCCGCTCGGATCGAGGACTTCCCGGCGGAGCAGCGCCCCGGTGGTCCGGTCGATGAAATAGCGCGCTCGGGCCGTCCCGGTTCGACGGTCGGACACGACGACGTCGGTCGTCGGCTGCCCGGCGATGACCGGGCCCGGTTGGGTTTGCAGGTTCCAGTTCGCGTCGGGGCGCGGCGGGGTCGCGGCAGGGACGTCGGGTCCAAGCATCAGCGCCCAGTTGCCGGCCGAGCCGACCCAACGCTGCCCGCCGCGGGACAGCGCGGTCTGCGCGCCCTCACCGACTTCGACGACGCCGTCGACGATGCGGGCGCTCGTCTCGGCCTGGTGCATCTGGCCACGGTCGCTCCACTCGACGGTGAGGACCCCGGAGTAGGAGAGATGCGTCGCCGCGGTCGTCGCCGTGTGCAGCAGCGTCTCGGCGTCGTTCGAGGACGGCTGCGCCGGGGCGGGTGGACCCAGACCGACGATGACCCCCACCCCCAGCATGGCGAGCCCCAGCGCGGGCCAGCGCACCCAGTTCACCGGCCGAGTCCGTGCATGAGGCCGACTCCGGCCAGGGCGCTCACCGGGTCGCCGGCGACCGATGCCCGCGCCGACTGCTCGTTGTTGAAGGTCGCCACCTTGGGCGTGATCCGCGCCGGGGTGGGGAGCACCAGGGCCGCCACGACGACAGCCGCCGCGGCCGCCGCGGCGCCGACCCAGCGGACCGGTCGACTCGCCGCGCCGCGGCGCAGCCTGAGCAGCGCCCGAGCCGGCCCGGCCCGGCCCGGCGGGGGCGCGTCGGCCGCGACCGCCTGGACGAGGCGGTCCCAGGCGTCGGGCGCGAGGTTCAGGCGGGGCAAGGCCCGCACCGCGTCGCGTGCGGCTCGCACCTCGGCCAGCACGGTCCGCCACTCGCTCGAGGCGGCGAGCCGCTCGTCGAGCGCGACCCGCGTCTCGGCGTCGAGCTCGTCGTCGAGATAGGCGGACAGGAGGTCCTCGGACAGCTCGGGGGGCGTCACCGCGCCTCTTCCTCGGTGAGCGCGGTCCGCAACAATCGGCGGCCGCGGTGGATCCGGGATCGCACGGTACCGACCGGCACCCCGAGCGTCGTCGCGATGTGCTCGTAGGACTGGTCCGCGACGTCGCAGAGCACGACCGGCACCCGGAACTCCTCGGGGATCGAGGCAAGCGCGACCTGGACCTCGGTGGAGAGCTGCTGGCTCGCCTCGTCGGCGCCGGGCGTGGGGGGCAGCACGCGCCCGGGGTCGTCCGGGAGCGCGTCGGCAGGGCGTCGGCGCCGCCGACGCACCTCGTCGAGGAAGACGTTCGTCACGATCCGGGCCAGCCAGCCTTCCAGGGACCCCGGCTCGTAGCGCTCCAGGCCACGGCGGACCCGAATGAGCGCCTCTTGGACGAGGTCCTGCGCGTCGTCTTGGTTGCCGGCCAATCGGTACGCCACGCTGTAGAGGAAGCCCCCGTAGTCGCGAGCTACCTCTTCCCAGGTGGGGACGCGGTCGGCCATCAGCTAGAACGACGCGACCGGCAAGCCCGGTTCCCGGCCCGGGCCAGCTGCCGGGCCTCCCGGACTAGGACGGCGGGCCTTCGCCGTCCCCGGAGGCGGACCGTCGTGCCCGCCGACGGGTCCAGGCCCGCCGGGCCGGCCCCGGCGCGGCCAGCAGCACCACGATCACGACCAGGGCGATGAGCAGCGGGGCCGGTCCGAACGACACGAGGACCTCGCGATCTGCGGGCGGGCCGGGTCACCCTACCCGTGGCCCCCGTCGGCGCTGACGAGCGCCTCGGCGAGGAGCTCGACGTCGTCGAGGGCGCCGACCTGGAACGGGACTGCCCCGACGCCCAGCACGATGGTCTCGACCCCGAGGGCGGCCCATTGCTCGCGCTGCTCCCGCACCTGCTCGACGGTCCCGACCAGGCGGCCGACCCGCCAGTCGGCCAACGTGACGCCGTCGAGCACCCCGGCGGGTGTCGCGGCGCGCAGCCGCTCGAATCGCCGGTCGAGGTCGCGCTCGTCCTCGCCGGCCAAGGCGTACAGCCCGACCGAGCGCCAGACCTGCGCGGGGTCGCGGTCGGCCTCCTCGCAGGCCGCCTCGAGGACCGCCAGCCGCTCCTGGTACGCGTCGGGTGTCCAGACCCAGCAGGTGTTCCAGCCGTCCGCGCTCGACGCGGCGGTGCGCAGCACCCGGTCGCCTTTGCCGCCGATGAACACTGGCGGGTGCGGGACTTGCAGGGCCGGCGGATCGAGGAGCGCGTGGTGGACGCGGTAGTGGGTTCCTTCGTAGGTGAGCGGCTCCCCGCTGAGCAGCCCGGTGACGATTTCGGTTGCCTCGCGCAGGCGCTCGATCCGCACGCCGGGGCGCGGCATGTCGATCCCGATGGCCGCGTACTCGGGCTCGTACCAGCCGGCCCCGAGCCCGACGTCGAGGCGACCGCCGGTGAGCCGATCGAGGGTCGCCAGCGCCTTGGCGAGCACTGCGGGGTGTCGCAGCGCCTCGCACAGCACGAGGGTGCCCAGGCGGGCCCGGGTCACGATCCCGGCCAGGGCGCCGAGGGTGGCGATCGGCTCGAAGGCCCCGTACCGGGTGGGGCCACCCCCGTACTTGGCGAGGTCCAAGAAGAGATGGTCCGAGAGCCACAGTGAGTCGAACCCCAGGGCGTCACCACGCCGGGCATGGTCGGCGAGGGTCTCGAAGCGCAGCGGCGATTCGCCCGGCACCGAGTAGTCGTACTGCGGCAACGCCAAGCCGGTCCGCATCGCGGTCACCCTATTGGTGTTCGAGTCACTCGATCCGCCTGGGCCCTAGCGTGAGCGCTCGTGCTCGAGTGCGTCGCGAACGTCGCCGAGGGGCGGGACTCGGGGCTGCTCGAGACGCTGGCCGCCGCCTGCGGACCGGCGCTGCTCGACCTGCACACCGA
>PLJD01000010.1:0-13003 GCA_003140175.1 Actinomycetota bacterium
CAGATCGGGGCTGGGCCACGGAGAGACCGGGTCGCGCCGTCGAGACATAAGCCGAAGCCAGAACTCGTGACCACCGTTCGACCTCGACCCGCAAGCTCGTCGTGTGGAAGTTCGGTCGCGCCAGGATCACCCGGCGGACGAGACGCAAGCGGCTCGGTCACGCACGGCGTTGCCTACCTGTTCTCGCTAGCATCCCGAACGCCGGAGGCCGCCTCCTGCCGCAGCAGATCCGAGTGCCGAACACACGAGCGGGTGGACGTGGGCCGCACGCCCGGCCGGTCAAGGGAGCGCCGGTGAGTTCGACTTCGACCAAACCGCGGGACAGGCCGCCCGCGAGCACTTCGGTGTCGGGCCGCGTCGAACCATCGCCGCGGCCTTCCCGAAGCGACCGGATCATCCTCGGTGTGCTCGCGGTTGCCCAAGCCGCGTACGTGTTCATCATTGCCTCGGTCGGGTACTTCAACATGGACGATCTGCACAACTTCGCGATCGCCCAGAGGGAAGGCCTCTCCTGGCGATTCCTCAACCGCGACCTGCTCTCCTACCGCCTCCTCGGCCAGGACGTGGCTACTGGGCACTGGGCGCCCGGCGGTCATTTCCTCATCTGGCTCGTCAACGCGACTTCGCGGCTCAACTGGAGCTTCGCGCTTGCCGTCGGGGTGCTGTTCGCAGTGGTCTCCCTCCTCTTCCTGGATCGAATTCTGCGGACCTTGAACATCCCTCGATGGCTCCGGTTCGGCCTGCTCGTCGTGTTCGTCTTCTCGCCATTCGTCGTGCGCCCCGCCACGTGGTTTGCGTCGAGTATTGAATCACTCCCCGGCGTTGCGTTCACGCTCGTGTCCGTCGATGGCTTTTTGCGATACCGAACTACGCGTCGAAATCGCTACTGGTTCGAATGCGTGATTGGCTGCGCTGCCAGCCTGTTGTTCTGGCCATTCCCGCTCTTCCTCGTCGCTTGCTTAGCTCTCCTCACGCTGGTCCTCACCTCATCGACACTCTCGGGGCGCGTGATCGTCGACGAATTGAGGAGTCTCTGGCCCATTTGGGCAGCTCTGATCGTGTTGGATGCGCTCTACCTCTTGATCTACGAGACGTACATCGCGGTGCCGGCCCTCAGTCCGACCGTTGCCAACTGGTTCCAGTTCATATGGCTTGCCTGGGCTCATGCATTCGTGCCGGCCAGCCTCGGTCTGGTCCTCCCATCCGGTGCGATTCGGAGTGTGACGTTCACCGTCCTTGCCACGCAGGTGCTCTTTGCGGCGATGGTCATTTTCACGGTGTGGCGGGACCGGCGCGCGTGGCGCGCGTGGGCACTCTTCGGATTTGTTTTCATCATGACCGAAGGTCTCGTCGGCTGGACGCGCGGAGGCTTTCCGGGTGCCGGTGTCCTGGAGATTGTCGCGACAGACCTCAAGTATCAGACCCAGGTTCTCGCGTTCTTGCTGCTGGCCGTCGCTTTGGCCATCTACCCACGGGTGAAACCATCAGCGCGGGCGCGGCCAACGTCACCGGTTGCGGTCCGTCCCGCAACTGGAACTCGCTCTCGACTCCTTGACCAGTACCTCCCAGTGCTCCTCTTCGCGGTGTTCATGTGCATCTATGTGCCAGTCGCTGTTGGTTCTGGCTCATGGCTCGCCGACAACTCTCCGGGCGTCGATCCCGCACAGTCGGGGCTCGGCACCGCCGTCGAAGCCGTCAAGCCCTTCTTGTCGCATACTCGTAGTGACCTCGCGCGGCTGCACGCGCGGAACCGGACCGTCGCGCTGTACGACGAACCGCTCCCGATCGTGTGGTCCGTCCTCTTCCCGTATGACCTCTCGTCTCGGATCGTGCCCCAGGTCAGCCCGAGCGTCGCCTTCGACGGCGCGCATCAGCCCGAGTTCGTCGTTGACCCGCGGACCGGGCATGTGCATGCCGCCGGGTTTGACGTCCAGCGCGTGGCGCTGCTCAAGTCGAGCGCGGCCGGGACGAGCGGGTCCACGGGCAGCGAGCAGTGTCTCGTCGCCGGAACGAGTCCAGCCTCGCTGGTCGCGCCCCTGGACGCGCCGCTCGAGGCGGGCTACTGGTTCGCGCGAGTTCGCCTCTCATCGGGCGGCGCGACGCGCCTGCGGCTCCTTGTTGACGATGGCCGCCGCGCCTACGACGCTCAGGATCCGCCAGGCTTTCCCGATGGGGAACCGGGCTACTTCGCCGTCCCGGCCCATACCCGCAGCTACGTCGTGGGCTTCCTCGCGGTGGGTCCCATCCAAAGCGTCCGGCTCGTGGTCCAGCCCCGACAATCGGTGTGCATCGAGGGCATCGACCTCGGGTCGCCGGTCGCCCGATGACCGCCTCGGCCCCGCCGACCGGCACGGCGAGGGCCGCCAACCCGGCCCCGGCGGACACCGGGATCGACAACCACCTCCGCGCCGAGTCTCGGGCCGGCTCAAAGGTAGTGGGTCAGTTTGAACCTGGCTTCCCCGGGCTGTCCAGCAGTTCGGCGATCTGGGTGAGGGACCACGGGTAGGACACCAGCCCGGCCGCCATCGCCGGGGTCGTGGGCCGCCCGGCCCGCTTGGTGAGGGTCTGGTGGGGCCGGCAGAAGTTGTAGTGCATGAAATGCAGGCTCGCAGCGTGCGCGTGATTCTCGACCTTCTTGGAGAACGCGTTCGTGAGCCGAGTGAAGCGGCGCATCCCCATCCGCATCGTGAGGTTCTGACGCTCGACGTAGGACGTAGACACCTTGGAACGGTCCGGGTCACCCGCCATAACGCGCACGTCGATCCCGGTACAGACGGCGGGTGAGTAGCGGCGCTGATCAGGCTCGGGCGCGTTGCCGTACTCCTTGACCATGACCGCGTAGTCGATGTTGTTCCGCCACAGTGAATCCACGACCGGCGGGTAGAGGCCGAGACCGTCCGTCGTGAGTTGGATTCGCTGGCCCGGCTTCAACCGCGACCGCAGATCGGCCAGGAACGTGTAGCAATCCTGGATCGTGCGCTCACCGACCAGCCACGACGGGATCAGTTTCGTGTCCGCGTCGATCGCGACCCAGGTCCACACGTCGCCGTAGCCGGGAGTGTCCTGGAACTCCTCGGGGACGTTCTTTTGCTTCGCGTAGCAGAACGACCAAATCTCGTCCGCCTCGACGCGCTTGGTGTCGAGGTTCTGAAACGCCCCGTCCATGTAGTCAGCGAACGCGGGCCCGGCGTCTTCCAGCAGCTTCACGATCGTGTTCTTCGCCACGCCGGTCACCCGGACCGTGGCCCGGATGCTCATGCCCTCGACCAGGCAGCCCAGGACCTGGGCTCGGCGCTCGGTGGTCAACCTGTTCACCTGACCAATGTCTCACCCGGGTGAGACACTAAAGGTCAGTTCGGGACCTTGGGAGGGACCGTGAGGATCGAATGGGCCACGGTCGGCGAGATCAAAGAGACGCCGCAAGGCATCAACCTTTGGAACATGCTCACCGAGACGACCAGGGTCGACGGACCTCCCGGAGGATTGGTGCATATCCCCGTCGCGCTGATACTCGTGGGCGTTCCGGCGGACTATGTACTTTCTCCCCGCGTGCGAGACCCCGACAACGCCGTCGTACTCGACGGTCCGGCTATCAAGATCACGCCGCGGATGTTCTCACCGGAGCGCTTCCCTCCCGGCTGGGAGGGCCACCAACCATTTCGCGCCGATTTGCTGGTGCCGCTAACCAAGTTTGGTACGTACATAATCGAGTTCCGAGTCGGCGACAGCGACGAGGTAACGACGCTTGCTCACCGCATTCTTTCTCAAACGGAAGGGTGAGCAGTGATCGGCACCTCATGGATCACCTTCGCGACGCGGCTCCGTTGCTCGGGAGTCATCACGACCGGCGTCAAGCGCCATTCGCCCACAAGCGGCGTCTCGTCACGTTCGCTGCGCGTTGCCGCCTCGTCTACGACGCGGTGCATGGTTTGCGAGAAGTCTTCGCGCTTTCGCTTGTCTCCCATGCCACCTAGCGTACCAAGGTCGTCAAGTGCGGAAGGCGAAGCGAAATGACTGGGGTTGTGCGAGCGGTGGCTGTGCTCGTCGGGGCTTTACTGGTGCTGCTAGCGCCAACTACAGCCCAGGCACGGGAGGGCACGAAGCAGTCGGGGATGGACAGGTTCGTTGCGTGGTATCTCAGCAGCCCCGACAGTCCAGCGACGGCTCCCAACCTTCACGGCTACACCGCGGCCGATGGCCGCCAGGTGGCCAAGAACACCTGTGACGAGCTTCTCCATTACGCCGGTGGGGGCGCGGCGAGCGACAACTGGAGGAATAGCGCCGACGCGGCGGAGTTGATCGTCCAGGCTGCCAACTTCGTGTGCCCAAAGGGCCGGCCTGTGGTGCGGCATTTTGCTCGGTCATTGGATTGGGTTCGTCATTGCGCCAACGACCTGGGTGACATCGCCTGCCCCTTCTCGCCAGACCCGCTAAACCCCGGTGAGGGCAGTTTCGGCCTGGTGCCGGACGGCAGTCCGCTACGGCTCAAGTGGGCCCGCCCCTAGACCTGCGAGATTCAAACTGACCCACTACCGGCTCAAAGGGAGGCCGGACGAGGCACTAGCCTCGCGGTCCCCGACACGAAAGGGCCTCTCAGTGGCCGTGAAGATCCGCCTCCTGCGGGTGGGCAAGACCAAGCAGCCCAGCTACCGCGTGGTGGTCGCCGACTCCCGCTCACCTCGCGACGGACGCATCATCGAAACCATCGGCCACTACGGGCCCCGCGCCGAGCCATCCCGGGTCCAGATCAACGAAGACCGGGCGTTGGCCTGGCTCCGTCAAGGCGCCCAGCCGACCGAGCAAGTCCAGAAGCTGCTCACCGTGACCGGCGTGTGGGGCACCTACGCATCCGAACGCAAGGGCCCGATCGTCACCAAGCTCAACCGGCGAGGCTTCATGACCGGGCGGGGACCCCAGCCCGCCCCGGCGCCAGTGCCCGCGGCCAGCCCACCCGCGGCCAGCCCAGCCGCGGCCAGCCCAGCCGCGGCCAGCGCACCCGCCGCCGAGACCCCGGCGCCCGACGCGGCTGCTGGCGAGGGTCCGGCCGACGCCGCCGAGGCCGAGCCTGAGGAGCCGAGCGCGTGAGCGACGAGGCGCCGGACTTCGACGAGGGCTTCGAGGACGACGACGACTTCGAGGACGAGATCGCCGGCGAGGGCAACCGAATCGTTGGTGGCACCGCCCGGGCGGTCGTCGAGTACGTCACCCGGTATCTCGCCGAGGAGCCCGACGCGGTCGACGTCGAGCTCACCGAACGTCGCGGCGAGATCGTGCTGCTCGTGCACGCCAGCCCCGGTGACATGGGCCGCCTCATCGGGCGGCGTGGCCGCGTGGTGCAGGCCATGCGCCAGCTGACACGCGCCGCCGGCGCGGCCGAGGGCGTGCGCGCCACGGTCGACGTCGCGGAGTAGCGCACCGGGCGCGTGCCCGCCCCTCCCGGGCGTCTCGAGGTCGGACGAATCGGACGACCTCATGGGCTCACCGGTGAGGTCGCGGTGACGTTCACCAGCGATCGTGAGGAGCGGCGCGTCGCCGGAGCCGTCCTCTACGTCGACGACCGCGAGCTGATCATCCACAGTGTGCGCCCCCACCAAGGTCGCTTCCTCGTGCGCTTCGCGGGCGTCAGCGACCGCGAGGAGGCGACCCGCCTGCGTGGCGGGTTCCTCAGCGCTGCCCCGCTGATCGGCGGACCCGACGAGCTCTGGGTTCACGAGCTGGTCGGCGCCGAGGTCGTCGACCGGACCGGGCGCGCCCACGGGCGGATCGTGGCGCTCGAACCGAACCCCGCCCACGACCTCCTGGTGCTCGAGAGTGGCGCGCTGGTGCCGATCGTGTTCGTGGTCGAGCACACCCCCGGCCGGGTCGTGATCGACCCTCCCGACGGGCTGCTGGAGGGCTGACGGTGCGCGTCGACGTCTTCACGATCTTCCCCGAGTACCTGACGGGCGCGCTCGACGCGTCGCTGCTGGGCCGAGCCCGGGCCGCGGGTGTCCTCGACGTCCGCGTCCACGACCCCCGTCGCTTCGCCACCGACCCCCACCGCAGCGTCGACGACACCCCCTACGGGGGCGGCGCCGGGATGGTGCTGCGCCCCGAGCCGCTCTTCGCCGCCGTCGAGGCCGCCGACCCGCCCCGACCCCTCATCCTCCTCAGCCCGGCGGGGCCTCGCCTCGACCAGGCCCGAGTCCGGGCCCTCGCCGACACGCCCGGCTTCTCGCTGCTCTGCGGCCGCTACGAAGGCGTCGACGAACGCGTGGTGGAACATCTCTGCGACGAGGAGCTCTCCATCGGCGATTACGTCCTCGCCGGCGGTGAGGCCGCCGCCCTCGTCGTAATCGAAGCCGTGAGCCGCCTCGCGCCCGGCGTCCTCGGCAACGAGTCCTCCGCCGAACACGAATCGTTCACCACCGGCCTCCTCGAAGAACCCCAGTACACCCGGCCGGCCGAATTCCGAGGCTGGGCGGTCCCCGCGGTGCTCCGCTCCGGCGACCATGCCCGCATCGCCCGCTGGGGGAGAGCCCAGGCGTTGCGTCGGACCGTCCAGCGACGCCCTGACCTGCTGGCCGGTCGGACGCTCGCCCCCGACGAGGTCGCCCTGCTCGAGGAGACCGACGACTGACGAGGCCGGTACGATGACCAGTCCTCCTCCAGAAACTGCGAGCGCAGAGCCTCTGATGAACTCCACTGACCTTGTCGACCGTCCCCACCTTCGTGACGACCGGCCCGACTTCGCCCCCGGCGACACGCTGAAGGTCCACGTCCGCGTCGTCGAAGGCACCCGGGAACGGATCCAGCTGTTCCAGGGCGTCGTGATCCGACGCCAGGGCAGCGGTGTACGCGAGACCTTCAGTGTCCGCAAGGTCAGCTTCGGCGTCGGCGTGGAGCGCACCTTCCCGCTGCACTCGCCGATCGTCGCCAAGATCGAGGTCGCCACCCGCGGAGACGTCCGGCGCGCCAAGCTCTACTACCTGCGCGATCGGATCGGAAAGGCGGCGAAAGTCAAGGAGAAGCGGGTCTAAACCTGCGATGAGCGCCGAGGACCTCGAGCGGTACGAAACCGAAATCGAGCTCCAGCTGTACCGGGAGTACCGCGACGTGCTCTCGATGTTCTCCTACGTCATCGAGACCGAACGCCGCTTCTACCTCGCCAACGGCGTGAACCTCACCGTCCACGACGACCACGGCCAGGCGTACTTCGAGCTCGAGCTCAGCGACGCCTGGGTCTGGGACATGTACCGCCCAGCCCGGTTCGTCAACCACGTCCGCGTCGTGACGTTCAAGGACGTCAACGTCGAGGAGCTCAGCAGCCGGGACCCCTGAGGGCCGACGGGTCAGCGACGCCGACGAGCGACCCGATCCCAGCAGCCACGATGCCAATGTCGACGCTCGTCGACCGCGCCGTGGGGGACGATCACCACGTGCCCGATGCCCGGCGCGATCTCATGGTCACAGCCCGGGCAGCGGTAGGTCTTCGTCGCCTGGTATGGCTGGATCCGACGGACCTCGACCGCGTCGGGGTCGGCGTCCTCGGCGGGGAAGCGCTGCGACGCCACCGCAGGATCAGCCGAACACGGCCCAGGCGATCACTCCGATGATGACCGCAAAGGCGGCGAGCACCACCAGCAGGTCGCTGCGTCGCTTCACCCGCTTCCGGTACGGGTTGTAGCCCACGGGGTTACCGTACCGCGATGGAGACGCTGCTCCTCGAGCGCGACGACCACGGTGTCGTCACGGTGACGTTCAACCGGCCTGAGAAGAAGAACGCGATCAGCACCACCATGTGGCGCGAGCTCGTCGCCGTCCTCGACGAGCTCGAGGAGTCCAGCACCGACCGGGTCCTGGTCCTGACCGGCGCCGGCGACGCGTTCACCTCCGGCGCCGACCTCACCCCCGACGAGCTCGGCGCCGTCGCGACCGGCGAGAGCGGCGGCCTCGGACGCTCGATTCGCTCCATGCGGATGGTCGGGCGAGTCGCGCTGCGCCTCCACGAGCTGCACCTGCCCACCATCGCCGCGGTCAACGGCGTCGCGGTCGGCGCCGGCTGCAACCTCGCGCTCGGCTGCGATCTCATCGTCGCCGCCGACACCGCCCGCTTCTCGGAGATCTTCGCCCGCCGGGGCCTGTCCCTCGACGCCGGCGGCTCCTGGCTGCTGCCCCGCCTCGTTGGCCTCCACAAGGCCAAAGAGCTCGCCTTCCTCGCCGACATCATCTCCGCGGCCGACGCCGCCGCGCTCGGCCTCGTGAACCGCGTTGTGCCCGCCGCCGAGCTGACCGCGGTCGTCACCGACCTCGCCCGGCGCATCGCCGCGCAGGCGCCGATCCAGATCCAGATCATGAAACGTCAGCTCAACCAGTCGCTGTCGGTCTCGATGGCCGAGGCCGTCGAGTTCGAGGACGTGGCGCAGGCCGCCAACTTCGGCGGCCGCGACACCGCCGAGGCGCTGACCGCCTTCCTCGAGCGTCGAGCACCCCACTTCACCGGCGAATGAGCGGCCCGCCGACGCGCGATCTGCGCCCACCCGCCGCGGGAGCCGAGTTTCGTGTGACGTATGGGGCTACCGTTCTCCTATGGCCTGGGACGTCGAGGGCTTGGTCGCCTCGCTGGCCGGCCGCAGCGAGCACACGCGCCGGGCCTATGAGCACGATGCTCGGGAGTTCGCGGCCTGGGCCGAACGGGGCGGCTGCCCCGACCCGGGCCATGTCGACCGCAAGACCCTGCGCCGATACCTCGCCTACCTCGAGACGCGGGGCCTCGCCCGCCGCTCGGTGGGGCGCAAAGCCGCCGCGGTGCGGGCCCTCCTCACCCACCTGCGACGCGCCGGCGTCGTCCCCGCCGATCCTGGCCGTGCGTTGCGGACCCCCCGCGGGGACACCCGCCTGCCCCGCGTCCCGAGTGCGCCCGAAGCCGCCGCGCTCCTCGACACCGCCGCCGACCGCGCCGCGCAACCCGACCTCGACCCGCTCACCGCCGCGCTGGCCGTCCGGGACCTGACCCTCCTCGAGCTGCTCTACGGGGCCGGCCTGCGGGTCAGCGAGGCGTGCGGGCTCGCGCTCGGCGACTGCGACCTCGACCGGGGCCTCGTCAGCGTGCTCGGCAAGCGCGCCAAGACCCGCCGGGTGCCCATCGGCGACCCCGCCCGGGCCGCCGTCGACACCTACCGCACCCACGCCCGCCCCGTCCTCGCCACCCCCGCCAGCCGCGACCGGCTGCTCCTCGCCCGCCGCGGCGGCCCGCTCTCCACCCGCGACGCGCACCGCATCGTCGCCGCCCACCCGCTCCGAGACGGCCGCCCGACCCACCCCCACGCGTTACGGCACGCCTACGCCACCCACCTCCTCGACGGCGGCGCCGACCTGCGCGCCGTGCAGGAACTGCTCGGCCATGCCGACCTGTCCACGACCCAGATCTACACGCACCTCAGCCAGGACCGACTCCGGGCGGTCTACGCCGCCACCCATCCCCGTGCCTGACTCCGACGCCACCGCCGCGCTCGTCGCCGAGCTGTGGGGCGACTACAAGGAGCACGGCACCCACGCCGCCCGCGAACGCCTGATCCTGCACTACTCGCCGCTCGTCAAGTTCGTCGCCGGGCGCGTCGCGTCCGGCCTCCCCCAAAGCATCGAGCAGTCCGACCTCGTCAGCTACGGCATCTTCGGGCTCATCGACGCCATCGACAAGTTCGACCCCGCCCGCGGCTTCAAATTCGAGACGTACGCCATCAGCCGCATCAAAGGGGCGATCATCGACGAGCTGCGCTCGATCGACTGGGTGCCCCGCTCCGTGCGGGCCAAAGCCCGAGCGGTCGAACGCGCCTACTCGAAGCTCGAGAACGAGCTACGCCGCAGCCCCGAAGACAAGGAGGTCGCGGCCGAGCTCGAGATGAACGAAGACGAGCTCAACCATCTCCTGTCCCAGGTCTCCTTCACCGGTCTCGTCGCCCTCGACGAACTCCTCGGTCGCCAACAAGCCAGCGACAGCGGCGGCTCAGCGACCGTCGGCGACACCATCGCCGACCGCGCCCACGACCCCGTCGAGATGTTCGAAGTCGACGAGATGAAGCACCTCCTCGCCGACGCCATCAACCGAATGCCCGACCGGGAACGCCTCGTGCTCACCCTCTACTACTACGAGGCCTTCACCCTGGCCGAGATCGGCGCGCTCCTAGGCGTCACCGAGAGCCGGGTGTGCCAGATCCACACCAAAGCCATCCTCCAGCTGCGCTCCCGCCTCGCCGAGCCCGCCTGAGAGGCCCGCAGTCAGGCGCCACTACACTGGCTCGCGACCCGGAGTTTTCCGGGATCACGCACGCCCGCACTCAAACTCGGTCGGCCGGCCCCTCGGGGTCCGGGCGCAGCGGGCGGAGGACCAACCGACACAAGGAGAAACGCGTGGCGACTGTCGTCACGATGAAGCAGCTGCTGGAAGCCGGGGTTCACTTCGGCCACCAGACACGCCGCTGGAACCCGAAAATGCGCCGTTTCATCTTTGGCGAGCGCAACGGGATCTACATCATCGACCTCCAGCAGACGCTGGACCGCATCGACACCGCCTATCGCTTTGTGCGCCGGACGGTCGAGGACGGCGGGATCGTCCTCTTCGTCGGCACCAAGAAGCAGGCCCAGGAGCCGATCCAGCGCCAAGCGGACCGGTGCGGCATGCCCTACGTCAACTACCGCTGGCTGGGCGGAATGCTCACCAACTTCCAGACCGTGCACTCCCGCGTCGCGAAGCTCCGCGAGCTGGAACGCATGGTCACCACGGGTGAGACCGAGCAGATGATCAAGAAGGAAGGCCTGAAGGTCACCCGCGAGCGCGACAAGCTGGAGCGCAACCTGGGCGGCATCCGGCGTCTCGAGCGGCTCCCCGATGCGATCTTCGTGATCGACACCAAAAAGGAGCACATCGCGGTCACCGAGGCGAACCGGCTCGGCATCCCGGTCGTGGCCGTCGTCGACACGAACTGCGACCCCGACCTCATCGGCTACGTCATCCCCGGCAACGACGACGCCATCCGCTCCGCGAACCTTATGAGCCGCATCGTCGCCGACGCGGTCGACGAGGGACGGTTCCTCGCCCAACGCAAGGGCGTCGCGACCACGAACGGTGCCGCCGAGCCCGCGGCTCGACCCACCCCGCCGCCCCTCGACCCCGAGGAAGCCCGCCGCCGCGACGAAGAGCAGCAAAAGGCCCGCAACCAAGCCGCCGCCGCGCAACGCGAGCGGGAAGCTCGTCTCGCCGAGACGAAGACCGCCAGCCCGCCGCCACCGCCACCGCCCCCCGACGCGGCGGTCACCCCGCCCGACGTGCCCACGCCACCCGCGGCGGTCACCCCGCCCGACGTGCCCACGCCACCCGAGGTGGCCACCCCGCCCGACGTGCCCACCTCACCCGAGGTGGCCACCCCGCCCGACGCGCCCGACGCGCCCCCGGAGCCCGAGCGTGGCTGACGTCAGCGCGGCGGATGTCGCTGCGCTCCGAAAGGCGACCGGCGCCGGCATGATGGATTGCAAGACCGCGCTCACCGAGAACGGCGGCGACCTGGACGCAGCCAAGGACTGGCTACGTACCAAGGGGCTCGCCGGCGCGGCCAAGCGGGCCGGGCGCGAGGCGCAAGAAGGCGCGGTCGGGGTCCTCGTGCAGGGTGGTGTCGGCGCGGTCGTCGAGCTCACCGCCGAGACAGACTTCGTTGCGAAGAACTCCGACTTCACCGCCGCGGTCGACGGACTCGCCGGCCTGGCGGTCGAAGCCGGCACCGCCGAGCTCGCCGAGCTCGCGTACGAGGGCCGCACGGTCACCGAGCACGTCACCGCCCTCGCCGCCCGACTCGGTGAGCACGTCGTGCTGGGCCGCGTCATCGTGTTCGAGACCGTCGACGGCGTCCTCGAGGGCTACCAGCATCGCCAGAACGACCGGGGCACCATCGGAGTCCTCGTCGAGCTCGGCGGCGTCGGCTCCGACGAGGCCCGCGCCCGTAGCGTCGCTCACGACGTCGCCCTCCACGTCGCCTCCGCCGCCCCCCGCTACGTGACCCGCGATGACGTCCCCGCCGACGCCATCGCGCGGGAACGGGCGGTGCTCGAAGAGCTCACCCGCAACGAGGGCAAGCCCGAGCAGGCTGTCCCCAAGATTGTCGAAGGCCGCCTCAACAAAACCTTCCTCAAAGAGACGGTGCTCGTCGAGCAGCCCTTCGTCAAAGATCCCAAACAGACGGTGGGCCAGGTGGTGTCCGGGCTCGGCCCGGACGCCGCGGTCCGTCGGTTCGCGCGGGTCAAGGTCGGCGAGGACTAGAACGGGGCTGCGCCGGTCGACCGTCGGCGCCTCGGGACCGGGTCAGACGAAAGGACAGCGCGTGGCCGAGAGCCGCTACCGCCGAGCGGTACTGAAGCTCTCCGGCGAGGCGTTCGCCGACCCGGCCACCGACTACGGCATCGACGCCCGCACCGTCCAGCGCATCGCCGAGGAAGTCGCCGCCGCCCGCGCCGAGCTGAACGTCGAACTCGCCATCGTCGTCGGCGGGGGCAACATCTGGCGGGGGATGAGCGGCGCGACCCGGGGCATGGACCGCGCCCGGGCCGACTACATGGGCATGCTCGCCACCGTCATCAACGCCCTCGCGCTTGGCGACGCCCTCGAGGCCATCGGCCAGCCGACCCGCGTGCAGACCGCCATCACCATGTCGCAAGTCGCCGAGCCGTTCATCCCTCGGCGAGCCATCCGCCACCTCGAGAAGGGCCGGATCGTGATCTTTGGCGCCGGCACCGGCAACCCGTACNNCACCACCGCCGCGCTGCGCGCCGCGGAGATCGGCGCGGACGCGGTCCTGAAAGGGACCCACTCCGGTGTCGATGGCGTCTACTCCGCCGACCCGCTCCAAGACCCCGACGCGGTGAAGCTCCTCCAGGTCAGCCACTTCGAGGTGCTGAACCGGCGCCTGGCGGTCATGGACTCCACCGCGATCACCTTCTGCATGGACAACGCGCTCCCCATCATCGTCTTCGACGT
>PLJD01000010.1:13061-13446 GCA_003140175.1 Actinomycetota bacterium
CACCGTCGACTACTACGACCAGGTCGTGCCACTCCAGCAGCTCGCCGGCTTCAGCGTCCCCGAACCCCGGGTCCTCGTCGTCAACCCCTACGACAAGGGGGCGATGAAAGCGATCGAGCGCGCGATCCAGAGCAGCGATCTCGGGATCACCCCCAACAACGACGGGAGCGTGATCCGTCTGGTGTTCCCCGAGCTCACCGAGGACCGCCGCCGCGAGCTCGTCAAGGTCGTCAAGCANNGAGCGCCACACCAAGACCGTGATCGCCGAGATCGACCAGCTCGTGGCCCACAAGGAACGCGAGCTGCTCGGCGACTAGGGCCCCTGCCCCGTCGCCGCCCGGCGCCGACGGTTGGGCCCCCACGGGTGCCTCCGTCCCTCGGGGGG
>PLJD01000028.1 GCA_003140175.1 Actinomycetota bacterium
CCGCGGCGGGGTCGGCCAGATCCTCGGCGACCACGACGAACTCGTCGCCGCCGAGGCGCCCCACCGTGTCCGGCGAGCGGGTGCAGCCGCGGAGACGCTCCGCGGCTTGCACAAGAACACGGTCGCCGGCCTCGTGGCCGAGGTTGTCGTTCACGAGCTTGACCCGGTCGAGGTCGATGTAGAGGACGCCGAGTGCGCTGGACCGCCGTCGGGCCCGCAGGACCGCCTGGGTGAGCCGGTCGAGGAGCAACGCCCGGTTCGGCAGCCCGGTGAGCCCGTCGTGGGTGGCCTGCCGGCTGAGCTCACGCTGCACCTCCTTGAGCTCGGTCACGTCGCGGGCGATGGCCGAGCAGTACTTGACGCCGCCCGGCTGATCGTGGGCGAGCATCACGAGGGACACCGGCGTGTTCCCGCCGGGGCCGGCGAGCGTCGCCTCCCCTCGCCATTCGCCGTCGCGCTGCATGCAGGGAAACGCCTGGTGATGGAGCTGCTCGCGACTCACCGGGTCGAAGAGCTCGGCGACGTTCCGGCCGGCCAGGGAATCGTCGGGGGCGACGCCGAGCTGCGTGCAGCCGACGCGGTTGAGGTGCAGGAGCTGCCCGCTGACGTCGAAGAGGGCCACGAGGTCGGCGGTCGCTTCGAGGAGCAACGAGAGGCGCTCCCGCTCCCGGCGGGCGTGGATCTCGTCGGTGACGTCGGTGATCGCGATGAACCAGCGTGGATCGTCGTCCTGCAACGCCCGAACTTGGATTCGTGCCCAGCGCAGCTGCCCGTCAGCG
Organism: Actinomycetota bacterium; assembly: GCA_003140175.1. Taxonomy (GTDB): domain Bacteria; phylum Actinomycetota; class Acidimicrobiia; order IMCC26256; family PALSA-555; genus PALSA-555. The sequence goes on from PLJD01000028.1 coordinate 780, forward strand.
CGGGTGAAGCGCATCGTGGCACGCTCGTCGCTGCCCTCCCTCCAAGCCCGGCGGGCGAGCCGGTCCATCGCTCGCCGGTCGCCGGGGTGCAGCAGGTCGCGCACCCGGGCGTCGCTGTCGACCAGGCTGGCCCCGATCATCACTCGCGAGGCGGTGTTCTCGAACACGACACGGCCGTGCCGGTCGATCTCAGCCATCGCGATGGGTGAGTGCTCGGTGACCGCAACCAGCCGGGCGTGCTCGGCGGCGAGGCGCGACTCACTGGTGGCCCGCAGCTCCTCGTAGAGATCGGCCATCTCGGCGCTGGAGATCGACAGGGAGCGCTCGAGCAGGTAGCGGTCGTCGTCGGCGTCGGTGTAGGCCGCCTCGACACGCCCGAGGAGCGCGGCCCACGCCTCGGCGTTCGGCGGGCAGTCGTCCCGCAGGCCGAGGCGGCGCAGCTGGCGGTCGAGCACCCGGTGCCGGGTGCTCACGTTTCGCCGATCGCGGTGACGGTCATCGTCTGGTTGTGGAGGTCGCTGCAGCCCTCACCGTGGGGGGCGATTTCCCCGTACGAGTAGAAGCCGACGAGGTGGGCACCCGCGGGGAGGGCCTCGCGGGTCGCCTCGATCTCCTCCTCGGTGCGCTCGCCGAGCACGAGACGTCGGCCCACACAGCTGATGGCGACCGCGAGCTGGGCGCCCGCCGTGGGGGTCGGCGTGCTCATCGCCGCGGCCTGCATGGCGCCGTCCACGAGGCGGTCCTGGTTGGCCCGCATCAGCTGGGCGAGCCCTCCGACCGGCAGGTCGCCGGCGAACGTCATCGACTGGCGGTCCTCGTCGACGGCCAGGATCGTGCGCACGATGCGCCGCTCGGTGTGGCGCCCGGCCCGCACGGCGAGGGGGAACCGCATCGCCGCCGCGGGCAGCGCCCCCGCCCGATCTCCGAGGTACTCCTTGTAGAGCGAGAGGGCGGGGCGATCGTCGAGCTCGTAGAGCACGTTGCGCTCGGCGCGGGTGACGCGCCGCTCGGGTCCGAACACGTCCCAGCCGCCGTAGGAACCGGTGCCGACCCGCACCGCATGTCCGTAGAGGCCGACACCGGCCACCGCGCCTTCGGTCGGCTCGCCGTCGGCGAAGACCCAGGTGTGCCCGAACCGGTCGCCGTCGCCGGCGAGACCTCCGGTGACCACCACGTCGGACGCCAGCGCGCTGGTCGTTCCCTGGACCAGCTCGCTGCCGTTGACGAGCAGCCCGTCCGAGAGGATGAACACGGCTCGCAGGTCGGGAGCGGCGAGCGACTCCGCGACGCGTCGCCCCGCGGCGGCCGAGTCGGCGGAGCTCGAGACCCGCGCCGTCGTCGTCTCGACCCGGGTGCGTTCGAAGCGGGCGACGCCCACCGCCACCGTGTCGTCGCAGAGCGCGTCGCCGAGGATCTCACCCGCGGTTGAGCAGCCGACGACCCGGGAGCGGGGAAACACCTCCCGGAGCTCGGCGAGGGGCGTCGACTCCCCGCCGAGGTGCGGGGCGGCGAAGGCGACCACGAGGGTGGACTCGGAATCCAGTTCGGCGGGCAACGGCGGTGCCCAGCCCTGTGCCGGCGCCCACGAGACGCTCCGGACCTGCACCAGCCCAGCCCTTCTGTCGGAACTGACCGTCGCTCTGCCCGGGGTTCGCACCGCCCGAGTGCGGTCGTTTCTGGGTCGGCACGGCGACCGCCGGCCTTGAGGGCCGTCCGGATGCGCCCCCGGGTCCGGGCGTGGGACGATCCCGGGCGTGGGATACCCCGAAGGACTCGGCGTCGTCGACTTGATGATCGGCTTTCCGCACCGCGACCACCAACAGGTGTACCAGCGGTTGCTACGGGGAGCCAAAGACCGCGAATCGCGGGAGGACTTCAGCTTCCCCGCCGAGTACATGTTCAAGGACGTGCCGGGCGAGGCGGCGGAGCATGACGACCCGATCGAGGTGACGTTCGCCGAGATGGACCGCTTCGGCGTCGAGATCGGGTTGTTCGGGGCCTCCCCCGACGCGCGGGAGGCGCACCGCCGCGATCCCAAGCGAGTCGCCTTGTCCCTCGAGGTCGATCCCAACGACGTGATGGGCACGATCCGCAAGATCCGAGCGGCGAAGGACGAGTACGAACTCAAGGCGGTGACCTTCTTTCCGGCGGGGTGTCTCCCCCAGGTGCCCGTCGACGACCCGAAGGCCTACGCGCTCTATGCCGCCTGCGTGGACCTGGACCTACCCGTGATCGTGAACGCGGGCATCGCCGGACCCCGATTCCCCTCCGACTGTCAACATGTGATGCGTTTCGACCGGGTCTGTTACGACTTCCCGGAGCTGCGCATCGTGATGCGCCACGGCGCCGAGCCGTGGGAGGACCTCGCCGTGAAGCTCATGCTGAAATGGCCGGGTCTCTTCTACATGCCGTCGGCGTTCGCGCCCAAGTACTACCCGAAGGCGATCATCGACTACGCCAACACTCGAGGCGCCGACAAGGTTCTCTACGCCGGCTACTACCCGATGGGCTTGACGCTGGAGCGAATCTTCACCGAGCTGCCCCAGGTGCCGCTGCGCGATCATGTGTGGCCCAAGTTCCTGCGCGAGAACGCCTTACGGGTCTTCGATCTGGGGTGACATGAACGACGAGCGGTACCTCCTCATCTCGGCCGACTGTCACGCCGGCGGTTCCATCGAGCAGTACCGCGAGTACCTCGATCCCGCGTACCGGGACGACTTCGACGCGTGGCGTCAGCGCTACTCGAACCCGTTCCGTGATCTGCAAAGCGACGGGCGGACCCGCAACTGGGACGACGAGCGCCGCACCCATGAGCTCGAGGGCGACGGCGTGGTCGGCGAGGTGCTGTTCCCGAACACGGTCCCGCCGTTCTTCCCAACCGGGGCGGTGATCGCCCGCCCCCCCACCGCGGCCCAGTTCGAGCGGCGCCTGGCCGGCGCCCGTGCCCACAATCGATGGCTCGTCGACTTCTGCGCCGCCGCGCCGGGCCGGCGGGCGGGCATCGCCCAGATCTTCTTGAACGACGTCGACGCGGCGGTCACGGACGTGCGCTGGACGAAGGAGCAGGGCCTGCTCGGCGGCGTGCTGCTCCCCGGCCGACCCGACGACACCGAGCTCGCGCCCCTCTACGACCCGGTGTACGAGCCGCTCTGGGCTGCATGCGAAGATCTCGAGGTCCCGATCACCCACCACTCGGGCCAAGGCTCACCCGACTACGGCCGGTCGTCGGCGGCGGGTGTCATGTGGATCGTCGAGACGCAGTTCTTCTCGCACCGGCCGCTGTGGCAGCTCATCATGGGCGGGGTCTTCGAACGTCATCCGCGCTTGCGCTTCGTCATCACCGAATCGGGTTGCACTTGGATCCCCGACACGCTGAAGATGCTCGACTCGTACCACGCCCAGATGGCGTCGGGCCGGATTGGGGAGCTCAAGTACAGCGAGGAGGAGCGGCTGTCGCTTCGCCCGAGCGAGTACTTCGCCCGCAACTGCTTCGTGGGGGTTAGCTTCCCGAGTCCCGCCGAGGCGCGCGCCATGCGCGCGCTCGGGCTGGACCGCGTCATGTGGGGCAGCGACTACCCGCACCACGAGAGCACCTACCCCTACACGACGCAGGGACTGCGGCGCGCCTTCGCGGACTGGGACCCCGCCGAGATCCGCCAGGTCACCAGTGAGAACGTGGCGAGCGTCTACGGATTCGACGTTGCCGCCCTGGCCCCGATCGGGTCCCGGGTCGGTCCACGCGTCGACGAGGTCGCGGTGACCCTCGACGCCGTGCCGCCCGACTCCGCGAGCCCCGCGTTCACGAGGGGCTAACGCCCCGGGCTACGCGCCGGTGCGGGTTTCGCCGAGTACTCCTCGCGCAGCTTCGACTTGACGATCTTGCCCGTCGCGGCGCGGGGCAGGTCGCGACGCACCTCGAGCTGCTCCGGCACCTTCTGGGTCATGAGTCCCGCGGCGCGACAGAACGTGACCATCTCGTCGAAGCCAAGTGGATCGCCGCCCTCGGGGCTCTGGACGACCGCGCACACCCGCTCCCCCCGTTCGGGGTCGGGCAGCCCAATGACGGCGACGTCGGCAACCTTCGGGTGGGTGTACAGGAGGTCCTCGACCTCCTTGGCGCTGATGTTCTCCCCCTTGCGGACGATCACATCCTTGAGCCGTCCTGTGACGACGAGGTGCCCGTCGGCGCGCAGCTTCCCGAGATCGCCGGTCCGGAAGAACGAGGAGTCGTCGAACGCCTCCGGGGTCAGCGCGGGGTCGGTGTAGCCGCGAAACACCATCGGCCCCCGGACCCGGATCTCACCCTCCTCGTCGGGCCCGGCTGGCTGGCCGTCGAGCGCGACGACGCGGACCTCGATCCCCACGATCGGCTTGCCATCGGTGCTGGCGAGCTGCTCGTCGCTGTCGTGCGGTGAGCCTTGGGCGATCATCGGCACTTCGGTCATGCCGTAACCGTGCGCGATGCCGCGTCCACCGATCTCGCGCTGCACCTCGTAGTGCAGCTCGGGTGGCTTCGGAGCGCCGCCACCCGACATGAGCCGCAAGCTCGGCAGGATCGGCGTTCCCGGTTCCTTGCGCTGCTCGGCCAGGAACGCCTGGTAGAAGGCGGTGCTCCCCCCGACCATCGTGACCCAGTGTCGGCGCAGCACCGGCAGCACGTCCGGCGCGGAAAACGCTTCGATGAGCACCGCGGGGAACCCGAGGCTGAGCATCGTGACGAGGTAGTCCGGGCCTCCGATGTGGGCGTACGGAAAGGCGATCGACCCGACGTCGTCGGGTGACATGTCGAGTGCGACGGCGAGGCCCCAGCCGCCCGCGATGAGCGACTGGTCGGTATGACAGACGCCCTTCGGGTCCGCGGTGCTACCCGACGTGTAATAGATCCAGCGGACCGGGGTGTCGTCGGCTGTCGTCCCGGCGGGAGGGGGCGGGAGGCGGCCCGGGGCGGCCTCGGAGAGTCCGTCGTCGACGACCACGACGACGGGCGGGTCGGTAAGGTCCGCGGTGACACGCCGGGCGAGGGCGGGGTAGTCGAAGCCGCGGAACGACCCGGGGATGAAGAGGTACCGGGCCCCGGTCTGGCGGAGCGCGAAGGCGACTTCCCGGTCGCGGTACAGGTGAATGATCGGGTTCTGGACCGCGCCGAGCCGGCACAGCGCGCCCGAGAGCACCACCGTGTCGATGCGGGTCGGGAGCTGCCATGACACCGGCGTGCCCTCGCCGACGCCGGCGGCGTACAACCCGGCCGCGACCCGTTCGGCCCGGTCGCGGTACTCCGCGAAGGTCAGGGTTCGGTCCGCCTCGTCGATCAGCATCGGTCGGTCGGGGCTTGCCTCGGCGCGTCGCTCGATCAGCTCCCAGAGCGTTCGGGCCCCCGTCACCGTCGTTGTCTCGACCACGCGCGCAACCTATCCGCGCCCCGGTGGGTGCGGGGCGGGCCCGGATGCGTCGGGTCGAGCGTGACAGACTGCGGCCGATGCCGACTGTCACCCGTGTCCTCGCCCTCGAACCCGTCCCGACCCTGGCCGACTACGTCGCCGGCGGCGGAGGGCGGGGTCTCGAGGTTGCGACGCGCACCGGCCCCGACGCGGTGCTCGAGGTCGTCACTGCTTCAGGCCTCGGAGGCCGAGGCGGCGCCGGCTTCCCCGCCGGGCGCAAGTGGAGCACCGTGCGGTCGTTGAACTCGCCGGTCTACCCGTCCGCGGTCGTCGTCAACGCGGCCGAGGGTGAGCCAGGCTCGTTCAAGGACCGCTCGATCCTGCGCGCCAACCCGTACCACGTGCTGGAGGGCGCGCTCATCGCGGCGCGGACCGTCGGCGCTGACCGGCTGATCATCGGGCTCAAGCACACGTTCACCCCGGAGATCGAGCGGGTGCGGCGCGCGCTCGACGAGGTGCGGGACGCCGGATGGGCCGAGGGCATCGCGCTGTCGTACTTCGAAGGGCCAAGCGAGTACCTCTACGGTGAAGAAACCGCGCTGCTCGAGACGATCGACGGCCGCTACCCGTTCCCGCGCATCGCTCCGCCCTATCGGCGCGGCGTCGAAGAGGTCCTGGAGTCGCCGTCCGACGTCACCGCGAACAGCGCGTCGGCGGCGCACGTCGAGATGGCCGCTCCGGGCGGTGAGTCGTTCGCACCGCCCACGCTGGCCAGCAACGTCGAGACGCTCGCCAACGTGCCCGCGATCCTCACCGAAGGCGCCGACTGGTTCCGATCGGTCGGAACCGACGAGTCGCCGGGCACGATCGTGTGCACGATCACCGGCCGGACGCAGCGTCACGGCGTCGCCGAGTTTCCGATGGGGACTCCGCTGCGCGAGGTCGTCGAGACGATCGGGATCGGACCCGAGGACGGTCATCGCTTCACGGCGCTGCTCTCGGGGGTCTCGAACCCGATCCTGCCCGCCGAGCTGCTCGACACGCCCATGAGCCACGAGGCCATGCACGCGCTCGCCACTGGGCTCGGCACCGGGGGCTTCATCGTCTTCGATGACCGCGACGACCTGGTCGCCGTCGCCGCCGGCGTGTCCCGGTTCCTCGCGGTGGAGTCCTGTGGCCAGTGCACGCCCTGCAAGCAGGACGGGCTCGCGCTGTCCCGGCTGCTGACCCAGGTGTCACGCTCGGACGCGACCGACGACGATCTCGAGGCCATGGACCGGCTGCTCGACACCGTCACGAACAGCGCCCGCTGCAACCTCGCTTACCAGCAGCACGACGTGGTCGACAGCATCCTGGAGCTCTTCCTCGACCGGTTCCAGGACCACGTCACCGAGGCCGCCCCGGCCCTCGAGCCCGAGCCGATCGTGCCCATCCTCGACATCGTCGATGGGCGGGCGGTCCTCGATGTCCACCAGACCTCCAAGCAGCCAGATTGGACCTTCGACGCCGAATTCTCGGGCCAGAGTCCCGCCGACCGCCTCGACGACCACCGGGCCCACGAAACGCTCTGAGTCGAGTCAGCCCGTCAGCAGGAGGGCGGGCCAGTCGGAGCCCGTCAGCAGGAGGGCGGGCCAGTCGGAGCCCGACGGGCTGAGCTCACCCGGCGGTCGGCCCGCGGGCGTGGCCGTCACCAGGTGAGCGCGAAGTAGATGGTCGTCGAGACTCCGACCACCAGGCAGTAGACCGCGAACGGAGTCAACGTGCTGGTCTTGAAGTACCGCATCAAGAACCGCACGGACAGGTAGGCGGTGATCGCGGCGAAGAGGCTGCCGACCAGGACCTGGCCGCGGACGTGGTTGCCGTTGGCGCCCAGCAGGTCGGGCAGCTTGTAGACGCCAGCGGCGAGGATGATCGGCGTGGCGAGCAGGAACGAGAACCGGGCCGCGTCCTCATGGTCCAGGCCCCGGAAGAGGCCGGCCACCATCGTGATTCCAGAGCGGCTGATACCCGCGCACAGGGCCAGGACCTGCGCCACGCCGATGACGCCCGACTCGCGGTACTCGAGCGTGTCGAGGCGCCGGGCACCCTGCTCATTGAGCCCGTGAGCCACCGCGACCGCCTGAACCTGCTGGCGGCGCCGGAGCCGCTCCCCCGCGAGGAGGATGAGCCCGTTCACCGTGAGCAGCGCCGACGCGGCGACCGGCTTTGCCAGCAGCACCCGCAGCTCGTGCTCGAACAGCACGCCCATGATCCCGGCCGGGATGGTCGCGACGACCAGCAGCCACGCCAGTCGCTCGTCGACCGTCTCGACGCGACGGGTGCGCAAGGTGTGGAAGAAGCCTCGGATGATGCGGACCCATTCCTGGCGGAAGAACCAGAGCAGCGCCAGCGCGGTCGCGACGTGCAGCCCGACCAGGAACGCCAGGTAGAACGACTCCTTGGCCGCCTCGTCGGTCACGATCGAGCGCCAGCCGAACAGCGCGGGGATGATCACCGAGTGGCCCAGGCTCGAGATCGGAAACAGTTCGGTGACGCCCTGGATCAGCCCGATGATGATCGCTTGGAGGTAACTCACGCCGCGACGCTAACCGCTGCCCTGCTCGTCTCCGAGGCTCGGGCTGGCAACGCCCGCCCACCGACGAGGGCGCGCCCCGGACCGCCGGGAGCGGCGCCGCGTCGGTCAACCGTGGGGCGGGCCGGCGAGCCGCTGGTAGATCTCCAGGAAGGAGACCGCGGCTCCGCGACCCGATGCGAGCCGGGTCAGCGACGACGCGCGAGGAATCTCGACGATCTTCACGAACCCAAATCGCCGAGGAACACGACACTGGCAACGCCGCTCAGCACGTGGCCCAGACGCCGCGTCCAGCGGTCGTCCGGGGAAGCCACGGAGACCGTTCGACTGGCGGGCGGGCCGGACTCGGCGGCGCGTCCGCCGGACGGGTTCGTGGGAAGGCGACCACGCGTCGCGGCGTCGGTCGGTGGGGCTCGGAACCGCCGCGGGGGCGCGAGGGCTGACGTCGGGTTCGTCACGCCATGCTCCGTGTCCGGGGGGTGGCGCTCGCACCGGTCGGTCGAGTCGACACCCGCGCTGGGGGACGGCCGCGCACTGCGGCGACCGGCCGAGACTCGCGGGATCGGGGCGTTCGTGCGGTGACCCGGCGACGCTCGAGGGGCGCGACGCGCACCGCCACGAGGAGGACCACCAGACCGCACACGACCAGGAAGGTGATCGCCATCGCCGCCGTGTTGCGGTCGGTTCCCGCGCTGAGACCGTGCACCGTCGCCAGCACGAAGACGGCGAAGCTCAGGTAGTGGACCCGACGCCAGATCTGTAGGGGAAGGTGGCTGCGGAAGAGCGACGTGAGCTCGACCGACAGCAAGAGGTACAGCGCGACGATTCCCAACGCCACCGCGGCAGGGTGCCAGCTGCTGGCGAACGGTACGAACGTCGCGACCGCGCTGAAGGGCACGTAGGTGTCCGCCATGACGGCCCCGACGTGCACCACGACGAAGATGACGCCGAGACCGCCCAGGTAGCGATGCAGATCGAGCAGCCACGCGGGTCGTGGCCGCCGTCCAAAGATTCGGGTGGACAGGGCGACGCCCCAGAGGACGCTGGCCGCAAGCAGTCCCCACGCGATCAAGCCCCCGGCGCGTGCGACGTACCACAGGGTCTCTCCGGTCATGCGGTCACCTCCGTCAGGGCCGACCGTTCCGCCGGCCGGTCGATGAACTGGCTCACCAGCCGGTTGGTCAGGACGTCTCCGTCGTCGTCGATGAGCAGGACGGCGACGCCGAGCTGTTCGAGGACGGTCAGCCCGGAGGATCCGGCGAGGAAGGCGGCTTTCGCGAACGCTTCGGCTTGCCAGCCCTTCGCGGCGATCGCGGTGGCGGTCCAGAGCTTCGTGTCGCTCGGGGCGCCGCGGCGGGGGTCGATGAGATGGTGGGCTGAGCCTCGGCTGGTTTCCCAGCGACGGTGCAGGCGGCTGGAGGTCGCGACGGCACCGTCTCGAAGCTGCGCGACGGCTGCCGGTGCGGGCCGTGACGGGTGCTCGATCGCGACCGCCCAGGACTCCTCGGGCGGGGTGCCCGCGGCACGGACGTCGCCGCCCAGGTTGACGCACGCGCCCTCGGCGCCGGCGGCGAGCAGCTCCTCGACCACCAAGTCGGCCGCCAGGCCCTTGCCGATGCCTCCGGGGTCGAAACCCACGCCCCGGGGCAGCCGCACCGTTCGGCTGTGGGTGTCGAGCTCGATGTCTCCCATCCCTCGGGTGAGGCTGCTATCGCCCGACCGGCACGCCCCGGTGCGCAGCTTGTCGAACGTCGCCGTGTAGCCGGCGCGGAGCACGTCGCCGAGGATCGTGGGGTCGAACAGGCCCCTCGTCATCCGCCATGCCTGGATGCCACGCTGGATCAGTTCGAAGGTCTCGGGAGAGACGCGACGCGGGTTCCCGCCCGCGGAGCCGTTGAGCTGACTCACCTCACTGGCGGGCAGGAATCGGCTCCACAGCCGCTCGAGTTCCTCGATCCGGGTCCGCGCCCGGGCCAGCAACTGAGGTGGACCGCCGACCAGGTACACGCGTGCGTCGCTGCCCATGACGGGGAAGGCGTCAGCTGGCATGGCTCGAGGTCACCGCGCTCGAGGAGCTCGACGACGAGGGCGTCGCCGAGACGCTGCTGGTCGACTGCGTCGAGTTCGTGGAGGTCGCGTTCGACGACGAGGTGTGACTCGCGGTGATGGCTGCCGCACCGGCGACGGGGTTGGTCGCCATGACCGCCACCAGACCGCTGAACGCCACGCCGGACACGACCGCCGCGGCCCACCGGGCCCGCGCCGCGGGGTGGCGGCGGCGCGGGCCCGGACGACCGACGGTGGGGGGACGCCGCCGGGGAAGGTCCGAAGGTTGGGATGCGCGCGGTGGGGGGCTCATGGGGGCTCCTCTGGTCGCTGATCGTGGCCCCGAGTATGGGATCTCGAGACAAGAAGCAATCCAGGCGGGTTCAAATGCCCGGTAAGAATTCTGCTGAGCCGCGGGATGCCTCATCCCTGCCCCGCAGCGGCGGGGGCCGCGGTGGTCCGTCGGCTACGAGTCGGGGGGGACTGGGAGCTCGATGGTGAAGATCGCTCCCCCATCGGGATGGTTTGCCGCTCGGACGTCACCGCCCGCGGCCTCGACGGCCTCTCGGACGATGGCGAGCCCCAGTCCCGAGCCGGGGAGGCCCCGGACGTCCACGGCCCGGTAGAAGCGGTCGAACACGTGAGGGAGGTCGCGTGGCGCGATGCCGGGCCCGTGGTCGCGCACCTCGAGACGGCCCGGCCGCACGGTCACGTCGATCCGTGTCGCGTCAGGGCTGAACTTTGCGGCGTTGTCGAGCAGGTTGTTGAGCGCGCGGAGGAGCTGGCCGGGTCGGACGACAGCGAACGCCGGCTCGGCGTCGAGCACGACTGCATGGCTGCTGCGCCGCTCGGCGCGATGGACCGCACGTTCGGCCAACTCGTCGAGCGCGACCCGTCCTTCGGGTTCGTTGTCGTATCGTTCCACCGCGAGCGCGACGAGCTCATCGACGAGGCCCGACAGCTCCCGCAGCTCGCTGTGAAGATCCTCGAGCAGGCGCTCGCGGGGTTCGCCGACGAGGTCCGGGTGGAGTCGCAGCGTGTCGATGTTCGCTCGGAGACTGGTCAGAGGGGTCCGCAGCTCGTGTCCCGCGTCTTGCACCAGTCGTTGCTGCTGGTTCCGCGACCGGTTCAGCGCGTCGAGCATCGACCGGAAGGCGCGGGTGAGCCGGCCGACCTCGTCCGTTCCGCCAGTAGGAACCGTGATCTCGAGCCGGCCGGTCGCTTCAACGGCTTCGGCGGCGTCGGTGAGTCGAAGCACCGGCCGCACGGTGCGCCGGGCGATCAACCAGCCGGCCGCGGCGGCCAGTGCGATCACCGCGATGCCCACGGCGAGGGCGAGGTCACGAATCGAGCCGAGCGCGTGGTCGGTGTCCGCGAGGCTGCGACCGATCTGGATTTCGCCGCCACCCGGCGAGGACACGCTGAGCACGCGGTAGCTGGTTCCGCCGACTGTCTCGGTGCGGGGAGGGGAGATCCGCGAGGGTCCGCCGCTTGGGGTCGAGGCGCCGGGCCGCAACTGACCGGGTGGGAGGAGTAAGGGGATCGTGGTCGGGGAGACGATCGTCGGGATCGTCGTGGGCCCGGTGGCGGTCGGTTGCGCGGTCCGCGGAACCGGCAGTTTCACGACCCCGGTCCAGCCGGCCACCGTGCCGCTCGGGTCGATGCACTCGAGGGCGCCTTGGGGCAGCCCGGCGAGCACCCCTCGCAATGGAAACGAACTTTGGCCTGGGTGAACGTTGGCCTCGCTGAGGGTCTCGCAGAGCATCGCGGCGTCGTGGCCGTCCCCGGCGAGCCGCTGGGCGTAGCCGACGAGCTCTGCATCGAGGTCGTCATGGAGGCGCTGATCGGTCGTCAGGTAGCTCACGACGGAGACGATCACGACGGAGAGCGCGGCGAGCACGGCGAGCGACAGCGCAAGACGAGCTCGGAGCGTCATGGCCCGCGCAGCGTGTAGCCGACTCCACGCATCGTCTGGATCAGTCGAGCGTCGCCATACTCTTCGGTCTTGCGGCGGAGATACCCGATGTACACCGCCAGGGACTTCGAGTCAGATCCGAAGTCGTAGCCCCAGATGCGCTCGTAGATCGTCGAGTGGTCGAGGACGATACCGGCGTTGCGGGCCAGCAGCTGGAGGAGATCGAATTCGGTCTTGGTCAAGTCGAGTTCATGATCGCCCCGCCAGGTGCGTCGCGCTGCCTCGTCGATCCGAAGGTCGGCCACTCGTAGCTCCCGATCAGGCGTTTCGTACGTCGCACGTCGAAGCAGCGCCCTGACCCGCGCCAGCAGCTCGTCGAGATCGAACGGCTTCGGCAGGTAGTCGTCGGCGCCCGCGTCGAGACCAGAGACTCGATCCGAGACCTCCGTGCGGGCCGTGGCGATGAGGATCGGCGTGCGCTCGTGGCGGGAACGCAGTCGTCGGCAGACGGTCAAGCCGTCGACGTTCGGCATCATCAAATCGAGCAGCAACAGGTCCGGCGTTTCCTCGTCGAAGGCCTCCAGCACGGCGGCCCCGTCGTTCACTGCCCGCACGACGTACCCGTCGAGTTCGAGTGCTCGCACCAACGATTCCCGGGTCGCCCGATCGTCCTCGGCCAGCAGGACCCGATGTGCCATCGTTTAGGTATATCCCGCCTGGGTGAGGCGCGGGTAAGAGAGTCCGCTCGGCGCGTCAGTCATCGTTCGCCGACCCGTCGTCGAGCACGAGCTCCTCGAACGCGGCCACCCCGTACGCCGCGTCCGGGCGTGCACGGGCGTCGTGCCAGTCGGAGCGCGACGGCGCCGGCGTCTGGCGCCGGGGCGTCGGAAACCGCAGTCCGGCCCGCCGCACATCGACGGGCCGAACTGCACGCCGGTTATGCGTTCCCGGGCCCTGCGCCCGGCCCGCCGCCGGGGCCACCCCCTGGACCGGCAGATCCTGTCTGGATACTGGTCGCGGTGATCGTCCCGTTGGTCGTCGTACCGGGGACGACGATGCGCTCGCCGACCGTGAGGTCACTCACCTGTCCGGTCTTGATGACGGTGACCTTCGTCGACGACGAGGTCGTCACGGTGACGGTCGAACCGCTGCTGGTCTTGACGGTCACCGTCGAGCCGTTCGTGGACTCGACCGTGCCCATCACGGGGCGCCCACCCGGGCCGCTGTTCGTGCCACTCGGTCGGTTCGACCCACTCGGCGCGCTTCCCTGCTGACCACTCGATCCACTCGGCGGCCCGGGAAGGGACCTGGTGCCGCTGTCGGTGATCTGCTGGGCCGAGATCGCGGTGCTGGATCCGCTGCCCATCACCGCGACGTGGTCGCCGACCTTGATGTCGGTCAGTGAGCCGCTCACCGCTTCATTGACGGTGGTGGATCCGGTTGTCACGACCGTCGTCTTCTTGCCGTTCTGAGCAGTCATCGAAATGGTGGAGCCGCTGATGCTCGAGATGGTCCCCGCGGTTCCCTGGCCCCCGGGACCGCCGCGTCCTTTGGGACCAGGACTGACCGTCCCGGCCGCCGCGGTGCTCGCGGAGCTCCCGGAGGTGACAGCGTTGACGCCGACGACGCCAGCGACCGCGATGGCAAGCGCGGCCGCCGCGGCCAGGATCAACGTGCGTGGTGACCGCCGCGCGTCGCCTCGCGATCGCGGCGGTCGGGATGTCGTGGCCCACCAGTCGTCGGCGGCCGCATCGTCGGTGACCTCGTGTTGGTCATCGTCTGGACTGGGGGAGGTCTGGTCTTCCATGGTTGGTTCCTTTCGCTGGTTGCTGGTCGGGGGGGTCATTCCTGGCGCCGGTCATCAGGTTGGTGGTCACGATGGTCATCGCCTGTCCGTTCCCTCGGGCGAGATGGTGCGGGACGGACGTAAAGGCGGCGACGGAGCCCGGCAAGAAATCGGTGAGAATCGCCGCGGCGCGGGGTGGCTGCGACCCGCGCCGGGCTCGACCCGACGGTGCAGCCGCCTCCTCGGAGCTGCTCGTCACCGACGATCGAGCGGCTCGATCGCGGGCGCCCCGAGCTCATCCGCGGCCGGTGGCCGACCGCGCGCCCGACCGTGCCGCGACGGCCCCGGAGCGCTTACCTCATTCTTAGGGTGTTGTGCGATGGTCTGACGGCGCCCCACCGTGAACTGCGGTGACTCGACCGCCGAACAGCCATGCTTCGGCTGGTCGGGGTGCGCGTGCCCGACGACACCGCCAGGCGCGTGCACGACAGACTGCTGACCGAACACTTCGCCACCCCAGGAGCCGAACCCCATGGCACCCACCCGTCGACCCCGTCACTGGAAGCGGTGGCTGATCGCCGGCATCGTCGTCGTACTCCTTCTCGTGGTGGGCGGACCGTTCGTCTACTTCCAGTTCATCGAAGGATCCGCGCCGAAGCCATTCACGCTCTCCAAAGCCAAGGCGACGACCGCGGCCGTTCCGCTGGCCGGGACCTGGACGGTCACCTCGGGTTCTCAGGCCGGGTACCGCGTCCAAGAGACCCTGTTCGGGCAGAGCCACACCGCGGTTGGCCGACGACCGCCGTGACAGGCCAGCTGAGCGCGACCGCGACCCAAGTGACGAGCACCAGCGTGACCGTCGACATGACCAAGGTCACGAGCGATTCGGGCCAGCGCGATGGGCAGTTCCAAGGCCGGATCATGGACACCGCGCAGTTCCCGACGGCGAAGTTCACGCTCACGACGCCGATCGACCTCGCGACGACCCCAAAACCCGGCTCGACCGTGACCGAGACCGCCGCGGGTTCCCTGGTCCTGCACGGCACCACCCACTCGGTCGAGGTACCGATCTCCGCGCTCGAGAGTGGGAACACGATCCAGGTCACGGGATCCATTCCGGTGGCGTTCTCGGATTACAACATCGACAACCCGAGCGGCGGGCCAGCCTCCGTCGGCAGCTCCGGCACCGTCGAGTTCCTCCTCACCTTCCACCACGCCTGACCGGGCCGCCGCCCCGACGGCGCGGCATTGCGGTTCGCCCGCCGCGGTCGCCCGGGACGACCCCGGACCACCCTCGGCGAGGCTGGCCCCCCGACCCGTGCGTGGGCCTCACGGTCACCCGTCCAAGGCGCATCGGCGTACCCGAGCCGGGCCTCGCTCTCGGAGTGTGACCGGCTCACTTCGCCGTTCGGGCGGGTGGCGGCGTGTCTCGACGGGTTTTGCCCCGTCCTTACTTCACGGCGGTCCCGCTCTTACGCGACGCTGCGATCGTCGCCCGATGCACGAGACGTCGACCATTCGACGACGCCCCACGCGTCGCGGCCGTCCCTGAGCGGCGTCTGCGCGATGCGACCCGAAGTCCTCAGCCCCGAGCCCACCCGAGCCGGAACTCTCCCCCCGGCTCCACCCTCGACCGCCACCCGGCGACGACGGGCCATCCGCGCCCACGGCCGCGCCACCCGACCCGTCCGACCTGGGAGTGGACCGCTCTGCTCGTGCTCCTCGGGATCACCGCGGTGCTGTACCTATGGGGTCTCAGCGCGTCGGGCTGGGCGAACAGCTATTACTCGGCCGCGGTGCAGGCGGGGACGAGGAGTTGGAAGGCGTTCTTCTTCGGCTCGTTGGACGCGGCGAACTTCATCACTGTGGACAAGTCACCGGTGTTCCTGTGGCCGATGGAGGTCTCCGCCCGAGTCTTCGGGTTGAGCTCGTGGAGCATCCTCGTCCCCCAGGCCCTCGAAGGGGTGGCCACGGTGGGACTGCTCTACGCGACGGTCCGGCGCTGGTTCGGTCCGCCGAGTGCCTTGCTCGCCGGGGCGATCGTCGCGTTGACGCCGGTTGCGGGCCTGATCTTTCGCTACAACAACCCTGACGCGCTCCTGTTGCTCCTCCTCACCGCCAGCGCGTACGCGCTGACCCGGGCATTGGAGAATGGCAGCGGGCGGTGGCTGACCATTGCCTTCGCGTTGATCGGCTTCGGGTTCCTCGCCAAGATGCTCCAGACGCTGATGGTCGTGCCACCGTTCGCGTTCGTCTATCTCACGGCGGCCCCACCGACGTTGGCCCGTCGTCTTCGCCAGCTCCTCGTGGCCGGTCTGGCGATGCTGGTGAGTGCGGGCTGGTGGATCGCCGCGGTCCAGCTCACCCCCGGCGCCGACCGCCCGTATATCGGTGGGTCGCAGAACAACAGCCTTTGGAACCTGATCTTCGGGTACAACGGCTTTGGACGGCTGACCGGCAACGAGGCCGGCAGCGTCGGGGGTGGCGCTCGGGCGGGAAGCCGTTGGGGTCCGACCGGTCTGACCCGTCTCTTCAACGCGAGCTTCGGCGGTCAGATCTCTTGGCTGTTGCCGGCTGCCGGGATTCTGCTCTGCGCGGGATTGGCGACCACGTGGCGCCGCTCCAGGACGGACCGAACGCGCTCCGCACTTGTGCTCTGGGGAGGTTGGCTGTTCGTCACCGGGACCGCGTTCAGCCTCGGACAAGGAATCATTCACCCGTACTACACCGTCGCGCTCGCCCCCGCGATTGGGGCCGTCGTGAGCATCGGCGCTGTCGCACTGTGGCGTCAGCGAAGCCGGGCGGCCTGGTACGGGCTGGTCGCGGCCTTCGTCGCGACGGTCGTGTGGTCCGACCACCTGCTCGCTCGAACGCCGACCTGGCATCCGTGGCTCCGCACCGTGTTGGTAGTCGGCGGCGTCGCGGTCAGTGGCGCGCTACTGGTGTGGCCGTTCATCGCCCGGCGGCCATCTCGTCTCGTCGTCGCGGTGGCGGTCGTCCTCGCATTGCTCGGTCCGGGGACGTACACCCTCGCGACCGCCACGACACCTCATAGCGGCGCCATCCCGTCGGCGGGACCGGCGACGGCTGGGGCTGGTCCGGGAGGGCCCCCGCCGACCGGGGGACGCGGCAGCGGGCCGGGCGGAACGGCCGGGGCCAACCGCGCTCTGGGCGGTGGCCTGCTCGACGGCACCTCGGTGAGTTCGCAACTCCGGTCGTACCTCACAGCCCAACACTCGACGACCGCCTGGCTGGCGGCGACGGTCGACGCCAACAACGCGGCGAGCTATCAGCTGGCGACCGGCGAGCCCGTCATGGCCATCGGTGGCTTCAACGGCACCGATCCCGCGCCCACGCTTGCTCAGTTCGAGCGCGACGTCGCCGCGCACAAGGTCGACTTCTTCCTCGCGGCGGGCGGGTCCGGTTTCGGCAGTGGGCCCGCCGGGCCCGGCCCGACGACGAGCACCGCGGCCGACCAGATCAGCGCCTGGGTTGCCGCCCACTTCAGCGCTCAGGTCGTCGCCGGCGTGACGCTCTACCGCCTTCGCTGACCGAGAGCTGACCCGAGTATCACGGCCTGCGGTGCGCAAGCCACCACCCCCGCGGTGGGGTGCCGGTCAACGGGTCGGGTCGAGGCGGCCGCCGGTCGGTACGGCGATCGCTATGCGAACGGGCGCATCGCCGGCTTCCCGCTCGCGATGGACTGCTGCGTCGCTACGGAGAGTCCCAGCGCCTCGATGGCGCGCTCGGCGCTGAGCAGACCCGGGTCGGCGGCACCGCGCAGGGAGTCGACGAAGTATCGACACTCCGCTTCGTACGGATTGATGTCGCCGAGCGTGAGCTGGGCCGGTGCCCCTCGAGTCGGGTAGGACATCACGGTCGTCGCGGGCGGCCCGTCGGTGAAGAATCGGGTGGTGATCTCGAGGGCTAGATCCTCGCCCACGATCTGGAAGCCGATGCTGTAGGGAAAGCTCGGCGGCATGACGCCGCTCGCTTCGACCTGGGCGACGACTTCGGGGTATCGGAGCGTGGCGAAGACGTGCCCCGGGCGTCCGTCGCCAACCGGACTGGCAACGGCGTCGACTTGATCGGGCTCGCCGAAGAGCCAGGTGAGGACGTCGAAGTCGAAGGTCATGAGTTCCGTCGTGGGATCGCTGTAGTGAGCCTTGTGATCGACGCCATCGGGTCGAAGGTAGGAACCGAGCCGGTACGCGCGAGCCGCGATGGGTCTCCCCAACTCGCCAGCTGCGAGGGCCGCCTTGATGTGCTGATACGCGGGAAGGGACCGCATCAGTAGCCCGACCAGCAGCAGCCGAGCATTCGCTTTGGCAGTCTCCAGCATCCCCCGGGCGTCATCGAGCGTGCCGGCCAATGGCGTCTCGCAGAACACAGGCTTGCCCGCGTTGAGGGCCCGTGTGACGAACTCGCGATGGACCGGTGTGGGCAGGCACACATCAACGGCATCAATGGAACGGTCGAGAGCCTGCTGAAGATCCTCGGTCGCGATGCCACCGACCGCCTGGGCGACCGGTTCCACCCTCTCTCGGGTCCGGCCAAAGATGACCGCGACCTCAACACCTGGCACCGCGGCATACGCGTGAGCGTGCATTTCGCCCATCGATCCCGCGCCGAGAATTGCGATCCGCATCCCGCCAGCGTGCAGCAACTCGAAATTCGCGTCAACCGAGGCCGATGCGCTTTTTCACCGCACCTCTAACTCAACCCCGAACGAGTTCTGTCAAGAACCCGCGGTGGACCTGAGGGTGGGTTGCCGACACAACTCCACGGCTCCGACCGCACGGGGTCACACGGCCAAAGGTGGTCGCTTCTTCCCACGCTAACCCAGCCGACTTCCCATGGGGTCTGACCTTCATCCCGGCATTCGGTACGCTCGTGGTGGTCTGGGCCGCATATTGGTATCTTGTGGGGTATCAAAACTTGATCACATCGCTGACCTGCGAGTTCGCAGGAGCGTGCCGTAGATCGAGTTGTGAATTCTGAGACTCCTGCGGCTTATGAGGTTTGTACCCCGCCTCCAGCGGCGACGATCCGGTCTTTCACGAGCCAGCAAGAAATCGCTGGTCAAGGCCTGATCGAGTTTTGACACCCCACACGCCACCGACCAGCGGGTCACGATCGCTCGCATCGGTCAGGCACCGTTCGGTTGGGACGACCGCGAAGAGGTCTGACGGTTGACCGTGCCGCTCGAAACGGAGTCCAGCCGACCCGCTCGCGACTCTGCGACTCGCGACTGAAGGCGAAAACCAGCGCGACCCGACTTCTTTTTAGCCCCGAATCTCAGGGTCGCCGCGTCTGGTCAGCCCTGAAGGCTGAATGGCGGATAGTGATCAGTCACCAACAGAAACGCGTATCCGAGGACCCGGTTGTGCCAACGCATCACGCCGACGATGAAGTCAAATGCCCACCGCGGATAGCGACCGGTGATCAGAATTGAGAACCAAGCGACAATCACGACAACGATGCCCGCAATATCAAGGGCGATGAGAACGATGTAATGCGGAATCGCGAGCAGCCATTTCACGAGCGGCAGCCAGCGATTGAGCTGAGCCGGGACGTCCGGATAGGCCATGTCTAAGTGAACGCTCTGATCCTCGTCGGTCGAGGGGTACTCGTCTCGGAGGAGAAGGAGAAAGGCTCCCACTCGGTTGTGCAACCGGAGAAGCGCGAGATTCCAGTCGAACCACCAACGGGGGTACTTCTCGCGAAAGAGGATCATCAGCAATGGTGCGAAGAACAGCAGACCGCCGGCGGCGATGAAGCCACCACGGCTGGTGCCAACGAAGAGCCCACCGCCGTTCACGGTCGAAAGAATGATGATGATCGGGATGGCGACGAAGATTCGGAAGAACGTCGTCACACGGTTGAGATCACGATCCGGATAGTCGACAGTGAAGTCGATCGGATATCCATCGGCAGTTGGTTGCATGGCTTGCCTCGATCCTGGATGGTTGCGGGTCGGCCGACGCGAGGGAGATGGCTCGTCCCCAATTTGTAGCCGACGGATTCGGTCAGTACCCGCTTTCAGTCGGACCGGGCTGGGCTCACTGGTCGAGCAGTTCCGGTGGGCTCGGGCGATTGGTGACGAGCGCGGCCCACGAGACGCGGGCGCCCGGCCGGCGCCCGGCGCATGATTCGCGATCTTCAGAACCGCGAGTCGATCTCCGCCGGACTAGCCCGTGAAGACGAGCGTACGTTCGGAATAGGCGCGCGACCGCGTCCGCCCTAAGTCCTGGGATGCTGACGGGAGTGTCATGGGTGCAGGGGTAGTCGGTGCCCAGTTCGGCTTGGGTGTTGTGGCGCCAGGCCAGGGTGGGCTACCGACAGAACTCCGCGACCCTGCCCGGGGCGGTCATCGGGGGGCAGGGACTCCGGGCAGATCCCGCGCTAGCCCCCGCAATTTCCCACCGGATAAATCAGGCTCTGAAGGTACCGCGAGGAGACGGGGCGTGGTCGACGCCTCCCGCAGTCCCGCAAGTCGTGTTGGCGTCCCTTGACGACCCGGACGCGGTCAATCGTGTAGGGACCCACCTGGGGGTTAGCAGGCCCTCGTCACCACGACTTATCGTCTCGCCGACCAACGCGACACCCCAGAGCTGCGGTTGCTTGGGGCAAAGCCCCATGCGCTCCGCTGATAACCAGGGATGAGCTGCTCTCGAGTTCCTCGGCGTTGAGGGCCCGCCGCCAAACGCTCGTCACTGGGACGAAGGGCTGCCCTGTGCTGTCGGACTGCGCCGAATGAGCGCGGATGCTCGAGCTGTCACGCCACGGCGTAGTCCTAGTGAACAGTCAAAGGAGGCTGGTCGTTCGGACTGGGGCGGGCGCCCCGAGGAGGTATCCCTGGGCGTAGTCGACGCCGTAGTCGCGGAGGAAGGCGAGCGTCTCGTCGTCTTCGACGACCAGAACCTCCACGCTGCGGGGAAGTTCAGACTACCGTTGTCGGGGTGGGTGACCCGGTCCGCGAGCAATGGGTCGCCACGGCCGCCGCGGGCAAGAGCTTTGCGGAGGTGGGCGGCCTGTGGGGAACGATCAACGAGCAGGTCACTGTCGCCGCCCGCGCCGGGGCGACCGCCACCACGATGATCGATATGGTGCCCAGCGACGGGAGCGATGAGAACCTTTGGAAGCTGTTCTGCGAGCGCGCCGCCTCGCTCGGCGTGACCGATACCACCTGCGTGCAGGGCAGCATCGATGACCCCGAGACGGTGCAGCGCGTCGGCAGCTTCGACGTCGTCTCCTGCAGTGGCGTCCTTTACCACTGCCCCAATCCCCTGTCCACGCTGCGCCAGCTGCGCGCAATCACGCGCGAGACGCTCATCCTAGGAACGGCGTCGATGCCGGAGACGGTATCCAACGCGGCCGGGACCGTCTCCGTCGAAACGGGCGCCGCGCTACTCGTCCCCGCCCTGACCCAGAGCCAGCGCGCCGTGCTAGGGCAGTGGCTGCGCGAGATCGGCGGCGTCCAGGCGCTCGGCGTCAACTATCCGATGCAGACGGACTGGGCCCTGGACGACTATGGCGCGTGGTGGTGGTTCTTCACTCGCGACTACGTCGCCGCACTGCTGCGCATCGCCGGCTTCGAGGTGGAGACCGTCGCGAGCTACTGGGAAGGGCGGGCGACGCTCTACCTCGCCAGGACCGCGGGGTCTCCCCCGCCACCCGCGTCCTAATGGCGCCCGCGACGCGGCCCCGGGAGCGGTCGGGGACCATCTGCTTCGTGACAACCGACTTCGCCGGCGTGATCCGCAACGGCGGGATCGGCACGCACTACTGGCTCATGAGCCGGCTGCTCGCTCGGTGCGGCTGGGAGGTCCACGTCCTCTTCTGCGGCGGCGTCGACGACGAGGAGCGGCTGCGCGAGGCGCCCGCGGTACTGGCCCGCGAAGGGATCATATTCACCGTGCTCGAGGACCTTCCCGCGCCGCCCGGGGCCGCAATCCGCCACTTCGGCGGCGACGCCACTACGCTGGTTCTCAGCGAGCAGGTCCTTGAGGCGCTTGAGGAGCTGCATGCCGAGCACAGGTTCGACCTCGTCGAGTTCCCTGACTGGGGCGCGCTGGGCCTGAGGCCGATTCAGGCCAAGGCCGCTGGTGACGCGCTGCTCGACGTCCCGCTCGCCGTCAAGCTGCACAGCACGACCCAGTGGCAGCGGGAGGGCAACTTGCAGCTGCGTCCCTCCCCGCGCGACCTGAAGATGGAGTTCTGCGAGCGCTACGCGTTCGAGCACGCCGACATCCAGTTCAGCCCCTCACGCTACATGCTCGACTACACCCGGAGGGTGGATTGGACAGTCCGCGACGACGCCGCCGTCGCCTATCCGTATCCCGATCCTGAGCCCGAGTTGACCGTGCAGGTGCCCGAGATCCGCGAGCTCGTGTTCTTTGGGCGGCTCGAACGGCGCAAGGGGCTGCATCTCTTCCTCGACGCGCTCGACACCGTCGAGCCCGGCATGCCCGCCCTGTTCCTCGGCAAGGACGCCCTAATCGACGGTCGCCGTGCCACCGAGCTGATCGCCGAGCGACTGGGTGACCGTCCCCACCGCATTGAGACCGAGCTCGACCGCGAGGGCGCCCTGGCGGAGCTGCGGCGCGGCGACCGGCTCGCCGTTATCGCCTCGCGCAGCGAGACCTTCGGCTTCACGGTCGCCGAGTGCGTCGCGAACCGCATTCCGTTCGTCGCTGCGCGCGCGGGCGGAATTCCGGAGGTCGTCGACCACCCCGAAGGCCGGCAGCGGTGGTTCTTCGAGCCCACCGCGGACGGGCTACGTGACATCCTGGTCCGCCGTTTGGTTGCTCCGGGGACCGAAGAGATCGAACTGCGGGCCGAGGTCGCCGCAGCCTGCGACCCGAAGCGCTGGAACGACCGAGTCGAGGCGATCTATCGCGGGCTCGTGGCGCGGCCGCCCCGTCCGTTGTCCGCGCGGGCCTCCGAACCAGCGACGGTGACCGTCGCGGTGTCGCATTACAACCACGACCGGTTCCTGCCCAGCGCGCTGGCCTCGCTGGCTGCACAGACCCGCCCGCCCGACGAGGTCATCGTCGTCGATGACGGCTCGACCTCGGAGACGGCACGCCGCGTGTTTGCCGAGCAGGCGACGCGCTACCCCGAGTGGACCTTCGTGCGGCAAGAAAATGCCGGGCCTGGCGTGGTCCGCAACCGCTGCCTCGACCGCGCCGTCGGCACCTACTTCCTACCCTTCGACTCCGACAACATTGCGACGCCCCGGCTCGTTGAGCGGCTCGTCGAGGCAATGGAGCGCAACCCTTCGCGCGCCGCCACGACGTGCCATAACCTCGCCTTCGTCGAAGACGCCGACATCGAGGCCGGCGACTTCGTCTTCCGCTACTCGCCGACCGGCGGTCCCCGACTCTCGGCCTGCGTCGAGAACGTCTACGGCGACACCTGCGCGCTCTTCCGGGCGGAGTCGCTGCGCTCCGTTGGGGGATTCGAGGTGCACCGCTGGTCCCCCCACGAGGACTGGGAGACCTTCGTCAAGATGACCGTCCGCGGCCTCGAGGTCGAGATCCTTCCACGACCCCTCTTCTACTACCGGACCAACGTCGGGGGGCGCCTGCAGGAGCATCGCGGCGACCCAGCGATAACCTTTCGCCAACGCGCTCACATGATCGACGAGTTCTTCGCCGACGCCGAGCTGACCCCCCGGGAGCGGCGCGACCTGTGGGAGTGCCTGCTGGCCTTCGACCGCCTCTCCTGGGAGGGGCTCAACGAGCAGCTAGCCGAGCAGCGCCACTGGCACGACAGCCAGATGGAGGAGCTCAACGCCTGGGGCCGGAGTCAGCTCGAGGACCTGCGCGCCCATCTCAACGAGAGGCTTGAGTCGGAGCGCTCCCGCGCCGAGGCGGCCGAGCGCGAGCTGGCGACCTGTGCGGCAACCGCCCCCCCGGTGCCCACCGTTCCGGACCGGCTGCTGGAGCGGGCGGTGCGCCTCGCCCGCCGTCTTGCCTCAGGCTTCTCACGCTCGGCGCCATGAAGGGGGCCCCGACACCGCCGGGAGGCTGGCAGCGGACACAGGAAACGGCGCCGGCTCGAGGTGTAGGCAGATGGGCGCGGGTCAAACGACTCCAGCTCAGCGAGGCTCAGGGTGAAGGGTGTCATTAGTCGGTCATGCGGCGCGGCGTTGGTATTCGTTGACGAGACCACCAAGACGCGGTTGGCGGATCACCGCGCCCCTCGTGGCTTGAACTCGGCTGGTCGGCTCGGGTGGTGCGAGATCGAGGCCTCGATGGGGTCGGTGCCGGTTGTAGTGCTCGACGTATTCGTCCAGAACCGCTTGTAGGTGACGGCGACCCTGGATCAGGGTCCAGTCGAGACACTCCTGGCGGACGGTGCGGACGGTGCGGACGGTGCGGACGAAGCGTTCGGCGAAGGCGTTCGCCTTGGGTGCACGAACTGGCGTCCGGATCACCCGGATTCCCTCGGAGCGGAAGACCTCATCGAAGGCTGGCGTGAACTTGGTATCTCGGTCTCGGACGAGGAGCCGGGGCGCGCTGAGGTCGGTGGTCATGGTGAGGTTGCGGGCTTGCTGGGTCACCCAGGCCCCATTCGGCCTTGCGGTGACACCGGCGAGATGCACCCGGCGGCTCCCGAGCTCGATGAAGAACAACACGTACAGCCGACGCAGCCACAGCGTCTCGACCGTGAAGAAGTCACAGGCCAACGCACCGTGAGCTTGGGTCCGAAGGAACATCGACCAGTTCGGCCCGCCACGACGGGGCGCGGGGCCGAGTCCGGCCTGACGCAGCACCCGCTGCACCGTGCTGGCGGAGACCCGAATGCCGAGGTGGCGAAGCTCGCCGACGATCCGTAGATAGCCCCACCGTGGGTTCTCGCGTGCCAAGCGGAGCACCAGCTCCCGGATCTGGTCCCCTACGGGCGGGCGGCCCAGCTTGGGGTAGGTCCAGCGGCGACGCACCAGCTCGCGATGCCAACGCAGAAGCGTGGCCGGGGTGACCACAAACGCCGACCATCGCACCCGGGGAAGTAAACCGGACAGCAACGCCAGCACCGCTCGATCCGCGGGCTCAAGGTCCAGTCGGCGTACCTGACGGCGCAGGACCTCAAGCTGGTGGCGCAAGACCGCGATCTCCACGTCTTTTGCGAGGCGGGAGCGGAAGCGGCCGCTCAGGACATCCAGGAACCGACGGGCAAGCAGGTACACGAACCGGCACAACATCGCCCAACACTGCCCGACACCACCCGCGACCGACTAATGACACCCTTCAAGCGCGCTGACCTCTTCCACCGTCCGTTCGACTTACCGTCACTTCATCAGGCGGTACACTCGCTTTGCCGCGGAACGGAGTCGCCTCGCTATCCTTCCGGGTTGGCTGTTGGCAAGTTGGTGGTAGCGGTCCGCCAGCGGTTGGAGCCGGGCGATGTCGCGAGTGACTGCCGCATGGTGTGTGATGCTCGGCGCGCTTCGAGGGCGGATCGGCGACGGCTCGATAAAGCCCAGATGGGTGGTCAGATCGACCTCGCTGAGGAGGGGGTCGTCTTCACCCGAGACGAGCACCTGCTGGCCCGTGAGGCGATGGCGGGCCAGGAAGATTGAATCTAGCAGCGGAAAGGGAACAGCTTCGAGGTAGCCGAGGAGCTGCTCGTCGGGTCGTCGGACTTCATTCTCGGGAACGGTTCGGTATGTCGGGCCGTCACCCATGACCAACTCCGGGGCCCCCTTGTCCCCCGAAAGAGAGACGTGACCGAGTTCGTAGTCGAAGACGGAGTGCGTTGGTGGTGTGTCCCCGTGGCTGACCTTATACGAGATTCCCAGGTGATCGATGTACCTGCAGAGGACCCGGGTAAAGGCTGGATGCCAGTTTCCGGATCCGGGGGCACCGCGATTCGAAGCCGGCGCCGGTTCGGGCAGAAGAGGCGGTCTGAAAAACCTCTGGTCCCGCTCCTTTCGCTCCGACTCGGAGAGGGCCTGTTGTCGGCCACCGGCGAGGCGTGCGACCGCCTTCTGGGGTCCGCGCTTCGATCCGAATTCCACTGCTCGTGATCGCGCGCGGGTGAGTGGCAGTTGCCGCCAGGAGATGGGCACAGGTGAGGCATCTGTCAGGGCAGCGCAGAGACTCGGCAGAGGGTCGGCATGGTCGACGGCGACACGGTGATCACCCACGAGATTCACCGGCCAGGCCACGGCAACTGTGATGTCCGACTGGGCCCGGTCGGGGCCAAGTGAAGTGAAGGCTGAAACGTCGACTCCGACGCTGACGAAGCCCATCGGTCCGGCTCCGCTCGTGAAGAGCCGCAGCGTCTTCTCGATCAGGGTGCAGTCGGAGAAGAGTTCGTCGACGCTTCCCCGAACCGCCATGATGTACTTTCCGCGGGCCAGGTCGAGCCCGGTGGCCACGGCAGCGCCGGGCGACTCGTCGTGCGTGGCCGCCACTCGCCGAACGCTCGGTCCTCGCGGGTCCCGCCACCACCACACGTCGTCGCGCAGGATGATCTCGGCGTCGATGCACGTCTGGGCGCGCAGGCCGAAGCGGAGGCGACGTCGAGCCTCATCGAGGTCCTCGATCGGGTCCGCGGCGATGATCGAGAGCGCTGGGGACCAGCGAGACTTGACCTCGTTGCGATGACTGTAGAGGGCAGGGTGCCTGGACTTCATGATGGTCGCAAATCTCGCGGCGTGATGTACGAGGTCGCTGCGGGTGAAGCCCGTCTTGCGGACCTCGAGGTACCGTCCCCGTGCGGGAGCGCCGCGTATGCCTCGCTCGGCCAGGGTGAGCACGAAGTCCCAGTCCTCATGGGCCCAGCGGAGGCCGTCGGCATAGCGGATACCGGCGTCGAAAAGCTCGCGATCGATCAAACATGAGGTATCGCAATAGTTGAATTCGAGCAGTGTGTCGAGGTTGTAATTCGGCGCTATGGCGTATTCGTTCCGCTGACCGAAGAAGTCCTGATTGGGATAGATGAACCCCACCCGCTCACCCGACTCCTGGAGTTGGAGCACGAGCGACGCAACGGCATCCCCAGAGAGACGATTGTCGGCGTCGACGGGAAGGAGATAGCGCCCCTTGGCCTCATCGAGCCCCCTCTGACGGGCGGAGCTGGCGCCCACGTTCTCGGAGAGACGGATCACCTTGAGCCCCAATCGACCCGAGAGATCATCGAGCACGGCGCGGGTCAACTCGTCGCTCGACGCGTCATCCACGATGATGATCTCCACGTGGGGATAGGTCTGCGCGAGCACGGAATTGACGCATTCCGTGAGAAACCTGCCGTGCTCGTAGCACGGGATCACAACTGACACCAGCGGCTGGTCGCGGAGCGGCCGCGTGCGGAGGAGGAGCTGCTGATCGGGAAGGACAGGCTCCTGGTTTGTCGTCGTTGGACGTGCGCCGAGTAACTCATCGTAGAGCTCGACGTGCTCCCGGCCCATCTTCTCGAGGGAGAACCCATCGAGAACGCGCTGACGCGCCCGCTTACCAAGATCGCGGGTTAGCCCACGATCGTCCATCAGCCGCTCTAGAGCGCCGACGTAGGCGCCGACGTCGTCACGCGGATCGATTAGGACACCACCGTCGTCGCCGAGCAATTCAACATTTCCGGGGATCGCTGGCGCCACTGTCGGCACTGCCATCGCCATGGCCTCGTAGAACACATATGGGATGCCCTCGAAGACACTCGTCATTAGCATGAGGTCGCAGCAGGCGTACCACGGCAGCGCTGTTTGGGTGCCGTGAAAGAGGACCTTGTCGCTGAGACTGGCCTGGCTCACGGCGGCGCGGACCTGGTCCTCGAGGGGTCCGTCCCCGAGCACGTGAATACGGAAGTCTCGGCCCCTGTTGCGCAGTTCTGTGGCGACCCGGACCATGAGCAGTGGGTCCTTCTGGTCGCATAGCCGTCCGCAGTACAGGATGTTGGCAACCCCCTCCGGGACCTGAATCCGCTTGCGAACGTGGTCGGGAGCGAATGCCTCGGCGGCGTCGACGCCGGTGTAGATGACGTGGCACTTCGAGGTCGGAATGTCGTAGTCTTGGATCGCCTTGCTGAGGTGCTCGCTTGTAAGAGAGAAGCCATCCACGAGGGAGCCGTAGCGCGTCGCCACGTGGCGGACATATCCGGAGCGGTCTGCTTCCTCGACGTGGAGTTGGACCACGACCGCAGGGCTGGGCGAGAGGCACTTCAGGTCGGGGATGATGTTGAACCCGAGCCGCGAGTTCATGATGTGCACAAGTTCGACCCCTCGATTCTGGACGAAATCGAGGATGAACTCCGGGAAAGCGTCGCCGAACATGAGATCCGGAAGCGCCCACACCTCGTCGGCGTAGAGGACCACCTCGTTGAGGCGGCGATTCGGTGACGGCTGAGTGGTGATCAGGGAAGGGGCGAACCGGGATCGGTCGATCCACCGGAACCAGTCGATGGTCCCGGTGTCGGTTCCGCCGAAGTCCACCCAGGGGGCGAGGTAGAGGAGCGGGATCCGTCCATCCACGCGCGCGCTCGTGATCATACGGCCCGGCTGGCCTCCTCGTGAGCTGCTACCGCCCCCCGGCGGCCCACCGCGCTGTATCCCAGCGGCATGAGGTGCAAGAGATCAAGGGGAGCAAGCGCCGCCACCGAATCGGAAAGCCGCTCCAGGGCCTGCTGGGCCTTCTCTCGTCCCAGGTCTCGCTGATCCCCGGCGCGGCCCATTGCCCAGCCGGCGTTCCTCATCAACTGGGCGATCGTGGTGAAGCAGTCGTTCCGAGGCTCGACCTTGACGTCCCCGAGGCCGGCCTGCTCGAGAAGGAGTCGCAGCAATGGGGGAGTGTAGCGGTAGTAGTCGTTGGGAAGCTCGTGGAGTTCCCAGATCAATGGAACGGTTAGGTACAAAGTGCCGTCCATGCGAAGGATGCGGTGAACATCGCGGAGCACCGCTCGCGGGTCCGGGACGTGCTCTAGAATCTGAGTCAATAGGGCAGCGTCGACGCTCTCATCAGGCAGAGCAATGTGGTCGGCGGAGGAGACAAGATCCGCGGCGAAGGCGCCGCTGTGGACCGACTGGCCCCAGTCGATAGCGAGATACTCGCAGTGGTCGAAGAACTCGCGATACGGGCTGTCACCAGCGCCGATGTCGGCGACCCTAGCGCCGGCGGGCAAACCCCTCGCCGCGTTGCGCACAAACTCAAGGATGGTTCGGCGCTCGTACGGGGCCTCCTCGACGAACTGACGCAGTCGCTCCGAGACCCCAAGGACCGCTGCTCATGCCAGTAACTGGCTACCGCGGACGGGATCGAGATGGGGCGCCGGATCGACGCCCGTGGCTCGAAAGTATCCGTTGACCACCGGAAACTCTCCGGCGGGCCCTGGCCACTCGCCGAAGCTATAGGCAACCCGAAAGCCGGTGACCTCGAGCATCCATCTCATCGCGAGGCGGCCGGGCACGAACCACCAAGTCTCATCCCCAAAGTAACTCCCGGGGATGAATCGCACGTACTCTGATTGCTCCGGCTCCCCAAGCATCATCGAGCCGAAAAGCAGCTCGCCGTCGGGCGCAAGCATCGACCGAAGTCGCATCAGCAGCCCCATCGGATTTGGCTCGTGATAGAAGACGCCGTTGCAGTGGATGAGATCGAATGTGCCGTACTTTTCGTTGGTCAGGCACTCCCATCCGATGTTCTCGAATTGCACGCCGGAGTGATAGAGCGACTCAAGAAAGACAGCCTGATGGTGGTATCCGAACGGCTCACAGGCCACAATCTCCTGGGCGCCACGGAGGGCGAACATGAAGGGGTCGTAGCCAGCGTTGCTGCCGACATCGAGCACTCGCTTACCAGCAAGGCTTTTCGATACTTCCGCGCCCAGGCCGATCCATCGGTGATCGCAACGCCATGTTCCGCCGATGATCAGATCCCCGCCGAGGTAGAAGGGTCCTTGAAGCCAGGGGTCGAGCTCGGCGGCTCGGTCGACGAACTCAGCCCGGCGTTCGGGTGTGAAACTCGGCTCACAATCCTTGCTGAAGCGCGTGACCGTGTCGGGGGGGACGTCCACGGCTTCGGGACGCCCGACGCCCAGCTGCTTCCTGACCGCGTCGCGAATCGACTCGAGGCTCTCCTCGATGGCGCTCTTCCCGACAGCCATCGAATGTCCGTCCCTCTGGGAGCCTTCCACCTGAAAGGCTCTCAAACCCCAACAAAGAGTACCAGATGGGGCGAGGACGCCGTGTCCGCACCAGGTGCGGGCGCCGTGGATGGTGTCGACGAGACCTTCGTCGTGTTCTCGGGGCGAATCTTCCGCTACCGCCGAGGAGACCAGACGGCGCGCACTGCGGTCGAGGCACACGCCCGGTCGGTGGGCGTCCCCGAGTCCGAGCTCGATTGGCCCGTGTGAGGGGATCCGGTGCCTGAGCGCCGGTCACGTGGATGTGGCCTCCGGTTTGACGGACAGGTTGGGTGTGTTGATCATGCCGCCTGACGGTCGGCGTCGTGGTGGATGGCTTCGTATTCGGTGGGGCTGAGATAGCCGAGCGAGCTGTGCAGCCGGCGGGGGTTGAACCAGCCTTCGATGTATTCGAAGATGGCCCGGCGTAGGCCGGCTCTGGTCGGCCAGGCTTGCGTGTCGATGAGTTCGCGTTTGATGGTGGCGAAGAACGACTCCGCGACCGCGTTGTCCCAGCATTCACCTTTGGCGTCCACGGAGAGCACGACGTAGTGCTGGCGAGCGAGCCGGGCGTAGTCGGTGCTGGTGTATTGACATCCCCGGTCCGAATGAAAGACCAGCCCCGCCGTTGGTCTGCGCTGGGTGAAGGCCATCTCGAGGGCGTCACTGACGAGCTCGGTGCGTAGATGATCGGCCAGCGCCCAGCCGACAACTCGACGCGACGCGAGGTCGATCACCGTGGCGAGGTACGACCAGCCCTCCCACGTCGAGACGTAGGTGATGTCACCGACGTAACGGCGATCGATCTCGGGGCCGGGACCGAAGTCCCGGGCGATGAGGTCCCTCGCTGCCGCCGCGGCCGGGTCTGGGATCGTGGTCTTGCGCCAGCGCTTCTTGCAGCGGCCCTCCAGGTCCGCGCTGGCCATGAGTTTCGCCACCCGCCGCTTCCCAGCGTGGACTCCCTGCCGGCGAAGCGCGGCGC
The DNA here is from genome assembly GCA_003140175.1 of Actinomycetota bacterium. Lineage (GTDB taxonomy): Bacteria > Actinomycetota > Acidimicrobiia > IMCC26256 > PALSA-555 > PALSA-555. Next base: position 31,584 of record PLJD01000028.1, read on the forward strand.
ACCCGAGGCGACCCATAGGTCCCTTTGGACTCGGCGTGGATCACCCGGATCCGTTCGTTCAACGCGGCGTCGCTGACCTGCCGGGCCGACGGGATCCCGTTCAGTCGCTCATAGAAGGCGGCACGGGAGACCTCCAGCAGGCGACACGCACGCGTGGTGCTGCGGCCTGTGACCTTCTCCGCCTCGATGAACGGATACACGCTCACCGGGTCTCCGTGGCGAAGAAAGCTGTTGCCCGCTTGAGGACCTCAAGATCCTCACGCAGACTGCGGTTCTCACGCCGCAACCGAGCCAGCTCGGCCCGCTCGTCACTCGTCAAGCCGGGGCGTTTCCCAGCATCGGTCTCGGCCTGGTGCACCCAGGTCCGCACCGCCGTCTCGGTCAGATCGAAGTCCCGAGCCACCTGGCCGACCGACCGATCACCGCGCAAGCAGCACTCGACGATCTCAGCCTTGAACTCCGGGGTGAACGACCGACGCGGACGCGGCTTCTTCCGCTCCATGGTCTCCATAATGGACATCCTCTCCGGGGCAATGCCCCCGATCGCGGATGTCCGTCAAACCGGAGGAAGGCCACAACCTGCCCCCCGTCGAATTCGAAGCCGCCTACTACCGTCACGACCCCAAGGCCATCGCGGCCTGAACCCAACCGTCCGAGCCTCCATCAAACCCGGGGCGGTTCATCGCATAGCGAATGGCTCATCAAGCGGGGTCCGGTCAAGATCAAGGTCGGCGCGGACGGCAAATTCCAGGTCAACAACACCGGCGGCAACCCCGCCGCCGAGTCGGTCAACATCATCGCCGACATCGTCGGCTACTACCAATAGACCAATAGAGAGGACGGTCCCCGCACCGGTTCCTCGGCGACAGATGCGGCCTGTGGAAAACGCCACCACACCGCCGGTTCTCTGTATCCTTTACCGTTGGCTATGGGTCCCCCACTGTTTGGATCAGGATGCGGTTCATCGGAGCGAGCAGACGAGCGCTGTCCTCGGCAGCCGAGATCGTCCGGAGCGAGGCCGAGTATGTCGGCGTGGACCCAGCGGGTCCGATGGCACCGTTCGCTCGCGCCGCCGCGTTTTACGCGATGCGCTGGGCGCACTTCAACATCAGCGTGGCGCGTTACGGGTACTTGTCGCACGTCCGCCAACGCCCGCCGCGGCGGCTACAACTCCGCGACGCCATTCGTCTCCGGGCGGGGTTGTGCCAGTCCATTTCCGAGATGATGGTCTCGATCCTGAGCGCGCTCGACGTTCCCGCACGCACCGTGTCGATGTATTGGTCCACGGAGCACGGCGAAGACCGAAATCACGTCGGCGCGGAGGCGTACTGGCTCTCGGCGTGGCACTTCTTCGACCCGACCTGGGAGGTCTACTTCGCCGCGCCTGACGATCCGTTCGAGGTGCGGTCCTGGGAAGAGTTGATGGAGGGCCGGCCGTCGGTTCGACGCTCGAACGAGGCTGACCCGGGCCTGATGAGATACCTCGCCTGCCCCGAAGACCCCTTCGCGTACCTCAGGGCGCCCCGAGTCGAGTTCGGCGCGATCGGCCACCTGGCCACCGCACAATCGCGAACACAGTCAAGGCTGCGCCGCTGTTTGGGCTTGTCGCCCGCGACTCATCAGGTTTCGTCGTGACGGAACCCTCGGCGTCGACCGTCCAGAACCAAAACGCTCGCACGGCATCGGGGTGTCGCCGGTCCCCAAGCCAGCCACAGCGACTCGCCGCTCGGCCTCGCCAGATTGACCTTGTGGTCAAGGTCCATTCCTCTCCTCGTCCGCGCGTTAGCTGAGCGTTAGCTGGCGACGTTGCGCGAGCCCGGCGGCGTTCGATGGGCTAGCCATCGGCGAGTCTCTTGGGATTGTCCTTGGTGACGCGAATGGGAGCGAAACGGTCGCGATAACCGGAGATCCAATCAAGGACCAGGTTCAACTGTCATACCCGAAATCCCGCGCGGAACTTCAAGGATGTGCGATCGGGAAGGGTCGAAGTTGGGGGCCCATTTGCCGATCCGACTTCTACTGCGGTCGACGTAGTCGTGCCCCGTTCGGTGTTGCCGCCACTCCCTGTGGAGCCTGTCGCACAAA
>PLJD01000109.1 GCA_003140175.1 Actinomycetota bacterium
GTCCTCCGTCAATTCCTTTGAGTTTTAGCCTTGCGGCCTTACTCCCCAGGCGGGTCACTTAATGCGTTAGCGCCGGCATGGGGGGAGTCGACACCCCCCACACCTAGTGCTCATCGTTTACTGCGTGGACTACCAGGGTATCTAATCCTGTTCGCTCCCCACGCTTTCGCTCCTCAGCGTCAGTACCGGCCCAGAGTGCCGCCTTCGCTACGGGTGTTCCTCCCGATCTCTGCGCATTTCACCGCTACACCGGGAATTCCACACTCCCCTACCGGACTCGAGTCACGGCAGTATCGGATGGCGCCTCCACGTTGAGCGTGGAGATTTCACATCCGACTAACCGAACCGCCTACGAGCTCTTTACGCCCAATAAATCCGGACAACGCTTGGCCCCTACGTATTACCGCGGCTGCTGGCACGTAGTTNNGTCTCAGTCCCAGTGTGGCTGGACATCCTCTCAGACCAGCTACCCGTCGAAGCCTTGGTGGGCCGTTACCCCACCAACTAGCTGATAGGCCGCGAGACCATCCCGAAGCGGAATCCATTTCCTCACCGCATCTTGTGATCCGGTGAGGGCATCCGGTATTAGCACCGGTTTCCCGGTGTTATCCCGGTCTTCGGGGCAGGTTCCTCACGTGTTCCTCACCCGTTCGCCGCTCTCCACCCGGGGCAAGCCCCGAGTTTCTCGCTCGACTTGCATGTATGAGGCGCGCCGCCAGCGTTCGTCCTNNGAGCCAGGATCAAACTCTCCATCGAGATCTCACCCGCAAACCGGCAAGCCGGATTGCAGATAAAGACCGGAGAGCCGCCCTCGGGACCACTGAGGCCCTTAGGCGACAACACGACCTACCGCCGGAAAACCGAGGGTGGGCCGTGCGGAATTGCTTTGACACTCACGCCCGGGAAACCCAGTCGTGAGCGCCCGCACTGGCTATGGCGTCACTGTTCCGTTTTCAAGGAGCGGTGTGCGAGGCACGCGGGCCGGCTAACCGGCGTTTGTGCCTCGACGGCTGGGACACTCGCTCGCTGACCCGGACCAGCCGAGCACTCCACCCTGGGGTGCGAACCCCAGCGTTGGCGAGCGTTGGTGTCGACCGCCCACGGAGTCCCGTGTGCGGACCCATCAGCATAAGCGTTCCAGCGCCCCTACGCAATTGGGGCCCTGTGCGGTGGGCACCAGGAGGCCTCGAGGCCGACGGGCGGGCCCCTGGCGTGCTCAGGAGGCTACTCGGATGCGCACCCACCTCCGGCGCCCCACCTGCAGCACGTTCCCGTCGAGCTGGTGGGCGGGGACGGCGAGGTCGGCGTCGTCGACAACGGCGCCGTCGCGGCGGACCCCGCCCCCGCTGATCTGGCGCTTGCCGTCGCGGTTCGAGGTCGCGAGCCCGGCGGCGTGCAGGACGGCGGCGAGGCGGATCGGCCCGGGTTCGAAGTTGGACGGGTCGAGGACGAACTCGGGGAGGTCGCTCGGTGCCTCATGGGTCTGGAAGACCCGGTTGAACTCGGTCTCGGCGGCCTCCCCCGCTCCGTCCCCGTGGTACAGGTCGACGATGCTGCGGGCGAGGAGCCGTTTGGCCTCGACCGGTTTGAGCTCGCCGGCGGTCAACGCCCGAGTGACCTCCTCGACCCGCGCGGGGGGCCAGTCGGTGGCGAGCGCGAAGTACCGGGGCATGAGTGGATCCGGCAAAGACATCAGCTTCCCGAACTGCTCGGCGGGGGGTTCGGTGATGCCGACGTAGTTTCCGAGCGACTTCGACATCTTTTGGACACCGTCGAGCCCTTCGAGCAGGGGCAGCGTCAGGACGACCTGGCCCTCCTGGCCCTCCTGTTCTTGGAGTGCTCTGCCCATCAGATTGTTGAAGAGCTGGTCGGTGCCGCCGAGCTCGACGTCGGAGCGGACCATCACGGAGTCCCAGCCCTGGAGCAGCGGGTAGAGAAACTCGCTGACCGAGATCGGTCGGCCCTCTCGGTACCGCGTCGCGAAGTCGTCGCGCTCCAAGAGACGCGCCACGGTGGTCCGGGCGCTGAGGCGGAGCACGTCGTCGATAGCCATCGTGGCGAGCCACTCCGAGTTCCGTCGGACCTCGAGCGGCTCGGGCAGCAGGATCTGGCGTACCTGCTCGACGTAGGTGCGGGCGTGCTCCTCGACCTCCGCCTTCGACAGGGGCGGTCGGGTGACCGACCGGCCGGTCGGGTCGCCGAGCTGGGCGGTGAAGTCACCGAGGATGAGGATCGCGGTGTGGCCGAACTCCTGGAACTGGCGCAGCTTGCGTAGGACCACCGCGAACCCCAGGTGGATGTCTGACACCGTGGGGTCGATCCCGAGCTTGACTCGCAGTGGGGTTCCCCGCTCAAGCTTGCGGCCGAGATCCGCCTCGGTGATGAGCTCTGAGGCCCCGGCGGTCAGGACACGCTGCTGGTCGGGAGCCGGGGTGTCCATTGTGGGCGAACCTAGCAACCGGTCGTGTGACGGGCGTGTCCGGTTGCGGTGGGCTCGCCGCGCCGGCGAGGTCGCCGGGCGGGTGCTGGCGGGTCGAGACGTCGGACCACGCCTCGGCTGACGTTCGGATCGTCGGGGACGAACCAACGCCACGGATGCTCGTCGCCTCGACCCTCGCGGAGCCCGATGCGGGTCGAGCGGCCGGGGCGACCGGGCGGTGCGACGCCGTCATCGACGATCCGGATCGCGCCGCGGACGAGATCGGCGCCGTCGGCGTGGCCGGCGAGACCGAACGCCTGGGCCAGCCGGGCGGGTCCGGAGCACAGATCGCGGTCTCGCCGGGCCTGGGGCCGACGGGAGCGCATCTGATCGAGTCCGGCGGTCGGGGCGCCGGCGCGGAGCAGCACCGCGGTCGCCACTCCGTCGGTGCTGGCGACCACGTTGGCGCACCAGTGCATGCCGTACGTGAAGTACACGTACAGATGACCGGGGGGTCCAAACATGGTTTGGTTTCGTCGGGTGGGTCCGTGGAAGGCGTGGCTGCCGGCGTCTTCGCTCCCCGCGTACGCCTCGACCTCGACGATCCGGGCGGCCAGCCGTTCGTCCGGCGGTCCGACCCGGACGAGGACCTTGTTGAGGAGTAATGGCGCGAGCTCGCGCGCGTCTCGGGCGTAGAACCGTCGCCCGAGCGGGCGTGCTCTCACGGCTGGAGCCAGGCCTGTTGCTCCTCGAGGCAGCGCCGCGCGGCGTCGAGCTGTCGACGCACTGGGTCGGGACCCGCGCCGCCGGGGGTGCTGCGACGCTGGACCGCCTGGCCCGGCTCGAGGAGCGCGGCGGCGTCGGCGAGCCGAGCGTCGGAGCGCACCAGGTCCGCGAGTGGGATCCCCTCGGCGTGGGAGCGTCGGACGAGGGCACCGACGGTGGCGTGGGCGTCTCGGAAGGGCACCCCCTGGACGACGAGGTACTCGGCGAGGTCGGTTGCGGCCGCGTCGGGTTCGTCGGCGGCGCGTCGCATGGCGTCCTCGTCGAGGTCGAGGGTCGCGACGAGTCCGGTGAGTGCCCGTAGCGCGAGCGAGCAGGTGTCGAGCGAGTCGAAGAGGGGGGCTTTGTCTTCTTGGAGGTCACGGTTGTAGGCGAGTGGGAGGCCCTTCAGGGTGGCGAGGAGGCCGGTGAGGTTGCCGATGGCACGTCCCGTCTTGCCGCGGGCCAGCTCCGCGACGTCCGGGTTCTTCTTCTGGGGGAGCATCGACGAACCGGTGGCGTACTCGTCGGCGAGGCGGGCGAAGCCGAACTCGGCTCCCGTCCACAGCACAAGTTCCTCGCCGAGGCGCGAGAGATGGACCATCGTCAGCGCGCACACGAAGAGCGATTCGGCGACGAAGTCACGGTCGGCGACGGCGTCGAGCGAGTTCTCGAACCGGGCCGCGAAGCCGAGGTCGGCGGCGACCGCGTCCGGGTCGAGGGGCAGGCTGGAGCCGGCCAGCGCGCCTGCGCCCAGCGGGGAGACGTCGGTGCGGCGGAGCGTGTCGTGCCAGCGTTCGACGTCGCGGGCCAGCGCCCAGAAATGGGCGAGGAGATGGTGCGCCACGAGGACCGGCTGGGCCCGCTGGAGGTGCGTGTACCCGGGGAGATAGGCGTCGCCGGCGGCGGCGGCTCGGTCGACGAGGATCTGGGCCAGGTCGGTGGTGCGCCGCGCGACGTCGCGGCCCTCCCGGAGTACGAACAGGCGAAGGGCGGTGACAACCTGGTCGTTGCGGCTTCGGCCGGTGTGCAGCTTGGCGCCGGTCGGCCCGGCCAGTTCGGTGACGCGGCGCTCGATCGCGGTGTGGATGTCCTCGTCGGTTGCGACAAAGACAAACTGTGCGTCGCGCAGCTCCTGGTCGACCCGGTCGAGCGCGTCGAGGATGGCCGTCACCTCCTCGGCGGTGAGGATTCCGGCTGTCCCGAGCCCGCGGACGTGGGCCCGCGAGCCGGTCAGGTCGTCGGCGGCGAGGCGACGGTCGATCGTGAGGCTCTCGGTGAAGGCGAGGAGCTCGGCGGCGGGTTGGTCGCCGAGCCGCCCGTGCCAGAGGGGGCGGCCGACGTCGGTCACGATGCGTCCCGGGGCGGGCCCTGGCGGCGCGCGACGGTCTCGAGGCCGAGACCCCAGAGGCGCACGAAGCCAGCCGCGTCGTCGTGGCGGAACTGGTCGGCGGCGTCGTAGGTGGCGAGCTCGTAGTCGTAGAGGCCGTGGGGGGCGCGCCGTCCGGCGACGAAGCACCGCCCGGGTTCGAGGCGTAGGCGCACGTCGCCGGTAACGGGCGCTTGGCCGGCTTCGACGAACGCGTCGATGGCGCGACGAAGCGGTGAGAACCAGAGGCCGTCGTAGACCAGCTCGGCGTAACGGGGTTCGAGGCGGGCTTTCTCGCGCAGCAGGTCGCGTTCGAGAGTCATGGATTCGAGGTCGGCGTGAGCGAGGATCAGGGCGAGGGAGCCTGGGCACTCGTACACCTCTCGGCTCTTGATGCCGACGCGGCGGTTCTCGACCATGTCGAGGCGGCCCCAGCCGTACCGGCCGACGGCGTGGGTGATCCGCGCGACGAGCTCGTGGAACGGCAGCGTCTCGCCGTCGAGGGCGACGGGCACCCCGGCCTCGAAGGACACGACGAGCTCCCACGGGTCCGTCGGGGCGTGCGCGGGGTCGGTCGTCAGGGTGTACGGCTCGCTCGGCGGCGCGGCCCAGGGATCCTCGATGACGCCGCACTCGATGGCGCGACCCCAGAGGTTCTCATCGATCGAGTACGGGTTGTCTCGACGGACGGTGACGGGGATGTCGAAGCGCGCCGCGTAGTCGATCGAGTCTTCGCGGGTGAAGCCCCAGGTTCGCACGGGTGCGAGGACCTCGAGCTCGGGGGCGAGGGCACGGACCGAGACTTCGAAGCGCACCTGGTCGTTGCCTTTGCCGGTGCAGCCGTGGGCGACGGCGTCCGCGCCGTGTTCCGCCGCGGCGGCGACCAGATGTTTAGCGATCACCGGTCGGGACAGCGCCGACACGAGCGGGTATTTGCCTTCGTAGAGGGCGTTGGCCTTCAGTGCGCGCAGGCAGTAGTCGGTGGCGAACTCGGCGCGGGCGTCGACCACGATGGCGTCGATGGCTCCGGCGGCGAGGGCCCGGGTGCGAATGGAGTCCCAGGTGTCCTCGACGCCCTGGCCGACG
>PLJD01000084.1 GCA_003140175.1 Actinomycetota bacterium
AGCGCGTCGACTACTCGGGCCGGTCGGTCATCGTCGTCGGTCCCCAGCTCAAGCTCCAGCAATGTGGGCTGCCGAAGCAGATGGCGCTCGAGCTCTTCAAGCCGTTCGTGATGAAGCGGCTCGTCGACCTCGAATATGCCCAGAACATCAAGTCGGCGAAGCGGATGGTGGAGCGCGCCCGTCCGCAGGTGTGGGATGTGCTCGAGGAGGTCATCAAGGAGCACCCGGTGTTCCTGAACCGGGCGCCCACGCTGCACCGTCTCGGCATCCAGGCCTTCGAGCCNNGACCAGATGGCGGTGCACCTGCCGCTGTCCTCGGAGGCGCAGGCCGAAGCCCGAATCCTGATGCTCTCGGCCCACAACATCCTGTCGCCCGCCCACGGGCGACCGATCGCGGTGCCGAGCCAGGACATGATCATCGGCACCTACTACCTGAGCGAGACGCTCGACGGTGCTCCCGGCGAGGGGCGAACCTTCTCGGGCATCGACGAGGCGGTCCTCGCCTACGAGCAGCGGCTCGCGCCGGGCTCGTCGAGCGACGAGGCGCAGGCCAAGCTCGCGTTGCACGCGATCATCAAGGTGCGGATGCCGACGGCCAAGTTCCCCGAGGACCAGTTCCCGGTGCGCGACGAGAAGCGCAACGCGTCGTCGATCGTGCTGCGACGGTTCGGGTCGAATGGGGACGGCTCGGTGTTCGTCGAGACCACCTTGGGTCGGCTGCTGCTCAACGACGCCCTCCCGCCCGACTTTCCCTACGTCAATCGGCCGCTCAAGAAGCGCGATCTCACCGAGATCCTCGGTGAGATCGTCGACCGCTACTCGCGAGCGGAGGTGGCGCGGACGCTCGACAACCTCAAGGACCTGGGCTTCGAGTACGCCACCCGGGCTGGCCTGACCATCTCGATCTCCGACGTCAAGACGCCGGTGGCCAAGGCGATGCTGCTCGAGCGGTACGAAGGCGAGGCCGAAAAGGTCGAGCAGCAATACGACCGCGGGATCTTGACCGACGACGAGCGTCGCCAGAAGGAAGTCGAGATCTGGACTGAAGCCACCGACGCCGTCCGGCGGGCGATGGAGGCGGAACTCTCGGCCGAGAAGTTCAACCCGGTCGACATGATGGTCGGGTCCGGTGCCCGCGGCAACGTGATGCAGGTCCGCCAGATCGCCGGTATGCGCGGCCTGGTGGCCAACCCCCGCGGCGAGATCATCCCCCGGCCGATCAAGTCGAATTTCCGTGAGGGTCTCTCCGTCCTCGAGTACTTCATCTCGACGCACGGCGCCCGCAAGGGACTGGCCGACACGGCGCTGCGGACCGCGGACTCTGGCTACCTGACCCGCCGTCTCGTGGACGTCGCCCAGGAGCTCATCGTCCGCGAGGACGACTGTGACAGCGGTCGTGGAATCTGGGTTGAGGCGGTGACCGTCGAAGACGACGGACGACCCCGGCGCGAGCTTGAGACTGAGCTGCTCGGTCGTTGTCTCGCCGACGACGTCCCGCTCAGCGACGGCACGACGATGCCCCGCAACACCGAGGTGCGCGAAGAGGAGCTCGCGGTCCTCGCCGACGACGGCGGTGTCGAGCGGGTCCGGGTCCGGTCGGTGCTGACCTGCGACGCCATCGGCGGCGTGTGTTCGCACTGCTACGGCACCATGCTGGCCACCGGCAAGATGGTCGATCTCGGGGAGGCCATCGGCATCATCGCCGCGCAGTCGATCGGCGAGCCCGGCACGCAGCTCACGATGCGGACCTTCCACACCGGCGGCGTCGCGGGTGAGGACATCACCCACGGCCTGCCTCGAGTCGTGGAGCTCTTCGAGGCTCGGACCCCGAAGGGGGCGGCAACCCTCGCCGAGTCGTCGGGAGTCGTACGGATCGGTGAGAACGAGAAGGGCGAGCGGGTGGTGGTGATCGTCGGCGACGACGGCACCGAGGAAGAGCACGTCGTGTCCCGCCGCGCTCAGCTGGCGGTCCGCGAAGGCGGGGAAGTCACCGCCGGCGACCGCCTGGTGGGTGAGGAGCAGACCCCGCTCGACCCCAAGAAGCTGCTCGAGGTCAAGGGCATCCGCGTGACGCAGCAGTACCTCAGCGACGAGGTCCAGAAGGTCTACCGGGAGCAAGGCGTCTCGATCCACGACAAGCACGTCGAGGTGATCGTCCGCCAGATGTTGCGCCGGGTGGCCGTCTCGGAGCCAGGCGACTCGCGGTTCTTGCCCGGCCAGAAGGTTGACGCCCGCTACTACGCGGAGGCCAACCGCCAACTCGTCGAGAGCGGCAAGCAGCCCGCGGAGGGCCGCCCCGAGCTCATGGGCATCACCAAGGCATCGCTGGCGACCGACTCGTGGCTCTCGGCGGCGTCGTTCCAGGAGACGACGCGGGTGTTGACCGAGGCGGCGATCGAGGGTCGGGTCGACGGCTTGTTCGGGCTCAAGGAGAACGTGATCATCGGCAAGCTCATCCCGGCTGGGACGGGCATGCCCGAATACAACGAGATCGCGACCGACGCGCCTGACTACGAGCCGCTGCCCTTCTACTCGAGCGACGTCGAGGACGTGGACCTTGCCGAGTGGCTGGCCAGTTCCACGGCGACGCCTGAGCCGGCCGAATCCGAGCCCGCCGCGGAGCAGGCCGGGGTGCTCAGCGCGGTCCCCGGTGGACAGACGCTCGAAGGCACCGGCACCGACGAGTAGGCGGATCGCCGGTCGAGGGTCTCGACGCCGCCTCGACGGGAGTCGCTAGTCGTCCGCTACCATAAGGGGTCGACGAGGAGCCGCCTCGGCGCGCGGCGCCGAGTCAGCCCGTCTGAGTTCGATTCGAGTTTCCCGACGCGCGAGAAGGCGTTCCCGGTGCCCACGATTCAGCAGTTGGTCCGCAAGGGCCGCGAGAGCAAGCCAGAGAAGTCGAAGACGCCGGCCCTCAAGGGGTCTCCGCAGCGTCGCGGCGTGTGCACTCGCGTCTATACGACCACCCCGAAGAAGCCGAACTCGGCGCTGCGCAAGGTGGCCCGGGTCCGGCTCACGTCGGGTATCGAGGTGACCGCCTACATCCCCGGCGTCGGCCACAACCTCCAGGAGCACTCGATCGTGCTCGTGCGCGGCGGCCGGGTGAAGGACCTCCCCGGCGTCCGATACAAGGTCATCCGAGGGGCCCTCGACGCCAGCGGCGTCGCGGGGCGCCGCCAGGCCCGCAGCCGGTACGGCGCGAAGCGGGAGGGCTGAGATGCCCCGCAAAGGCCCGGCCCCCCGGCGCGACCTCCTCCCCGACCCGGTTTACCGGTCGGTCGTCGTCAGCCAGCTGGTGAACAAGGTCCTGCAGCGCGGCAAGCGCTCTCTGGCCGAGCGCGTCGTCTACCAGGCGCTCACCGAGATCGAGCAGAAGACGGGCGGAGACCCGGTCTCGACCTTGAAGCGAGCGGTCGAGAATGTGCGTCCTCCCCTCGAGGTGAAAAGCCGCCGCGTCGGTGGCGCGACCTACCAGGTCCCCGTCGAGGTCAGACCGCGGCGGGCGACCACCTTGGCCATCCGTTGGATCGTCGGGTACGCCCGCCAGCGCCGAGAGAAGACCGTCGCGGAGCGACTCGCTGCCGAGTTGCTCGACGCGAGCAACGGGCTCGGGGCCGCCATCAAGCGCAAGGACGACTTGCAGAAGATGGCGGAGTCCAACAAGGCGTTCGCCCACTACCGGTGGTGAGTGCCATGGATCGCGTCTAAACCGCCCGCGCAAGCGGGCCCGACGGCCCGTCGTCGAGAACCTTCAGCGGGCCGCCACCGCGGGACCCGTCCCTGCCCGCCCGTGCCCGGATCGCGCGAGCCGGGCGGTCGAGGCCAGGGAACGGGACCGTCACACCAGCACGGGGGACAAGAGACAAGGAACCGTGACCGTCATGGCAGTCACAGAGAAAGACGTCAAGGGCAAAGCAAGCCCGCTCATCCGTGAGGTTCCCCTCGCGCGTGTCCGCAACATCGGAATCATGGCGCACATCGACGCGGGCAAGACCACGACCACCGAGCGGATCCTCTACTACACGGGCCGCACCTACAAGATCGGTGAAGTCCATGAGGGCGCCGCCGTCATGGACTGGATGGTCCAGGAGCAAGAGCGCGGGATCACCATCACCAGCGCGGCCACGACCTGCAAGTGGCGCGACACCTGGATCAACATCATCGACACGCCAGGCCATGTCGACTTCACGGTCGAGGTCGAACGGTCCTTGCGCGTCCTCGACGGGGCCGTCGCGGTGTTCGACGCCGTCGCCGGCGTGGAGCCCCAGACCGAAACCGTCTGGCGGCAGGCCAACAAGTACAACGTCCCCCGCATGTGCTTCGTCAACAAGATGGACCGAGTCGGGGCCGACTTCTTTCGATGCGTCGAGATGATCAAGGATCGCCTCGAGGCGACCGCGGCGCTCGTGCAGCTGCCGATCGGCGCCGAGAGCGGCTTCCGGGGTGTCATCGATCTGCTGCAGATGCGCGCGCTGGTCTGGGACGACGGGATGGGCGAAACGTTCGACACCGCCGAGATCCCGGCGGAGCTCAAGGCCGACGCCGAGCACTGGCGTCACGAGCTCGTCGACGTCGTGAGCCGGTTCGACGAGACGGTCCTCGAGAAGTACGTGGGCGAAGAGGAAATCACCGCCGAGGACCTGCGTCGTGCGGTCCGGGCCGCCACGGTGTCCTGCGAGGTCGTTCCCGTCCTCTGCGGGTCGGCGTTCAAGAACAAGGCCGTCCAGCCGCTGCTCGATGCCGTCGTCGACTACCTGCCCAGCCCGGTCGACGTGCCGCCGATCCCCGGAATCGATGCTCGCACCGGCGAGCCGGCCGAGCGCGCCCCCGACGACGACGCGCCGTTCGCCGCGCTGGCGTTCAAGATCATGAGCGACAGCTACGTCGGCAAGCTCACCTACTTCCGGGTGTACTCCGGGAAGCTGGGCGCGGGCAGCCCCGTCCTCAACGCGACCAGGGACCGCAAGGAACGGGTCGGACGCATCCTCCAGATGCACGCCAACCACCGAGAGGACAAGACCGGCGTCTTCGCCGGGGACATCGTCGCCGCGGTCGGACTGAAGAACACGACGACCGGCGACACCCTCTGCGACCCGAGGCACCCGATCGTCCTCGAACGCATGGAGTTTCCCGAACCGGTGATCTCGGTCGCCATCGAACCCAAGACGAAAGCCGACCAGGACAAGCTCGGCAAGGCGCTCGGCGCGCTCTCCGAGGAGGACCCCACCTTCCAGGTCCGAACCGACGACGAGACCGGACAAACCATCATCTCGGGCATGGGCGAGCTGCACCTCGACGTCCTCGTCGATCGCATGACCCGCGAGTTCTCGGTCGGCGCGAACGTCGGCAAGCCCCAGGTCGCGTACCGAGAGACCATCACCGTGCCCATCGAGAAGATCGAAGAGCGCTACATCCGCCAGACCGGCGGACACGGCCAGTACGGACACGTGGTCATCAGCCTCGAGCCCACCGGGCCCGGCGGCGGATACGAGTTCGTCGACAAGATCACCGGCGGGGTGATCCCCCGCGAGTACATCCCCGCGGTCGACGCCGGCATCCAAGACGCGATGGAAGGCGGGATCCTCGCCGGATATCCGCTGGTGGACGTCCGGGCGATCCTCACCTACGGCTCCTACCACGACGTCGACTCCAGCGAGATGGCGTTCAAGATCGCCGGATCGATGGCGCTCAAGAAGGCGGCGCGGCAGGCCAAGCCGGTGCTGCTCGAGCCGATCATGGGGGTGGAGGTCGTCACCCCGGAGGACTACATGGGTGACGTGATCGGCGACCTCTCCTCACGCCGAGGCAAGGTGGAGGGCATGGAGCAACGCGGGCTGGCGCACGTCGTGCGGGCTCAGGTGCCGCTCGCGGAGATGTTCGGGTACGCTACCGATCTGCGTTCGCGCACCCAAGGGCGCGCGACCTACACGATGCAGTTCGACTCCTACAAGCCGGTGTCGGAGTCGATCGCCACCGAGATCATTGCCCGGGTGCGCGGCGAGTAGCGCTACGGGCGCAGTCACGAAAGGATCACGAGCTCCATGGCGAAGGCGAAGTTTGA
>PLJD01000043.1 GCA_003140175.1 Actinomycetota bacterium
GGAGCGCGACGCGACCACGCGAGGGCTCTTCTCAAGCGATCAGCCCTCGCCAGTCCCTCGATCGCAGGTCCTCCGCGACCCTGGGGAGAAAGGCGGCTGCGTACGACTCGCCGATGTACGCCGACCCGGTCAGGCCACCCAACAACGCCAAGTTCATCTTCCTCGACCCGCGCGCGGCTGAGTTCTTCCGGGACTGGGACAAGGTCGCCAACGACGTTGTCGCCCTGTTGCGCGCCGAGGCCGGCCGCGAGCCTTACGACCGGGGACTCTCGGATCTGATCGGGGAGCAGTCCACCTGCAGTGACCAGTTCCGGATCCGATGGGCCGCGCATAACGGCCAGATCCACACCACCGGCGTGAAGCTCATCCACCACCCGGTTGTCGAGGACCTCGAGCGGGCGTTCGAGTCCTTCCCGCTCGCGACCGATCCAAGCCAGAGCCTCCTCACCCACACCGCCGAGCCTGGATCGCCCTCACAGGACGCCCTGAACCTGCTAGCCAGCTGGGCCGCCCCAGAACGCTGCGTCACTCATCGGCGTACGCGCGGGTCGAACTCGAGGTACAGGCGGCTGACACCGCGCAGAATGTATGTCGGCACGTAGTCGTAGCGGCGGGCGCCCGCGGGGCCGTGCTCCTTCTCGGAGAGCCTGATGTTGTCCATTCGGTCGAGCAAACGCTCGATCGTGATGTGTCCCTCGGCGCGCGCGAGCGGGGCACCGGGGCAGGTGTGGGCGCCGTGGCCGAACGCGAGGTGGTGGCGCGCGTTGGCGCGCTCGACTTGGAAGTCGGTGGGATGCTCGAAGCGGCCGGGATCGCGGTTCGCGGCTCCGTTGAGGACCATGAGGGTGGTGCCCGCGGGGATCTTGACGCCGCCGAGCTCCGTCGTCACGCGCGCGAGCCGGAAGTCGCCTTTCACCGGGCTTTCCATGCGCAGGCACTCCTCGACGAAGTTTGGTATGTGCTCACGGTGCTCGCGCAGCAGCCGCTGGAGCTCTTGGTCGTCGCCGATGCGCTGCAGCGCAGTGCCGAAGAGGCGCACGGTTGTCTCCTGACCGGCTGCGAAGAGATTGGCGGCGATGCGCGCCACGTCGATGGCCTCAGGGATCGAGCCGTCGGGAAACGTCGCGGTCGCAAGGCCAGTCATCACGTCGTTGCGCGGGTCGCGACGGCGGTCCTCGACGTAACTGGTGAACTGCTCGTAGAGGAACTCGAGAGGGTTGTGCGCAAGCGTCTCGTCGGCGGTGCTGCCCACGGTGCGGGTCTGTTCGCTCGGCCCGGCACCGAGCCGCTCACGAAACAGTTCATGGTCGCTCTCCGGTACGCCGAGCAACTCGGCGACGACGAGCATGGCAAACGGCTGGCCGTACCCTCGGATGAACTCGCAGCCGCCACGATCGATGAACTCGTCGATTTGGCGGTCGGCGAGCCGCCACATGAACTCCTCGTTCTCTCGTAGTCGCTTCGGCGTGATGAGGCGCATGAGCAACGCACGGTGCGCGGTGTGGATCGGCGGGTCGAACGTGAGCAGCTGGTCGCTGAACGGCAGCTCGTCGCGGTGCCGCTCGATGAGCGGGCTGACGTCGTCGCCCTCGAGTGCTACGGGGAAACCGGGGAACGGCCCGGTGGGCGAGTTGCATGACGAGAACGTGTCGGTGTCGTTGTACACCGCGATCGATTCGTCATACCCCGTCACCATCATTACGCCGTGGTGGTGTTCGCGCTGTACGGGGCACTGCGTACGCAGCCAGTCGAAGTACGGGTAGGGGTCGGTGACGAGCTCGTCGCTGTGGAAGAAGTCGGTCGCGTCGTAATCGGTCACAGCACGGCTCCTGCCATCGTGTGCGGGATCATTCCGTTGTCGTCGAGCCGGAGCTCGAGCAGCCCGAAGCTCCCTCTCGATGTCCCGTACACGGGGTCGGTCCAGGAGCCCACGCCCATGCGTACTAGCGCGGTTGTACCGATCAGTCCAATAGGATCGCGCCGTGGACTTCTCATTCACCGAGTCGGAATGCGATCTGGTGAGCCTCTGTCGCGAGTTCGCGCAGAAGGAGATCGCCGGGCGTGCCCCCAAGGCGTGGGAGGAGGCCCGGTGCCCAACCGACCTGCTCCGCGAGATGGGGGCGTTGGGCCTGCTCGGCATCCTGATCCCGGAGCAGTGGGGAGGCATCGGCATGTCGACCGTCGGCTTCGTCGCGGCGATGGAGCAGATCGGTCTCGCGGACCAGTCGGTGGCGGCGGCGTGGCAGGCACACGTCACGATCGGCTCGTTGCCGCTGTACCTGTTCGGAAACGACGCCCAACGAGAGCGCTGGCTGAGGCCGTTGGCCGAGGGGCGCGCCCTCGGCGCGTTCGGTCTGACCGAACCCGATGCGGGTTCCGACGTACGTGGCATTCGCACGCGTGCGGTACGTCGCGATGGTGGCTGGCTCATCAACGGTCAGAAGACGTTCATCTCCAACGCGGGCACGGACATGTCCTTCGGAGTGACGCTGCTCGCGCGCACCGAGGCGACCGAGGGACAGGAGCCGGCGTTCGCGAGTTTCGTCGTGGAGAAGGACACGCCCGGCTTCACCATGGGCCCGAAGATGCGCGGCATCGGCTGGCGGGGTCTCGACACCCGTGATCTGTTCTTCGACGACGTCTGGGTTGGCGACGATCACCTCATCGGCGACCCGGCGATGGGCCTCAGCCAGTTCCTGCGCACGCTCGAGGTCGGGCGCATCTCGATCGCCGCGTTGTCGCTCAGCCTGACCCAGGCCGTGCTGGACATGGCGACGGACTACGCCCGGCAGCGGGTGCAGTTCGGCCAGCCGATCTCGAAGTTCCAAGCCGTGCAGTTCAAGCTCGCCGACATCGCGACCGAGTTGGAGGCATCACGCTGGCTCACGTACCGCGCCGCGTACCTGCGGGACACCGGTGAGCCGTTCCTCAAGGAAGCGTCCATGGCCAAGCTGAAGGCCAGTCGCGTCGCGGCATGGGCGGCATCGGAGGCCGTGCAGATCCATGGCGGCCTCGGCTATATGCTCGAGACACCGGTCGCGCGCTTTTACTGCGACTCGAAGGTGCTCGAGATCGGCGAAGGCACCAATGAGATCCAGCACTTGGTGATCGCGCGCACGTTGGGGTGCTGACTCACACGGCGGCGAGGTGGCGGATGGCTTCGGCAATGTCGTCGCGGTCGGGGAGCCACGCGCGTTCGAGCTCAGGTGCGTACGGTGGGGGAGTCGGCGCGGCGCCGACGCGTTCGATCGGCGCGTCGAGGTCCCAGAACGCGTCGCGTGCGACGGTGGCCGCGATCTCGGCGCCGATGCCGAAGGGCACGACCGCCTCGTGGGCGATAAGGAGCCGGCTCGTCTTGTGAACCGAGTCGAGGATCGGAGCCATGTCGAGCGGAGCCACGGTTCGCAGGTCGATCACTTCGACCGAGATGCCCTCGTCGGACACGCGCTCGGCGGCGGCGACAGCCTCGTGCACCATCCGTGAGACCGACACGACTGTGACGTCGGTTCCCGGACGTACGACTGCGGAGGCGCCGATCGGGATGATGTGGTCCGGCGGGGGCTGCGGTCCTTTCATGCCGTAGAGCAGCCGGTTCTCGATGAAGACCACGGGGTTCGGGTCCTGGATCGCAGCGCGGAGCAGCCCGTAGGTGTCGGCTGGTGTCGACGGCATGACGACGCTCAGCCCGGGGATGTGTGCGAGCAGCGCCTCGAGGCTCTGCGAGTGCTGGCTTCCCGAGGAGCGCCCCGCGCCGAACTGGGTCCGCACGGTCAGCGCCATCTGCGCGGTGCCGCCGGTCATGAACGGCAGCTTCGCGGCCTGGTTGAGCAGCTGGTCGAGACAGACGCCAACGAAGTCGAGGTACATCAGCTCGACCACGGGGCGCATGCCCGCCATCGCGGCGCCGACGCCGAGGCCGATGATCGCGCTCTCGGAGATGGGGGTGTCGCGGACGCGATCGCCGAAGCGGTCGTGCAGGCCGCGCGTCAGGCCGAACACGTTGCCTCCGGCCGCGACGTCGATCCCCGCGACGAACACGCGCTCGTCGCCGGCGAGCTCCGCTTCGAGCGCGGCTCGGATCGCGTCCATGGTGCGGAACACCGGGGCATCGGCGGCCGGTGCCGGCGGCTCGGCGCGTACGGGTCTCGGGCGGGCGACGAAATCGGTCAGCGTGGCTGCCGCCGGAGTCGACAACTGCCGAGCTGCCTCGACGGCTTCGTCGAGCTCGTGCGCGACCGATGACTGCATGGATTCGAGCGCGTCGTCCGTGATGCCCGCCGATCGGAGCCGGCGCGCGTTGACGAGCAGCGGGTCGCGTGTTTCCCACTCCCGAACTTCGTCGGGCGATCGGTACCGCTGTGGGTCGCCTTCGTAGTGACCGTGCCAGCGGTAGGTGGCTGCTTCGACGACGACGGGACCCCGTCCGGCGCGAGTCGCCTCGATCACCGAATTCATCGTGGCTGCGGTCGCCTCGACGTCGTTGCCGTCTACCGCGACGTAGTCGACGCCGTAGCCAGCGGCGCGCCGCTCGAGTGGCGCCGCGTGCTGGGCCGATGCTGGCGAGAACTCGGCGTAGCCGTTGTTCTCGCAGAAGAAGATCACCGGCAGCCGCCAGACGGCGGCGAGGTTGATCGCTTCGTGGAAGGTGCCGTGGGCCACCGCGCCGTCGCCGAAGAACGCCACCGCGACGCTGCCATCGCGTCGGAGCTGCGTTGCCGTCGCGGCACCCACCGCGATCGGCAGACCGGCAGCCACGATGCCGTTGGCGCCGAAGATGCCGATCGCCGGATCGGCGATGTGCATCGAGCCCCCGCGGCCGCGGTTCGTGCCCTTGTCCTTGCCCATCAGCTCGGCGAACATCCCGAGCGCGTCCAGACCCTTCGCCAGGCAGTGGCCATGGCCGCGATGGGTGGACGTGATCACGTCCGTCGGGCCGAGCGGCCAACACGCGCCCACGGCCGACGCCTCCTGCCCGATCGACAGGTGCACGAAGCCCGGTACTTCGCCGTCGCGGTACAGCGCAGCGACGCGCTCCTCGAACCCGCGGATCACGAGCATCCGCCGATGCATCTCGAGGAGGTCGGCGTCAGTGAGCATGAGCCGTGTATTGTACTGGTCGGTACAAACAGGGAAGGGCGATGCCCGATTTGATCGACATTCCCGCGTCCTTCGCTGGTGTTGGGGACGTGACCGACAAGCGGGTGGTGATCACCGGCGCCAGCCGGGGGCTTGGTCGGGTGCTCGCGCACGCGTTCTCGCAGGGCGGCGCGCGGGTCGCGCTGGTGGCGCGCACGGAGACCGACCTCAAGGCGGTCGCCGAGGAGCTTCCGGGATCGTCCCTCGTGCTCAGCGGCGACGTGACCGACGGGGAGTTCAACGAGGCGGTCGCCGATGCCACCGTGGCCGAATGGGGTGGCCTCGACGTGTGGATCTGCAACGCGGGGATCTCGCCCGTCCTGGCCGGACCGCTCAAGACCGATCCGTCGGTCTGGCGTGAGATTCTCGAGGTGAACCTCACGGGGGCCTTCCTCGGGGCCCGCGCCGCCGCCCGGGTGATGCGCGAGGGCGGGCGACTAATCTTCACCGGCTCGGTCCTGGGGGAACGACCGCGCGAAGGGCTCACTGCGTACAGCGCCTCGAAGGCCGGGCTCGTCGGCATGGCGAAGGGTCTCGCGCTCGATCTCGCGTCCTCGGGCATCACCGTGAACGTTGTCGCTCCGGGATGGTTCGATTCGCCGTTGGCCGAGCGGTGGAAGAACAGCCCGGAGCTCGGAGCCGGCGTGCTCGGGCACACGCCGCAACGGCGCTGGGGAGAATCGACCGACCTGGCCGGCGCGTACCAGTTTCTCGCCTCCGATGCGTCGACGTTCATCACGGGCACCGTGCTCACCGTCGACGGCGGGTACCTGCTCGCATGAGCGAAGCGCGACGCGTCATCGCGATCACCGGAGCGGGCGGAACGCTCGGCGGCGCGCTGTCCCGCCAGTTCGCAGGCGAACCCGAGACGGATGTCGTGCTGAGCGACGTCAGTGCACCCTCGCTCGAAGCCACCGTGAACGGTTTACCGAAGAGTCGTGGCGCGGTCGAGACGTTGCGGGCTGACGTGGGCGAAGTCGCGGAGGTCGAAGCCGTTGTCGGCCTGGCGGTAGAGCGCTTCGGCCGCCTCGACGTGCTGATCAGCAACGCCGGGGTGCCCTCTCCGAACGGTCGCATCCACAACCTGACGACCGAGGATTGGGAGCGCGCGTTCCGGGTCAACGTCCTCGGCGCCGTCAATGGCATCCGGGCCGCGGTGCCCGTCATGCGCACGCAGCGGTCCGGGTCGATCGTCCTCACGGCCTCGGTCGCCGGCCTCACCGCGTGGTCGCACGCCGCCCCGTACTGTGCGACGAAGGCCGCGGTGATCCAGCTCGCCAAGGTCGCGGCGGTCGAGTATGCGCGCGACGGGATACGCATCAACTGCGTGTGCCCCGGGACGTTCCGTTCGGGGATCCACGAAGGCCTCCCGCCCGAGGCGATCGACGCGATCGCGGCCAAACATCCGCTCGGGCTGGGAACGGCCGCTGACCTAGTGGGCGCCTACACGTACCTCGCGAGCGACGCTTCCCGCTGGACAACTGGGTCGGCGATCGTGGTCGACGGCGGCTACGCGGCGCCGTAGGGATCATGGAGCCGGACATGAGTTGGCTCGGAGTGCTCGAGCACCACGCGAGCCGCACGCCGGACAAGCCGCTCGCGATCTACGGCGCCGAGACCGTCACCTACGGTGAGATGGGCACGCGAGCGGCCGCGCTGGCTGCCGGGCTGCAGGAACAGGGTATCGGCGCGGGCGACGTCGTCGGCCTCCTCTCGTACAACTGCACCGAGTTCCTGGAGGCGATCTTCGCCGCGAACTACCTGGGTGCGATCGCGATGCCGATCAACTGGCGGCTCGCGGCGCCAGAGCTGAGGTACATCCTCGACCACTCCGAAGCACGCGCGCTGGTGTGCGATGAATCACTCGTCGATCTCGCCAACGAAGCGACGAAGACCATGGAACGCGGGCTCGTCCGGGCCTGCCTCGCACGACCGGCACCCGACGGGTGGACGTCGCTCGATGACCTCCGAGTGGCGTCGAACCTCCCGTCGCGTGTTCCTGCGGCCGGCGGCGACGTCCACCGGCTGATGTACACCTCGGGAACCACCGGGCGCCCGAAGGGCGTCATGATCACCCACGCCAACCTGGCGTGGAAGAACCTCGCGCACATCATCGAGTTTGGCTTCACCAGCGCCGATCTCGGGCTCGCCTGCGGGCCGCTGTACCACGTCGGCGCGCTCGACCTCACGACCACCTCGCTCATCGCCGCGGGGGCGACCACGATCATCCATCGTGTGTTCGAGGCGTCCGACGTCGTTGACGAGATCGAGCGGTCGCGCGTGACCACGGTGTGGCTCGCGCCGGCCATGGTCAACGCGATCATGGCGCTGCCCGACATCGAACAGCGCGACCTCTCGTCGGTGCGATTGGTCATCAACGGCGGGGAGAAGATGCCGATTCCGCTCATCGAGCGGCTCCAGCGGACGTTCCCCTCGGCGTGGTTCGCCGACGCGTACGGCCTGACCGAGACGGTCTCGGGCGACACGTTCCTCGATAGGGACAGCATCGTGAGCAAGCTCGGCAGCGTCGGCCGTCCGTGCCTCTACCTCGAGGTCGACATCTGGGACGAGCACGGAGCCTCGGTGCCCCCGAATGAACGCGGCGAAGTCGTCCTTCGCGGCCCGAAGGTGTTCAAGGGCTACTGGCGCGATCCCGACGCAACGAGTGCGGCGTTCGCGGGTGGCTGGTTCCACACCGGCGACATCGGCTTGAAGGATGAGGACGGGTACCTGTACATCGTCGATCGGCTCAAGGACATGATCGTGTCTGGCGGTGAGAACATCGCCAGCTCCGAGGTCGAGCGCGTGCTCTACGAGCACGAGTCCGTTGTCGAAGCTGCCGTCGTCGGGCGGCCTGACGATCGGTGGGGAGAGGTCCCGGTTGCCTACGTCGTCGTGAGCTCGGCAGTGACGACGACTCCTGAGGAGCTCATCGAGCATTGCCGCCAGCAGCTCGCGCGGTTCAAGGTCCCGAAGCACGTGGAGCTCGTCGATGCGCTTCCGAGGAATCCTTCGGGAAAAGTCCTGAAGCGCGAGCTGCGGATCCGAACATCCTGACGCGCCGCGCCCTTTACGCCGGTTTGGGATCGATCGCTCAGGGAGACGTGGCGCGGCGAGGTTCGTCGTCGGCGGGCGTGAACTCGATGTGGATCTGTCGCAGGCCGCGCAGGACCCAGGTCGGTTCGTACTCAAAGCGGCGGACGGCGGCGGGACCGTGGTGCTCCTCTGAGAGCCGGATGTCCCGCATCCGATCGAGGATGCGCTCAAGGCTGATGCGGCCCTCGGCTCGCGCGAGCGGTCCGCCGGGACATGCGTGCGCGCCGCGCCCGAACGCGATGTGCTCCTTGGCGTTGGCACGGTCGAGCCGGAACTCGGCGGGACACTCGAACCGTCGCGGATCACGGTTTGCCGCGCCGTTGAGCAGCATCACGGGCGTGCCGGGTCGGATCTCGACGCCACCCACGGTCGTCGCTCGTCGGGCGAGACGAAAGTCGGCCTTGACGGGGCTCTCGATCCGAAGTGTCTCCTCGATGAAGTCCGGGATGCGCTCCCGGTGCCCGCGCAGCTCGTCCTGAAGCTCCGGGCGCTCGCAGAGGTATCGCATCGCGGTGGCGAGGAGGCGAGCGGTCGTCTCCTGACCGGCGGCGAAGAGGAAGGTCGCGGTCCGTACGACGGCGGTGACGTCGGGCGTGGATCCGTCGGGATACGTGGCGAGGGCGAGGTCGGTGAGGACGTCCTTTCGCGGCTGGCCGCGGCGGTCCTCGACGTAGGTCGCGAAATAGTCGTCGAGCCAGCTGAGCGCGTTGAGCCCGGGTCCCTCGGTCCCACCGAGCTCGCCGGGCGAGGCGCTGAGCCCGAAGCCTTCCCGGAAGCGTTGATGTTCCGATTCGGGCACGCCGAGGAGGTCGGCCACGGCGAGCATTGCAAAAGGTTGCGAGTAGGCGCTGATGAACTCGCACCGGCCCTCGTCGAGGAACTCGTCGAGCTGCCGATCGGCGAGGCGCCACATGAAGTCCTCGTTCTGCTTGAGGCGCTTCGGAGTGATGAGCCGCATCAGCAGCGCCCGTTCCCGGGTGTGTTGCGGCGGGTCCATAGTGACCATGTGCTCGTTCATCGGCAGTTGATGCCGGTAGCGCTCGATGATCGGGCTGACGTCGTCGCCCTCCAGAGGCTCTGGGAACGTCGCGAACGGGCCGATGACCGAGTTGCACGACGAGAACGTCTCGGCATTGCGGTAGACGTCGGTGGCCTCCTCATGGCCGGAAACTGCCACCACCCCGTGGTGCGGCAGTGGCGTTACCGGGCACTTCGATCGCAAATGTTCGAAGTAGGGGTACGGGTCGTCGAGGAGCGACGCGTCGGAGAAGAAGTCGACCTGATCGAAGTTGGTTGTCACAAAGCCTCCCAGCCGGTTCGGGGCCGCATCTAGATGTACATCCCGCCGTTGACGCCGATGATCTGACCCGTGATGTAGCTGCCCTCGTCGGAGCAGAGGAACGAGCAGGCTGCAGCGATGTCGTCGGGGGTTCCGGGCCGCCCGAGCGGCACCATCGCAGCCATCGCTTCGATGCTGACGAGCCCGCGCGCTTCGGCGTCGCGTGCCATGGGCGTGTCGACGAGCGAGGGCGTGACGGTGTTCACAGTGATATTTGCGGTCGCGAGTTCCCTCGCGAGTGCTTTGGTGAGGGCGATGACGCCACCCTTCGACGCGGCGTAGTGCGCCATGTGCGGCGCTCCCGACTGCGCGCTCGACGAGGAGATGGTGACGACGCGACCCCACCCGGCCCCGATCATGTCAGCGAGCGCGGCCTGGATACAGGTGAACGTGCCCGTGAGGTTCACCGTGAGGATCCGATTCCACGTCTCGGTGGTGATGTCGAGGGCGGGTTCGAAGGTCTCGATGCCGGCACTCGTGACGACGAGACCTACCGCGCCGAGTTCGGCGCGCACGCGCTCCATGGTGGCGCCGACCGCGGACCAGTCCGCGACGTCGACCTCGTAAGCGATCGCGGTAGCGCCGTGGTCGCGCAGCTCGGCCGCCGCCTCCTCGGCCGCGTCGCCCGAACGATCCAGTAGCGCGACGTGGTGTCCGTCCGCGGCGAACCGGTGGGCGACCCCCAGGCCGATGCCGGACGCGGCGCCGGTCACGACCGCGACCCGGCTCACGGTCGACATGTCGCGCACGACCGTCTAGTGGGGTGAGCCTGCGTCAACGCTGCCAGCTCCTCGTGCTCGCTTGTTGCACCGTCTCCGACTGTCGTCGCGGGGCGAGTGTTGCGAGCGCGGCGATGAACTCGTCCTCGTCGATGTCGTAGTACGGGGCGCCGATCGCACGCGAGAAGAGCAGGTAACCGTGCAACGCCGCGACGCCGACGATCCCGGCCGGGTCGCCG
This sequence comes from Actinomycetota bacterium, assembly GCA_003140175.1. GTDB lineage: Bacteria > Actinomycetota > Acidimicrobiia > IMCC26256 > PALSA-555 > PALSA-555. The sequence goes on from PLJD01000043.1 coordinate 10,530, forward strand.
TCCCACGAGAGTTCGTCGGACATGACTTGCACGGCTGAGGTGATCGCCGCACGGATCGCCGGGACCCGGTCGCCTTCGAGGAGCAGCAGCCGGTTGAGGCGCTCGGTACGGCGCAGCCACATCAGCATGCGACGCAACCAAACTTCCCGTGGCTCGCGCGCTTGGGCTACGTCGGGGAACGCCGAGCGCACGTCGGCGATCGCCTTGCTGAGCTCGCGCTCGACGGCGGCAGGAAGCAGCTCCTCCTTCGACGAGAAGTGCCGGTAGAAGCTCCCGCTACCGGCGGCGAGGCCGACGCGCCGCTCGATCTCGGAGATCGTCGTACCGGCGAAGCCGATCTCGGCGAACAGGTCGAACGCGGCATCGAGGAGGAGGTCGCGCGTGCTGACGCGCTTCGCGGCATACGTGCTCATCGGGGATCGGCGGCGTTCATGGCTCTCTCTCGTGGCGCCATCGCGACGCAAATCATGCGCCAGAGACCTCTGGCAATGCAAGGGCGGTATTGCATTGCCAGAGGTCTCTTGCAATGCTTGATGCGTCGTGTCCCAGTGGCGTCGGCCAGGTGACGCCGGAGCGCCGTCGGGCGTCAGCCGAAGGTTGGGATGACCCTGGGCAGGTCGAAGGTGGTGCGGATCCCTGGCTCCGCTTCGCACACAACCGAAACGGCGTTGACGGTGGGGTGCGCCGTGAAGCCCGGCGAGACCTGTGGGTAGCGGTCGGGCTCCACTGGGAACCGGATCTCCACGTCGAGCGGCGTGTCACCGAGGACCTGCACGCGCCAGCCGGTCTTCCGGAGGTCCCATGCCGGCTCGAGATCCGTCGTCACGTACCAGTTCGCCTGGAAACGCAGGAGCGGCCTGCCGTCGCGGAGGCACGTGGCGATTGGGCGCTGGGCGGCGACGGTCCCGGCCCTGACCGTGCCGGCGGCGACTTCGACGTCGCGGGCGGCGACGGCGATCTGGCCACCGGGCTCGACAGCGTCGATCGGCAGGCCGATGGCGTCGGCGAGCGCCGACAGCGACGGGCCGAATGCTTGGGCGACATGGTCGAAGCGCCGCGCGTCGAACTTCTCTGGGTCGGCGCCGAAGCCCATGAGCTGGAACAGCATCTCCGGCGAGTTGCGCGACGACATGTCGGCGAACTCATCGATCTGCAGGAGCTCGAGACCCCGCTCCATCGACAACAGCACGAGGGGCAGCGCCTCCGAGATGAACCCGGGGCTGCTCCCGGTCGAGTGGATCGAGGTGCCGCCCTGCGCGCACGCCTCCTCGACCCGTCGGCGGACAGCAGGGTCCATGCTCCCCGGGCGGTGGAACTCGCCCCGCGTGGTCACGATGTTGGCGCCAGACTCGAGGATCCGGCAGAGATCGTCGATGTCGCAGCCGTGCGGCATGTACAGGACGCAGTCGGCGTCGAGGGCGACGATGTCATCGATCGAGTTCGTCGCGATCACCCCGGTGGTCCCCGCTCCGCAGAGCTCCCCGGCGTCCTTTCCGGCCTTGTTGGGCGAGTGCACGTATAGCCCGACGAGCTCGAGGTTCGGGTGCTCGATGACCGCGCGCAACGACCTCGTTCCGATGTTCCCAGTGGCCCACTGCACGACGCGATATGTCTTCGCGCTCATGTGTCTCCTCACGTCATCGCCCGGTTCGGTGCCCGTGGGATGCCCTCACGAGGAAGCGGGTTCTGCGCCGCTTGGGAGCAGGTGTGCCATGAAGGCAGACGACCAGGCGGTGAGGTCGTCAGGGACGTAGTAGCCGGTCTCGTCGTTGATGGTCGCCCAGTTCTGGGCGACGTCCTCCATCGTCGGCTCGGGCGTTGAGTGGACGTACCCCTCGGTCGAGGCGATGAAGATGCGCGCGAAGCGACCAGCGCCGGCTGCGTAGATCTCGCCGCTGACGGGGCAGGCCTCGTGGGCGAGGAAGGCGACCATCGGTGCGACCTGATCCGGCGACATCTGCGCAGAGCCTGGGCCGCGGCCAGCCGAGTCCACCTCATCTGTGGGCCGACCTGCCATGCGCGTGAATGCCGCGGGTGCGATGAGGTTGACCTTGATGCCGTGAGCGGCGCCGGCGGTCGTGAGGCTCCGTGTGAGTCCAATGACGGCACACTTGGCGGTGGCGTACGAGACGTTGTTAGGCAGTCCGAATATCCCCGTGGAAGTCGTCATGACGATGCGGCCGTAGCCTTGGTCGACCATGTGGGGCCATGCGGCGCGCGTGGTGTTGAACGAGCCGCCAACATGCACGGCGAGGTGCCTCACCAGATTGTCCGCGTCGGCTTCCGGAAAGGCCGCCCATCTGATGATGCCGGCGTTGTTGATCAGGATGTCGAGGCGTCCGAACTGCTCGACCGCCGCATCGACGAGCACCTGTGCGCCGGCAGCCGTGGCCACGTCGCTGTTGTCAGCGATCGCCGCTCCGCCCGCGGCGGCGATCTCGGCGACGACGGTGGACGCCGGCTCGGCGTCCGCTCCCACGCCCTCGATCGAGCCGCCGAGGTCGTTGACGACGACGCGGGCGCCCCGGTCGGCCAGCAGGAGTGCATGGGCTCGGCCGATACCGCGTCCCGCGCCCGTGACGACAGCGACGCGCCCCTCGAAGCTGTGCTTGTCCACCCGTCACCCTTCCTTCGCTGCAGCTGGGTCAAAGAAGAACGTGGTCGGGCGTCTCGGACGACGTCGCCGCCTACGAAGCGGTCGACAGAATTCACCATGACAGGTGTGTACCGACCAGTCACTATACTTTTGGGCTCGTGCCACGACGCGGGAGCGCTGTGTGTCCGCCGTCCTGTACTCGTCCTCCGACCGGATCGGCGTCATTACCCTCAACCGCCCCGCGGCGCGCAACGCTGTCGATCGCGAGCTGGCGCTCGGCCTCGAGGCCGCCGTGGACCGGCTCGAGGACGATCCCGAGGTCTGGGTCGGTGTCCTGTGCGCGAACACCGCGGATCAGGCGCACCCCGTCTTCTGTGCGGGCGCCGACCTCAAGGTCATCAGGGAGACGGGTTCTGCGGCGACGCTCGACACGGAGCGTGGCGGGTTCGGCGGGTTCGTGTTTCGCGAGCGCACCAAGCCGATCGTGGTCGCCGTCGATGGTCTGGCGACCGCGGGCGGCCTCGAGATCGTCCTCGCGGCGGACGTCGTCGTGGCGACCTCGCGATCGGCGTTCGGACTCGCGGAGGTTCGGCACAACCTGATCGCCGCGGCTGGCGGGCTGTTCCGGCTCCCGCGCGCGATCGGTCGGGGCACCGCAATGGACGCCATCCTCACCGGTGAGCCGATCGACGCTCGTCGCGCGTTCAACCTCGGACTCGTGAGCCGGCTGGTCGAGCCGGGCTTTGAAGTGTTGGACGAGGCACTCCGTCTCGCGCGGCAGATCGTCTTGGCGGCTCCGCTCGCGGTGCGTGCCAGCCGGCGCGTCGTCCTCCTGGCCGCGTCCGAGCACGACGACACGCTGAGGCGGGTCTCGAAGGAGCTGTTGGACGAGTTGCTCGCGTCAGAGGACGCGAGCGAGGGCCTGCTCGCGTTCGCTGAGAAGCGCGTGCCGCAGTGGCTAGGTCGCTGATGCGCGTGTGCGGCGATGGACCGTCGGAGTCGATGCCGCAAAGCGCAACGAGCCACGAGCCCCGGCGCAGCGCGAAGTGGAACGCGCGTCGCGACGCAATCATCGACACCTCGGCGCGGGTCTTCGCGCGAGGCGGCTACCACGCCACGGGCATCGCGGAGCTGTGCACGGTTAACGGGCTCGGCAAGGGCGCCTTCTATCACTACATCGCGTCGAAGGAGGAGCTCCTCGCCGCGATCCACGATCGTGTGATGGACGAGGTGATGATCGGCGCTGATCGCGTCGCCCAAGCGGACGGATCACCGTCCGCGAGGCTGGCCATGCTGGGCGATGAGCTGCTCGACGTCATCCACCGCTATCCCGATCACGTCTGGGTGTTTCTCCACGAGTTCCCGGCGCTCACGGCCGAACGCGCCGATCAGTTCCGCGTGCGCCGGCGGGAGTATGAGCGAAGGGTCGAGGCGATCCTGCAGGCCGGCATCGATTCCGGGGAGTTCCGTGAGATCGACCCGAGGCTCACGGCCTTCGCGTGGCTCGGCATGCACAACTACACGTACCTGTGGCTCAAGGCGGGCGGCCGTGTGTCGGCTCGCGATGTGGCGAAACCGTTCGCAGACATCTTCATCCGAGGGATCGAGAGCTCGACTCCCTGAGGCGAGGAGCGCGCTAGGTCCGGGAGCTCCCGGCGGCCACGGGGGCCTCGAACCCCAGGAGTCGACCCAGCGTGCCGCCGAGCATCGCGGCCCGTTCGTCGGCAGGGACGCCGGTGAACTGCTTCGCGATCAACTCCCGGCTGCCGCGGAACGTCCCCTCGGCGTGCGGGTAGTCGGAGCCCCACACGATGGTCGAGAGCCCGGTGATGTGGCGGCACGCAACGGCCACAGGATCCTCCGAGAACGAGACGTGGAACTGGCGCTTCACGTACTCGCTGGGCCGCAGCGGGTACGGCCACTTCTCGTTCAGATCGAACATCCGCGCCATCTGCGGCTGGTCGTCGGCTGGGCGCTCATCGTTCCAGTACCCGAGCCACCAGTCGGGGTCCTGGCCGGTCCCGGTGACCCAGGCCTTGTCCATGGCGCCCACGAGCGACGCCAGCCAATGGGCGTTGAACTCGATGAGCGCGAAGTGGAGGTCGGGATACCGCTCGGGAACGCCGCCGCCGACGAGCTCGATGATGATCTGCTGCGGGTTGATCGTGTTGTAGACGCATTGGGTCATCATCCGCCGCGACGCCAGCTTCCCGGTCATGGGCTTGTTGACTTCCGCGGCCATCCCCATGACGGTCTTGAGCGTCGTGGACTCCGGATCGTCGACCTTCACGCCACCGGTGGCGCAGTGGAAGAACACGTGCACGCCGCTGGCCTGCGCCGCGGCCCACACCGGGTCGAAGTCGGGCGAGTGGTATGGCAGCGGCGAGACCGCCGGGAGGAGGATTCCGCGGAACCCGGCCGCGGCGACGCGCTCGATCTCGGCGACGGCGTCGTCGATGTCGGTCAGCGGCACGGGCGCAGTGGGAGCGAGCCGCGAGAAGTACGGCGTGAACCGCTCGATCAGGTAGTCGTTGTACACGCGGGCGTGCGCCATCGACAGCTCGTGATCGTCGGAGTAGATTCCGAACAGCGACAGGTTCGGGTGCATCACCCCGACGTCGACACCGTCGAAGTCCAGGTCCTCGAGGATCCGATCGGGGTCACCTTCTGGCATCCGCCCACCGGTCTGGCGATACCGAGAGACCGTCCAGCCCTCGAACCCGGGAGTGTGCAAGCGGCGGAAGGTCCGCGCGCCACCCTCGACGAGCGGCTCGATCTCGAAGTCTTCTTCCCAGACGGCGCGATCCCGCAGGTGCTTCGGAAAGCGAGTGACGAACAGATCGGTCGGCTCGAGGATGTGGCCATCCGCAGAAACAACAAAGTCCTTCGCGGTCATTGTTGCGACCCCCTTCGTCGCGAGGCTAAACCAACCGGTCGGTACATGTTACGCCATCGATGGCTCGGGGTGGATCGCTGCGGCTGTCCAAGGCTGCGGCCGGAAGGAGAGGAAGCGGTGACGAAGAGGTGGACGCAACGCCCGCCCGGCTCGACCTGGGGCGACTGGGGTGACGACGACGAGCTCGGCCGCATCAACCTGCTCACCCCCGAGAAGGTGCTCCAGGGCGTGCGCGAGGTCGAGGCCGGCATCAGCTTCTGTCTCAGCCTGCCGCTCGACTATCCCGGTGGAACGGCCTTGAACCAGCGGCGGCACCCGCCGGTGCTCGCGCCCACCGAGGACATGGAGGGCAACCCCGACACCTTCTACAACGTCCACCAGAGCCAGATGGAGAAGTGGGGTCACCCCAAGTACGTCGACGTGTGGGCCGACGACATGGTGACCCTCGCGTTGCAGTACTCCACGCAGTGGGACTCGCTCGCCCACGCCGGCGCCGAGTTCGACGCTGACGGCGACGGGATGGAGGAGCCCGTGTTCTACAACGGGTACCGCGCCGGCGTCGATCTCGTCGGACCGAAGCCTGACGCCGCGGGGGACGGCGGCAAGCACGTCTGTTTCGCGCGCCACCTCGGCTTGGAGCACATGGCCTTCCACGGCGTGCAGGGGCGAGGCGTCCTCATCGACCTGGCCCACCACCTGGGGCACGACTGGCGTGGGGTCGACCGGAAGATGCTCGAGGAGATCATGGCGGCGGACGACGTCGTTGTCGAGCCCGGCGACATGGTCCTGTTTCACACCGGTTTCGCGACGAAGGTCCTCGAATGGAACCGCGACCCGGATCCCGTGCAGATCCATGCGATGTGCACGTACCTCGATGCGCGGGACGAGGCAATGCTCGAGTGGATCACCGAGTCGCAGATCTCGGCGCTGGTGGCGGATAACTACGCGGTCGAAGGGATGGTCGGCAGGGATCGGGACGAGAGCCGGCATTCGCTCCTCCCGATCCACCACCTGTGTCTCTTCAAACTCGGCGTCCCCCTCGGAGAGCTCTGGTACCTGCATGAGCTTGCGACGTGGCTGCGCGAGCACAACCGCAGCCGATTCCTGCTCACTGCGCCCCCGCTGCGGTTGCCGGGCGCGGTCGGCTGTCCCGTGACGCCGATCGCGACAGTTTGAACGCCTTGTAGTCGCTCTCGCGGACCTTGGCGATCTCCTTGAAGAGCTTGGGTCGGCCGAGCGAGTTCAGGAGGTACCGGCGCGGCTTCCCGGGGATATTGGTGCCGAAGTAGTAACTGATCTTCCCGAAGGAGGGTGGCATCGCCGCGGCGGTGTCGATCATGTTCGTCCACTTCTCTTCGGCCGCAGAGTCGACTTCGATCGTGTCGTAGCCGTGGTCGCGCAAGTAGACGAGGGTCTCGGTGATGAAGTCGACCTGGTCGCCGTTGTACCGCGGGTTGTTGCCTGCCGCGGCGTGTGGCCCGCCGGGGAAGAAGAAGTTTGGGAAGTCAGTGGTCTGGACGCCGAGGAACGTCTTCGGACCATCCGCCCAGTGGTCCTCGAGCGCGAGACCGTCGCGTCCGCGGATCCCCATGCGCGCGAGTGCGCCGGTGCCGAAGTCGAAGCCGGTCGCCCACACGACGATGTCGAACTCTCGCACACCGTCGGCCGTCTCGATCCCGCGCTCGGTCATGCGCACGATGGGCGTCTGCTCGAGATCGACGAGCGAGACGTTCGGGTGGTTGTAGGTCTCGTAGTAGCTGGTCACGAAAGGCGGCCGCTTCTCGCCGAAGCGGTGAGTTTTGGGGATCAGCTTGTCCGCGGTCTCCGGATCCTCCACGATGCCCCGGACCTTTTCGGCGACGAACTCGCAAAACTCTGCGTTCGCGGCGGGATCCAACATCAAGTCGGTGTAGTTGCTCGTGAGCTTCGAGAAGCCAGGACTGTTCCACATCTTCTCGAAGAACGCCCACCGCTCCTCCTTCGAATCGTCGAAGGTGGCGCGATCGTGCGCGACATGGAGGAACCCGTGCGCCGACGTGTTCAGCGTCTCGCGAATCGCTTCGAAGTCACCCCTGAGCTGAGCCTGCTCGTCGGGCGTAATCGGTGCGTTGTTGAGCGGTGTGCACCAGTTGGCGGTGCGTTGGTACACCGTCAAGGAGGCAACCTCGCCAGCGATGGCAGGGATCAGCTGTACGCCGCTCGATCCAGTCCCGATGACGGCGACGCGCTTGCGCCCGAAGTCAACTGGCGTCGCCGGCCACAGCCCGGTGTGGTACGCCTCACCGCGAAAGTCCTCGCGCCCCGGCACATCCGGGAAGTACGGCACCGAGAGGACGCCGGTCGCAGCGATGAGGAACTGGGTCCGGAGCTCGGTGCCGTCGCTGACCAGCACGGTCCACTTTCCTGACGGCTCGTCGTACACGGCCGAAGTGACCTTGGCGTCGAATCGGATGTGGCGCCGAAGGTCGAACCGGTCGACCACGTGGTTGAGGTAGCGCTCGGTCTCCGGTTGCTCGGCGAAGTGCTCTCGCCACTCCCACTCTTCGAACAGCTCTTTCGAGAACAGGTACGCGTAGGTGTAGCTCTCCGAGTCGAACCGTGCCCCGGGGTACCGGTTCCAATACCAGGTGCCCCCCACGCCACCACCAGCCTCGAGGAGCTGCGCGGAGAAGCCGGCTTCGAGCGCGCGATACAGCTGGTAGATGCCGCTGACGCCGGCGCCGACGACCAGCACGTCGACGTCGGCAGCAAACCGACGTGACCGCTCGTGGAAGGGGGGTTCGCAGGGATCCATGCCGGGGCGAATTGTACCGACCGGTTCGTATAACGTCTCAGACGACGCACTCCGAGCGAGAGAGGGGCGCTGCGTGGCGCTCGTGGACCAGGAGAGGTCGGCACTCCCGGTGCCCTATGCGATGGAGTTGGAGTTCCCGGACCGGGTTCGCAAGGAGCGCTACTTCGACCCCGACTTCTACCAGATGGAGGTCGAGCTGCTGTGGCCTCGGGTCTGGCAGATGGCGTGCCGGCTCGAGGAGATCCCAGCGCCGCGCGACTTCGTCGAATACGAGTTCCTCGATCAGTCGATCGTCATGCTGCGCACCGATGACATGGGGGTGAGGGCGCTCCAGAACGCTTGCCGCCATCGTGGCGTCAGGGTCGTCAAGGGTCGAGGGACGTGCGAGAGCGGGTTCACGTGCCCGTTCCATGGGTGGTGCTATGGCCTCGACGGCAAGAACACGGCCGTCCCCCGGAGGCGTGGGTTTTCAGAGCACAACCTGGAGCCGGAGGACATCAACCTCGTACCGGTGCGGTGCGAGGTGTGGGGCGGGTGCGCGTGGATCAACCTCGACGACGACGCGCCGCCCTTGCGGCAGTGCATCGAGCCGTTCGCCACGGTCCTCGACGCGTGGACGGTGGAGTCACTGCGGACCGAGTGGTGGTACGCGTGCCGTCTCCCCGTGAACTGGAAGCTCGCCGAAGAGGCATTCGTGGAGATGTACCACGTGGTGCAGACGCATCCCCAGCTCGCCATCCCCGGGATGAGGTTCTCGCTGCGCGATGGTGAGGCGTTCGACCCGCGTGCATTCATCGACGCGGAGATCCGCTACCTGCGCGCGATGAGCGACGGCATGGCGGGGATGGTGCACGCGAACGACGTGCGCGTCGCCGAGGGTCTGCGCGACATGGAGCTACCCGCCGACCCGACGCTCGCGATCTCGACCTGGAATCGCGCGCTCAATGACGCCGTCATGAGCTGGCACCGGGCCGCGGGCGCTGACATGCCCGACCTCAACGATCTCGACGCGCGAGGGATCAACCTCTCGTTCCTCTCCTGCTTCCCGCACTCCTTCGTGTTGCCGATGTACAGCAGCGCCGCCTCGTACCGCTTCCGCCCGCTGGGACCGGAGGAGACGCTGATGGAGATCTGGTCGCTCACGCGGTTCCCCGAGGGCCAAGAGCCGGGGAAGCCCACGCCGCCGGAGGTGTGGGAGTGCGACGATCCACGGTGGCCACCGATCCCCGCGCAGGACTTCTCGAACCTGCCGAGGCAGCAGAAGGGCCTGCACGCGAAGGGCTTCGAGTACATGCGCCTGAACGAGCAGCTCGAGGGACACATCTCAAACTTCGAGCGGACCGTGGACGGCTTCCTCGCCGGTCTTCCCTACGAGCAGTTGCTCCCGGCGCTGCAGAAGATCAACGTGTATCCCTTCGACAAGCCGATTCTCGACGTCGGGTTCTGAGCGCGGTGATCGAGGCGAACGAAGCGATGACGGAGCTCGGGAGGCTGGCCGAATGAGCACGACGACGACATACGCGGAGGTCGCCGAGGGCATCCGTGCCACCATCGCCGCGTACGCCCAGGCCCTGGACGACGGCCGGACCGACGACATTGTCGCCACCTTCTGCCCCGACGGCGTCTCCGAGATCACGGGCATGGGCACCCACGAAGGCCACGACGCCCTCCGCAAGGCCTACTCCGGATGGAAGCCGCGGGGACCCCAACGTCATCTCGTCCTCAACACCCTCGTCACGGACTGGAACGACCACGAGGCCCACGCGATCAGCGACGTGGTATTCGTCCTGCGGGGCGACTCCGGCTGGGCGATCCAGCTCGTGGGCCGATACGAAGACACCCTCCACCACGACGACGGCACGTGGCGTATCCACCATCGGGTGGCCACGTTCGTGACCTAGCACAGCCGGCGCTGACCTCCGGGGCCGTCACGCCATCGGGAGGCGGGCCTTCCTCATGAGCTCGCGGACCTCGGCGACCGCGGTGTTCACCTTGTCGGGCTGGTCGGCGACCTCGTCGGCCAGGGCGCCGACGCCGCAGTGACGGAGCATGTCGGGGAGGTGGTGCCCGATGCAGGCGAGCGAGAAGTCGATGGGGTCGCCGACCGCTAGTTCGTCGATCCGCACCACGGTGTTCGCACCGTTCGCCTGCTCGATGTAGTGGTAGTGCGGCTCGTTCTCGAAACAGTCGAAGCGCAGGTGCTCGACACCGTCAGCCGTTCCACACACGTGGAGCGTGGCACCGAAATCGTCGAAGAGGATCTCAGCGTCGACGACGTCGTGGAAGGCACCTTCGATGATCTCGTTCGTCAGCTTGCGGGACTCCACGACGAGCTTGACTGCACCCGCGTCGACGGGGATGCAGTGCTCCGTGACCATCGGGATGGGCAGCCGGTCGTAGCGGTTGCCGCGTCGGTACGGGGATTCCTCACGGTCGATCGCCATCGCTCAGCTCCTCTGCACTGGCGGACGTCCGCGAACTGTAGCGGTCCGCCGGTCGCGACCAGCCGTCAAGCGCCGGGGAGCGGGGGCGCGGCCACGGTGTCGAGCTCGGGGTCGAGCTCGAGCCCGAAGCTGTTGAACGCGATCGCCAGGCACGTGTTCGGGCCGACGATGAATGGCACCCCGATCAGGTGCCGCTCGTCGACGTGTTGCGCGAGGCGGCGCCATGTCTCGTCGTCAATGCGGTGGTCGTCGAAGAGCTCGTCGGTCGCCATGAGCAGATCGGCCTCGACTGGGACCACGGGTGGGCGACGGTGCCGTCGGCGATGGCATCGATCTCCGCCGCGGTGATCCCCCATCGCGGCGCCAGGCGCACGTGCTGGAGCCACTCGTACGGGGACCGGGTTCGGAACGCGACCCGCAGGACCATGAGCTCTCGCAGGCGCGGCTCGATCGCGGGAGTCCGGAGCAGGAGCTTGTTGTAGGCCAGGAACGGGCCGGCCAGAGCGGGGTGGCGCATGAGCATGGTGAAGGCATTCGGCATGCGCGGCGCATCCGGGCCTGTCGCCAGCAGCCGATCGGCGGTCGACTCGTCGAACGCGCTGCGCAGGCCTGCACCCCATTCGTCCCTCAGGAGCGGCTGAATCCGAGCGCGGGACGCGCTCATAGGTACCTGGCGCCGTTGAGGTTGAGCTGGTGACCGGTGATGTAGCCGGCCCCCTCGGGTCCTCGTCGTCGACCGGCAGCCCGAGGTCCTCGAGGGCGAGTTGCCGGCCACCCAGACCATCGTGCTCGAGTTCGAGACGGTCGAGGCGGCGCGTGCCTGGTACGCATCGGACGCCTACCAGGTCGCGGCCAAGCTACGTCACGCCGCGGTGGACAGCAACGCGGTCATCCTCTCCGGGTTGTAACAACCATCTTGGGTCAGACGCGGTCAAGGTCGAGCATGCGGATGGCATTGCCGCGCAGGACCTTGTAGGCCGTGTCGTCGTCGAGGCCGACGTCCGCGATCATCTTCTCCGCATACTCCTTGGAGTGCGGCCACGTCGTGTCGGTATGCGGGTAGTCGGTCTCGAAGCAGATGTTGTCGACGCCGACGGTCTCCAGGTTGTTGAGCCCGACACGATCCGCGGTGAAGCAGCCGAAGATGCGGCCGTAGTAATAGGTGGATGGCGGTTCGGGGATGATCTCCTTCGAGTGCTGCCACGCGTCGTGCTGGTCCCACACGGTGTCGGCCCGTTCGAGGGCGTAGGGAATCCAGCCGATCTGTCCCTCGCTGTACGCGAGCTTGAGCTCGGGAAACTGGATCAGCTTGCCGGAGAACAGCCAGTCGGCGAGCGATGCCATCGAGTTGTTGAAGGCGAGCGTGCCACCGACGCCTTCGGGAGCGTCCGGTGACGCGGCGGGGTTGCTCGACGACGATCCGATGTGCATGCACAGTGCCACGCCGGTGCCATTGCAAGCAGCGAGGACGGGGTCCCAGTGGCCAGTGTGGATGCTCGACAGGCCGAGGCGGGTGGGGAGCTCACTGAAGCAGAACGCGCGCACGCCGCGCGCCGCGTTGCGCTGGACCTCCGCGACGGCGAGCTCGACGTCCCAGAGCGGCATGAGGCAGAGCGGGAGGTTCATCCCGCCCGACGGCTCACACCACTCTTCGACCATCCAGTCGTTGTACGCCTTCACGCATGCGAGCGCGAGGTCCTTGTCGTTCGCCTCGTAGAACGTCTGCCCGCAGAAGCGCGGGAACGTGGGGAACGGAAGCGACCCGTCGACCCAATTGAGGTCGAAGTCCTTCACGCGTGCATCGCGTTCGTAGCAGCCGGGGCGCATACCGTCGTAGGTCACTGCAGTCATCGTCATGACCGTGCGGTCGAAGCTGTCGACCGTGCCGTCGGGCGTCGCGCTCAACGGGATCGCGACGAACTTCTTGTTCACGTAGATGAGCCGGTCTTCGTAGATCCAAGCGTCGCCCCACTCACCGTTGGGATCCTCGGTGTTGGTGTACTTCGCACCCGGGTGGTGCTCGAACGGCGCCCAGCGCTTGCGCTCGACCCGTGGCCCCTGCGCACGGTGCTTCTCGGGCAGCCACGTCTGCCACACATGGGGCGGCTCGACCACGTGGTCGTCGACGCTCACGATCTTCGGGATGGTCACAGGTCAGCTCCTCCGGAGCGGCAGCGAACAGCCGTCCACACACTATGACGCAACTGTTAGATAAAGCCAGAGTTCGGCCGGGTGAGGCGGCCCTCGATCAGGCTGGTGGGCAGCCCCTCCGCCGAGAGAGTCGACGCCTCCGTTACAAGGAAGGTGCGCGCGGGGAGCCCGACGCGTATCGTCTCGGCCGTGACGCTACGCGACCTGCTCGACCCGGCGGTCGCCGAGGTGACCGACCGGATTCCCTTCGACGAGATCACCGCCGAGATCCTCCCCTCGCTGCGCGGCGCCGTCGGCGTGGAGTTGCCGCTGTCCGACGCTGTCGAGCGGATCGACCATGTCGTGCCGGGCGATCCCGAGGTGCGGGTGCGGGTCCACCGCCCCAAGGGGGTCGACGGCGTGCTCGGGTGCGTGTATTCGATGCACGGTGGCGGCTACGTCATCGGGACGAACTCCATGGACGATCCGATGTTCGACGAGCTGTGTCCGAAGCTCGGCTTCGTCGCTGTCTCCGCCGACTATCGGTTGGCTCCCGAGACGCCGTACCCCGGGCCGTTGGAGGACTGCTACCAGGGGTTGCGATGGACCTACGAGCACGCGGCCGAGCTGGGCATCGACCGCGCCTGCGTCGGGGTGATGGGCGTCAGCGCCGGCGGCGGCCTGGCCGCCGCGCTCGCACTGCTGGCCCGCGACCGTGGCGAGGTCCCGCTGGTGTTCCAGCTGCTCGACTCACCGATGCTCGACGACAGGCAGCGCACGCCGTCGAGCCAGCAGGATGGCCTCCCGGTGTGGACCCGCGGCTCCAACACCTTCGGGTGGAAGGCGTACCTCGGCGCGCTCTACGGACGCGACGACGTGCCACCCACCGCAGCGCCGGCGCGCGCCAGCACGCTGGCTGGCCTGCCACCCGCGTTCGTCTCGGTCGGCGCCGTCGACGGGTTCCGCGACGAGGACATCGACTATGCCCTTCGGCTTAACCAGGCGGGCGTGCCGACCGAGCTGCACGTCTACCCAGGCGCGTGCCACGGGTTCAATCTTATGGCGCCGGACGCTCCCGTCACGAGGCAGTGCATGCGCAACCTGGAGGAGTGGTTGGGTCGGCAGCTGCGTCTGCGCGAGGACGGGTCTGCGACCTGAAGGGAAGGCACAACAGGACCGAGAGGGGAACCAGTGGCGGTCGCCGACGAGTTGTTCCTGCCGGAACCGGCGCCACGCGAAGTGAAGTACACCGTGATCTCGGTCGACGACCACGTCGTCGAGCCTGCGCACACATTCGAGGGGCGGCTTCCCACTGCGCTCCAGGACCGCGCGCCGAGGATTGTCGAGACGCGCAAGGGCCATCAGGTCTGGGAGTTCGAGGGCGAGCGCTACACCCAGGTCGGGATGAACGCAGTCGCCGGCCGGCGTCCGGAGACGGTGAAGCTCGAGCCGTTCCGTTTCGACCAGATGCGTCCCGGCTGCTACGACGTCGACGCCCGGGTGCGTGATATGGACATCAATGGCGTATGGGCATCGGTGAACTTTCCCTCACAGATCACCGGGTTCTGCGGGCGCGTGTTCTTCAGCATCCCCGACCGCGAGCTCGGGGTCGCGTGCATCCGCGCGTGGAACGACTGGCTGTTCGAGGAGTGGTACCAGCGTCATCCTCACCGTATCGTCCCGCTCGGCATCACCTACCTCGCCGATCCGGCGCTCGCCGCGGACGAGATCCGCCGCAACGCCGAGCGTGGCTTCACGTCCGTCACGCTCCCCGAACGGCCGCATGCGATCGGCCTGCCGTCGCTGTGGGAGCGCGATCACTGGGACGCGATCATCGCGGCGTGCGTAGAGACTGACACCGTGATCTCCCTGCACGTCGGCAGCTCAGGGATCTACGAGTCCCCACCGGGTGCGCCGAGCCAGCAGCTCGGCGCCACGCTGTTCAGCCAGCTGGCGTTGAGCGCGTGCGCCGAGTGGCTGTGGTCGGGCTACGCAGTGACGCACCCGAACCTCAAGGTCGCGATGAGCGAGGGCGGCATCGGCTGGGTCGCGATGCTGCTCGACCGGCTCGATTCGATCGTCGACCGTTCGAGCTACGGGCTCGGCTGGGAGGAGCGGCCCGCCGACCTGCTGAAGCGCAACTTCTGGTTCTGCACCCTCGATGACCCGTCGACGATCGACACGCGCCACCGCATCGGCGTCGAGAACATCATGGTCGAGGTCGACTACCCCCACGGCGACAGCACCTGGCCCGATACCCAGCTGGTGATCGAGAAGGCGTGGGGCCACGTGTCGACCGACGAGCTGCGCGCCATGTGCAGCGAGAACGCCGCTGCGCTGTACCGGCACCCCCTCCCCGAGGTTGTCCTCCCGACGGGGCCATGACGCGGGTCGATGCTGCTCACGTCGGTTCAGCGACGCGTCGGCGGGTGGTCTCTGACACCCGGCCGAGAACCTTGGTCAGCACGCGGTAGTGCAGGTTGGTCGAGGGCCACTGGGTCACGATCTTGCCGGTCGGTGACTTGAAGTAGTTGTTGCTCATGAGCCAGGACGTTCCCTCCATCCGGCGCTGGAGCCAGCGGTACCACCTCGCCTCGAACCTCGGCTTGACCTCGACGGCGGTGACGCGCTCGCGGATCATGCGCTTCATGGCCCGCACGGCGAACTCCGCCTGGCTCTCGAGCATGATGACGATCTCGCCACCGTTGGTGCCCGGCCCGTAGAGCATGAAGAAGTTCGGGAACCCCGGCACCGTGATGCCGAGATACGCACGCGGTTCGTCCGCCCAGTGCTCCTGCAGCGTCCGGCCGCCACGACCGACGACGCGGAGGCGGGCGAGGTAGTTCGCCGGCCGGAACCCGGTCGCCATGACGATGACGTCGACGGCTCGCTCCTCGCCTTCGGTGTCGACGATGCCGGTGCGGGTCACCGACGCCACAGCTCGGGGGACGAGCTCCACGTTGTGCTTCTTGAGCGCGGGATAAAAGGTGCTGGCGAAGACCGGCCGCTTGCCGGGATAGGGATACGCCGGCGTCACCGCCTCGCGCAGGTCGGGGCGATCGGCGAACTGTCGGTCGATGTAGCTGAGGCAGAACTGCTGGCGGGCATCGTTGACCTTGGTGCCCGGCCGGTAGAGATTGCCGCGCCACAGACTCTTCTCCAGCAGGTACTTCAGCCGCCATCGCTCCCACGCGCGCCGCCACGGCTTGGCCAGCGCCACCCGCTCCTCGCCGGAGAGGTCGCGCTCACCCTTGGGCATGACCCACCCGGGCTCGCGCTGGAACACGTAGAGCTCTTGCACGATCGGCTGGATGGCCGGCACCACTTGGGTGGCCGACGACCCAGTGCCGACGACGGCCACGACCTTGCCCGTCAGATCGTGCTCGTGCTCCCAGCGGGCGGTGTGGAACTTCGCGCCCTCGAAGTCGTCGAGCCCGGGCCAGCTGGGAGAGCGGGGCACGTTGAGAAAACCGACCCCACTCATGAGCACGTGGCACTCGCCGACAGTTCCGCCGTCGAGGCGGACCGTCCAGACGTGGCGGTCGTCGTCCCACATGGCAGATTCCACGGTGACACCGAGCTTGAGGTGCGGCCGGAGGCCGAACTCGTCGACCGTCTCCTCGAGGTACTTCTGCAGCTCGGGCTGCCGGGCATGCGTGCGGGTCCAGTCGTGAGGCTTGAACGAGAAGCAGTACAGATGCGACCCCACGTCGACCTCGGCGCCGGGGTATGTGTTGTCCCACCACGTGCCCCCGATCCCGAGCGACGACTCGTAGATCGTGAACGTGTGGATGCCCGCGCGCTTCATCTTCACGCCCGCGGCGATCCCGCCGAACCCCGCGCCGACCACGACGACCCTCGGGGTCCCAGCAGGACCGAACAGCTCGTCGGCCGTGGGCCTCACGGGTGGTCGAGCACCCGGCCGTCAGCCTTGGGGAACCGCGCGGACCGGCACGTTTGAGTACCCGGCGACGTTGGCCATCTGCACCCTGCGCAGGCCGGCTTCGTCGACCTCGAGCTGCCGCCACCGTCCCGTGAGCTCCTCGATCGCGATGCGGCTCTCCATGCGCGCGAGTGCTGCGCCGAGACAGCTGTGCACGCCGTGTCCGAGCCCGATGGTGATGCCGGGCTGGCGTTCGATGTCGAACTCGTCAGCGCGCTCAAAGGCGCGCGGGTCGCGTGTTGCCGCGCCTGTGATGAGGAGCACTGGGAAGCCTGCGGGGACCGTCCCGCTCTCGAGCTTTCGCTCCTCCGCGCAGAACCGGCCCTGGTACTGCGACGGCGGCAAGTAGCGGAGGATCTCTTCGACGGCTCGTGGGATCTTGTCGTGGTCATCGAGAATCGTCTGCCACTGATCGGGGTGCTGCCAGAAGAGCATGACCGCGCTGCCGACGAGCTTGGTGACGGTCTCGGCACCCGCGCCGCCGAGGAGCGTCACGAAACCGGTGATCTCGGCGTCGTCGAGCCCGGTCTCCGTGCCGTCACCGCGGTCGACGGTGACCTGGGTCAGGCGCGACAGCATGTCGTCACCCGGGTTCTTGCGCTTCTCCACTGTCAGCTCGTGGAAGTACACCGCCGACTCGAGCACCGCTTGCTCGTTCTCAGGGCTCGGCGCGATCTGGCCCGGTTCCCGGTGGAGGCTGGCGTCGAGCCAGTGACGGATCTGCTGGCGCTCTCCCTCGGGGACGCCGAGCATTCGCGAGATCACCTCGACGGGGAAGGGCGCGGAGAAGTCGGCAACCACGTCAAACTCGCGCGAATCGCGCAACGGATCGAGGTAACCGCAGATGACTTCGCGGATCATCGGTTCGAGTGCCGTGACAGCACGGGGCGTGAAGACTCGACTGACCAGCGCTCGGAAGCGGTCGTGTTCCGGAGGATCCATCATGATGATGCTCCGGTAGCTCGCGATCTCTTCTGGGTCCTTCGCGAGCGTGAAGAGCTCGATGCCGTGCGCACTCGAGAACCCTTGCCAGTCTCGATGCGCGGCCAGGACGTCAGCGAAGCGCGACAGCGCGTAGAACCCGTACTTCTCGCTGCAGTAGACGGGCGCCTCGTCGCGCAGACGGCGGTACATCTCGGTGGGATCGTTGAAGAACTCCTCCGAGAGCGGATCGAACTCCACGGGGCTCGTGGTCACGCTCATGGGTGCTCCTTCGCGGAAGGTCGTGGAGTGACGGTGACCGACGGCACCGACATGCTGGCACCACCTCGGAGCACCGCGTCGAGAGCCGACACCAGCTCGTCGACGGCGATCAGCGAGCCGCTGATGTAGCCGCGCGACACCCATGCGGGCGCGAGCTCTGCGGCCAGCTCGAGATCCCACCCCGCGTTGAACTCCGTGCGCGAGTCGCCCTCGCCGCCGGCACAGTCGCCAACCACGAAGCGCGTGAACCCGATGTCGGGGTGCTCCGCCCGCCACGCCTCCACAAGCTTGTCAAGCGCGGCCTTGCTGACGATGTACGCCCCGAGCCCCGGCCAAGGCGGCGTGAGGGACGCGCTCACAGAAGAGAGGAAGGCCACGGTTCCCGAAGTCGCCGCCAGGTGAGGGACAGCCGCGGCGGTGATGCGCGCCGCGCCGGTGACGTTCGTGTCGAACACCCGCCGCCAGGTGTCAGCGTCGGTGTCGATGAGTCGAGCCAGTGGCCCGATCGCCGGCGCGTACACCAGGGCGTCGATGCCGCCGAGCCGGCTCGCGGCTTCGTCGATGGCCGAACGGCATGACGTCTCGCCGGTGACGTCGCACTCGATGGCCAGGGCTCCGGGCCCGGCTTCGCGGGCTGCGGCCTCGAGGCGCTCGCGACGCCGGGCGAGCAGCGCCACGTCGGCACCTCGCTGGGCGAGCCCAATCGCGATGGAGCGCCCGAGCCCACCCGACGCCCCAACGACAACGGTTCGCATCCCGGCGACCTCCCCCCGAGTAGTGACGCAGATGTTAGAACAGAGTCGTGCGAGCCGACTCCGAGAAGGCCAAAAGCGCTGGCTCCGATCGACCAAGGCTTCACCCCGTGACGAGATCGTCAGGAGGCAAGTATCAGTTATGGTCGAATGCGGTTCGGACCAGGAGCAGCCCCGGCGTGACGACGGAGCATTGATCGTGGACCTCACCGAACGATACGGGCCCTGGGCCGTGATCGCGGGGGGATCCGAGGGAGTGAGCGCGTCGGTCGCCCGGCTCCTCGGCGATCGGGGCGTGAACGTCATCCTCGTCGCCCGCCGCAAGGACACGCTCGACGAGACGGCGGTCACCGTCGTCACCGAAACGCGGGCGGTGGTCCTCGACCTCAACAACGCAGGCGCCGCCGACGCGCTCGCCGTCGAGCTGATGAGCCAGGGCGCGGCCGCTCTGCACGATTGACCTCCGGCATGCCGACCGACGTGCAACGCCTCGACGCTTCGTCACCTTCCGCCGCGGGTCGCTACGCGGGTGCCCGCGTCAACCGTGTGGAGGATGCGCGGCTGCTGACGGGCAGCGGGACGTTCGTCGATGACGTGTCGCGTCCCGGGATGCTGCACGCGTGCTTCGTGCGCAGCCCCTTCGCCCGAGCTCGCATCGAGGCGATCGAGACGAACGAGGCACTCGCCGTGCCGGGGGTGCACGCGGTGCTCCTCGCTGCCGACCTGAACCCCGACGTCCGGGAGCAATGGCACACGTCGATCGGCCCGGACGTTCCCGAAGTCCCGCGGCCGCCGCTCGCAGACGACGAGGTCCGCTTCGTGGGCGACCCGGTTGCCCTCATCGTCGCGCAGAGCCGCTACATCGCTGAGGACGCGGCCGAGCTGGTCGTCGTCGACTACGAGGCGCTGCACGCCGTCGTGGACTACGCCGCGGCCGAGACCGACGACGTCTCGGTGCACGCGACCATCCCAGGAAACGTCGTCGGCCAGATGGCCGGTCCTCCGATCGCCGAGGTCGACGCGGTGTTCGCGACCGCTGCGCACGTCGTGCGCGAGACGTTTCGTCAGCATGCCTACGCCCCGGTGCCGATGGAGACGCGCGGGCTCGTGGTCGAGTGGTCCGCCGCGAGTGGCGAGATGACGATCTGGGCCTCGACGCAGGTGCCGCACGAGGTACGCCTCTTCTGCTCGCGACTCCTCGGCCTGCCCGAGCACCGCATCCGGGTGGTGATGCGCGACACCGGCGGTGGCTTCGGACAGAAGGTACTTGTCCAGCGCGAGGAGATGTGCCTCATGCTGGCGGCACGGAAGCTTCCGGGAGCGATCAAGTGGATCGAGGACCGGAGCGAGAACCTGATGGCCGCGGGCCAGTCGCGTCACGAGCACGCGGTGGCGCGTCTGGCGTTCGACGATGAAGGGACCGTCCTCGCCGCAGCGCTGGACCACGCGCAGGATGTCGGGGCGTACCCAACGCCTTGGCCCGTCGGCACTGCAGCGGCGGTCGGCATGCTGTTCCCCGGGCCGTACCGCATACCGCGCGCCACGTTCAGGTCGAAGGCCGTGGCCTCCAACACCGTTGGGCGAACGGCCTACCGAGGTCCGTGGCAGTTCGAGTCGGTCGCCCGGGAGGTGCTGCTCGACATCGCGGCACGGCAGCTCGGCATCGACCCCGTCGAGCTGCGTCGACGCAACCTGTTACGGCGGGACAACCTGCCGTACAGGAGTGCGACCGGCTTCGTCTACGACCACGTGACGCCGCTGGAGACGTTCGATCACGCGATCGAGATGCTCGACTACGAAACGTTCCGGCGCGAGCAAGCCGAGGCGCGCGCCGAGGATCGATACCTCGGGGTCGGGACCTGCACCTTCATCGAGCCGACGACCCCCGGCTACGGTGTGTACGGCACGGAGGGTGCGACCATCCGCATTGAGCCCTCTGGCATGGTCAACGTGTACGTCGCCGGCGGCTCGAGCGGGAACAGCATCGAGACAACGGTCGTGCAGCTGGTCGCAGACGCTCTCGGCGTCGACATCGACGACGTCGCGACGATCCAGGGCGACACGGCCGTCACGCCGTTCGGCGCGGGCGCGTGCGGGAGCAGGAGCGCGTCGATGACGGCCGGAGCCGTCGCGGAGACAGCGTCCGTTCTGCGGGACCGGATCGTCGAGATCGCGGCGCACCGCCTGGAGGCGGCGGTCGAGGATCTCGAGCTCGGGGGAGGCCGCGCGAGCGTGCGGGGCACTCCGTCGAAAGGGATCACCTACGGCGAGCTCGCGCGCGTCGCGTACCTCTCGCCGTACGAGCTCCCGCCCGGGACGCCCGCTGGCCTCGAGGCGAGCGGCCGGTACACCGCGGCCACGCCGCAGGTCTGGACGAACGCGACGCACGTGTGCACGTGCGAGGTCGACGCCACGACGGGGCTCGTGCGGCTGCTGCGTTACATCGTCAGCGAGGACTGCGGTCCCATGATCAACCCCGCCGTCGTCGAGGGGCAGATCGCCGGTGGGACCGTCCAAGGCATCGGCGGCGCGTTGTACGAGCACCTCGTGTACGACGAGGACGGGAACCCGGTGACGACGACGTTGGTCGACTACCTGCTGCCGACCGCGGCGGAGGTTCCGGTGATCGAGTACGGGCACGTCGAGACGCCTGGCCCGGGCCCAGGGGGACACAAGGGCGTCGGCGAAGGCGGGGCGATCGGTGCGCCTCCGGCGGTCATCAACGCCGTCGCCGACGCGCTCGCGCCGTTCGGCGTGACGATCACCGACCAACCGCTCAGCCCCTCGAGGATCGTGGCACTCCTTGACGAGGCGCGCCGTGGGGATCCCCGATGAGCTCGATGCTCGACGACGCGACGGTCCAGACGCTCCGTCGTCATTGGGAAGACGGATGGAACCGCGGCGACCTCGACACGAGCATGGCGCCGTTCGCGCCAGAGGTGGTGTTCAGCTCGCCGGGCATCTCGATGCTCACAGGCGATCCGTCGAGGACCACGATCGAGGGATACGACGAGTTGCGCACATACATAGAGGGTGCGCTGCGCCAAGCGGGCGACGTGCGATACACGTGCGCGCCACGCACGTCGGTACCCATCGTCCTCCTCTACGCGTGCGGCCTCCCGAATGGGCCCGAGAAGCTGGGAGCCGACCTCATGTGTGTCGACGGGGACCGAAGAGTGGTCGAGTGGCGATGCCACTACTGAGCGGGAGTGTGTGAACGATGGGTCTTCTCGAGGGCAAGGTCGCGGTGATCACCGGCGCGGGATCGGGGATGGCGAAAGCATCGACGATGACGTTCGTCCGTGAGGGTGCGA
Organism: Actinomycetota bacterium; assembly: GCA_003140175.1. GTDB lineage: Bacteria > Actinomycetota > Acidimicrobiia > IMCC26256 > PALSA-555 > PALSA-555. Next base: position 32,602 of record PLJD01000043.1, read on the forward strand.
AAGTGCTCGCGGCCGACATCAGCGGTGCTGAGCAGGACACCGCCGCGGAGGCCGGCGACGCAGTCGTGCCATTCCACGCTGACGTTACCAAGGAGTCCGACGTCGAGGCGATGATCGGGCGGGCCGTGGAAGAGTTCGGCCGCCTCGATGTCTTGTGCAACGTCGCGGGCATCGGTACTGGCGCGCTGCTCGCCGACGTCACGATGGACGACTACGACCGCACGATGGACGTCGACTTGCGCGGCGTCCTTCTTGGCATGAAGTACGGCATCCGAGCCATGCTCGAGTCCGGCGGTGGTTCGATCGTCAACTGGTCGTCGATCGGTGGGCTCAACGCGTCGCCGGGGACGAGCGTCTACTCAGCAGCCAAAGCCGGTGTCATCGCTGCCACCAAAGCGGCGGCGGTCGAATACGGCTCCAAAGGCATCCGGGCAAACGCGATCTGTCCGGGTTTCATCCTGACCGAGATCATGGGAGCCGCCGGCCTCGAGACCTTTTCCGGGATCACGAAGAAGGCCGCGCTCCGGCGCGCCGGTGAGCCGCACGAGGTGGCCGAGGTCGCCGCGTTCCTCGCGTCCGACCGCTCGTCCTTCGTCACGGGGGCGATCATCCCCGTCGACGGCGGGTGGATCGCCCAAGTCGCCTAAAGCTGGATCGGAGACACCGACATGACCACGACCACCGGCACCGACGCCGCGTACGACCCGTACGACATCGAGATCAACGCAGATCCCTATCCAGTCTTCCGGCGTCTCAGGGAGGAGGTGCCGCTGTACCGCAACGAGACCTACGACTTCTACGCGCTCAGCCGGTTCGCGGACGTCGAGCGCGGCCTCACGGATCGCGAGACCTACATCTCGGGACGCGGCGCCGTCCTCGAGCTGATCAAGGCCGACATGGAGATGCCGCCGGGCGTGATCATCTTCGAGGACCCGCCGATCCACACCATGCACCGGGGCCTCCTGTCGCGGGTGTTCACCCCGAAGAAGATGAACGCGCTGGAGCCGGAGATCCGGGACTTCTGCGCGCGGAGCCTGGATCCGCTTGTGGGCGCGGGCGGCTTCGACTTCGTGCGTGACCTCGGTGCCCAGATGCCGATGCGGGTGATCGGGATGCTGCTTGGGATCCCCGACCAAGACCAGGAGGCGATCCGCGATCGTGTCGACGCCGATCTGCGGACCGAGCCGGGCAAGCCCATGGAGGTCTCGCAGGACCAGCTCGTGACCGGCGAAGCGTTCGCGGAGTACGTCGACTGGCGGGCTGAGCACCCGTCCGACGATCTGATGACGCAGCTGCTGCAGGCAGAGTTCGAGGACGAGACCGGCGCGACCCGACGCTTGACGCGCGAGGAGGTGCTCACGTATGTCAACGTTGTGGCAGGTGCCGGCAACGAGACGACCACCCGGTTGATCGGCTGGGCCGGCAAGGTGCTCGCCGAGCATCCCGGCCAGCGCAGGGAGCTTGTCGAGGACCGGTCACTGATCCCGAACGCCATCGAGGAGCTCCTTCGCTACGAGCCACCCGCGCCCCACGTCGCCCGCTACGTGAGCCGCGACGTCGAGCACTACGGCGAGACCGTGCCGGAAGGCAGCGTCATGATGTTCCTGGTCGGCGCGGCCAATCGCGACGATCGTCGCTTCCCCGACGGTGACCGCTTCGATATCCGGCGCGACATCGGCCAGCACCTCACGTTCGGCTACGGCATCCACTTCTGCCTCGGTGCCGCATTGGCCCGCCTGGAAGGGCGCATCGCGCTCGACGAGGTCCTCAATCGATTTCCGGAGTGGGACGTCGACCTCGACAACGCGAGGTTGTCGCCCACCTCCACTGTCCGTGGGTGGGAGACGCTCCCCATCGTCACCCCATGATCGAGCCCTTCGAGATCCGCGTCGACGACATGGTCCTCGAAGATCTGCACGACCGCCTGGTGCGAGTCAGGTTGCCGGACCAGATTGAGGGCACGGGCTGGGAGTACGGCATCCCGACCGACTACCTCGCCGACCTCATCGCGCATTGGCGCGACACCTACGACTGGCGTGCGCACGAGACGCGGCTCAACGAGCTCGACCACTTCCGCACGGGGATCGACGGCCAGTCCATCCACTTCATCCACGCGCGCTCACCTCACGCCGGTGCCCTCCCGCTGCTGCTCACCCACGGATGGCCTGGTTCGATACTCGAGTTCCTGGACGTGATTCCCCGGCTCACCGACCCCGAGGCTCACGGGGGCGACGCCGCCGACGCGTTCCACGTGATCGCACCCTCACTCCCGGGCTACGGCTTCTCGGAGCCGACGCGCACGCCCGGCTGGGATGTCTGGCGCATCGCGCGTGCGTTCAGCGAGCTGATGAGCCGCTTGAACTACCCGCGTTACGGCGCGCAGGGCGGCGACTGGGGCGCCCAAGTCGCGACGCGCACTGGCGCGCTCGACGCGGAGCACTGCACTGCGATCCACCTCAACATGGCGATCGTGGATCCCCCGCAGGATCCCGTCCCGCTCACCGACGACGAGAAGGCCGATCTCGCGGGCATGGCACATTTCCAGCGCGACGAAGCCGGCTACGCGTTGGAACAGGGCACCAAGCCACAGACCGTGGGGGTCGCCCTCAACGACTCACCCGCCGGACTCCTCGCCTGGATCGTGGAGAAGTTCCGTGCCTGGAGCGACTGCGACGGCCATCCCGAGAACGCCTTCACGCGCGACCAGCTGATCACGAACGTGATGACGTACTGGCTGAACCAGACGATCACCTCGTCCGCGCGCCTGTACTGGGAGCTCATGCATAGCGAAGAAGCGGGGCCGGAATTCGTCGAGGTTCCCACCGGTGTCGCGCGCTATCCCAAAGAGGTATTTCGCTTCCCGCGCGCGTGGGTGGAGCGTCGCTACAACGTGACGTACTGGTCCGAGCTGCCCAGGGGCGGGCACTTCGCCGCGATGGAGCAGCCCGAGCTGTTCGTCGACGACGTCAGAACCTTCTTCCGCACAGTGCGCTGAGTCACTTCCAGATGATCTTGTCCCGCATCGACGACCGCTCGAGCATCCCGTCGGTCTCTTCGCCGTCCCACCGGTATCGGACGCCGCCCTGAAACGGGATCGGGAACCGCGGGTACTCAGGCAGTCCCAGCGCGAAGGTCGAGAAGACAGTCCCACCCTCGATGCGGGTGATGCCGAGTTCGGACTCGAGCACGAACGAGACGTCTCCGTCGGGGATCAGCCGGGTGAGCCAGGGCGCCTTGAGGACCTTCGCGCGGATCAGCTCGCCCTCGCGTGAAAGAGGTAGCCCTCGTTGTAGGACGGGCTGCCATCGGGCCGGGGCGGGTACGCGAGGTCCCCGAAGCCGCGACCGCTCGGGAACAACGCCGACTGCCACGGCTGGGCCGACTGCCCGCGACGCAGCGACCGGGCGTTCGGATCCTCGTCCAGCAGGCACGACAGCGCGGTCGACCCGGTCCGCGGGAGGCCGAGCCCAATCAGCGGGACGTTGATCTCCGGGTGGCGGTGGTACCAATCCTCGATCTGCAGTCGCTGGCCGAGGTACCCGACGATGGCCTGACGGATCGCTATCTCGCCAATTGCGTTGAGCGCGGCCTCCTCCCGGAGCACACTCACCAGGACCTCGAGGCCCTCGCAGAAGGAGTCGTCGCCGAAGTCGTCGAGACCGGTCTCGGCCCGAGCGGCGGCGATCAGCTCGTCGTGCCGTTCTACCGGATCCGCGATCGGTCGCGGGACGGCGTCACGCGATCTCGGGATGCATGCCCGGTCGCACGTCCGGCTGGTCCAGCTGCGCGCCGTCGATGCGGATCGGTGTGCCGTTCACGAGTACGTGCCGTACTCCCTCGGGCTCTTCGGCGGTCAGGCGCTCGCCGTCCGCAGGGAAGTCGTGAACGCGCCGGGTGGGGCCCGGGCTCACGGTCCTCGGATCGAACACGCACACATCCGCCCAGTAGCCCTCGCGGAGGTAGCCACGGCGAGCGAACCCGAACATGTCGGCCGGTTCGCCGGTCAGCTTGCGGACCGCGTGCTCGAGCGCCAGGACCTTGCGCTCCCGCACCCATGTGCCAAGCAGGTCGGTCGGCAACGGCGCGTCGCACAGCTGGTCGACGTGGGCTCCGGCGTCTGAGAGACCGAGCGCCATGTGGTCGTGCGTGAGCAGGTGGGCCACCGCGTCGACGTCGTCGTTGGCGATGTATGCGCGAAAGCGCGTCTTCAGCTCCTCGGCGATGGCCAGCTCGCACATGACGTCGAGCGGGCTGCATTCGCGCTCGCGTGCAAGCTCGCTCACGCGCCGGCCCTCGAGCTCCGGGTAGTGCTGCGACTCGGAGACCTCGAAGGTGTCCCAGCGCGGCGACATCGGTGCCTCGTTCAGGTCCGCGAGCGCTCGCGCCCTCCAGGCAGGATCGCGGTACGCGGCGATGCGCGCCTCGCGGTCGCCCTTCAGCAGCTCTCCGAAGACCGTCCCGACGTTGAGGCTGTACGGGTCCGCCAGCGTGAACTGCATGGTGAGTGGCCGCGGCGTGACCTGGGGCCAGACGTCGGCGCCGACAGCCAGCCCCTGCTCCTGCAGCTTGACCGGCTCCAGATGCTTCCCGCCCGGTGCCGCGAACAGCGGGTAGGTGAACGGTCGGCCGATCCGTGGCTGCCATTCGTACACGTCGGTGTAGCTGCACTGCTTGCCCGGTGTGATGAGCACCACGCCCTTGCCCGCCTGCCCGGCTGCGACGAAGAGCGCGTCGACCTCGTCGTGCTCCGCGAAGCGGCTGGGGACCGGCTTGCCGTCGACGCCACGATGCGCGAAGGAGAAGCTGGTCGAGAACCCCGCCGCGCCCGCATTGATCGCCTCGCGTACGAGCCGACTCATCTGTTCGATCTCCGCGGCAGTGGCGGGGCGCTCGTAGGCCGCGTCACCCATCACGTAGAGCCGCAGCGCGGAGTGGCCGATGTACGCGGTGAAGTTGAGCACGGTCCCACGACGGCCGACGGATGTCAGGTACTCGGGGAACGTCTCGAAGTCCCAGGAGACGCCGGCGTTCAGCGTCGCTGCGTCCATGTCCTCGACGTTCTCGAGCGTGCCGACGATCGCGTCGCGGTGCTCGGAGCGGGTCGGGGCGATCGTGAATCCGCAGTTGCCGGCGACCACCGTGGTGACCCCTTGGTACGACGAAGGCCGGAGCGCCGGATCCCAGAACACCTGCGCGTCGTAGTGGGTGTGAATGTCGATGAAGCCAGGCGTGACCGCGCAACCCGACGCGTCGAGCACTCGGGCGCCCTCGAGGTTCGCGCCGATCTCGGTGATCACCCGGTCCGAGATGGCAACGTCGGCCGGGCGTCCCGGCGCGCCGCTCCCGTCGTAGACGGTCCCCCCGCGAATGACGAGCTCAGTGGACATCTCAGTGCTCCTCTTTGCCGTAGATCATGAACTCGACGAGGTTCCCGTCGGGATCGCGCACATACACGCTCGACGCGTCCGCGCGACGACCGCCTTCTCGCGCCACCGGACCTTCGATGATCTCGGCGCCCGCGTCGCGCAGCAGCGAGTACAGCGATTCGGGCGATCCTTCCCACACGAAGCAGAGATCGCCGCAGGGCGGCATCGCGGCGGGGGCGCGCAGGGTGAACCCCTTCTTCTGCCAGGTTTCGGGTCGGTGAAGGTTGACCATCTGGTCGCCCGCATAGACGGACACCGCGTAGGGATGCTCGGCGACCTGCAATCCGAGCGAGCGGTAGAACGCCACCATCGCTTCGGTGTGTTGCATGGGTAGCGACACATGGTCGAAGCCGCGGATCGTGCCCGCGGGTTCAGGAGGCATGCGCGAAGCCATACAGCATGGCGCAGTTGGTCGCCGTGATCTTGCGGCGGTCCGCTTCGGAAAGCGCGCCCAGCGCCTCCTCGATCGCGTGCCGCGAGTCGGGGAAGGTGCTGTCGGTGTGCGGATAGTCGGATGCCCACATGCAGGAGTCGGCGCCGAGGAGCGGGATGAACTGCGCACCCATCTCCTCCTCCTCGAAGGTGGCCATCACCTGCCGACGGAACAGCTCGCTCGGCGCGACTTGGGGCGAGTAGTCGAGCTTGTCCCCGAGGTTGCGCCACTCCAGGTCCATCCGTGTCAAGAAGTACGGCAGCCAGCCGAGGCCCGACTCGGCGAGCACCAGCTTGAGGCCGGGGTACCGCTCGAGCGCACCGCAGAACACCATGGTTGCTAGCGGCTCGTCGAGCTGCAGTGGCAGGACTGTCGCGAACGCGGCCGACTGCCACTTGCCCATCTTGTAGCTGAGGTTGGACCAGGTGCCGTCCTTGAGGTGGAAGCTGATGGGCAGACCTGTCTCCTCCGCGGTTGCCCACAGGCGGTCCCACGCCGGGTCGCCGAGGTCGATGTCGAAGATTTGGACGATCGCCCCGCGGTGGCCGATCGCGGCGGCGCGCTCGAGCTCGGTCGCGGCAGCATCGGGCGAATGGCTGGGCAGGAACGCCAGCGCGCACAGCCGATCGGGGGCGCCCGCATTGAACTCCTCGACCGCCCAGTCGTTCCACGCCGCGAAGCAGACGCTCTGCAGCGCGGGGTCGTGGATAGGGAGACCCAGCGCGGCAGGTCCGTAGATCACCGAGACCCACAGGCCGTCGCGGTCCATGTCGTCGAGCCGGAGCTTGGGAGTGCCGGCGCGAAAGCCGTCGTCCTCGATGCCGGCGCGCCCAATCGCGCTGAGCTTCTTGACGGCGTCGCCTGTCTTCGCAGAGATCCCGCTGCGACCGATCACGCGGTCCTCGCATATCCAGACGGACGCGCCGTCTCGCGTCTCGACACGCGGTCCACGCTCGGCATCGGCGCGCGCCAACCGCGACTGCCACACGTCCGGCGGCACGGCGGACAGATCCAGGTGGTCGTCGCAGGAGTAGACGCCCGTCGCCGGGTTGATGCCGCTCACGTCGGCGTCTCCGTCGGGCGCGTGGCGAGCAGCTCCCTCACGTCGGTCGGGGGTGGGCCCGCAGTCGTTCCGCCGTCGACCGGCAGGACGATCCCGGTGACCTGCGCGGAGCGGTCGCTCGCCAGGTAGACGGCGGCATTCGCCACATCCCTCGGCGACCCGACACGCTGCAGCGGCTGCATCTTCTGGATGATCCGCGACTGATCGTACGTGGCGTTGATGGCCGTCGGGATGTGGGCTGGCGCCACACAGTTCACGCGGATCCCGTGCTCGGCGAGGTCGACGGCGATGCACCTGGTCAAGTGGATGACCGCAGCTTTCGACGCGCGATAGGTCATCAGTCCGGCCCCGGCGTTGATCCCGCCGATGGAAGTCGTGTTGATGATCGAGCCGCCACCGTGCTCCGCCATGTGACGGCCGGCCCGCTGGCAGCCGACCATGACGCCGAAGAGGTTCACGCGCATCTGGGCGTCGAAGTCGAGCAGTTCGTCATCGAGAAATCGACGGCGCGGACCACCGATCCCGGCGTTGTTGCACATGACGTGCAGCCCGCCGAAGCGCTCGACGGCGAAGTCGACGGCCTGCTGTACGTCGTCAGCATCGCCCACGTCGGTCCGCTTGAACGCCGCCGCCGCGCCAAGCTTCGCTTCGAGGTCTTGGCCGCGCGCCTCGTCAATGTCGGCGATGACGACGTCTGCACCTTCCTCCGCGAAGAGCTCCACGATCCCGCGACCGATGCCGCCTGTGCCGCCGGTGACGATCGCGACCTTGCCCGAGAGCTCCTCACCCATCGTGCGTCAGTCCTCGATCCAGTACTCCGGGACCGTCTCGATCTCGTGGCGAGCGAAGATCGCGTCGGTCTCGGCCAGGTCGGCCTCGGAGATCGACCAGCCGATCGCGCCGATGTTGTCCTCGACCTCGGCGACGGTGCGAGTGCCCACGAGTGCCGTGCTGACGACCGGGTGCGAGATCGCCCACCGGAGCGCGAGCTGCGGGAGGCTCTTGTCGTATCGCGTGGCGATGCTCTTGAGCTCGTCGACCGCCCGGACGTTCCGCGGGAACGACTCGGCGCCGAACAGGGACTCGAACATCTTGATGTTGCCCATTTTGCCTTGCCGCGCGCGCCAGTCCTGCGAGCCGAAGTCCTGGTCCTCGGTGAAGGTCCCGGTCAGCAGCCCGAACGCGAGCGAGCCGTAGGCCATGAACCCGATCCCGTGCTCCTCGCAGTAGGGGAGAATCTCTCGTTGCATCCGCCGGTCGAACATGTTCCAGCCGTACTGGACGACGTCGACCCGGAACGCGCGCCTGCATGCTTCGATCTCATCGACCTTGAAGTTCGAGAGCCCAACGGCGCGGACCTTGCCGTCGCGGACCACCTCCTCGAGCGCACCCATCGTCTCCTCGAACGGGGTCTCCCGGTCGGGCCAGTGCACGAGGAAGACGTCGACCCGGTCGGTGCCCAGGTTCTTGAGGCTCTTGTCGATCGACGCGAAGACGCGCTCGCGGCTGCTGTCGCGGAACTTCGGCTTGTCCTTGTAGTTCATGCCGAACTTGGTGACGATGATTGCCTCGTCGCGGCGGCTGCCGAGCGCCTCCCCGAGGGAGCGCTCCGACGAGCCCATCCCGTAGCCCTCGGCGGTGTCGAAGCAGTTGATCCCGAGGTCGAGTGCCCGCCGGACAGCTCGGGCGAACTCGTCCTCCTCGACGTGGCCGTATCCGCCGCCGACCTGCCAGCAGCCGATGCCGATCGCCGAGACCTCGAGCCCGGTTCGTCCGAACGGTCGGTGTTCCATGTTGCGGACCCCCCTCGCCAGGTTGTGAACTAACACCGGCGTCAGCGAACCGTAGCACGACCTTGCCATACCGCCCATGGGGAGGAAAGTGACGCGAGCGATCTACTAACGCTAGTGTCATCGTCACGAGCCACGGCAGCCGGCACCGAGGAGGCCCAGATGCCGGACGATCAGCGAAACGGGCCCCTCGACGGAGCCGTGGCCATCATGCGCCGTGCGCCATTCTCCGACAACCCCCGCGTCGGCGCCCGGGGGCAGCGGACGCAGCAGCGAATTCTCGATGCGGCCCTGCGTGCCTTCGGTGACCAGGGCTACCACGCGTGCAGCATCGACCGGATCACGACGCTCGCCCGATGCTCGCGGATCTCCTTCTACCAGTACTTCGCCAGCAAGGAGGAGGTGTACCGCCACCTCGCAGGGCAGGTCGCCCGCCAAGTCAGCGCTTCGACCGAGGCGCTGGACCCGCTCACCCCCGACATCGAGGGATGGGCGGCGATGCGGACCTGGGTCGCCCGCTACGCGGAGATCTACTCGCGCTACGAGCCCATCTTCCACTCGTTGGAGGTCGACGAGGTCCTCGCCGGCATGGCGCGGCACACGGGTAAAGAGACCATCGGGCGGATCCATGCGCGGTTGGCGACGACCACGCTTCCGCCCCGGCAGTTGGACCCGGTGATCCGGCTGCTGCTCGATTGCCTGAACCACACGCTCGAGGTCAGAGGCATCCTTCGCTCCGTCGTGCCCGACGCCTACCCGGGCGAGCGCATCGAGGTGGCAATCACCGACGTCTTGCATCGCACGTTGTTCGGGATGCGCGCCGATGTGAACGTGCATCCGTCCGACGGTTCTCGTTCACCGGTGCTCGAGTTCGGCCCTGCAATGCTCGACGTCCTCCGCCAGGACGGCGCGATGGCTCCTGACGCTGCTGCCAACCCGGCGCTCGACTCCTTGCTCGCCTCGGCCCGGGCCGTGTTCGTCGAACGCGGGTACCACGCCACCCGCGTTGACGACCTCGTCGAAGCCGCGGGTGTGTCGCACGGTGCCTTCTACCGATACTTCCGGAACAAGGAGCATCTCGCTCGGATCCTCACAGCTCGCGCCGTGCAGACTGTGGGAGCCGAAGTGCTGGAGCTGCCCGATGTCGCGGTGCTCGAGGGCCCGACGGGCACAACGGTTTTGCGTCGGTGGCTTCGCCGCTACTACGCGGTGCACGCCGACGAGGCCGTGATGCTGCGCGTCTGGGTGGATGCCGCGCTCCAGGATCCCGTGATCAGGACCGAGTCCGCGCCGCCGCTCGACTGGGGTCGACGGCGGATGTCTCGCTTCCTGACGCCGCGGGGGTTTGGTGACGCCGACGTGGATGCGGTCGTCATGGTGGCGCTGCTGGGCGTGTTCGGCGCACGGCAACGACCCCCCGGGGAGGTCGAGGCAGCCGCGCAAACCATCGAGCGCGGGCTCCTGGGCCGCTGACGCTTCCGATTGGAGGATCTGTGACCACGACCGATTTCGAGACGACGGACTTCGACGAGATCGACTGGTTCCGCGCCAAGGCCCTTTACCAGGACCCGTACCCGTACCATGAGTGGCTCCGCTCGCATGGGCCGGTGTGGCGCGAGCCGCATCACGGCGCGGTCATGGTCACCGGCTACGAGGAAGCGGTCGCGGTGTACCACGACACCGAGCGGTTCTCGAACTGCAACTCGGTCGCCGGGCCGTTTACCGAGTGGCCGGTCCCGTTCGAGGGCGACGACATCAGCGAGATCATCGAGCAGCACCGCGACGTGTTGCCGTTCAGCGACCAGCTCCCGACGTTCGATCCGCCGAAGCACACCGCTCACCGAGCGCTGCTGATGCGGCTGATCACCCCGAAGCGCCTCAAGGAGAACATGGAGTTCATGTGGCGGCTCGCCGATCTCCAGATCGACGAGTTTCTCTCCCGCGGTGAGTGCGAGTTCGTGCACGACTACGCCAGCCCGTTCACGCTGCTCGTCATCGCCGACCTGCTCGGAGTTCCGGAGGCCGATCAGCCGGCCTTCCGCGAGGAGCTGCAAGGCGACACCCGGCCGACGAGTGGTCCGATGGTCCACAAGCCGCTGGCGTTCCTCTACGACCGCTTCACGGCGTACATCGAGGAGCGGCGGCGCGAGCCGCGCGACGACGTCATGACGAGGCTGGCCACCGCGCCATTCCCCGATGGCTCGTTGCCTGAGGTCACCGACGTGATGTTGATCGCCTCGAACCTCTTCGCGGCGGGTCAGGAGACCACGGCCCGGCTCCTCGGCACGATGCTGCGGCTGATCGGGGAGCGTCCCGAGCTCCAGCAGCGGCTGCGTGACGAACCTGCCCTCATCCCGGCGTTCGTCGAGGAGTGCCTGCGGCTGGAGAGCCCGCTCCAGGGGCAGTTCCGACTGGCACGTGTCGCCTCGGAGCTCGGCGGCGTCGACATCGCCCCAGGCGACAGCGTGTTCCTGATGCCTGGCGCGGCCAACCGTGATCCGCGCCAGTTCGAGACCCCGGACCAGCTCCGCCTCGATCGACCAAACGGGCGCCAACACATCGGCTTCGGGTTCGGCGTTCACCTGTGTGCCGGAGCGCCGCTCGCCCGGGCCGAGGCCTACGTCAGCACCGCCCGCCTCTTCGAGCGCACGGCAGACATCAGGATCTCCGAGGCAGCGCACGGCCCCCCCGGCGCCCGCCGCTACGAGTACACGCCCATCTATCTACTCCGCGGCCTGGAGCACCTCCAACTCGAGTTCACTCCCGTGGGCTGAGCGCCCCGAAGCTGCGATCGCGAGCCATGGACCCGATGTCACGTCACGACCACCGCTTCCGCGACGAACTGCGCGGCTGGCTCGCGGAGCATGCGCCGCCCGACGTCGAGATCGCGGCGACGCCCGAAGAGGCCGAGGTGCTGCGCGAGTGGCAGCGAACGCTGCACACGGGACGATGGGTCGGGATCAACTGGCCGGTCGAGTACGGGGGACGCGGCGCGTCGCTGACGCAGGTCGCCATCTACAACGAGGAGCTGGCACACGCGTCGGCACCCCAGATCCTCGGGCGCGCGGGCGTCAGCCTGGTGGGGCCGACCTTGATGGCGCACGGCACCGCGGAGCAACGCCGGCGGTGGATGCGGAGGATCCTGTCCGGCGACGACATCTGGTGTCAGCTGTTCAGCGAGCCCGACGCAGGGAGCGACCTCACCGCGCTCTCAACGCGCGCAGACAAGCGCGGCGGGGTCTACGTCGTGACAGGTCAGAAGGTCTGGTCGTCGCACGCGCGCTTCGCGGACTGGGGAATCGCGCTGGTGCGCACCAATCCGACCGCACCCCGGCACAAGGGGATCTCGATGCTGGCGATCCCAATGACGGCGAAGGGCGTGGATGTCCGCCCGTTGCGCCAGATCACCGGCGAGAGCGAGTTCAACGAAGTGTTCCTCGACGGCGTGGACATCCCCGTCGAACATCTTATTGGTCCCGAGAACGAAGGTTGGGCCGTCGCCGGCACGACACTTGCCAACGAGCGCGGCGCCACGTTCGTGTGGAAGGAGCAGGTCCTGGCCTCGCTGGCCTTCGACCTGCTGTCGAAGGCATCTGCACGCGGTGGGCGCGACCGCGATCCGATCGCACGCCAGCGCCTCGCGCAGGCGTGGATCGAAGTCGAGATCTTCCGCCTCCACAACGGGCGCACGCTCGCGCGCCTGGCTCGTGGCGAGGAGCTCGGTTCGGAGTCGAGTCTCGTGAAACTGTTCTGGGCGGGGATGAGCCAGCGGCTGTACGAGACCGCCGTCGCGATACTCGGGTCCGACGCGCTGCTCATGCCCGAGGACGAACGCGCCCTCGATCGGGGGCGCTGGCCCTTGGGTCTGCTCGCGTCGCGTGCCAACTCGATCATGGGTGGGACAAGCGAGATCCAGCGCAACATCATCGGCGAGCGTCTCCTTGCGCTTCCGCGGGAGCCGAGAACGTGAAGCCGCATCGAGTGTGCGACGACATCGACGTACTCGAGCTCGTCGATCCCGAGCGCTACGCACGCCGCGGCTATCCGCACGACGTGTGGACGCGGTTGCGAGCAGAGGCGCCGGTCGCGTTCTTTACCCCGGAAGGGTTCGAGCCGTTCTGGGCCATTACGAAGCATGCCGACATCCTGGAGATCTCGAAGCAGCCGTTGCGATTCTCGAGCGCGCAGGGAATCACGCTGCGTCCTGCCGGTGTGGTGTTCCCGCCGTCGGAGATGGTCGTCATGCTCGATCCGCCGCGGCACGGCCCGATGCGCCGGGTCGCGAACGCGGGGTTCACGCCGCGAGCGGTACGAGGGCGCCGCAACGACATCGAGCGGATCGCCGTCGAGCTCCTCGACGGAGCGATGCCTGTCGGCGCGTCGGGAGAGCTCGACTTCGTCGAGCGCATCGCGGCCCCGTTCCCGCTCGGGGTGATCGCCTGGATCCTCGGCGTGCCGAGGGACGACTGGGAGCGGCTGTTCCGCTGGACGAACGAGGTGATCGGCAAGGACGATCCGGAGTACCGCCGCCCAGGCGAGAGCCCGGGCGCCACCAGTAAGCGCGCACGCGGCGAACTCCATGTCTACTTCGACGAGATGATCGCGCAGCGTCGCAGCGTTCCTCGGGACGACCTGGTCAGCGAGCTGATCGAGGCCGAGGTCGACGGGGCCCGCCTCAGCACAGAGCAGCTGGTCTCATACTGCGAGCTCCTCGTCGAGGCCGGCAATGAGACCACGCGCAACGCGGTCAGCGGGGGCCTGCTCGCCTTTTCCGAGGACCGCGGAGCATGGGAGAAGCTCCGTGAACACCCGGAGCTGCTTCCGGATGCAGTCGAGGAGATCCTGCGCTGGGTCAGCCCCATCAGCCACTTCACCCGCACGACCACCGAAGACTGCGAGGTACGAGGGACGAAGATCAGCGCAGGCGAGCAGGTAGCGCTGTACTTCGCGTCGGCAAACCGCGACGAGGAGGTGTTCGACTCCCCGTTCGAGTTCCGAGTCGATCGCAGCCCGAACCCTCATCTCGCGTTCGGCTTCGGCGAGCACTTCTGCATGGGCGCGCACGTCGCCCGAGTCGAGCTCGAGACGATCTTTCGCCACCTGCTGACGCGCCTGGAGTCGTTCGAGCTGTCGGGTCCGGTCCAGCGTCTGACCTCGATCGTCAATGGCAGCATCAAGCACTTGCCGTTCAGCTACAGCACGAAGGAGAGTCCCACAACGTGACCGTTCAGAACGGAGCACTCAGATGACCGCGGCCAATGCGAGGACAGCACCCCTACGACACGCCGATCGTTTCTTCATCGGAGGCGAGTGGGTCGCACCCTCGTCCGATGCGACCATCGACGTGATCGACTCCGGGACTGAAGAGCTCTACTACCGGGTCGCGGCGGCCGGGCCCGACGAGCTCGCACGGGCAATCGCGGCCGCGCGTCAGGCGTTTGACGAGGGCCCATGGCCCCGCATGACCCACGCCGAGCGCGCTGATCACCTGCGGGCGCTCGGGGCGGCCCTCGCCGAGCGCGGCGACGTGCTGGCGCAACTCTGGCCACGCGAGTCGGGTGTCCTCTACAAGACGTCCCAGTATGCCGGGCGGATCGGATCGGCTGCGCTCGAGTCGTACGCCGCGCTGGCGGAGTCGTTCCCGTTCGAGGAGGAGTGCCCACCGACGATCGGTGGTGCGTTCGGTCTCCTCGTGCGCGAGCCGGTCGGGGTGGTCGGTGCGATCATCCCGTGGAACGCTCCGGTGGCGCTCATCTGCCACAAGATCGGCCCCGCGCTCCTCGCCGGTTGCGCCGTCGTGCTGAAGTCGGCACCGGAGGCTCCCGGCGAGGGCTATGTGTTCGCGGAGGCGGCCGAACAGATCGGTCTGCCACCTGGCGTGCTGAACGTCGTCACCGCCGACCGGGAGGTGTCGGAGCTGCTCGTGCGCGATCCCGGCGTGGACAAGATCACGTTCACGGGATCGACCGCGGCCGGCCGGCGCATCGCGTCGCTGTGTGGCGAGCGGATCGCACGCTGCACGCTTGAGCTCGGTGGGAAGTCGGCCGCTGTGGTCCTCGACGACATGGACCTCGGGACCGCCGCCACGACGCTCGCACGCGCCGAGTGCGGGCTCAACGGCCAGGTGTGCTCCTCGCTCACACGGGTCATTGTGACCAAGAGTCGCCACGACGAGCTCGTGGACGCGCTCGCCTCGACCTTCGGCCAGACGCGCGTCGGTGACCCGTTCGACGAGCAGTCACAGCTCGGCCCCCTCGTCTCACAACGCCAGCGCGATCGGGTCGAGGGCCTCATCGCCAGGGGTGTGGCCGAGGGCGCGACGCTGGCCACCGGGGGAGGGCGGCCCGAAGGTCTCGATCGGGGCTACTACGTGGAGCCGACCGTCTTCGGCAACGTCGACAACGCATCGACGATCGGCCGCGAGGAGATCTTCGGCCCCGTCCTCAGCGTCATCGCCGCCGCGGACGAGCAGGACGCGGTGCGGATCGCGAACGACACCATCTACGGGCTCAACGCCTCGGTGTTCACCAACAACGTCGAACGCGCTCGTGCCGTCGCACGTGAGCTTCGGTCCGGCACCGTCGGCCACAACGCCTTCCGTACGGACTTCGGCATGGCTTTCGGCGGGTTCAAGCAGTCGGGCATCGGTCGCGAAGGTGGTAAAGAGGGCCTGCTGCCGTTCCTGGAGACCAAGGCCGTGATCCTCGAAGGCAGGCCTGCCGGCTACCCGGCATGATTGGGTCCGGGCGCCTCTGAAGCGGCCGAACGATCGGAGGCTCGATGCTTCGCGACGATGTCCAGCTGATCTCCGTCGACGACCACGTCGTCGAGCCGGCGCACGTCTTCACGGCGCACATCGAGCCCAAGTTCCGGGACCGCGCCCCCCGCATCGCCGACCGTGACGGAGTCGAGGGGTGGGTGTGGGAGGACCGCTTCTACCCACTCTCGTTCCAGGGGAACGCCCAGACGCGCCGGTTCCGCAAGGGTGAGGCGGGCCGTGGCGAAGACCTCTTCGCCCGGCGGTACGAGGACATGGTCCCGGCGGCCTACGACGTGCACGAGCGGATCCGGGCGATGGACGACGACGGCGTGACGGCCGAGCTGCTGTTCCCAACGTTCCCCCGCTTCGGCGGCACGCAGTTCCTCGAGGCACACGACACGGAGCTCGCGCTCGCGATGGTCCGCGCGTGGAACGACTGGATGATCGACGAGTGGTGCGCGGCCTATCCGAATCGGTTCATCCCGCAGACGCTCGTCCCTCTGTGGGACGTGCCCGCGGCGGTCGCCGAGATCGAGCGCTGTGCCGCCAAGGGCTCGCGCGCGGTCCTGTTCGTCGAGAACCCGCACCCGCTCGGGCTGCCGTCGTTCCCGACCGGGCACTGGCGCCCGGTGTTCGAGGCGTCCGCCGCCACGGGTCTGCCGCTCTCGATGCACATCGGGACCTCCATGGGCCTGATCCGGCCATCGCCCGAGACAACGCCGTCAGTCGGCATCGCGCTCTGCGGCATCAACTCGATGAGCGCGCTCGGCGACCTCATCTTCAGTGGCGCGTTCAACGGCCTGCCCGACTCCCGGGTCGCGCTGTCCGAAGGCGGGGCCGGCTGGGTGCCGTACGTCCTCGCGCGCCTCGACTACACGTGGGAGCGCAGCCGCCTTGAGGGTCTGGAGAACCCGGTGCCGCCTTCGGAGGTATTCGCCGAGCACGTCTGGGTGTGCATGATCTCCGACCGCTACGCCATCCGGAACCGTGACCTGATCGGTGTCGACAAGATCATGTGGGAGGCCGACTTCCCGCACAACGACTCGAACTGGCCGAACAGCCGCAAGGTCCTCGCGGACACGTGTGCCGACGTCCCCGATGAGGAGGTCCGACGCATCGGCGAGGAGAACGCGCGGGGGCTCTACCGGTTCCCGCGCCCGTGACCGCGTCCCTCTCAGTTGCGCTCCCCACCTACTCGGCCGACGACCCCGGGACGTGGGACCACCTCTTCGACCTCGCGCGGGCGGCCGACGCGGTGGGCATCGATCGGGTCGTGGTCTCCGACCACGTCGTGTTCCGTGAGAACCTCGACGCCTACTGCCGCGCGTCGGCGAGCACCGCACAGGGCCACTCACCGAGGAACGAGCGGGACCCGGGACGTGTCCTTGGCCCAGGTCCGAGGAGGCCGCCGTCCGGCGGCGAGATCGGGAGGTCGAACTGCTCGAGCTGGCTCCCGAAGCCCGGGTGGAACCACATGCCGCCGGGACGGGTGACCTCCGCTTCCACCTCAAGCGCCTTCCGGCATGAGCCACGCGCATCGTTCGGACGTGGATCCGCGTGCTGTGCTCAATCCTGAAGTGGTGAAGGCGATCAAATCCCCTCCGGCGATTTGACCGCCAGATCCTTTCCGCCGCTGCGCGGAACCGTCGGGTGGACTCTTCCGCCCTCCGATGCCGTCGAACGGACGGACTACGCCGTCCCGGGCGATCCGGAGGTGCCGGTGCGAGGTGCGCCGGCCCAAGCGGCCTGACGGCGTCCCGCCGTGCGTGCACTCAGCCGGGTCGGGTGACGTGTCTGTTAGAGCAGCGTGGCAGCGGTCGGTGCCGACCGGGGCCGCTTTGAAAGCCCCGAGACCGTCGTCGTGCTGCCGGCTTCGCTCCCGAGGACGGCGATTCAGGGCCACCCGGAGTGGGTTCGATTCATTCGGCAGCGGAGGTTTGACGCAGCGCGACTGGCGGTGAGGCGACGCAGGTGTTACACCATGCCCGGCGCGGGCTGCGGTTTCTCGAGCCACGGAGACGTGGCCCAGGCCAGTCAGAACGATCGTCACGGGGGGTTCGGCGATGTCGGAGGCTCGGGTGCGTAGTCGCCAAGTGGGGCGTCGGGTGGCGGCGCTCGTTGCAGTGCCGCTGATGGTCACGCTGGTCGGTGTCTCCGGGGCGGGCGCCCAGCAGACCCCGGTCAACCAGCCCGGGGTGACAGCGACCCAGATTCGGGTCGGTGGGGTGGCAACCGTGACGGGCGACCCGACGGGCAACACGGACGGGACCGCCTTCGACGGCACGAACGCGTACTTCGACTACGTCAATTCGACGCAGGGAGGGGTCTGCGGACGCAAGCTTGTCCTTGCCTCGAAGCGCGACGACATGCTCTCGAACAACCGGGCGCAGGTGCAGGGGCTGATCAGCGAGGACAACGTGTTCGCGGTGCTCCCGGTCGCGACCACCCTCTTCACCGGCTCGAGCCTGCTGGCTTCGAACAAGATCCCGACGTTCGGTTGGGATATCCAGGCGGACTGGGGCTCTGAGGCCAACGATCCGGGACCGTCCAACTTGTTCGGTGCGGTCGGTTCCTTCATCAACTTCAGTACACCGGGGCCGACAGCATTCCCGGATCTCTTCCTGGCGAGGAAGCTCGGGGTCAAGCGCGTTGGCCTGGTCGCGTACAACGTCGCTCAGTCGGCGCAGGCTGCCGACGTCGTCGAGGCGACGTTCAACAAGTATCCCGGAGCAAAGGTCGTCTTTAAGGACACCAGCCTCCCGTTCGGCGGTGTGGATTACAGCGCCGACGTCGCTCGAATGGTTCAGGACAAGGTCCAACTCGTGATCCCTTCGCTCGATTCAAACGGCGCGTTCCTGCTCGCCCGCGAGATGAGGAGGCAGGGCCTCAACGTCCCGATGATTCTGCCAAACGCGTACAACCAGCAGCGGGTCGCGGCGAACGCCCAGGTTGCCAATGGGAGCTATGTCTTCCTCCAGTTCGCACCATTCGAGACCAAGTCCAAGCCCCAGGGACTGCAGCTCTACT
The DNA here is from genome assembly GCA_003140175.1 of Actinomycetota bacterium. Classification (GTDB taxonomy): domain Bacteria; phylum Actinomycetota; class Acidimicrobiia; order IMCC26256; family PALSA-555; genus PALSA-555. The sequence continues at coordinate 51,101 of PLJD01000043.1, forward strand.
TGACATGGATCAAGAAGAGCGGCGGCCAGCAGACCGAGAACTCCGTCTACGGCTGGCTCAATGCCGACCTGTTCGTCACTGGTCTCAAAGCCGCGGGGTGCAACTTCACGCGCCAGAAGCTGGTTGACGCCATCAACCAGCTGAAGAGCTACAACGCCATGGGGTTCATCCCCCCGGTCAATTGGACCACGGCCCACTCGCAAGGCAACGGCTGTTTCGCGTTCGTGAAGGTCGTGAACGGAAAGTTCCAGCCCGTCTTTACCCAGCCGGGCAAGCCGTTCCTGTGTATTCCGGCGGGCAGCACTTCGATTCCCGCAAACCCGCAAGCTGTCGGATAGCGAAAGGTCGGTGCCAGGCCAGCACGTGCCGAACGGGCCACGGGCGCCGTGACCGAGTTACTCGGGTATGTCATTCGTGGCATCCCGTACGGCTGCGTGTTCGCGCTCGTCGCGATCGGCCTCGTGCTCACGTACAAGACGTCGGGCGTGTTCAATCTGGCCTTCGCCGCCCAGGCCTACGCGTCTGCCGCCGTCTACTTCCAGTTGCGGGCGAACGACGGGTGGTCGATCATCCCGGCGTTCCTGATCGCGGTGATCGTTGTCGCTCCGCTCCTCGGCTTGGCGCTGGACCGGTTCCTGTTCCGCCATCTCCGCACGGCACCGACCGTCGCGAAGCTGGTCGTGTCGCTCGGCCTGCTGGTGGCGATCCCGGAGATCGTGAACCTGTGGTTCGGCAGTGGCCCGGCGTACGGGCCCCCGACGATCTGGCCGAGCGAGTTCGCGATCTACCACTTCGGCAGCTACGCCATCGACGGCAACCAGGCCGCCACCATGATCGCCACCGCCGTGTCGGTCGTGGGCCTGACGCTGCTCCTTCGCTACTCGACCATCGGGCTCCGGATGCGGGCGGTGGTCGAGAGCCCGAGGATGACCGCGCTCACCGGCATCAACGCCGACCGGGTCAGCGGGTTCGCGTGGATGCTGTCGAGCCTGTTCGCCGGTCTGGCGGGCGTCCTGCTCGCTCCGCTCTTTGACCAGTTGACGGTGTCGAGTTTCACCGTGCTGCTCGTCGCCGCGATCGCCGCGGCGGCGTTCGCGCGGCTGACGAGCATCCCGCTCGCGCTCCTCGGCGGTCTGCTGCTGGGGATCCTGCAAGGCATCCTCGCCGGGTACCTCCCGGTCAACAGCGTCCTGGCGACCGGGTTGCGTCCGTCGCTGCCGTTCGTCGCGCTGTTCCTGCTCCTGCTGTTCTGGCCCGGCCTCCGGCAGAAGCGCGAGCTCACCGACCCGCTCTCGGGCGTCGACCCGCCGCCGCCCGGCCTCGCCGCGGCGCTGCGCAGCCGCGGGCTCACCGTCACCGTCCGCGCGCTCGGTGTCGCGGTCGTGCTGGCCGGTCTCGGTGTGGCCCTGTTCGCCCTGGACTCGTTCTGGCTGCTGATCGTGACGGAGGCCGTCGTGTTCTCGGTGATCTTCCTGTCGATCACCGTCATCACCGGCATGGCGGGCCAGATCTCGCTGTGCCAGGCAGCCTTCGCCGCGGTGGGCGGCTTCACCACCGCGGAGCTCGTCCACAACTTGGGACTCCCGGTGCTCCTCACCGTGGCCATCGGCACCGTGTTCGCCGCGATCGTCGGCGGCCTCCTGGCGATCCCGGTGCTCCGTCTCAGCGGCATCTATCTCGCGCTTGCCACCCTGGCCTTCGCGCTGATGTTCGACAGCATCTTCGTCCCGCTCAAGTGGGTCGGCGGCGGGCTCCTCCCGATCAACGTGCCGCGCCCCGCGTTCCTCGCGGGTGACCACGCGTTCTTCCTATTCAGCGTGGCGGTGCTGGTCGGCGTCGGGGTCGTTGTGATCCTTGTGCGCCGCGGCGTCAGTGGAAAGTTTCTGCAGGCCTTGCACGGCAGCGAGACGGCCTCGGCGTCGCTCGGGATCAACGCGACCCGGGCGCGAGTCGTCGCGTTCGCGCTCTCAGCCGGCATCGCTGGACTGGGCGGCGGCCTGCTCGCCATGCTGCAGAGCCAGACCAACTACACGGGGAACTTCACGCCGTTCGCCGGGCTGTTCTGGCTGGTTCTCGTCGTGACGCTCGGGTGCCAGACCGTCGAGGGCGCGATCCAGGCCGGCCTGGCGTTCGCCCTGCTCCCCCAGCTGTTCCAGCGGTTCGGGATCCCGCTCGAGTACCAGTACATCCTCTTCGGGCTCGGCGCGCTCACGTACGCGAGGAACCCCGAGGGGATCCTCGAGGCCCTGAAGCGCAAGCAGCTCGTCGCCGTCCAGCGAGCCCTCGATCGGCGCAAGCGCCGAGCCGAGCGGGGCGCCGTCCACGGGCGAGACGCCGGGCCGCCCACCGTCCCGCGGCCGGCGGCGACCGCGACCCCGAAGAAGGGGGGCTCGTGACCCTGCTCGACGCCCGCGGCATCACGAAGCGCTTCGCCGGCATCATGGCGCTCGACGAGGTGTCGCTGTCCGTCAAGCCGGGCGAGGCCGTCGCGCTGATCGGGCCGAACGGCGCTGGGAAGACCACGCTGTTCAACTGCCTGTTCGGGATGCTGCGACCCGACAGCGGCACCGTCGTGTTCGACGGCCGCGACATCACGCGCGCGCCGGTGTACCGGCGAGCCCGACTCGGACTGGGTCGAACCTTCCAGCGGGCCGAGCTGTTCAGCGGCATGAGCGTTCGCGATCACCTGCAGATCGCGGAGTGGGCCCGGCGCGGCGCCGGGCGCCTCTGGAGGGACTGCCTCAACCTCTCCAAGCCCACCGCCGAGCAGCGTCAGCGAGTCGACCAGATGCTCGAGCTGCTCGGGCTGGAGGATGTCGCGGATCGGCCGGTCGATTCGCTGAGTCTCGGGCGCGGCCGCCTCGTCGAGCTCGGGCGGGCGCTGATGACCGACCCCGCGCTGCTGCTGCTCGACGAGCCATCGTCCGGGCTCGACCAGCACGAGACGCGGGAGATGGTCGGCGCGCTCCAGGAGGTGCAGCGCCAGAGCGGCACCGCGGTGCTGCTCGTCGAGCACGACGTCGAGATGGTCCAGGCCTTCGCAACCCGGCTCTACGTCCTCGACTTCGGCCGGCTCATCGCGCAGGGCGGAACCGCTGAAGTCATGACGGACGACGGAGTCCGCCGGGCGTACCTCGGCGAGCTCACCACCGTCCATCCGAACGATCGTGCGGGGGAACAGCCGGCCGCGGCGGGGGAGCCGCGCCAGGACCAGGCGGGGGCGGGTTCGCCGCTCCTCGAGGTGCGCGACGTCGAGGCAGGCTACGGGCCGTTTCGCGCGGTGTTCGGGGTGTCGTTCTCGGTCGCCGACGGTGGCGTCACGGCGCTGCTCGGCGCGAACGGCGCCGGGAAGACAACGATCGCCCGCGTCGTCTCGGGGCTGATCCCCGCCACGGCCGGCCAGGTGGTCTTCGACGGCGTCGACATCACCCGGATGAAGCCGTGGCGCATCGCGCCGCTCGGCATCGTGCACGCGCCCGAAGGACGTTCCGTGTTCGGCTCGCTCACCGTCGAGGAGAACCTCACCCTGGACTTCCGGCGCAACCTCGGCCGGGCCGGCGTCGCGCCCGGCCTCGACCGAGCCGTCGAGCTTTTCCCGCGCCTGGGCGATCGGCGCAAGCAGCTGGCGGGAACGCTGTCGGGTGGCGAGCAGCGCATGCTCTCGCTCGCCCGCGTGCTCGTCCGCTCACCCCGCTTGCTCATCGTCGACGAGCTCTCCCTGGGCCTGGCCCCGCTCATCATCGACGAGATCTACGCCACCCTGGAGACCGTGCGGCAGGCGGGCACCACGCTGCTGCTCATCGAGCAGTACGTCGGGCACGCGCTGAGGATCGCCGACGCCGCCGTGCTGCTCCAGCACGGCGAGGTCGTCTACGACGGGTCGGTCGCCGCGCTCGGTGACGTCAGCGAGCGGCTGCTCTCAGCCCGCCGCCCCTGACGCTCTCTCGGCCAGGGCTCAGGGCCCGGCCTCGACCCGACGGAACGCTCGCGAGCGCGCAGGATCAGGTAGAGGATCCCGAAAGGTGGGAGACGCTCCCCATCGTTTCTCCGAAGACCCGTCCCGACGTTGAGGCTGTACGGATCCGCCAGCGTGAACTGCATGGTGAGTGGCCGCGGCGTGACCTGGGGCCAGACGTCGGCGCCGACAGCCAGCCGCTGCTCCTGCAGCTTGACCGGCTCCAGATGCTTCCCGCCCGGTGCCGCGAACAGTCGACGAGGTCTACACGACTCTGGAGACGGTGCGGCAGGCGGGGACGACCCTCCTCCTCATCGAGCAGTACGTTGGCCACGCGCTGAGGCTCGCCGACTCGGTCGTGCTCCTCCAGCACGGCGAGGTCGTCTACGACGGATCGGCCGCCGCCCTCGGCGACGTCTCCGAGCGACTCCTCTCGGCCAGCCCGCAGCTGACGTAGACCGTGGCTGGTGATCGCCGGCCTCTCGCGTTACTTCTCGAAACCCATGACCGGTCAGCAGGTTGGCGTCGACGGTGCTGCTCTCTGTAGGCGCCGATTCGGGACGGGCCTGTGAAGCCGAGAAAGAGCGTCAGCCGGTCGGTGTGAACTCGAGTTGCAGCGTCCGGAGACCACGGAGGATGAACGTGGGCACGTACTCGTAGCGGCGAGCGCCCGCGGGGCCGTGTGCCGTCTCCGAGATCCGGAGGTCCGAGGCGCGGGCGAGCAGTCGCTCGATGCTCACGCGGGTCTCCGCTCGAGCCAGCGGCGCGCCGGGACAGAAGTGGGTGCCGTGCCCGAACGCAAGGTGCTGCCGCGCGTTCGCGCGGCCGACGACGACCTCGTCCGGGTGCTCGAACTGGCGCGGGTCTCGGTTCGCGGCACCGTTCAAGACCATCACCGTGGTGCCCGCCGGGAGCTCGACACCGCCGACAGTCACCGGCACGCGTGACAGGCGGAAATCCCCCTTGACCGGGCTCTCGACCCGCAGGGTCTCCTCGATGAAACCGGGGATCCGGTCACGCTCGTCTCGCAGGAGCTGCTGGAGGTCGGGACGCTCGGCAACGAGCTGGAGTGCCGAGGCGAGGAGGCGCACGGTCGTCTCCTGGCCGGCGGCGAAGAGGTTCGCCGCGACGCGAACGACGTCGATGACCTCAGGCGTCGAGCCGTCGGGAAACGTCGCGGTCGCAAGACTGGTCAGCACGTCGTCGTGAGGCTCTCGCCGACGCTGCTCGACATACTCGGTGAAGCGCTGATAGAGGAACTCCAGCGGGTTCTGGGCCATGGCGTGGTCGGTGCTCCCGATCGCGCCGCCCCGGCGGTGACCACCGAGCTCCGCTCGGAACGTCTCGTGGTCGGACTCGGGCACGCCGAGGAGATCGGCGATGACCAGCATGGTGAACGGTCCCGCGAACTCGCTGATGAACTCGCATTCGCCCCGTGCGAGGAACTCGTCGATCTGACGGTCGGCGAGGCGCCACATGGACGCCTCGTTCTCGCGGAGGCGCTTCGGTGTGAGCAGGCGCATGAGTAATGCCCGGTGATCGGTGTGCGTCGGCGGATCGAGCGTCGGCAGCTGGTCGCTCATCGGCAGCTCGTCGCGGTGCTCCTCGATGAGCGCGCTCACGTCGTCGCCTTCCAGCGCGACGGGAAACCCCGGGAACGGTCCGCTCACGGAGTTACACGACGAGAATGCCACCGTGTCGTGGTACACCTCGAGGGCTTCCTCGTACCCGGTGACCATGACGACGTCGTGGTGCGTCTCGCGCTGCACCGGGCAACGCTCACGCAGAACATCGAAGTAGGGGTAGGGGTCGGCGACGAGGGACTCGTCGCGGAAGAAGTCGACCGCGTCGAAGTCGTTCACAGGGCCGCTCCCGTGACCTTGTGCTCGATGATCTCGTCGTATGTGAGACCGAGCTCCAACAGGACCTCATCGGTGTGCTCACCATGTTCCGGAGCGCCACGCACCGCGGGAGCCGTCTCGTCGAACTGCACCGGATTCGCGGGGAGCGCGAACTCGGCACCGCTCGTCGCGGTCAGCGTCTCGAGATACCCGTTCGCCACTACCTGTGGATCGTCGTGCACTTCGAGCGGTGTCTGCATCGGCGCCCACACGCCTTGGAGGGTCTGGAGGCGATCGCACCACTCGGCGTACGTCCGGGTGCGGAAGACGTCCCGGAGGACCTCGATGCACTCGCGCCGGTGCTCGAATCGCGCCGCCGCGTCCGCGAAGCGAGGATCGTCGAGGAGATCGGGACGCTCGAGATGCGCGCACAGGTCCGGCCAGAACCGGTCGGACTGGAGCAGCACGATCGTGATGAAGCGTCCGTCCTTCGTCGGGTACGTACCGACGAGCGGATTCGGGATCGAGTCGCGATCGAAGGTCGGGATGTCGATGCCTTCGTAGAGCTTGGCCGAGGTCACTTCGGGAGCGAGGCTCCAGAGCCCCATGCCGAGCAACGACACGTCGACCACGGATGGGGTCCCGGTGCGCTCGCGCCGCACCAGCGCAGCCGCGATGCCGCCCGCGATGGTCAAGCCGCCGAGCACGTCGCCGAACGCGGGCCGCTGGTCGACCGGCCAACTGGCCTTCGGGTCCTTGAAGGCCATCGCCAGACTCGCACGGGCCCAGTACGACGCGCCGTCGAACCCACCGCGACCCGCTTCGGGGCCACGCGGTCCTGTGGCCGAGCCACGCACGTAGATGGCGTGAGGGTTGCGGGCGCGGATGTGCTCGACATCGATGCCGAGCCGCGCCCGTACGTCGGGGAGGTGATTCGTGACAAACACGTCGGCCGTCTCGACCAAGCGGTAGAGCAGCTCGCGCCCAGCGTCGGACGAGAGGTCGAGGCCGACGGACCGCTTGCCGCGGTTCGGTACCTCGAACATGAAGTTGACGCCGGTGTCCCCCGGCACGAGCCCGGACGAGACCAAGCCGCGCTGCGGATCTCCGTGCGCGGGGTGCTCGACCTTGATCACGTCGGCGCCCCACTCGGCGAGGACGGCACCGGAGATCGGCACGAACGTCCAGGCCGCCACCTCGACGACCCGGATCCCTGCCAGCACGTCCTGCATCGCAGCCCTTTCGCGCGCCCCGCCGCGGCCGGACGGGCTATTGGCGGTTACCGCATTCACACTCTAGGAGAGGGAGATTTCCACAGCAATCGGCCCCCTGCTGGACCGTGCTTCACAGCTCGATCAGGGTCGGGACGCTTCGGGCCGCGACCAGCCGCCGGCCGACATCCACCACGATCTCGTCGGCTGATCCGAAGACTCCTTCGAGGGCCATGGTCCGCTTCAGGTACCGGTGGAAGGGGTGGTCGGTGGTGAAGCCGATGCCCGCCAACACCTGCTGGCAGTGGGCGGTGACGGTCCGGTTCGTCCGGCCGGCGATCGCCTTCGCGACCGCCGCCGTGTCGGGACTCGACTCGTCCCACGCGGCGCACACGCTCGCCTCGAGGGCCTCGACGGCCACCAGGGAGTCGGCCAGCCGGTGACGGACGGCCTGGAAGCCTGCGACCGGGCGACCGAACTGCACCCGATCCAGGGCGTGGGCGCGCGCCAGGTCGAGCATGGCCCGGTCGGCTCCTGCGATCTGACGTGCCACGGCGCGTCGACCGCACGCGACCGCCGCGTCCCAGGTGGCGGTGGCGAGCGGCACCGCATCCGCTGCAGGAACCTCCCCCCGGACCAGACGCAGCCCGCCGTCGGGATCGACGCCGTACACAGCGCCGACGTCTGCGACGGTCCGCGGCACGGTCACGGTCCGGAGCTCCACCCCCGCGGCGCACACGACCAGGAGCTCGGCTGCGGTCGCGGCTCGTACGGAGGCGATTCCGCGCAGGTGCACCCGGTCGCCATCGAGGGACCCCGGCGGTCCCCACCCGGCGAACCAGGGGAGGAGGACGGCGAGGTCGGGGCGCGGCTGCGCGCCAAGGCCGGCTGCGAGCACGTCGTCGAGGACTGTCGCCGTGGCGTTGGTGCGGCCGAGCGCACCGAACACGATCTCGATCGCGTCGCGTGGCTCGGCGCACAGCATCTCCCGCCATCCGATCCGGACGAGGGCCTCGTCGACGGCTGCACGGTCGTCGGTCGAGGCCGACGCGTCCGCGATCGCGTCTTCGACCGTCGACCGGAGCAGCGCCCGCTCCGCATCTTCCATCATCCGTCGTCCCCCAGGTCGAGGAGCCGTCGGGCGATGATGTTGCGTTGCACCTCCGCGGTACCGCCGTAGATCGTCGCAGCCCGAGAATAGAGGTACTCGCTGCGCCAGGTCGCGCCGATGACGCCGTCATCCATCTCGACCACCCCCGGCAGGAGCCGTCGGGCGGCGTCGTAGATCGACTGCTCTGCGGTCGCCACGAGCAACTTGTCGATCGAGGTCTCCGCGCCGAGCGTCGCTCCGTCAGCCAGCCGGTGCTGGGTAGCGCGCGACCGCGCCCGAAGCGCGTGGAGCTGCACGAACGCGTCGCCGACAACCTCCGCGGTGCGGTCGTCGTCGGGAGCGATGTCGACGAGCAGCTGGAGCCGTCGGTAGAGGTAGGCGATGCGCTGCCAGAAGCACGAGGAGCGCTCGTACGGAAGGATGCTCATCGCGACGGCCCAGCCCCCGTGCAGCTCGCCGAGCATGCGGTCGGCGGGCACGACCACCTCGTCGAAGAAGACCTCGGCGAACTCGCGCATCCCGTTGATCATCTCGAGTGGAGCGACGGAGATCCCCGGCGAGTCCATGTCGACGAAGAACGCGGTGATGCCCCGGTGGCGCGAGTCCGGCGGTCCGGTGCGGGTCAAGAGGACGCAGCGGTCGGCGTACTGGGCGAGGCTGGTCCAGACCTTCTGGCCGTTGATGATCCACGCCGATGCAGTCGCCGCGTCGCCGTCCGGCCGGGCCTGGCACGCCAACGATGACAGGTCGCTGCCGGTGCCGGGCTCGGAGAACCCCTGGCACCACATCTCGGCGCCCGAGAGGAGGCGGGGGACGACCTTCGCCGCGAGCGCGGGCGGCGAGAATTCGATGAGCGTGGGTGCGAGCACCTCGATGAGGGAGTAGAGCCCTGGGTCCGTGAGGTCACGTGCGGCGATCGACGCGCCGAGCTCGGTCCGGAGCATCGGTGAGCCGCCCAACCCCCCGACGCGCTCGGGCCAGCCGTACCGCATCCAGCCCGCGTCGAACAGGAGCGACTTCACACGCTGCATCTGCGCGACGTGCTCGTCGAGCGTGCCCGGCGGCGAGTACCGCGGAGCGAGCTCCGCGTGGTGCTCATCGAGCCAGGCCTGCAGTGCGGCGCGGTACTCGGCGATCGTCACCCGGTCCGCGTCCAGGAGGGCGGCCGGTGACGGCGTCGTCATGGGCGCGGGAGACCGATCGGACGGGGCGTCACGGTGACGGATGGCACCGACATGCTCGAGCCGCCCCGGAGCACCGTCTCGACGATGTTCACGAGCTCGTCGACCTCGATGAGTGAACCGCTCAGATAGCTGCGCGCGATCCACAGCGGGTGGAGCTCAGCGGCCAGGTCCTGGTCCCACCCGCGAGCGAACGCCGTCGTCGAGTCGCCATCCCCGCCGGCACAGTCGCCGACGACGAGACGGGTGAAGCCGATACCGCCGTGCTCCGCGCGCCAGGCCTCGACCAGTTTGTCGAGTGCCGCTTTGCTCACTGCATAGGCACCGAGGCCGGGCCAGGGAGGCGTGAGCGACGCGCTGACCGAGGACAGGTAGACCGCGGCTCCCGCCGACTCGGCGAGGTGGGGGAGCGCGGCGGTCGTGACGAGCGCCGCGCCCGTCACGTTGGTGTCGAAGACACGACGCCACGTGTCGGCGTCGGTGTCGGCAAGCCGTGCCAGCGGGCCGATCCCGGGCGCGTAGACGAGGGCGTCGATCCCGCCGAGCCCGGTCGCCGCTTCCGTGATGGCCACCCCGCAGGATCCGGCGTCGGTGACGTCGCACTCGATCGCCAGTGCACCCGAACCGGCCTCCTCGGCGGCGGCCTCGAGTCGTTGCCGCCGTCGGGCCAGCAGCGCAACCCGCGCACCCCGTTCCGCGAGCCCGATCCCGATGCAGCGCCCGAGACCGCTCGAGGCGCCAACGACGACGGCCCGCAACGGTCGCTTCATCGGCCGGTGACCGGCGAACGCGCGAGGAACCGGTTGATGTTCTGGCGGAACTCGGCCGTATCGAACGACTCGGTCTCCGCCGCCATCGCGAAGTCGATCGTGGCCAGGACCGCCCGCTCGGCGTGGAGGTTCAACACTCGCTTGGTCGCCTCGACGGCTTGCCGCGGCAATGCGGCGATCTTGTGGGCCGTGGCGAGCGCCGCGGTCATCACCTCGTCGTCGGGCACCACGTGGTTGGCCAAACCGATCTCCGCGGCGCGCGCCGCGCTGATCCGGTCACCGGTGAACGCGTACTCCTTCGCGAGGAGCAGGCTCGTGTGCAGCGGCCAGCTGAGAGGACCGCCGTCGGCGGCGACGAGGCCCACGGTCACGTGTGGATCGGACAGGTAGGCCGACTCCGCGAGATACACCACGTCGGAGAGTGCGATGATGCTGCAGCCGAGACCGACCGCAGCCCCGTTGACTGCGGCGACGACGGGGAGGCGGCACCGGAGCATGTTGAGGACGAGCTCGCGACCCTCCGCGATGACGCGACGCCGCAACTCGCGATCGTTGGCCATCCGGTCGAGGAACTCGAAGTCCCCGCCGGCCGAGAACGCGCGACCCTCGCCGGTGATCACGGCAACACGAGCGTCGGGATCCGCGCTCAGCTGCGGGAAGAGTTGTGTCAATCCCAGGTGCAGCTCTTCATTGATCGCGTTGAGCTGGTCGGGACGTGCGAGCCGCACGACCCGCACCGGGCCTTCGGCCTCGACGCGGATCTCGGCTGGCAGGTCGTAGTCCATTCGGCTTCCTCTCCGGGTACGCGGTCGGCTTAGGCGGTCGGAAGGCCGAGGATCCGCGTGGCGACGATGTTCTTCTGGATCTGCGATGTACCACCCATCACGCTCTGGGCGCGGCTGTACAGGTAGACGTTCAGGCCCAGGTCGTCGGAGTCGAGCACCGCCCGCGAACCCGAGACGCCAAGGGCCGCCGTGCCGACGGTCTGCTCGACCCACGTCATCAGGAGCTTGTCGACGGAGCCGCCTGGCCCGTGCTCGACACCGTCCAGTCGCTCGGACAGGCGTCGGCGGACGTGCAGGCGGAGCATCTCCGCCTGCACGTAGGCCCAGGTAACTTGCTCTCGCTGGTCGCTCCGGAACGCGCTCGGGCTCGCACGCACCGCGCGCTCCATCTCGTTGACGGTCTTCGCGTACCGGGCGACGTACCCAAGCTCGCCAGGCTCGCGTTCATGGCTGACGATCGTCATGGCGATGCGCCACCCCTCGCCGGGCTCGCCGATCATATTCTCGGCGGCAACGCGTGCGCCGTCGAAGTGCACCTGTCCGAACTCGGTGGTGATGCCGTTGATCATCCGCAGTGGCCGTTGCTCGATGCCGGATTGGTCCATCGGCAACGCGAATGCCGACAGCCCTTTGTGCTTCGGCACATCGGGATCGGTGCGCGCGAGGAGGAAGCACCAGTCGGCGACGTCGGAGTAGCTCGTCCACACCTTGTGACCGTTGATCACGTAGTCATCGCCGTCACGCGTGGCCGTGGTGCGCAGCGACGCCAGGTCTGAGCCAGCGTCGGGCTCACTGAAGCCCTGGCACCACCGCTGGCGCCCACTGATCAGGCCGGGCAGGAACCGATCCTTGATCGCGTCGCTCCCGTGCGCCGTGATCCCCTGGACGAGGTACCCGAGGCTCGGGCGCGGTGGTGCGCCGGCGGCCGCGAGCTCGTCGTCGAGGATCACGTCGAAGACCGTCGGCAGGTCGTGACCGCCGAAGCGGGCGGGCCAGCTCAGGCCGAAGAAGCCGGCGTCGTAGAGCGCGGTGTGCCACTCGGCCTGTCGGACCCAGTACTCGTCGTTGGTCGAGGAGGCCGGCAAGCCCAGGTTGTGCTCGGCGAGCCACGCGCGTAGCCGGCTCCGGAACTCAGCTTCCGCCGGCGAGTCACGGAAGTCCATCGACGGTCCCCAACCGCTCTCGCTCGAGCTGGCGCAGCTGCTCGCCGTCGTCACCGAACCACTGGGAGGAGAGCAATGCACGCCGCAGGAACACGTGGACGAGGCATTCCCACGTGTTCCCGATCCCGCCGTGCACCTGCACCGCGGTCTCGCAGACATCCCGGGCCGCGCGTGCGCAATACGCCTTGGCCACCCGTCCGGCAGTTCGGGCATCGGCGGGCGGCAGGTCGTCGACGGCCCACGACGCGTGCAGCGCGACGCTGATGGAACCCTCCATCAGGCAGTGCGCGTCGGCGAGAAGGTGTTGCACAGCCTGGAACGAGCCGACAGGAACCCCGAATTGTCGGCGCTCGACCGCGTAAGCGACCGCGAGCTCGAGCACCCCGCGCATCAGCCCGACGAGGTCGGCACTCGTCAGCGCCAAGCCGAGCGCGGTCCAGGAGGCGAGCTCGTCGTCCGTCAGGATCCGACGCTGGCCGGGAACCTCGACGACGGTTGCGCCGGGAGGGATCAGACAGGTGCTCCTCGTGAGATCGGCACCGTGGTCCGCGCCGATCGCCGCGCCGTCGACCCGGACCTGCGCGAGGCGGTACCCACCGCCGACGCGGACGAGGCCGTACACCGGGCCACCGTCGGCGGGCAGGTCGACCGCGTGGAGTGCTGTTGTCGTGACGGGAGTCTCCAGTACGGCCACTCCGAGCAGATCGGGCGTGTACGCGACTACAGGCGTCCCCAGGTTGGCGGCTCCGCAGCGTCGGGCCAGGTCGGCGGCGAGGACGGGGCCCCCGAACGCAACGTCGGCGACGGTTTCCGCCAGTCCTTCCGCGAGGATCGCCGCCTCGACGCCGCCCGCGAGCGGCTCACCGTCGCCACGGTCGTCTCGGAGTTCGAGCCAGCCGGCGTCGTGCACGGCGACGGCGAGGCGTTTGGCCCGGGTCTGATCGTCGAGGTCGGCCACCGTGCTGGGCCCCAGCTGACCCGCGAGCTGGTGGGCGGCGCGCCGGAGCTCCGCCTGCTCGGGCGTGTCGCGGGTGTCCACGTAGGTAGAACCTAGTTATTCAAATTTGGGAATACAAAACCCAACCATCAGATCACGTTCCGTGGCCGGCCCGGCCGCGCCACGCGCCCGGTACCGCGGCTCGGTGAGCACGCCGACGCGACGTTCCGCCCTGACCCAACCAGCTGAGGTTGCGTGCAGGGTCAGTGATCGGTCTGCGCACGAGCGAGGAGCCCGCGCGCGATCACGAGTGCCTGGATCTCGTTCGTGCCCTCGCCGATGATCATGAGCGGCGCATCGCGGAAATAGCGCTCGACGGGGAGCTCGTCGTGTATCCGATGCCGCCATGTATCCGCATGGACTCCGTGGCTAGCTCGAGTGCCGTCTCGCTCGGGAACAGTTTGGCCATGCCGGCTTCGACGTCGCAACGGAGCCCGGCCTGCCTCCGCTCCTCGGCGGAGACGGTCAGCAGCCGCGCCGCTTCGAGACCCGTCGCCATGTCGCCGAGCTTCAGCTGGATGGCATGGTGCTGCGCGATCGGCTTCCGCGTCGTCACCCGCTGCTGAGCGTAGGAGAGCGCCGCGTCGAACGCCGCACGTGCCACTCCGACGGCACGCGCCGCGATGTTGATTCGCCCGACCTCGAGCACGCTCAGGATCTGCGGGAGCCCACGCCCTGCAGCGCCGAGGAGCGCGTCCGCTGGGAGGCGGTGGTCGACGTAGACCATCTCCACCGTCTCGATCCCCGGCAGCTCCGGTTCGGTCTGCATGCTCATGCGCTAGATCGACAGGATCGACACGCCGGCGGTCCCGGGAGCGCCGTAGAGCTGTGTGTAGCCGACCTTGGGGCGTCCCGGGACCTGTCGGTCGCCGGCCTGCGCGCGCAGCTGCAGCACGATCTCGTGGACCTGTCGGAGCCCGGACGCGCCGATCGGCTCGCCGTTCGCGATGAGCCCGCCGTCGGTGTTGACCGGCAGTGCCCCGCCGATCTCGAGCGCGCCGTCGGCCACCAAGGCCTCCTGGTCGCCGTCACAGCAGAAGCCGTTCTCGGCGAGGTGGATGATCTCGGCCCCGGCGTCGGTGTCCTGGAGCTGTATGACGTCGACGTCTTCGGGGCCGAGGCCGGCGATCTCGAACGCCGCTCGCGACGCGTCCACCGTGGGCCCGACGGTCTCCTCTACGGGGAGCCAGGGGCTGTGAACCTCGAAAGCGCCGAGGCGCCGGGTCCGTACGGTCGTGGCGCGGAGGTAGATCGGAGTGTCGGTGTAGCGGCGGGCATCTTCGGCGCGACACAGCACCACCGCGGCGGCGCCCTCGTCGGGACTGCAGAACATGTACTGAGTGAGCGGATAGTTCAGCATCGGCGATCCGAGGATCTCGTCCTCACTGAGGGGCTTGCGCCGAAACGCGTTCTCGTTCAACGCACCGTTTCGCAGGTTCTTCGCCACCACCTTGGCCAGCGTCGAGTGCGAGATGCCGTGATCGTGCATGTACTTGTTGATCTTCATCCCGAAGAACTTCGTGGTGACGAACTGCCCGAGCTCGCCGTACCAAGACGGGCACGCGTACTGACGGGGGTCGGCGCTGAAAGCGCCGGGTAGGTGCTTGTCCATGCCGACGGCGATGCCCAGGCCGTGATCCCCAAGCCGGATCGTGTCGGAAGCAAGGGTGAGCGCGCTCGCGGCGGTGGCGCACCCGTTATAGACGTCGGTGAAGGGGATCCCCGTGAGTCCGAGGAGCGCGACCACCGCGTCGGGGTTGTCGACTTCGTAGCTTCCTCCGAAGGCGAACTGGATGTCACGCCACTCGACACCCGCGTCGCCGAGGGCCCGACGGATCGCGATAGCGCCCATCTCAATTCCCGACACACCTGGAAAGCGACCGAACGGATGCAGGCCGACTCCCACGATGGCAACGTCCATACCGGTGTCCTCTCTCTGCGTGTTCGTGCTCGCGATCGTGCGTTCAGCCGACCGGACGGAACGCGAAGGTCATGACCTCATCTCCGTCGCGGTCGCGGAACGGCACCAAAACGAGCTCCATCTCCATCCCTTGCGTCAACGCGCTGGGATCGGCCTCGGTCAGGCGGGCCTCCACTCTCACTTCACCGCCGAGTTCCACGTACCCGACGCCGAAGGGGACGAACGCGTCGCCGGTAGGCCCGGCATACGGTGGCGACGGCGGTGGGAAGTCCTGGGTCGTCCATGCCCACAGACGGCCTCGCCGGGCCAGGAGATGCTCCTCCATCGCCGTGGACGGGCAGCGTGGGCACGACACCTGCGCTGGAAACGTGACGATCTGACACAGAGTGCAGCGGCTTCCGATGAGCTGTGGCTGGTCGGACGGCCAGGTGAAGATGCCGTCCGCGATCGGGACTTGCGCCATCAGGTCCTCCAGTCGTCGGGTTCCCACCGCAGATACGCAGGTCGGCGATCGTCGGAGACGCGGATCGTGAACCCGGGCCGTCGCCGGTCGCGACGTGCCGCGATGCCTTCGCGCGCGTCAGGCGCGACGGCGGCCGCGGCACCACGGCGCGCCAGCCCATCGACGCCCGCAATTTCGCACTGGATCGCCTTGTCGTCGGTCACGACGGCACCGCCCGGGCCCGCAGCTCGTCCTTGACCACCTTCCCGGTCGCGTTGACGGGCAGCGCGTCGAGGAAGACAACCGACCGAGGCACCTTGAAGTTCGCCATTTCGTCGCGAGCCCACGCGATGATTTCTGACGACTCGACCGGCGGACCAGGAGCGAGCACCACAAAAGCCTGGCCGACCTCGCCGAGGCGAGCGTCGGGGACGCCGATCACCGCCACCTGCGCGATGCGTGGGTGACGCAACAGCAGATTCTCGATTTCGGCGGGGTACGCGTTGAAGCCGCCGACGATGAACATGTCCTTGATCCGCCCGACGATCCGCAGGTAACCGTCGGCGTCGAAGGTGCCGAGGTCACCGGTGTGGAGCCATCCGCGGTCGTCGATCGCGGCGGCGGTCGCGTCCGGATCGTCGAGGTAGCCGCGCATCACCGTCTCACCCCGCACCACGACCTCGCCCGGCTCTCCGGGCAGCGTGCCGGCTCCCGCTTCGGTGACCGTGCGGACCTCGAAGCCTTCCCACGGCACGCCGACCGTCGTGGCGACATGCTCGAAGTCGTCATCGGGCCTGCTGCCTGTGACCGTGCCAGCTTCGGTGAGCCCGTACCCGGTGAGGATGTGCTCAAACGGCAGCTCCTCGCGCACCCGACGGATCAGCTCCACCGGTATGTCAGCTGCCCCGGTGACGGCGACGCGCAGGCTCGAGATGTCGCGCCGCGCGCGGTCCGGATGGTCGAGCAGGGTCTGGTAGATCGTCGGCGGTCCCGGGAGCACCGAGATCCGCTCGCGCTCGACAAGCTCGAGAACGACCGCGGGGTCGAACACGGCGACCGGGACGATCGTCGAACCGCGCATGAGCGATGCGAGGCAGCCGGCCTTGTAGCCGAAGATGTGGAAGAACGGGTTCGCGATGAGGTAGCGGTCGCCCGGGCGAAGGTCGGCCCAGTCGCACCACGCGAGATAGGCGCGCAACGTCTGGCCGTGCGCCATCACCACACCCTTGGGGCTCCCGGTTGTGCCGGAGGTGAAGACGACGTCGCTGGGGTCGTCCGGACCGATCGATCCGAGGCGAGCCTCCAGGTCCGCGTCGGGTAGGTCGCGCTCCCGAGCGAGGAACTCGTCCCAGGCAACCGATGCGTCGTCGGCGTCACCGGACAGCAGAATGGTGTGCTGGAGATCGGGGAGCGGTGCCCCGGCGTCCGCGAGGAGCGCGGGGTAATCCGTGTCCAGGAACCCCCGCACGGTGAACAGGGCGCGTGCCCGGGACGCAGTGAGCACGAACGCCGCCTCGGACCCCCGGAACCGCGTGTTGACCGGGACCAGCACTCCGCCCGCCGTGGTAACGCCGAGCGCGGCGACGATCCACTGCAGGGAGTTCGGAGCCCACACCGCGACCCGGTCACCCCGTTCGACCCCCGACGCGAGGAGCGCGCGGGCGCCTCGTGTGACCATCGCCGAGAGCTCGGCGAATCCCACTCGACGTGCGCCGTCCACCACTGCCTCGGCGTCGCCGTACCGACGCGCCGCGTCCCGGACCATGGCGGGAACCGTGGGCCAGGTGACCTCGCTGCGCACTTGCACCCCCGTCGTGAAGCTTGCGAGAACGACGCTAGCAGAGCGGGAAAGACGGCTTGCAGGAACCGAATATGGTCTTATCATCGGGCGCGGACCCGCTGAGCCCTGGAACCGCATGCTTCCCGATCACGAGTACCACCCGCTGCGGATCGTCGACGCGGTCGACGAGACCGGTGACACGCGCTCCTTCGTACTGGAGGTCTCGTCCGCCCTTGAGGAGACGTTCGCCTACGCCGCCGGGCAGTTCTGCACGTTCCGGGCCACGATCGACGACGAATCCGTGGTCCGGTGCTACTCGATGTCGAGCTCGTCCGACACGGGCGAGCGATTCACCACGACGGTCAAGCGGGTCCCCGGCGGACGCATGTCGAACTGGATGATCGATACGCTCGCACCGGGCGACACCATCGACGTCATGCGGCCCGCGGGTCTCTTCGTGCTGCGCGAGACACGCGTCCCAATCGTCGCGTTCGCCGGTGGCAGCGGCATCACCCCGGCGATCTCGGTCATCAAGAGCGCGCTTGCCACCACAACGCGTGCCATCACCCTCGTGTACGCCAACCGCAGCGCCGACTCGGTAATCTTCGCCGACGAGCTCGGCCGCCTAGCCGCGGCATCGGGCGGGCGGTTCTCAGTTCAGCACCATCTCGATTCGGAGCGCGGATTCCTGGATGCCGCGGCATGCGCAGCGTTCGTGGGTGAGCGCACGCAGGCTGACTTCTACGTCTGCGGTCCGGGCCCGTACATGGATACGGTCGAGGCCGGCCTCGCGCTGCTCGACGTCTCGCCCGCGCAGCTGTTCATCGAGCGATTCGTCGTCCCGGAAGACGGGGATGCCACCGACGAGGTCCGCGCCACGGCGTCACTCGTGATCCGCCTCGAGAGCCGCGAGCACAGCCTCGCCTACCAGGCGGGCGACACTCTCCTCGAGGCCGCCCGGCGCGCCGGCCTCAGCCCGCCGTACTCGTGCGAGGCGGGCAGCTGTGCCACCTGCATGGCGCATCTCGACGTGGGATCCGCCACGATGCGGGTGAACAATGCGCTCACTCCGGACGAGGTCGACACCGGCTGGGTGCTGACCTGCCAGGCGATCCCGACCAGCCCGGAGGTCGTGGTCGACTACGACGCGTGACCTGTCTCCGTCGCCGGCGGCGCGAGGAGCTCCTCGGTGTGCTCGTGCAGCCGCGGTGGCACCCGGTACTCCGGGCGCGCGTCGTTGAAGCGGATCGGACTCCCGACCATCTGCAACGGTCCGTCGGCGGTGTCGACGGACACGACCATGCCGCGCGAACGGACGAGCTCACCATCGAGCGCATCGCCAAGACCGACCACCGCACCCACCGCGATCCCGAGCGGCCGGAGACGCTCGACCCACTCCTGCGCCGTCGCCTGCGTGAGCCGGGCGGCGAGCGCGTCGAGCAGCTCGTCGCGATGCTCGGAGCGCGCGTGCATCGTTGCGAACCGCGGATCGTCCGCCCACTCGGGGCGTTCGATCTCACCGCACAGTCGCCGCCAGAACTCGTCATGGGTGACGAACAGTGCGACGTACCCGGACGCCGTCGCGAAGAGCTGCGCCGGCACGTAGAACGCATGAGCCCCGAGCGGCTGACGGGACGGCGCGCCGCCGCCGTTGAGGTAGGTCGCCGCCTTGTAGTTGAGCTGCGACAGCATGACGTCGAAGAGCGAGACGTCTACCTGGCCCCCCTTGCCTTCGAGGACCTTCGCCACGAGCCCGAGCGCAGCCATGATCCCAGACGAGTTGTCAACGGCGGAGTACCCGGCCAGGGTGGGTGGTCCGTCAGGTTCCCCCGTCATGTCGGCCACGCCTGCCATCGCCTGGATCACGTAGTCGAACGCGGGCCACTCGGCGGCCGGACCCTCGAGCCCGTACCCCGTGACCGCGACGCACACGATCTTCGGGTTGAAGCGATGCAGCGACTCGTAGTCGAGCCCGAGCCGCCTGATCGCCGAGGGACGCAGGTTCACCAGCAGCGCGTGTGCCGTCGTCGCGAGCTCGCCCAGCTCCGCCTGTCCCAGTGTGGAGGTCAAGTCGATATGGACGCTGCGCTTGTTGCGGTTCAGGCTCGCGAAGTACACGTTGTGCTCGTCGACGCGCTGCGAACCCACCTGCCGGGAGAGGTCGCCCGCGAGCGGCTCGATCTTGATCACGTCGGCCCCGAGGTCCGCGAGCAACATCCCCCCGTAGGGGCCTGCGAGGATGTGTCCCACCTCGAGCACGCGGATCCCGGTGAGTGGACCGGTGGGCGGCAATACCGTTCTCCTTTTTCGAGAGCAGCCTTGCACGAAACGAGGTGAGCGTCCATACTCGCGGGATTCCGCGCCGTCGAACGGGGGACCGATGAGCCGCGTCGCAGTCGTCACCGGCGCCGCCTCGGGTATGGGCCTGGCGGTGGCCCGCCACCTCGCGGACCGGGGGCACCGGCTCGGGCTCCTCGATCTCGACGCTGCCGCGGTGCAACAGGCCGCCGCGAACCTGCAGAGCTCCGGCACGCACGCGCTCGGTGCCGCCGTAGATGTCGCTGACCGCGCGACGGTCGACGAGGCGCTGGGCAAGGTCCGCAGCGAGCTCGGTCCGGTGGAGATCATCGTGACGAGCGCCGGCATCGACGAGTTCACGTCGTTCACCGACATCACCGCCGAGTCGTGGAACCGCGTCGTCGCTGTCAACCTCACCGGGACGTTCCACTGCCTCCAGGCCGCCATCCCCGACATGCTGGATGCGGGCTGGGGCCGCATCGTGACGATCTCCTCGTCGAGCGCGCAGTCGGGCGCCGCGCGCATGGCCCATTACGTCGCCTCGAAGGGCGGGGTCATCGGCCTCACCAAGGCATTGGCGAAGGAGTATGCAGCCCACGGGATCACCGTGAACACGATTCCCCCGGGCTTCATCGACACGCCCATGGTGCGTCGGGCCGAGGCGGCCGGCGACCTCCCGAGCATCGACGCCGTCACCGCGCGCACGCCCGTGCGGAGGGCCGGGACGCCCGACGACATCGCGGCCGCCTGCGTGTTCCTCTGCTCGGACGAAGCCGGCTACATCACCGGTCAGCAGATCAACGTCAACGGCGGTTGGTACATGTGAGCTCGGCCGGTCCTCGACTCGCGGCGTCGACCGTCAGGACGTGACGACTGGCAAGCACTCCCACCCGCGCACCGTCGAGGTGCGGGCCTGCACAGCACGGTCCCGGTCGATCTCCCATGACGGGAACCTCAGCAGAACCTCCTCCAGCGCGATGCGACCCTCCAGCCGAGCGAGCGCGGCACCCATGCAGAAATGGATTCCGTAACCGAAGGCCAGGTGATGGTCGATCGTGCGGTGGATGTCGAAGCGGTCGCCGTCTGCGAACTTTCGCTCGTCACGGTTCCCCGACGCCGTCAGCAGGAGCATGGCGCTTCCCCGAGGCACGACCACTCCGTAGTGCTCGACGTCCTCGGCGACGAAGCGCGCCTGCACGGGTGACGGCGACTCGTAGCGCAACACCTCCTCGATCGCGTTCGGAATGAGGCCAGGGTCGTCGACGATCTCGCGACGCTGGTCCGGATGGTCGGCGAGCACCTTGCCGGCCCATCCGATGAGCCGCGTCGTGGTCTCGTTGCCAGCCGCTGCGAGCAGATTGACGTAACCCAGCACCTCCTGGCGGGTGAGCCTGTGTCGCGCCCCAGTCTCGTCCTCGTACTCCCCTTGGAGCAGCTCGGTCATCAGGTCGTCGGAGGGATGCTCCGCGCGCCACTCGATGTACTCCTCGAACTCGGTCCCGGGGGCGGCCCCCGTGCCGTACTGCGCGTCGGGGTCGGGCATGGCGCCCTCGGCGAGACGGAGACCATCGTCGATACGATGACGGATGGCTTCTTGGTCCTGCTCGGGGATGCCGAGGAGCAGGCCGATGGTGCGCATGGGCATCGGTGCACCGAGGTCCACGATGAAGTCGAACCCACCGGTGCCCACGAGCGGATCGAGGCTGCGCGCACAGAACTCGCGGATCTTCGGCTCGATCGCGCCGACTCTGCGAGGTGTGAAGACGCGGGACAGCAGGCCGCGATGGAGATCATGGGCGGGAGGATCCTCGAAGATGAT
The DNA here is from genome assembly GCA_003140175.1 of Actinomycetota bacterium. GTDB lineage: Bacteria > Actinomycetota > Acidimicrobiia > IMCC26256 > PALSA-555 > PALSA-555. The sequence continues at coordinate 72,375 of PLJD01000043.1, forward strand.
CGTGCCCGGCGGGATCTCCATCCCGCTCTTGATGACCTCCAGGACGGTGCCCTTTCCCGAGATGTAGGTCTTGCAGTCGACCGATGCTCGTTGGACATCGTTGAACCGGCTCAGGGCATAGAAGTCGTAGCGATCGTTGTGGTACAGCGGCCGCTCGTCGCGGAGCCGCTTGAAGACTGGGTACGGATCCGAGTCGATGTCGAAGTCGTACGGGTCGTAGGAGACCTCTGAGTCCGTGGCCGTCATCGCGGTTCCGAGCTGACGGGGCTGGGCTTCCCGAGATGAGGCACGCGCGCTTCCCTTCGCCGGGCCCGTCCGGGCAGCGGACGGTCTCGCGAGCGAAGATAACATACCTTTCCAATCACGAGAAGATCGTTTCCACCCAGGGGGCTGCGAGATGCGCGTCGGCATGATGGTGGGTCCGGAGCGAGGCCGCTACGCGGCCAAGGTCGACCGGCTCCGAGCTGACGGTCGGTGGGCCGAGGACGCCGGCCTCGCGTCGGTCTGGATCCCCCAGATCCCCGATGACTTCGACGCCTTGACCGCCGTCGCCGTCGTCGCCGCGGACACGACGCGGATCGAGATCGGTACCGCGGTGGTCCCAATCCAACCTCGCCATCCGATCGCGCTCGCGCAGCATGTGCTGTCGGTCCAGGCGGTGTGCGACGGACGTCTCGCACTCGGTCTCGGCGTGTCGCACCACTGGGTTATCGACACGATGCTCGGGTTGCCCTACGAGCGACCCGCGTCGACCATGCGCGCGTACCTCGACGTCCTCGATCAGGCACTCCGCGGAAACGGCAATGTGGATGTCGAGAACGAGGTGTTCCGCGTGCACAACCCGCTCGACATCACTGACATCGCTCCCACCCCGGTCCTGCTCGCTGCGCTGGGTCCGGTCATGCTCCGATTGGCCGGTGAGCGGACCGACGGGACCATCCTGTGGATGGCCGACGAACGGGCGATCGGTTCGCACGTCGTCCCGACCATCACGCACGCGGCCGAGGCGGCGGGACGGCCGGCACCGCGCGTCGTCGCCGGCATCCCGGTGTGCCTCTGCGGTGACGACGAGGTCGACGTCGCCGAAGCGCGGGCGAACCGCATCCTCGCCGAGGCGGAGATGTCGCCGAACTATCAGCGGTTGCTTGAGCACGGCGACGCTCGAAATGTCGGCGACATCCTCGCGGCGGGGAGCGAGGCGACGATCGAGCAGCGGTTGCGTTCCTTCGCCGACGCCGGCGTCACAGACATCTCGGTCCGGGTCATGCCGATCGGTCAGGGCCGAGACGAGCTCGTGGCGTCCTACCAACGGACGCGGGCCTTCGTCGCGGCACTCACCGAGCGTCTCTGAGACTCGAGGAGCGAACGGCGACGCGAGCACGCCGCAACGGGACCGGAGCACGCGCCTGACCTGGCACTACGAGTGGAGGTGATCCGTTTCTGACAGCGCTCGCATGCTGTCGAGCAGCACCTCGAGCGGGGTCCCGGTCGGGTAGACGGCGGCGGCACCGGCGGCCTTGAGCCGTGCGACATCGCGCTGGGGGACCGTGCCGCCCACGACGAGCAGGACGTCATCGGCGCCGACCGCCCGAAGCGCGTCCGCGGTCTTGCGCGTCAGCGCGAGATGCGCGCCGCTGAGGATGCTGAGGCCGACGATCTGCACGCCTTCCTGGAGCGCGACCGACGCGATCGCCTCAGGGCGCTGGCGGATCCCCGTGTAGATGACCTCGAAGCCGGCGTCACGCAGCGCTCGTGCGACGAGCTTCGCGCCCCGGTCGTGACCGTCGAGTCCGGGCTTCGCGACGAGGACACGCGCCGGCCCCGGCATCAGAACACCGCCGGCTGCTGGAACTCGCCCCACTTGCCCTTGAGCACGTCGACCATCTCGCCGACGGTGCAGTACGCCTTCGCGCAGTCCACGAGGCGTGGCATCAGGTTGTCGTCGTCGCGGGCTGCGGCGGCACCCAACGCGGTGAGGGTCGCGCGTACCTCCGACGACGAGCGCGAGCGTTTTACCTCGGCGAGCCGCTCGAGTTGGCGGATCCGGCCCTGTTCGTCCATCTCGTAGCCCTCCACCTCGGGCGGGTCGTCGTCGGTCTCGAACCGGTTGACCCCGACGATCGCGCGCTCCCCGGAGGTAATCGCCTGCTGGACGCGGAACGCCTCCTCCGAAATGAGGCGCTGCAGGTAGCCCTCCTCGACGGCTTGCACCATTCCGCCCCGCCGCTCGAGGTCGTCCATGATCTCGACGACCCGGGCTTCCATCTCGTTGGTGAGCGCCTCGACGTAGTACGAGCCTCCCAGCGGATCGGCAACCCGGGCCACGCCGGTCTCGTAAGCCAGCACCTGTTGGGTCCGCAGCGCGAGTGTGGCCGAGTCTTCGCTCGGGAGCGCGAACGGCTCGTCCCAGGCCGCGGTGAACATCGACTGGACGCCGCCGAGGACCGACGCCAGCGCCTCGTAGGCGACGCGGACGACATTGTTCTGCGCCTGGGGTGCGTACAGGGACGCGCCGCCGGCGACGCAGCCCACGCGGAACATGCAGGAGCGGTCATCCTTCGCCCCATACCGTTCCCGGACGATGCGGGCCCAGCGCCGGCGTCCGGCCCGGTACTTGGCGATCTCCTCGAAGAAATCGCCGTGCGTGTAGAAGAAGAAGGACACCTGGGGTGCGAACTCGTCGATCGTCATGCGACCTCGCGCCATCACCTCGTCGCAATAGGTGATGCCGTCCATGAGCGTGAACGCCATCTCCTGGGCCGCATTGGCGCCGGCGTCGCGGAAGTGGGCTCCGGCCACCGAGATGGCGTTGAACCGAGGCACCTCTTCGGCGCAGAACTCGATCGTGTCGGCGATGAGGCGCAGCGACGGCCGGGGTGGCCAGATCCACGTGCCACGGCTCACGTACTCCTTCAGGATGTCGTTCTGGATCGTCCCTCGGAGCTTCGCTCGCTCGACACCCTGCTTCTCACCGACGGCCACATAGAAAGCGAGCAGGATCGCGGCGGTGCCGTTGATCGTGAAGCTCGTACTGATCGCGTCGAGGGGGATCGCGTCGAACAGGATCTCGGCATCGGCGAGCGTGTCGAGCGCGACGCCGACCCGCCCGACCTCCTCTTCGACGTCGGGGTGATCGGAGTCGTATCCGCACTGCGTCGGGAGGTCAAGGGCAACCGACAGGCCGGTCCCGCCCTGGGCGAGGAGATAGCGGTACCGCTTATTCGACTCCTCGGGCGTCCCGAAGCCTGAGTACTGGCGGATGGTCCAGACGCGCCCGCGGTAGCCGTCGCGAAAGTTCCCCCGCGTGAACGGGAACTCGCCGGGCGGCGGGAGCGACTCGGTCGGGGGCAGGTCGGCGGGGCCGTAGCTCACCGCCAGCGGGATCCCCGCCTCGCTGTGCACCCCGTCGTCCACCGGACCATCCTAGCGAAAACAAGATATGCAGCCAGTGTGAGCACGACGCACAGAACCTGAGAGCACTATTCTCATCCAGCAGTCGCACCGTCGCGCACGCTCGAGAGGGTGGGGATGCCGGAGTCGGATCGGAAGAGCACCCGTGGGGGTGTGCGCGTCGAGATCGACGCGGGAGTCGCCGTCGTCACCATCGACCGCCCCGACGTCCGCAACGCCATCGGCGCCGCGACGGTCGACGAGCTCGGGGCAGCGCTCGATCACGTGCTGGAGTCCAGCGCGGCCGTACTTGTCCTCCGCGGCGCGGGCGATCGAGCCTTCGTCTCGGGTGGCGACCTCAAGGAGCTCAGCGCGATTCGGACGCACGAGGCCGCCGTCGAGATGGCGAGTGGGGTACGGCGAGTCCTGGACCGAGTGGCTGCCTTCCCGGTCCCGGTGATCGCCGCGCTCAACGGGCATGCCCTCGGCGGTGGAGCAGAGGTCGCGATCGCGGCAGATGTCCGAATCGCGGCGGACGACGTCAAGATCGGCTTCAACCAGGTGACCCTCGGCATCATGCCAGCGTGGGGTGGCGCAGAGCGGCTCGCCCAGACGGTCGGGCGGAGCCGGGCGCTGCTGGCGATCGCGACCGGCGACCTCCTCGACGCGCCCACCGCACAGCACTGGGGCCTCGTCGACATCGTCGTCCCGCGGGCCGCATTCGACGACGAATGGCGCGCGCTCGCGCGTCGACTGGTGACGTCTGCGCCGGGGACGACGCGCGCGGTGAAGGCAGTCATCGCGGCCGCATTCCCCTCCGTCCATCCGGACCTCGAGGCCGACGCCACCGACGCGTTCGCGCGGCTGTGGACCGCGGACGCGCACTGGGCCGCGGTCGAAGCGTTGGAGCAGAAGAGGCGAGCCGGGTAGCAGTTGCAGCCGGGTGGCCCCGGATCAGACCCGGTCGAGATCGAGCATCCGGATCGCGTTCCCGCGGAGCACCTTGTAGCGCTGCTCGTCTGTCAGCGCCGCGGTCATGCGCTCCGCCTCCTCGCGGGCGAACGGCCACGTCGTGTCGGTGTGCGGGTAATCCGTCTCGAAGCAGATGTTGTCCTCGCCGACCGCGTCGATAGACGCCACCCCGTGAACATCATTCGTGAAGCACCCGAAGATCCGACCGCGGTAGTAGGTAGACGGCGGTTCGGGAATCGCGTCCTTCGCGTGCGTCCAGTTCGAGTGGTACTCCCACGTGTTGTCGGCTCGCTCCAGGGCGTACGGGATCCAACCGATCTGACCTTCGGAGTAGGCCAGCTTGAGCTCGGGATATCGCACGAGCACCCCGGAGAACAAGAAGTCCGCCAGTGACGCCATGGAGTTGTTGAACGACAGCATGATGTCCGTCGACGGTGGCGCGTCCGGAGACGCGGCCGGCATCTTGGACGACGACCCGATGTGCATGCACAGCACTGTGCGCGTCTCCTCACACACCGCGAACAGGGGATCCCAGTAGCCGGTGTGGATACTGGGCAGGCCGAGGTGCGTCGGAATCTCGCTGAAGCACACGGCCCGAGCGCCACGCGACGCGTTGCGCGCGACCTCGGAGACTGCGAGGTCGACGTCCCACATCGGGATTAGGCACAGCGGGATCAGGTGCCCGTCGGAGCCGCCGCACCAATCCTCGATCATCCAGTCGTTGTACGCGCGCACGCACTCCAACCCCAAATCGAGGTTGGTGCTTTCCAGGAACGTCTGGCCGCAGAACCGCGGGAACGTCGGGAAGGCGAGTGACCCATCAACTCCGGTGAGGGCGAGGTCGGCGATCCGGGCCGATGGCTCGAAGCAGCCCGGACGCATCTCGTCGTACGTGATCGCCGCGATCGCCATCTTCGTCCGGTCGAACCGACGAATGTCGCCGTCGGGCGTGGCATCCAGCGGGATGACGACGTGCCGCTTGTGCACGTAGATGAGGCGGTCCTCGTAGAGCCAGTAGTCACCCCATTGCCCGTCCTCGGTCATCTCCTGCTTGTACGCCGCGCCGCCCTCGAGCGAGAAGTCACCCCATCTCGCCCGCTCCACGCGCGGCCCCCGCTCGCGCATCCGGGCGGGGAGCCGCTCTTGCCAGAGATGGGGAGGCTCCACGACGTGGTCGTCGACGCTGATCATCATGGGGAACTGGGTCATGGCTGACACCTTTATTCAGGGTCCGCGAGCGGGTCGTGCTGGCGCCCGGAATCGAAGCCGCCGTGCTTGCGCATGAACGTCGTCGAGCGCCGACGGATGCGCCAACCGTCAGGGGTGCGCGCGAACTCGTCGCGGTACCAACCCAGCCGCATGGCGTGCGTCCCCTGATCGATGAACACGAAGTGCTGCATGCCGGTCGCCCCATCGCCGGCGAAGTCGACCACCGGCATGTTCCCGATGAACTGACCCCGAGGCGCGGCGGCGAGCAGCGCCGGGAAGCGTTCGAGCGTGTACGGAGTGCCGAACGCGTTGTACTCGGCATCGGGCGTGAACACGTCGAGCCACCGATCCTGGACGAACTGGCTCGTGTATGCCATGTATCGCGCGCACAACTGGTGGAGCTCCACGAGGTCGGCGATGAGGCTGCTGTCGTGGGCCATTCCGTGTCCCATCTCGTGCTTCGGGTGGATCGACGCTTCGGCTGCTGCCGGTTCCGCCGCCACCGAGTGAGTGATAATGTAGTTCTCGTTCATTGAGTGCGCCACTTCCGGAAGCGGGTGACTGCCGCACTGCGAGATGGGCACCTAGCTCTGGGACCGGGCTTTGTCGCCGACACGGCAATCCGCCGGTGATTGCGAGGAGATGCTCGTGGATCGCGCCGTCCGTCACCGCGGCCGCTGGTTCGAAGAGCTCCCGGTGGGGGAGGTCATCGATCACGCGCTGACCCGAACGGTGACCGAGACGGACAACGTGCTGATGACCGCCCTGACGTTGAACATGGCGAGACTCCACCTCATTCACCAGCACGCGGCCGATGTCGGTGGCGTTCGCACGGCCGACAACACGGAGGTCCTCTACGCGCGCTCGCGCGTCGCGCTGGCCGCTCGCGTCGCCGAAGTGCACGCGATCGAGCAGATCGTCGCCGACTTTCGCGATGACGCTCGCTACCTCGCCGACGCCGAGCAAGCCCGCGCGCTGGGGTACCAGGGGAAGCTGTGCATCCATCCGGCGCAGGTTGCGCTCGCGCACCGGGCGTTCACGCCGTCGGCGGAAGAGGTCGTGCGGGCCCGGAAGCTCCTGGCTGCTTACGAGTTGGCCGCGGCACGCGGTGAGGCCACGCTGGACTTCGGGGGCGAGATGGTCGACGGCCCGATGGCGCGTCGCGCTCGCGGGGTGCTTGACGCTGCCCCGTCGATCGACCGACTCGAGCGCCGGCGTGGCTGATCTCGAGCTGTCCTGCGGGCTCCCGCCGGGCCCCGACTTCGCCGACCTCGTCGTGCTCGCCGAGGAACTCGGCTACGCCCGGGCGTGGATCTATGACTCGGCGCCGCTGTGGGAGGACCCTTTCGTCCACCTCGCCCTCGCGGCGGAGCGAACCGCCCTCATCGGGCTGGGCACGGCCGTCCTCATCCCCGATCAACGGTCGGTGATGACCATGGCATCAGGGATCGCCACGATCGCCCGCATCTCGAGCGGGCGCTTCCGCGCCTGCTTCGGCACCGGCTTCACCGCTCGCCTGGCCGTCGGCCAGCGTCCCATGACGCTGAACGACCTCTCTGACTATGTCACCGCCCTCCGTCAGCTCTTGGCTGGCGGGACGGCGATCGTGGATGGGAAGGCGGCCCGGATGTTGCACGCGAGCGGCTTGGCCGAGTCGCGGCCGATCAAGGTTCCCATTTGGGTCAGTGTGTTCGGCCCCCGCGGCGCGGCGCTGGCCGGCGACGTGGCCGACGGGATCGTCGGGCCTCCGCATCCCACGCTCCCGGCCGCGATGATCGTGTCCGGCACAGTCCTCGACTCCGGCGAAGAGCAGGGCTCGAACCGGGTCCGAGCGGCGATCGGACCGTGGCGGGTCATCGACTGGCACAACGCGTACGCCCAGGGGGGTGCCGAGGCGGTCGACGCCATGCCCGGCGGCCGGGCCTGGCGAGAGACCATCGAGGCACTCGCCCCGAAGGGTGAACGGCACCTGTGGACGTTCGAAGGCCATGTCACCCACCTCCCTGAGCGCGACCGCCAGCTGCTCGAGTACATCGACCTCAAAACCATGGTCGGCGACGCGGCCCGCATCAGCAGGCAGCTCTCTCGGCTCGCCGACATGGGCTTCCACGAGATCGTCTACACGCCGACTGGGCCCGACGTCGCCCGCGAGTTGCGCGCCTTCGCATCCGCGAATCAAGAGCGTCTCGCTGTGTGACCAAGTACCGCGAGGCCCGCGTCACGATCCTGACCGTGCAACGCGTCGGACCGAACAAGACGCGCGACCTCGAGACTGTCGCGTCCTGGCCGACACGAGGACACGTAGTGGAGATCAAGGGCAAGAGGGCCGTGGTCGTCGGCGGCGCCTCCGGATGGCTCGGGCGGCGGCGGAGAAGTTTCACGAGACCCCGATGCTCAAGGGCGCGTTCATCCGCCTCGACGGCGGTCAGTGTTTTGCGCCCAGGTTGGAGCGTGAGAAATTGGAGCAGCTCGGCTCCCGTCGAGAAAGTGGTGCGGAGCTCGCTCCGTGGTAACATGGTTCTCGCCTGACGAGTGCGTCACTTCCGCCATACGACGACGCGGCAGGCATCGTCGACCCGCTGCGCGAGGTGTGCGCCCGGTCCATGGGTGTGCACGATGCGCGGGCTGTCAGCGACCGCGCCGACCGTCACCTAGAGCGAGGGAGCACCTATGGCCCGGCCCCGGACCCCGCAGCCACCCTTCCACCTGCGCAGCGCGCGATTGCTCGACGTCGGCTCGGGCGAGCTGATCGAGCCGGGTGAGCTGCTCGTCGACGGTGAGCGGATCGTGGAGGTCTCGCCGATCTCAGTGCCGGATGACGCCGTGGCTCTCGACCTCGGTGACCTGACGCTGCTGCCGGGCCTGATGGACATGGAGGTCAATCTGCTGCTCGGCGGGCCCGACCACCGGAGCCCGCTCAACCCGGTGCAGGACGACCCGGCTGTGCGGACGCTGCGGGCGGTTGCCAACGCCCGCCGGACGCTGCAGGCGGGTTTCACGACGGTGCGGAACCTCGGTTTGTTCGTGCAGACCGGTGGGCTGCTGCTCGATGTCGCGCTCGAGAAGGCAATCGACCTCGGATGGATCGACGGCCCCCGCGTGGTCCCGGCGGGGCACGCGATCTCGCCGACCGGAGGCCATCTCGATCCGACGATGTTCCAGGCGCTCGCGCCGCACATCATGCCGCTCACGGTCGAGGAGGGGATCGCGAACGGTGTCAGCGAGGTGCGCAAGGCGGTCCGCTACCAGATCAAATACGGGGCGAAGCTCATCAAGGTCTGCGCATCGGGCGGGGTGATGTCGCACACCGGCCCCGCGGGGGCGCAGCAGTACTCCGACGAGGAGTTGCAGGCGATCGCCGACGAAGCGCATCGGGCCGGGCTCAAGGTGGCGGCGCACGCGCATGGTGACGACGGCATCCGCGCCGCGGTCGAGGCGGGCATCGACTGCATCGAGCACGGGTCGCTGATGAGCGACGAGACCCTCGAGCTGCTCATCGAACGCGGCACGTTCCTCGTCCCGACGACCTACCTCGCCGACGGGATGGACGTGTCGCAGGCGGCGCCCGAACTGCAGGCCAAGGCGGCGGAGGTGTTCCCGCGTGCGAAGGAGACAATCCGGAAGGCCGTCGCGCGCGGCGCTCGCATCGCATGCGGCACCGATGCGCCGGCGATCCCGCACGGCAAGAACGCCAAGGAGCTGGTCGCGCTCGTCGACCGCGGCATGACCCCGCTGCAGGCGATCCGCGCCGCGACGACCGTGTCTGCCGAGCTCATCGACGTCGACGACCGGGGCCGTCTCGACGCCGGTCTCCTCGCCGACGTCATCGGCGTGCCCGGTGATCCGACCGCCGACATCGGCGTGACCGAGAACGTCCGGTTCGTGATGAAGGGCGGTCAGGTGTACCGCAACGACGACGAAGCTGCGTAACCGACGAAGCGCGAGCGAGTGATCAGGCCGCGGCGCCCGTTCCGATGCCAAGGAGGAGGAGCTCCCAGAGCCCCTCGGCGCCGTCGCCATCGGATTCGGACGACGATCCGCTGATCGTCGTCGCGAATGCGTTGAACATGATCGCCTGGAGCACGACGCCGGCGATTCGGGGATGGCGGAGGTCGCGGCGGATGACGTTGGCCGCCGCGGCGGCGTCGAGCAGCTCCTCGAGCTGCGAGACGACCGGCTCGAAGGCCCGGGCAGCCTCCCTGGGGTGGGAGGTGAGCAGCTGCTGCGCGAAGTCCGCCATGGCGGCGGGTCTTGGCCCCGTCGTCGGCGAGCGGTCAGCGGGTAGCGGTCGGCACAGCCGGTAGTACTCGACGGCGAAGCGATGGAGTCGGTCGAGGGGCGCGTCCTCTTCGGCGGTCACTTGCTGCAGGTGCGCCGCGGTCGAACGGACCGACTCCTCGAACAGCGCCAGCAGGAGCTCGTGCTTCCCGGCGAAGTACTGGTAGAAGCCACGCAGCGACTGGCCCGACCGCTCGACCACCTCTTGGACCGTGAACTCCCGGCCCGAGTCGCTGTTGACGAGCTCGACCGCGGCGTCGAGGTAGCGCTGCGCTCGGCTCTCGGCCCGCGCGCGGGCCGGGTCCAGCGACCGCGCCACCGCGAGCTCGCGCCACGTGAGCTTGGACGGGTCCGGCGGGACGCGTTCGCCATGCTCTTCCGTCGCCATGGCGCAAATGGTACTCACCGCGCTGGAGATGAGCGATCTCCTCTGAGCGACGTGTGCGTCGCGCTCTGCAAGAATGCCGTACTCCTGGCTGAACCCAGCGCTGGCGGGCCCGAGGATCTCGGTGCGCAGCAGCTCGCGCCGCCGGACCTTCTGGAGCTTGCCGGATGCGGTGTGCGGGAGGTCGGTCACCGGGTGGAGCGATTCCGGCATTTCTGGCGGGCGAGCCCCGCCGCGGCCCGGTGGTGGCGTACAGGTTCGTGCACAGGGGAGGAGAAGTGGCCTCTAGCGCTCGAAGTCGGGCAGGGGCGGTGCCGGGATCCCGTGCAGCTCGGGGTCGAGCTCGAGCCCGAAGCTGTTGAGCGCCATTGCTAGGCAGGTATAGGTGCCGACGACGAACGCCACCTCCATGAGCTGGCGCTCGTCGAGGTGCGCAGCCAAGCGAGCCCACGTCTCGTCGTCGATGCGGTAGCGATCGATGAGCTGGTCGGTCGCCTTCAGGAGATCAGCCTCCAGCGGCGCCCAAGTCTCAGCCCTCGGGCCCTCCGCGATTGCCTTGATCTCCCCTGGAGTGATCCCGCAGGACGGCGCCATGCGCACGTGCTGGACCCACTCGTACAGCGCGCGCGTGCGCCAGGCGACGCGCAGGACCATGAGCTCGCGCCATCTCGGCTCGAGCGTCGCGGAGTTCAGCAGCACCGCGTTGTACACGAGGAACGGTCCCGCGAGGCTCGGATGGCGCATCAACGTGGTGAGCACGTTCGGGACGCGCGGTGCCTCGGAGCCCGTGGCGAGCAGACGCGAAGCGCTCTCGTCTCCGAAGGCGGCCCGCAGCGCGGCGACCGCGTCCTCGTTCCACTCTTCCTTCGGCAGAGGTGCCAGTCGAGGTGCAGTCGGACTCACAGGTACCTCCGGTCAGATCGGCGTATCGGGTCTACGATGGCACGAATTGCAAAAAGGGAGAACCCGTCTCCGGCCCGACGCGGGCACCGATCGTGACCGGATCGCTTCGTCGCCACGAGCCAGGAGCAGCACGAACGCGTTGACGCGGGTCACTGAGGCCGGGCTCGGCGTCGTTCGTCATGAGCGAGTTGAAGAAGCCCGCGGTCGCCAGCCGCTCCTTGCTCCGGGCGTCACGGTCGTGGGGTGAGGCCCGGTGGTGAACGAATCCCGCCGGAGCCGCTTTACAACTCGAGGTGACAAGCCTATTCTCGCCAGTTGAAAGTCGCGTCTGCAGCAGCCGGAGACGCTGATTCAGGGGGGAATCGATGAGATTTACAGGCGCGTTGGGGGTGACGGTGGTGGTCGTCACCATGGTCGGGTCGATGATCGCGACCGATGCTGGGGCGCAGGGGGCGAAGCCGAAGGCTCAAGACGTCGGTATCACCGCCACGCAGATCCGCCTCGCGGTGATCGCTGATGTCGACACCCCGGTCGATCCCGGGCTCTTCCAGTCGGCGGTCGACACGATGAGGGCTTGGGCCGCGTTGGTCAACAAGCACGGCGGCATCGCGGGTCGCCAGGTCGTCATTGACTTCATCGATTCGAAGCTCTCCGACACCGACGCGCGCAACGCGGTCATCAAGGCGTGCTCTCAGGACTTCGCCATGGTCGGCGGCGAGGCGCTGTTCCTCGACAACCTCAGCGACGGCATCGCCTGCCAGGATGCGCAGGGCAAGCCGACCGGCCTCCCGGACCTGCCGGGCTTGGCTCTCGACACGAACGAACGATGTGCGCCGGTCACGTACGTCGCCAGCGGCGACACGGGCTTCTGCGCAACCAGGGACCAGCATCCACAGACGTACTTCAGTCAGCGGGGCGATGGCCTCTTCTATGTCAAGATGAACAAGCACCTCCACGGAGTGTTCCTCGTCCCGAACGATCTCAAAGCGACCCAGATCTCACAGCAGGCGGACTTCCAGGCGGTCGTCGATTCTGGAATCAAGAAGGACGGCGCCGGCTTCTACGACACGACGGCGCAAGCGCCCCAGAGCGCGCTGACGCCGATCGTCCAGGTGGTCAAGAACAACCAGTCGAACTTCGTCTACAACGGCGAGGCCTTCGGCACGATGGTGCTCCTCCGTCGCGAGGCAAAGCTCCAGGGCGTCAACTCGGTGAAGATCTGGGCCTGCAACCAGGGGTGCTACGACGCCAACTTCCTCCAGCAAGGGGGCGCCGACATCGAAGGGACCTACACCGTCCTCACGACGTTGCCGTTCTTCACGGAGTACAAGTCGAATCCCGCTCTGAAGGCTCTCGTGGGCCAGCTCGGTGGCCTCGGCAAGCTCAATAGCGACGGAGTCGCCGCCTACACCGGAGCGCTCCTCTTCCAAGACGCCGCTCAGAAGGCCGTCGCAAGTGGCGGCACGCTCACCCGCCAGACGCTCTTCAACGCGCTGAAGACCGAGCACCACTTCACCGCCCAAGGGGTGATCGGACCCACCGACATTGCGAGCCGCAAGTCACAGACCTGCATCGTGATGGCGCAGGTGAAGAACGGGAAATGGGTGCGCGTCTCTCCGACCAAGAGCGGCACCTTCGACTGCAGCCAGAAGAACGTCCTCGAGCAGCAGTTGGATCTGGGCTAGCGCTCTCCGCTCCAACTCGCGACGTGGTCCCGGTCCGAGGGAAGGACCGGGCCACCGGTCGCTCAGGTGAGCACGCCGGTAGGCCGTCGAAGCCTGGTAATGTAATTCTCGTATGGTGATTCTGCCACTTCCGCTCGCCTGGGGAGTCCGAGAGCCCGGGGCGCCGACGCAGAGGCGGCGGTCTGGGAGGCTCGTCAGCCCGTGACCGGCTCTCGAGCGTCGTGAGTGGTCCACGGATCGGCGTGGTCACCGGAGCAGGCCGAGGTATGGGCCTGGCCTGTGCTCGGCGCATCGCAACCACAGTCGAAACGATCGTGCTCGTCGATCGTGACGAGGCGAGCACGCGAGCAGCGAGCAGTGAGCTCGCACAGCATGCCGAGGTCGTCTCAATGGTGGCGGATGTCTCGGACCCGACTGCGATGACAGCACTCGCGGCGCACGTCGCAACCGGCTCCCTGCGTGCGGTCGCGCACGCCGCTGGCGTCTCACCGACGATGGCGAGCTGGCGAGACATCCTCCGAGTCGACCTCGTCGGAACGGCGCTCGTCGTCGATTCGCTGTCGCCGTTCGTCCGAGCGGGTACCGCAGCCGTTTGCTTCGCGTCCATGTCCGCGTCCCTCCTGGGTCGCGACGGCGACCCTGCCGTTGATGCCACGCTCGACGATCCCCTGAGCAGCACGTTCCTCGAGGATCTCCGACGGGCGGTGGGCCCTTCGATCGAAGAGTCGGGCGTGGCGTATGCCTGGGCGAAGCGCGGCGTGCAACGCCTCGCCCGCCGGGTCGCGATCGATTGGGGTCGGAGCGGTGGGCGTATCTGTTCGGTCTCACCGGGGATGATCGACACTCCCCAGGGCCGCCAAGAAGCCGCAGCGCAGCCAGCCATGGCGGTGCTGCTGGAGCGGACTCCGCTGAGCCGTGAGGGCACCCCCGACGAGATAGCGGCCGTCGTGTCGTTTCTTTTGTCGGACGAAGCGTCGTTCGTCACCGGTACCGATGTGCTGGTCGACGGCGGCGTTTGCGCTGCCGTCGAGGATTCGCCTTTCTTGCACTAGAAGGCGACCTCAGGATGCTGACGAGCGTCGATTCGATCGTCTCGGTCGAAGCGCGTGGTTTGCGTCGGTGCGGGAGGAGTCGACGGCGGGAGGTTGTCCCGATTTGCGCGACGGAGCGAGCGCCCAGGACCGGGATCAGGCCCTGTCCCAGGATCCACAACGACTCGAGCCGACCGCCCTGGGGGCGATGGTGGCCGGGCACCTACGCTCCCGTCCGACCGCCGTCTGCCACTCCAAAGGAGAGCCGATGCCCAAGGGATACGTCATCTTGACCGAGGACATCAAGGACCAGTCGGGCATGAGTGCGTACGGCCGAGCGGCCGCACCATCAATGGCCGAAGGCGGTGCCTCGGTCCTGGCGGTCGATCCAGCGCCCCAGGTGTTCGAAGGCGAGTGGCACGGCGACCAGACTGTCATTCTCGAGTTCGAATCGGTGGAAGCCGCGCGTGCCTGGTACGGGTCGGCCGCTTACGAGGCAGCGAAGCCGCTGCGGTACGCCGCAGCCGACACGAACGCCGTGATCGTCTCGGGCTTCGAGATGCCGCCGCGATCGTCCTGAGCGAACGTCAAGCGCCTCAGCTCGCCACCGACGCGGGTGAGGGGAATACCTCGACGTGTTCACCCTCGGTTGCCCGCGTCTCGAGCTGAACGACGACGAATTGCGGCGAGACGACGGACTCGCTGGTGGCTGGCTGCCCGGGGGATGGTCGCGGTCTTACCGCAGCGGACCATCTCCGCGCGGAGAGCCTCCTCGATCTGCGCGTCGGAACCCATCGGGGTTGAACAGATCGAAGCCGCGCTCCACGCCGCGCCCGCGGGAGCGCGCTGCCATCGCAGGTCACCAGCCGTAGTCGGCGGTCGCGGCGAGCTCCGCGGCATCGCTCATGAGCTGCAGCACGATCGGTCCGAAGCTGGAGCTTCTCGTCGTCGCCGGCTCGCTGGAATCCCTGCTCAAGCACAACCGCGAGCTTCCACTTGGCGAGGATGACGTAGTAGTCGATGTCGCCCACCTGCCGGCCCGACACGTCGGCGTAAGGGGCCAGGAGCTGCGAGCGTGAGGGCATGCCGGTCAGGTCGACGTAGCTGGCCTCCGACGCCTCTCGGGCCTGGGTGTCCGCGGGCCAGCTCTGCACCATCGAGGCGCGGTCGAGCTTCGGTTCACCGACCGTGCCCATCTCCCAGTCGACGATCGCGGCGAGCCGCGCCGGCGCGCCGTCGTGATACATGACGTTGGCGAACTGGTAATCGCCATGCATCAAGCCGGGGATGAAAAGCCCATCGGGCGGTGCGTGCGGAGCCACGCGGCGGCGACATCGAAGCCCGGGAGTTCGCGATCTTTGTTCCGCTCGAGGAACGCGGTCCAGCGGTCGACCGGGCGCTCGTGGAAGCCGTCGGGGCGCCCGAGGTCGTGCAGCCCCTTGGCCTGCCGGTCGACCGTCGAGAGCAGGGCTATGCCTTCCGCCAGCTGGTAGCCGAGACCAGCGCCCGCCTCGATCTCGGTGCGAATGGCGCGGGCCAGCCGTCGCGACCCATGGGCGACCAGCCGTCGACGTATCCCATGAGGTAGAAGGCCCGGCCGAGCACCGAGGCGTCCTCGCACATCGCGATCGCGGGGGTGTGGGGCACGTCGGTGCCGTCGAGGGCCTCGATGATGCGCCATTCGCGCAGGATGGCCTCGTCGCGGCTCGCTGGCGCGGCGGGCGGCGGGATCCGGATGACGCACCGCTCGTCACCGCGGCGGATCTCGTAGATCTCGTTTCTGGGTCCCGCCCGAGAGGAAGCGGTTCACGATGGGCTCGCCCGCCCCGGGTGCGCCGCGGTCGTCCATCCACGCGGCAAGCCGCTCGAAGTCGATCACGGGCTCCCCGCTTCGTGCTCGAGGCGCTCGACGGACGTCGCTCGGGCGGCCTCCAGGTTCCTCGGGATCCGCTCCGTGAGCCAGACGTCGCTGTTCGGCCGATCGTGACTCCGCACCTGGCGCGCCATGGCGATCGTGTGGACCTCGGTCGGGCGGTCGGCGAGACTCACGATGGCGGCATCGTGCATCATGTCGAAGAACGGCATCTCGTTCGTGACCCCCAGGGCGCCGCGCACCGGCATCGCCCCGCCGCCCCTGAGTTGGGCCTGGGAGCGGCGGTCATCGGTCGACTCCGCTCGGACCTCAGATTGCGGGCTCGAGGATGGCGTCGAAGGTGGATGCTCCGCTATCGGGTACTCGCGGTTGACGCCAGACCTCGACCGGGAACGAGACGGTGACGAGCGCGCAGTACAACCAGAGCAGGTGCTTGGCGTCGTCGGGAAGGGCGTCCATCGAGAACTGCTCGAGGTAGGTCATGGCCGCTTCCAGCCGTGGGAACGCTGCGTCGTAGAAGCTCTGGAGCTCGTCCATGGTGCTGGCCAGGCGCTTGGCGTATCGCTCGCGCTCGCTCGGGAGCGCCCAGTTTGCGAAGGGGTCGAGGTCGGCGAACTCGGTCGGTAGTGACAGGGGTGCGGTCGGCATCGGTGGGTCTCCTCGCCTCAGGCCCGGACCGGCGTCTTGGCCGGCTGCTGCTGCTGCTGGTACTCGCTCACGTAGCGCCGGGCGGTGTGGTGGAGATGACGCAGCAGGACCTCCTGGTCGCCCAAGGGGAAGGTCTTTACGGGAGTGGACGACTCGAGCATCGTCTGCGTGGCCTCGAGGGTGTTGCCGTCCTGGAGGGCGTACTCCTTGAACGTGACGACGGCGAGCTCCTGGGCGAGGCGCTCGCGCGCGTTCTTCGGCGGCGCGAAGTAGCAGGTGCCTTCGAAGATGTGCGTGTTGTACGACGTCGGCCAGTAGTGGTACGTGAGCACCCAGTTCGGCTTCCAGATGAGCAACATGAAGTTCGGGAAGAAGACGTAAGAGTCGAGGCCCCACGCCTTGTGCTGCGCCGGGTTGAGCCCGGGCGGCAGCTCATCGAGGCCGATGTCGGGCGCGTCCCACGGGCCGAACAGCCCGCTGCGGAGCTTCTGCTCGATCGGCTTCACCATGCTCGGGTCCTTGGGCGGAGCCATGCCACCCCACGACGAGACCATGCCGTGCGGGCCGTCGATCTCGTACGCCAACGCCTCGTAGCCGCGGCCGACAAGTTTTCGTGACTCCTCGGCGACCGCCTGTTTCGCGTGCAGGACCGGCGCGTGGTAGAACTCGGCGAACGCGTCGATGAAGAGCTTCCAGTTGCTCCCGACCTCCGCGCGGTACTTGTGGACTTGGGTGAGCTCGTGGAACGGATAGCCCGCGATCCCCTTGCCGAGTTCCCCGAGGTACTCGCGGAGCGGGGTCGTGTTCGAGGGATCGAGGTTCACGAAGATGAACCCCTCCCACACCTCGACCTGCACCGAGGCGAGGGGATAGTCGGCCTTGTCGAGGTCGAAGAACTCCGACTCCTGCTGCACGAAGGTCAGATCGCCGTTGAGGCTGTAGCGCCACGCGTGGTACTTGCAGGTGAACTGGCGGCACGTCCCGCTCGTCTCCTCGCCGGGGTAGTCCTGCCAGACGAGCTTGTTGCCGCGGTGGCGACAGATGTTGTGGAAGGCACGAACCTCGTCATCCGAGGCCCGCACGACGACGATCGACGTGCGGGCGGAATCGATCTCTTTGGTGAAGAAGCTCCCGACTTTCGGCAGCTGCTCCATGCGCCCGACGTTGAGCCACGTCCGGGCGAAGATCGCCTCGCGTTCGAGCTCGTAGAACTCCGGCGAGATCGAGTCGTCATAGGAGACCGGACTCGTGCCGAGCTCGGGATAGTGCTCGGTCCAAGACCCCTCGGCAGGCTTGGGGAAATGCGGCATGTGGTCGATCCCTCCGGTCAGGTGGGCGCAGCGGGTGTACGATAGCACCAATTGCAAAAAAAGAGAAGCCCGTTTCCGCCTCCGAAGCGTACCGCCGTCAGTGGATCGGTTCGTCGGGCGTCGGTGATCCCCCGCCGCGCGACGTGCGTACGCTACGTCGCTGGCTTGACGAGAAGTACGGAGCAACATGAGTGACGGCGTCGTCGAGGAAGGCGTGCTCGACCCGCGGGTCGTCGAGTGGTTCGCTGCGAACCCGATGATGCGACAGCCATTCGAGGACTTTTCGCCCGAGATGCTCGCACTCGCCCGGGCTCCCGTTGGAGCCTCGCCAACGCGCGAGATCGCCCGGGTGACCGACGATGTCGTCGACGGCGTCCCAGTCCGCATCTACCAGAACGACGGCGCGCCCTCCGGGCTCGTCGTGTACCTCCATGGCGGTGGGTTCTGCATCGGCAGCGTGGGGCTCATGGACAACATCGCTCGAGAGCTCGCGCATGCCACCGACGCCGTGGTGGTATCGGTCGAGTATCGGCTCGCTCCCGAGCATCCGTATCCCGCGGGTCTCGACGACTGCGAGGCGGTCACGCGGTGGGCGCTCAAGAGCGCGTCACGCCTCGGCGTGTCCCCCAACCGTGTCGCGGTGGCGGGAGAGAGTGCTGGCGGCAACCTCGCCGCCGCGGTGACGCTCCGCCTGCGCGGCGACGTCGATGTTCCGTTGGCCGGTCAGGTGCTCATGTACCCGGGGGTCGACGGCAACTCGAGGGCACATCGCTCACGCGAGGAGTTCGAGGGCGTGGTCCTGAGCCGCACGACCATGGACGGGTTCTGGGAGCGGTATGCGGCGGGCCGCGACCTCGCCCACGACCCCTTCGCCGCCCCGTTGCAGGCCGAGAGCCTGGCCGGTCTGCCGTCGGCCATCGTCGTGCTCGGAGGCTGCGATCCGCTGCGCGACGAGGGCCGCCGCTATGCCGCTCGGCTGCTCGAGGAAGGGGTGGCGGTCCAGGAGGTCTGCTACCCGGGTCAACCCCACGGGTTCATCAACTTTCAGCTGCCCGCCGCCGAGGACGCCGTCGGGCGGATCGGCGCATGGCTGGCTTCGTTGTTCGGGCGCGCCTGAGTCGCTCGCGCTCGCACAACCCCATCAGGGTCGCCTTCTCCACGGTGTTGAAACGTCGGGTGATGCATCCGGGGCAGTGCGCGCCCCTTCGGGCACGTGTAGCCGTGCGAGAACGGGTGCTGCTGATCGCCCCGCACGCGCACGACCGCCTCCCCCGACACATCCACAACGATCCCGCAGACCGCGGTGCAGATCCGGCAGAAGCTCCGCACGGTTCGAATTTCGCCCTGCGTGCGGACCGAGGCGGGATGGAGGTGCTCTATGACCTCGACCGCGTCTGAGAGCGCGCCGACCGCGCTCGGGTCAAGCGCCGAGGCCGTGGAGGCAGAACTCCCAGGTTTCCTCGGCGGTCAGACGCATCCGAGGGTCCTGGATGAGGCGGTTGCCGAACCAGCTGTACATCACCATCTGCTGCACCAACACGGCGGCGCGCCGCGGGTCGTTCACGTTGATCGACTTGGCCGCCGCCGCGTCGTCGATGAGCTCGACCAACATCCGTGAGATGGGCTCCATAGCGAGCTTCACCCGCTCGGGGTGGGCGACCGCGAGCTGCACAGAGAACTCCGAGACCGGGCGGCGGTTGTGAGCGCCGCGCTTCGGTGGTGTCTCGACGGGTTCACACCACTCGTGGAGACGGGTCGTGAAGGCGCGGAGACGCGCGATGGGTTCGGTTTGGGCTTCGACGGCTTCGCGGAGGTCCGCGGCCGATTCGAGGATGGAGTTTTCGAAGAGCGCCAGCAGCAACTCGTCCTTGCCATCGAAGTACTGGTAGAAACCTCGCAGCGACTGTTCGGAACGGTCGATGACTTCCTGGATCGTGAAGTCGGTCGTCCCCTTCTCATCGATCAGCTCGAACGCCGCATCCAAGTATCGCTGGGCCCGCTTCTCGGCACGCGAACGTGCTGCTAGCAGGCTTCGCGAGACCGCTCGCTGGCGCCACGCAGGCTCATTCGCCTCGTGAACGGGCCTCGTTTCGGCCATGTCGGATTCCGCTTTCACCCCTCACAGGTTACCAGTACGTCCAATCGGAGAAGCACCTTTGGCGAAGGCCCGTACGTTGACCGGCCAGGTCGATTGGTCTGCCGGATCGACGACATCCATAGCCCCAGGGTCTCGCGCCGGTGTAACTCCCACGCGCAGGACTCGATCTTCAAGCGTCGCTCGGTTCCTGCGCTCGACTGGCTGCAGGAAGCCGCCCCGGCGACCGCTGGTGGATGCAGTTCTTTGGATACTTCTCGCAAACCGGCGGTGGGGTCGTAGTCGTTCCGTTTTTCGCATGGCCGAGCACCCTTTGGAGTCCGCAGGTTGAGTAGGACGGATCTGCTGAAGACCCCATCAGGATCCCATCAAGTCGTTGCCCATGTGGTCACTCGACGTCCCGCGATGCCCACGATTGGCGGTCCGACTGGGCGAGAGTGACGGCAAGGGACCGAGTTTGCAGCCCTGACGGTTGAAGTCGAAGAGGACGGCAACGACCATGACCCTTGGATCCTAGGATCACGCAGCGGTCCCCACCTCCCGACGAGTCGGACCAACCCGCGACCGGGGTCGGATGGCCTTAACCGGTGGCCCGTTCGCGACGCGCCGTACATTGCCAGGACAAGAGAGTCGCAAATGGCACTCATAGCGAACATGGTCGGCCGCAACGAGGCGAACCGGTATCTCGTCGGAGTCCTCGGGCGCCTTCAGTCCTTCGTCGACCGCATTTGCTTCACCGACGACGCAAGCGATGACGCTACGCCGACACTTGCCGAGCTCTTCGGCGCTGACGTCGAGCAGACGAATCGCTGCCTCTTCGCTCAGGATGAGCACCTGCTCCGCACGATTGCGTGGCGTCACCTCGAACGACTGGCGAGAGCGGGAGACTGGGTCCTCGCCATCGACTGTGACGAGGTCTTTCATGGACAGGCGCGCCTGCCCGCGCTTCTCGACCGAGCCGACCTGGACGTGCTCGCGGTCACCTTGTTCAACATGTGGAACGAGACCCAGGTGCGGGTTGACGGGCACTGGCACCCGTCGTTCCTCTATCGGCTCTTTCGGTTCTATCCAGGTGGAGAGTTCGCCGATCAGAAGCTGGCGTGTGGCTCAGCGCCAAGTTACGTCCATCAGGCGATCGACGCCGGGAGGTCGCTCTCCGACACCGGTCTCGTCATCCAACACTTTGGCTACGCGAGCCCGGGCGACAAGCTGTCGAAATACCGGCGCTACATTGAGCTTGACGGCGGCCGGTATCACCCACTCGCGCAACTCCGATCGATTCTCGACCCCACCCCGACCCTGGTCGACTGGAACGGCGCGACGTTGGACTCCACGCCATGACAACGCGACGGCCTCGGACCGCGCGCTTCCCCGCACGTCGCTCACCCCGTAAAGCGTGGACTCACCTGGATTGCCGACGGCGCGACGGCAGTTTGGGGTCCTTGAAACCCCTGCGGACCTTGGATTCCCTGCGGTCCTTGAAAGCCCTGGGGACCCTGGAAGCCCTGGGGACCCTGGAAGCCCTGGGGACCCTGGAAGCCCTGCGGTCCTTGGAAGCCCTGCGGTCCTTGGAAGCCCTGGAAGCCTTGGAAGCCTTGGAAGCCTTGGAAGCCCTGGAAGCCCTGCGGTCCCGACATCACCTGCGCTGCTCGGCGGCGAGGCGCCGCTTCCGCGGACTGCTGGCGGCGCAGCGCCCACCCGACGAGACCGCCTGGAACCGAACCGCTGATCGAGACCACCGCCGCCGCTCGCGCGCCGCGGCTGAAAAAAGAACGGCGGGTCAGGCGCTTCCGGAAGTCTTCGTCGTTGGGCACGAGGCATCCATCCCTTCCCCTCGGCGCCGCACCAAGCCTAACGAGAGCCGACGTCGGAAGTCCCGGCCCCAAGCCCGACCGTATTCGGGCCCGGCGGTAGGTTGCGAGGCGACGTGAGCCGTGAGCGCCGCCGATTGCCCTTGAGGTTGGCATGACCGGGCGCTGCGTCGTCGCGATCCTCGTGCCGGTGCTGGGGCGCCCCCACCGAGTCGAACCGCTGATGCGCAACGTGGGCGAGGCGACCCCGACGCTGCATCGCCTCGTCTTCATCGCCTCGGCCGACGACGCCGAGGAACTCAGCGAGCTCGAGCGGTGTGGCGCCGACACGATCGTCGTGGACTGGCCCGGCGGTTCGTCCGGCGACTACGCCCGCAAGATCAACGCCGGATACCGAGCGACCGACGAGCCCCTGCTCTTCCAGGGCGCCGACGACCTGCGATTCCATTCGGGTTGGCTCGAGGAAGCGGTAAGGCATCTTTCCCCCCCGATCGCCGTCGTCGGGACGAACGACCTCCATAGCGTCCGAGTTCGAGGCGAGGAGTACTCGACGCACTCGCTCCTGACGCGGGCCTACGTGGAGCGATACGGAACGATCGACAAGCCCGGCCAAGTCCTCCACCAGGGTTATCCCCACGCCTTCTGTGACGACGAGTTCGTTGGTACGGCACGGTTCCGGGGGATGTTCAGGTACGCGCCGGACTCCATCGTCGAGCACCTGCACCCGGACGCCGGCAAGGGCCCCTTGGACTGGGTCTACGAACGCGGCGGATCCCGTTATCGAGAGGCCCAAGCGCTGTTCGAGGCGCGCCAGCAGCAGTGGAGCGCGATGCCCACGAACGCGTCGGTCGCCGAGCGCCTCCCGCTTGTCAGCGTCTTCACGCCGACCTGGGAGACCGGGGAGGCGATCACCGTCCCGTACGAGTCGCTTCGGCGTCAGACCTACACGAACTGGGAGTGGGTAGTCCTCGACGACTCCGAGACCGCGGACACGGCGGCCGCTCTGGCCCAGCTTGGCAACCGCGCCCCAGACGGGCCAGCCGTGCGCGTGTACCGCCAGGAGCCCCCGTCCGGGTCGATTGGCGCGAACAAGGCGGCCGCGGCGGCGCTGGCGCACGGTGACATCCTCGTTGAGCTCGACCACGACGACGAGCTGGCCCCAGACGCACTCGAGATCATCGCGGCCACGTTCGTCGCACATCCGGAGGTGGACTTCGTCTTCAGCGACTTCGTCGACTGGCTCGACATCGGCGACAGCGAGGGAAGTCCCGCCCTCTACCCCGACGGATGGGCGTTCGGATTCGGGGCCTACGCGACCGAGATCATCGACGGCCGCAGAGTGCCCGTCGGGCTCTCACCGCCGATCACGCCCGAGACGATACGGCACATCGTCGCCGCGCCGAACCATGTGCGAGCGTGGCGGACGACGTTCTATCGACGCATCGGTGGCCACAACTTCCACCTGCCGGTCGCCGACGACTACGACCTCGTCGTCCGCACATTCCTCGAGGGGACGATGGCTCGCGTTCCTCGGCCGCTCTACGTGCAGCACCACAGTCCGCACGGAGCGAGCGCATCCCGACGACGAAACGAGGAGATCCAAGGCCGCGTTCAGGACCTCGCCCGCCGCTACGAGTTCGACATCCACGAACGGATGCTGATGCTGGGCGTTACCGACTCGGCGACGGCCGGCCGCCCCTGGACGGATCCCGAGCCGATCGTGACCGCGAGCGTCGTGCTCGATCCGGTCGTGGAAGCAGCCGCCGAGCTTGAGCGCCCCCTCGTCAGCGTCGTCATCCCAACCTACCGTCGGCCAGAGTCGCTCCGGGACGCGATCGACAGCGTTCTCTCCCAGTCGTACCCGTACTTCGAGGTGCTCGTTGTCGGGGATTGTTGTCCGTTCGTCGACACGGTCGTGGCGGCTGTCGGTGACGAGCGGGTTCGTCATTGGAACCTCGCCGATCATTACGGCGACGGTGGCGCTTCGCCGCGGAATTACGCGCTGAAGGCGATGGCGCGAGGAACGCTGATCGCCTACCTCGACGACGACAACACCTGGCGTTCCGACCACCTTGAGTCGATGGTGACCCTCCTCGTCGCCCATCCGGTGCTCACCTTTGCCTTCAGCTCGCTCGAGATCGATGGCGAGCCCATCATCTGTCGTCGGCCGCGCCGCTATCAGATCGACACGAGTGCGCTCGTCCACCACCGATTCCTCCTCGACCGCTATGGGTACTGGCGATCCCAGGCCGATGTCGGCTACGCCCACGACTGGGAACTGGTCTCGCGATGGAAGGGCGAACCCTGGGTCCCCTCGCTAGAGCCGACGGTCCGGTACCGACTCGGCGGCGGCGACGAACAGGAGCGAGCGCTCGCTGAGCTTCGCTGCGTCGCCGCGGAGGAGATGGACCGGGTCCTGAGCAGCACCGCCGCCGGCGACCGCGATGCGCCGACCGAGGATCGCTTCTCGCCTCCGAGCGTGTGGTGCCCGAGTCCGCATTGGTGGCACTCAGACGACGAGCGAAGCCCCGAACGAGAGGTCCGCGGGTTCATCGGGGCCCTCGTCCGGTTGTTGCAGCCGGGATTCGTCCTGGAAGTCTCAGCTGGCGAGGGGTTGACCAGCATCGAGATCGGGGACGCGCTCCTGGCGAACGGACATGGCCACGCCGACGCGATCGAGCCGGATGCTGTCCAGGCCGCTCGCGCTCGGGAACGGGTCGGCCCGCTTCCGGTGAGGATCCTCGTCGAGGACGGCGTCACCTACGTCCCGGCCCACCCCGTCGACCTTGCCGTGCTCGCATCCCTGCCGACGAGCGACGGTACGCTCTCCGTCCGGCAGGTGTTCGAGTGGCTCGCGCCGGGCGGCCTCCTCGTGCTCCCCGGTTCCGCCCGTGGGCGTGTTGAGCAGCCCGATCTCGACGGCCTCGCGTGTGTGCGTCTCGATCTGCCCACCCCGCGCGGCCTCCAGCTGTTGCAACGCACCCAGCTGTGATGAGCCGCGCTGGTCCGCGCGTGGCGGTCTACGGCATCGCCCGGAACGAGGAGGGCAGCGTCGAGCGCTGGGCGAACTCGGCTCGGGACGCCGACGAGGTCCTCCTCGTCGACACCGGGTCGACGGACCGAACCGTCGAACGTGCCGCGAGCCGAGGGGTCGCCGTGCACGAAGTCGAGGTCGCTCCATTTCGCTTCGATGTGGCGCGCAACCGCGCCCTCGATTTCGTGTCGTATGACATCGACGTCTGCGTCCCTCTGGACCTCGACGAGACCCTCGGCGTCGACTGGCGCCGCCGTCTCGAGGACGTCTGGACCCCGAACGCCACGCGGGTGGAATATTGGCTGGAGTGGTCGCCGAGCCCGACGACGCACCTCCGGTATCGCGCCGGCAAGATCCATGCTCGCCACGGTGTTCACTGGCGGCGCCCGGTGCACGAGCGGGTCGTCGCATTCGGCAAGGAGCACGTCGTTGCCTCGTCGATCCAGGTTCGGCACCACCGGGCCGTCGGACTGCGGCCGAACTATCTCGCCCTGCTCCGGCTCGCGGTCGCCGAATGCCCAGCCGACGGCCAGGCGCACCACATGCTCGCCAACGAGGCACGCCTCCAGGGCAGCGAATGGGAAGCACGCGACCATGCCGAGACCGCCCTGACGCTTCCGCTCGAGCCCTTCGAGCGCATGCATTCGATGCTGATGTTGTCCTGGCTCAATCCCGACGACCGCGTCGGCTGGATACTGCGCGCGTGCGAGGAGTTCCCCGAACAACGAGAGCCCTGGTGCGAGCTCGCACGACTCCACGCCCAGCACGGACGCTGGCACGAATCCCGCCGTGCCGCATTTCGGGCACTCCGACTCGCGGAGGCGCCCGACCACTATCTCATGAATACTGACGCCTGGGGACCTTGGCCCGATCGCCTCGTCGCCGAAGCGTCGGACCACCTCGGTGATCGTGCACGGGCCCGGTACCACGCGCGCCGGGTGCTTGCCGCTGGAGCGCCCGACCCGCGGCTTGAGGAGGTCCTCGCCCAACCCAGGGTGAATGAGCCGCAGAGCCCCCGGCGGCGCCGTCACGGAACGCCGCGATCGGATGACATGAGCGCCGCTGCACGGCCGATGGTCGTCGTCAGCATGACGACAGTGCCGTGGCGCATTCACCAGATCGAGACCACGGTCCACAGTCTGCTCGCGCAAACGTTTACGGCCTATGAGCTCGAGCTCTATATTCCGTTCGTCTGCCTGCGGACGAGCGAGCCGTACGACATTCCTGACTCCCTCCAAGAGCTTGCTCGCACCGACTCTCGCCTCCATCTCCGCCGCCTGACAACCGACTACGGGCCGGCCACGAAGCTCCTCGGGCCCTACCTCGCGTGGCGAACCCGCGCCGCGGCGAAGAACCTGTCCATTCTGACCGTGGACGACGATGTGCGCCTCGAGCGTCATGCCATCGAGGAGCTCGTGACCGCCTCGGCCCGATACCCGCAGGACGCCCTCGGCTTCATGGGCGTGGCGAATCGGGAGTTCACGCACGCCGAATTGCTGCTTTGCCGCGGGCAGGACTCCCTACCGACCGGCGTGCTCGGCGGCTACCGCGGCATCCTCTATCCGATGCGCGCTCTCGACCCCAGTCTTCTCACTGACTATGCCGCGGTGAGCAGTCGATGCGGGCCGTTCCTCGACGACGACCATCTCGTGGCGTGGAATCTCGCCAGGCGGGGGATCACGCGCCGGATCATCGCGACCGGCCATCCCACACCGGATCTCACGCTGAACGTGCAGTTCCTCGAACTGCCCGGACCGATCACCTGCGGCGCGCTCGGCGACACCGACGTCTCGAGATCCCACCGCTGCCTGACCAAGCTTTACGAGGCCAACGGTTGGCCCACGCCGGCGTGACTTCACCCGTACGGTCCGCTTCCAGTCGGCCAGCACGCATCTCCACGTCAAGCTTGTGCGGTGGTCCGAGCTCGCCCTTGCATCGTGCCGTTCCCGTTACCCGAGTGCCTCGAAGAGCCCCTCGAACTCGAGGCCCATCGCGCCCCCACCCCAAGGCGGGGAAAATGCTATGCCGTCGATCCCATCAGCATCCCATCAAGTCGTTGCATATAGCGTCATTCGAGGTCCCTCGGTGGCCATGCTCTGGCGAGTCGACTTGGCGAGGAGTGACCGCAAGGGACCGGGATTGCGGTTCTGACGGTTGAAGTCGAACAGGACGGCACGAAGGGGTCCGCTCGTCTTCGCACTTCAGACTGTGCTCTTGCCGTGGGAATGCTCGTGCGATCCCATCAGCATCCCATCACCTTCCGCGTGTGATTTGACCGACTCCGACGAAGGCAGCGCGGGGCAACGATTCACTCGGACTCAAGCAGTCGAATTTCACACGTTGGTCCGGGTGCGTTGGCCAATCGAGCATCGGCTGTCACCAATGCGCAAGCGAGCCCTTCGGCTAGGGCAACGTACGTCGCGTCATGTGCGGAGACGTTGGCTCGGAGCTCGTAGGCTCGTCGGAGTAGGGGCAAGGCCGGATACCGGTCGACATCGAGATCCATGAGATCATCGACGGCAGCGGCAAACCGGCCGTCGGACAGTGTTCCGGCGAGCCACCGCTTCCGCAGAACCGCGACGGTCTCTACATCGACCAGTTCTGGCGCGCTCAATCCGCCAGCTTGTCGGATTGTGTCGCGCGCCTTTTGTCCATCGCTCGCGTCGTCAGCAATGACGTTGGCCAGAACAGAGGCATCGATGACGATCAACGTGTCGCGCGCTCGTCGGCTACATCGCCACTTGCCTGACGGAGTCCGACCCGGCCGCCACGGCGACGGGAAATGCGGTCGAGGACTTCGTCTAGCGGCGGCTTCTCGACGAGTCGCTTGAGTTCCGCCGCTAGATACTGCTGGAGGGACTGGCCGGCCTGCTCAGCGCGGCGCTGTAGAGCGGCGTGGATGTCGTCGGGGATGTCACGTACGAGCACGTTCGGCATGCTTGCATTATGCTATCGGTGCATGCGAAATGCAAGCGCTCAGTACAACGAGGAATGCTAGGACCAGGACTCGTCAGACCAGACCGCATCCCATCACGATCCCATCAACTCGCCGCCCATGGAGTCACTCCACACCACGCGTTGCCCATGATTGGGCAGTTCGACTGGGCGAGGAGTGACGGCAAAGGACCGGGATTGCAGTCCTGCCGGTTGAAGTCGAAGAGGACGGCAGTGGGCGACACCGCAAACGGTCTCACGAATCCGGCCGCGATATGTGAGCCAATCCCATCAGCATCCCATCAACGCTCTGCAAATGAGATCACGTGAGAGCTCCCGCTGCCCATCGTCAGGCCGCTCGACTGGGCGACGAATGACGGCACGTGGGCGGGTTTGCAGTCTTGCTCCTCCGTAGTCCGCGGCGCCGGCCGGACCCGGCCGTACGCTACGAACGGACCGTCCCATCAGATCGGCTCAAGCTTGGAACGATTCCTCATCGCCGATATCCCGGGACCTCTCCTGGCGATCATATTCGTGGCGATCGCCGTCGGTGTAGGGCTGCTCGGCCTGTTCATCGTGCGCCGCAGCGTCACGCTCGCGACGTTGGAGCAACACAACGACGTCGCCGGGTTCATCCTCGCCGTGGTCGGTGTTCTCTACGCCGTGATCCTGGGGTTCGTCGTCGTCAGTGTCTGGCAGCAGTTCGACGCCGCGCAGACCAACGCTCACCAAGAGGCGATCACCGTCGAGGTCCTGTATAACGACACGTTCGCGTTTGGCCAGAATGCGCAGCCCTTGCACCGCGACCTCGTGGCATACGGGACCAGCGTCGTGCAACACGAGTGGCCGGCCATCCGCGACTACCAGCGGGGCGACCCTCGGACAGACGCCTTGCTGGACAAGGTCTGGGCGGACCTGCAGGCCATTCGCACGACGAGTTCCGACCAGAACTCGTTCCTGCAATCATCGATCTCCGCTGTCAACCGCCTCGAAGAGGAGCGTGACGGGCGGATCGAGGATTCGAATCGTGAGCTGCCCTTCTCACTTTGGGCCGTCTTGGTGATCGGCGCCGTCATCACCGTCGGGTTCACCTATTTCTTCGGTGTCTCGCACATCGCGGCGCACGCGCTGATGGTTGCGGCGCTGTCGGCGACCATCGGAATCGCTCTGTTCTTGGCCTTGAGCCTTGACCTTCCGTATTCGGGTGATCTTGGGATCAAGCCCACGGCGATGCAGCACACAGTGCAGGATCTGCGGACCAACCCCACCCTTCCATCGCCGAGCCCCTGAGCGCGAAAGCGCCCCGCCCGGTCAGCGCTCGGCATCCTCCAGGGCGTCATGCAAGAAGAGCGCGGCGTGGATCAGCCCCCAGTGGGTGAAGGCCTGCGGAAAGTTGCCGAGGTAACTCCCGGTGGGGTCCATCTCCTCGGCATACAAGCCGAGGTGGTTGGCGTAGCCGTGCATCTTCTCGAAGAGCAGCCGCGCCTTCTCGAGCTCTCCGGCGCGGGCGACGCACTCGATGTACCAGTATGAGCACATGCAGAACGTGCCTTCGGTGCCGGTGAGCCCGTCGGCGGCGGCCTGCTCGGTGACGTAGCGGAGCACGAGGGCGTCACTGACGAGGTCTCGTTCGATGGCGTCCATCGTGGCGAGCCATCGCTGGTCACGGGACGAGATGAACCCGATGAGCGGCAGGAGCAGCGCCGAGGAGTCGAGGGTCTTGCTGCCCTTGTACTGGACGAAGCCGTTGCGTTCTTCGTTCCAGAACTGGTGGTAGATGTCGCTGTGGATCTGGTCACGGGTCTTCAGCCAGTGCTCGACGGGGGCAGGAAGCGAACGGCGGGCGGCGATGCGGATGCCACGATCGAGCGCGACCCAGCTCATGAGCCGCGAGTACAGGAATTCTTGCTGTCCGCCCCGGATTTCCCAGATGCCCTCGTCGGGGCGGTCCCAGTTCTTGCAGACCCAGTTCAGCGATTCAGCGACGTATCGCCAGAGGTCGTAGGAGAGCGGTTCGACGCGTTCGTCGTAGAGATCGAGCATGTGCAGGAGTTCGCCGTAGATGTCGAGCTGCAGCTGTCCGAACGCGGCGTTCCCGACGCGGATGGGCGAGGAGCCGCGGTACCCCTCGAGGTGGTCGAGCGTCTCTTCGGGCAGCTCCTTGCGACCGTCGATGCCGTACATGATTTGGAGGATGCCGGGTTCATCTGCCTCGTCGTAGCGGTCATAGATCCAGTCGACGAACGCCCGAGCCTCCTCGGTAAAGCCGAGGTGGATCAGCGTGGCGATTGAGAACGCGCCATCCCGGATCCACGTGTACCGGTAGTCCCAGTTGCGTTGCCCGCCGACCTGCTCCGGCAGCCCGAACGTTCCTGCAGCGGCGATCGAACCGTAGGGCTCGGACGTGAGGAGCTTCAGCGTGAGCGCCGACCGGCTCACCATCTCGCGCCAGCGGCCCTGATACTGCGAGTGTCCGACCCAGCTCCGCCAATATTGCAACGTGTCGAGGAAGGCGTTGTCGACGAAGCCGGGTGCGGCCGAGGCGTTCTCGTCGTCGGGCAGCGCGATTTCGAGGATGAAGTCGACCGTCTCGCCGGACCCGAGGGTGAACTCGCCCACCGCGTCCCCGCCTTCCACCGTGAGCGGCACCGGCGTTCGCAGCCGCAGCTTCGTGTCGTCCTCGTCCTCGGCGACGAACAGGATCTGGTCGTCGCGCCGCTCCACCTTGTGGTGCGCTCGGGCGTAGTCGAACCGGGGCGCGCAGCGCAGGTGAAAGCTGAACGGTCCCCGGATGCCCTTCACGCGTCGGACGATCGCTTGCGTGCGGTCGTCGTCGTCGATGACCATGAAGTCGGTGATCTCCCCGACGCCATCATCCGACAGGAACCGGGTAAGGAGGATGTTCGTGTCGGGCAGGTACATCTGCTTGCGTCGCGCGCCCTTGATGGCCGGGTTGATCGAGAACTTGCCGCCCTTCTTGTCGTCGAGCAGCGCCGCGAAGATCGACGGTGAGTCGAAGTGTGGGAGGCACATGTAGTCGATCGATCCGTCGTCGCCGACCAGCGCGATCGTGGAGAGGTCACCGATCACGCCGTAGTTCTCAATCGGCTTGTAGGCCACGGTCATCCCTTCCCTGGATCGTCGGCGTCTTTCATCACAGACCGGCCACCTCCCGCAAGTACGCCCGGGCCTTCTTGGCGTAGGCCAGCGGATGCGCCTTCGCGGGGTCTTGTTCCGCCTCGACCACGAGCCAGCCCTCGTAGCCCCGCTGACCCAATGCGTCGAGAAACGCCGGGAAGTCGATCATCCCGTCGCCCGGGACGGTGAAGACGCCGGCGCGGATGGCGTCACCGAAGGACATCCCACGGCGGGCTGCCTCCTCCACGACGGCTCCCCGGAGGTCCTTCAGATGCACGTGCTTGATGCGGTCGAAGTGGTCGTCGACGAGCTCGACGGGGTCCCCGCCGCCCCAGGTGAGGTGACCGGTATCCAAGAGCAGGTGCACCGCGTGGGGGTCGGTGTCGGCGAGCAGCCGGTCGACCTCGGCCCGCGTCTGGACGCCCGTCCCCATGTGGTGGTGATAGCAGAGGCGCATGCCGGCGTCCGCGGCGCGAGCGCCCAGCTCGTTGAGCCCCTCGACCATCGCCTTCCATTGGTGGTCGTTGAACACCGGCTTGTTGGCCAGGAGTGCGACCGGCTGTTGGTGGACGGCGTTGCCCAATTCGGCCGTGCCGATGTCCGTTCCTCCGATGGCGTGAATGAACTCGAGCTGGCGACGGAAGTTGTCGATCGTCTGCGTGGTCATCTCGTTCACCGTGAAGTATGTGCTGACCCAGGGCTCCGAGACGCGAAGCCCGCGCAGCTCGAGTGCCTCGTGGAGCTGCTCAGGATCCGACGGGAACGTGTGGCCGATGCTGCAGCCTTCGAACCCCGCGAGCGCGATCTCGCTGACGCACTGCTCGAACGAGATGTCGCTGCCGATGGTTGGGAAGTCGTCGTTGATCCAACAGGTCGGCGTGATACCGAGGGACACCTTCTGACGGTCGAACACCCTCACCTCCTACGGCTTGGTCGCCCAGCGTCGCGCTTCCTCAGGCCAGGATGTGCTGGGCCGCTTTCAGCGCGATGGCCACGCTGGTCAAGGTCGGGTTGCTCGCGTTGCCGGTCGGGATCAGACCGTTTCCTCCCAGGTAGAGGTTGTCTATACCCCAGACCTTCGACGTGTTGTCGACGACGCTGGTGTCCGGGCTGGTTCCCATGCGGGTGGTACCGGAGATGTGCAGGGGAAGACCGGGGTCGACGAAGCGTGGTTCGGAGCCCGGTAGGAACCCGCCGAGCACGCTCGCCGCTCGGAGCATGTCTCGCATCATGAGGTGCTGGCGCCGCCGGTCTTCGTTGCTGAGCGAGTACTCGAAGGTTGGCTGCGGCATCCCGAACATGTCGTGGTGGACATCGGAGAAGATCACCCGGTTGTCTGGGCGTGGCGCGGTGATACCGAACCAGCGCAGGTCGACGATGAGGCGAGCGTCGACGTTCGGTGCGACGTCCCCATAGTGGAACGCGTCCCGGTGGATCTGGCAGTGCCAGGGTCGATCTTCCGACACTGGTATCCAGACCTGCGGCTCGGGGTCATCACTGGGAATGGGAACTGGGTCGTGGGGCCTGCTCTTGGCATGCTGCCGGACCCGGTCGGCGAACCGCTCATCAGCTTCGATCGCGTCGACGAGGTCTTGGTGGAGCACGATCTGGCAGAACGCGACCGGCTGCTCGCAGAGATAGCGCCCGAGCGGCTTCGGTCGGATCCCCGATGCGTAGAGCAACTGGGGAGTCAGTACGGCACCGCACGCGATGACGAACAGGTCGGCGTCGACGCGGATCGTGCGCCAGTTCGCAAGGTCCTGCACCTCGGCATACTCGACCCGTCGCCCATCGCTGCTCAGCCGCAACTTCGTGCACAAGCACTGGGACTGCAGATCGAAGGTGTCCGGGTGTCCACCGTCGGCGAGCGGTCCGAGGACGGTGTCGGACCCGGACCATCGCACGAAGCGCGGGTTGTCGCGCCGGCGTTCGACGGCGAGGGGGAGGTTCTGGACCGCGTACGGCTCGGGCAACTCCCGGAACTCCGTCACCAGCGCCTCACGGACGACCTGGTGCCGAATGGAGTGCTCGAACGCGTCCCGCCGCGTATTGAGCAACGTCTCGGCCTGCGTGTAGAGGTCGTCCCACTCAGCTGTCGGGATGCAGTCGGCGAGTTCCACGCTGGGGTGGTGGCGAGGAGTGGCGCACGTCCAGTGCGTCGCCATCCCGCCGACGATGTAACTGGCAGCGGCCGCCGGCAGGTTTCGATTCGGATCTTGATCCGGGTTCTGGTTGTTGTGCACGAAGCCGTCGTACTTGCTCCTGTCCACCTGGAACGCCGCGGGGTCGAGCGTCACGACCGCCTGGTCATTCGACGGCACCGAGAGCAGAGTGAGGTGGCCTCGAATCACCGACGAGAACATGTCGAGATTGCGCTGGTACAGGTAGGCGTTCTTGAGGTGCTCACCTGGGCGGTCCGAGAGCTTGGCGCCCGCGTCCACGACCAGCACGCGGCGCCCCGCTTCCACGAGGCGCCGCGCGAACGCGGACCCAATCGGTCCCGACCCGACGATGAAGGCATCGACCGAGATCGAATTGTCCGGATCTGGGCTCATCGAACCTCCTACTGCGCTCGCTGCGCTCCGGGCGGGACGCCTGCGCATACACCATGTGGACTTGTGATTTCGCGCCTCGAACCCGACCAGTCAAGCCGCGTTCCGCGATGGCCGCGTGCCGCCACGCCTCGGGCGGTCCGCACCACTTGATCGTCACCGGCGACGGTGCCCTTGAGGTCGGTAGCGATCCGCCGGAACGAAGGCATACACCCGCCGACGCACGCGGCCGATACCACGTGGGCTCGCCGCCGCCCCGGTGGATAGCCTGCCGACATGAGCGACCTGCGAGGGACTCCGATGAGCGACCGATGCTGCACCACCGCCACGAGCACCTCGCTGCACCGGGACGGCGACGCGACGCCGCCGACAGGATGAGCGACGCCGCCGTCGTCACCGACTTTCCGGCCGCCGACGAGCCCACGTTCGAATCGACCCTTATCGAGGGCGGGCTCGCCGACGGCTATTGGATCCAGGCGGTCGACGTGGACGGGGACGGCCGCCCGGACCTTCTCACCTCTGGACTCGTTGAAGGTGTCGTCGCCTGGTACGAGAACGGGAGCTGGGACAAGCACGAGATCCATCGCCTTCACCGGCCGGTATCGCTCGATCAGGGAGACATCGGCGGCGCCGGACGACGAGATCTCGTGATCTGCCACGATTACGCCAAGACGATGTTCGACGCGACCCCGGCCGACGGTCATGTGTCGTGGCTGCGCAACCCGGGGCCCGACGGCACGGGTCAGCCCTGGGAGGTGCGGAGCATCGGCCAGCTGGGGTCCACCCACCGACTCCGACTCGGCCACTTCTCTGACCCCGAGCAGGTCGAGTTGCTCGCGCTCCCGGTGGTCGGCCCCAAGGTCGGGCGAGCCGCACTGCACGCGCCGATTCGCGTGATGCTCTACCGGCGCCCGACCGACGTGCTGGCGGCAACGTCATGGGACGCCGACCTCGTCGACGACACGACGTTCCGAGTCATCCACGCCGCCGCCGTCGGACGCTATGGCCCGCCGTCACCCATCGGTCTCGACGCAACCGTCCTGGCAAGCGAGGAAGGCCTGAACTGGTTCGGTGTCACGAGAGAAGGAGCATGGCGAGCCGAACGGCTCGGGACTGGCGAGCTCGGGCAGCAAGACCAGACCGGGTACAGGGGCAGCGCGAACGTGGCGATCGGGCGCATCGGCGACGACCCGTTCGCGTACATCGTCGCCGTCGAGCCGTTCCACGGGAACACCCTGGCCCTGTACACGCCGACCCAATCCGGCTCCGACCTCGTCGGACGTTCCTGGCGTCGGACCGTCGTCGAGGTGTTCGGCGCACCCAACGAAGCAGGGGAGGGGCCAGCGCACCATGTCGTGGCCGCCGACTTCGACGGCGACGGCAACGACGAGTTCCTGGTCGCACTGCGCGGACCAGAGCCCCATCAAGGGGTCATCTACTACAAGCCTGTGGACCTCGATGAGCCGCACCTCGAGCGGCGCAGGGTGTCCACACCGTCCGCAGCGCGCATCGCCGTCGCCGACTTCGACGGCGACGGGCGCCTCGACTTCGCGACCATCGGCTACTACGTACCGGGGTACTTCCTCTGCGACGACCCGAAGGTGATCCTCCAGTACAACCGCTTCGGCACCCCAGTCGCTGCCCAGCAAGCCATCCCCTTCGGGCCGTTGGGCGGATGACAGGGCAGGGCCGTGGCGCGCAGTCCTCTCGGAGGTAATGGATGGCCTTGTACATCGGCGACCTGAAGATCTCGAGCCCGACGTTCGAATACCACGCCGTCATCCCGACTCGGTACACGGGCGCTGGGGATGGCTTGTCCCCACCCCTCGCGTGGTCGGGTGCGCCTGAGGGCACCCGACAGTTCGCCGTCGTGTGCCACGACCCGGACGCGCCGCTGCCGCACGGTTGGACCCACTGGGTCGTGGTTGGTATCCCGCCTGACGCCAGCGAGATCCCAGAGAGTGCCTGTCCCTTCGTCGAGGCCACGAACGACTTCGGTGACGTCGGATACGGGGCACCGCTCCCGCCGCCGGGACACGGCGTCCACCACTACTACTTCTGGGTCTATGCACTGAGCGTCGAGATCGACGCCGATGAGCGCTTCACCCGCGCCCATCTGCTCGACCGCGCCGGTGAGCACGTCATCGAGCAGGCCCGGCTGATCGGCACGGCCGAGCAGTAGCCGGACCTGATCGAGATGCTGATACTGCAAAAACCCCCAAAAATGATAGTTTTTGCAGTGTTTCGCTAGTAAAGATGCTGCAAAACCCCCCAAAAATGGGGTATATTGCAGTAGTGGTACGAGAACTCAACCAAAAGCGCCTGTCCGAGATCGCCGAGGATCAGTGGGGTCTCATCACCCGTCGGCAGGCTGCTGATTTCGCCGAGGTCCCCCAGACGACGCTCGATCGCCTCTCGGCGCCGGGCGGCCTCCTTGAGCGAGTAGCCCACGGGGTCTACCGCCTCGCCGGGGCACCGGTCCCCGACCATCTCGATCTCCGGGCCGCATGGCTCCAGCTCGCACCAGCTGTCCCCGCATGGGAACGAACGCCCATCGAGGGGATCGTCTCTCACCGGTCCGCGGCGGCGCTCTACGGCGTCGGCGACCTTCCCGCCGATCGCCACGAGTTCACCCTTCCGCGCCGGCGTCAATCCCGCCGTCCGGATGTCCGGCTCCACAAGGGCTCGCCCGCAGAGTTGGGTTGGATCAACCTCCGGGGCCTTCCGGTTACCCGGCCGTCGCAGATCGCTTCGGATCTCCTCCGAGACAATGAGGAGCCGGAGGCCGTCGCGCGTATCGTGACGGAGGCGCTTCACCACGTTTACGACTACCCGGGCAAGTTCGCTCGGGCTCTTGCGCCGCACGCGGCTCGCCTCGGGCTCCGCAGGGGCGACGGTGTAGCGGTTCTCCGCTGGCTCCTCGACCTCGTCGGTGACCCCGACACCGCAGAATGGATGCAGCTTGCCCGGACCGATGTCGCACGGTCCCAGTCCGCAGAGGTTGACCCGACCTACGGCCGACTCCGGAGCTTCAAGGTCTGATGGACGCCGACCGGACATACAAGAGCCCGCAAGCTTTCCGTGCTGCCTTGACCCAGCGCCTGCGCACCGAGGCGCAGGCGAGCCATTGGTCGCTGCCGGAACTACAGAGACAGTTTGCCCACGACCGCCTTCTTGAACGGCTCTACAAGTTGACGAGGGATGGATCATCAAAGGTGCTGGCGCGCTTCTCGCGCGGCGATCTCTCTCCGGGCGACCATCGACGTCGATGTCCACCGTCAAGCGATGACGGATACGGCGGAGACCGACTTTCGTGCCGCAGCCGGCGTCGACCTGCGCGATTGGTTCCGGTTCGAGGTCGGTCGTTCCCTCCCGCTGACAGGGGGAGGCGTGACGCTGTCGGTCGCGGCGTACATCGGCCAAGCGGAATGGGAACGGTTCAAGGTCGACCTCGTCGGTTCCGACTTCCGGATGACGGGCCAGCCGGAAGCGGTCCCATCGCTGGCCGATATCCACATCCCCGATGTCGAGCAGCACGGTTACCGGGCGTATCCGCTCGTCGATCATGTCGCCGATAAGGTTGCTGCCACCTTTGAGCGTTACGGCTCGACGGAGTCCCCGTCGAGCCGATACAAGGACTTGATCGACCTCGTCGCCATCGTCAAGGGCGCGTCCCTCCCAGCGGACGCTCAGAAGGTCGCCCTTGAATCGGAGGCGAAGCGTCGAGGGATCACCCTTCCCGACAGCTTTTCCGTTCCGGATCAAGATCGGTGGGAGAAGGGTTACAAGGCTGCTGCGAAGAAGGCACGCATGACCGAGGCTGAGACTCTCGCCGAGGCCCTTGCGATCGTGACACCCTTCACGGACCCGCTCCTCGACGGGACGGCGAGCGGTACATGGGAGCCGACTCTCGGGAGGTGGGCCTAGCCATCGGATGATGAGCGGGGCCGGCCCAAGCGAACCCGCTCTGCGATCGGATTGGCACTTGGGCGTGTCCCATCAGGATCCCATCAAGTCGTTGCACATGAGGTCACCGGAGGGCCGTCACGCCCATGATTGACAGGGTCGGCAGGGCAGGGTGTGACGCCAAGGTGCGAGGTTTGCGGTCTCGATCGTCGAAGTCGAACAGGACTGCACGAAGGGTGTCGGGTGATCCTCGCACTTCAGGCGGTGGCCCTACCGCGGGAATGCGCGTTCGATCCCATCAGCATCCCATCGAGTTGCGGGCGCGAAGCTTGACCGACTCGTCGCGTCTTGGAGTGTGAGTCTGGCGAGACCACCCAGGACGAGGTGGACATAGAGCTCCTCGAGAAAGCGGGCTTGTTGCTCGGCGGGCTCCATCTGCCATTGGGCCAGCACTGAGTCGATGCCGGCAAGGAGAATGCTGAGCGCAGCTCGGGCCTCCACTTTGGGCAGGTTGAACTCGGTCATGGCCAGCCGGGCGAAGTATCGGACGGTGCGGCGGTCGCGGTCCCGTTGCTCCCGCCGGAGGTTCGCGTCGCGTGCGCCAGCTCGGCGGAGCCTGGCGAAGGTCGCGCCCCGCGAAGTCGCGCCGGCGAGCGCCGCCCGGATGAACGTTCGAATGACGTCTTCGAATCCTTCAGCCGCTTGGACGGCGCGCACGATCTCGGCATCGAGGGTCGCGGCCTCACGTCGGTACACAGCCGCCAGCAACTCGTGGCGGTTCGCGAAGTACTTGTACACCAACGGCCGGCTCACGCCGGCACGGCATGCCACGGCCTCCATCGACACGGACTCCACGTCCCCTTCGCCGACGAGGGCGGCGGCTGCTTCGACAAGCGCCTCGTACCGCTCCGTCCGCCTGAGGCGGGCAGCTTGGCCGGTGTCAGCCGGAGAGCGATCCCGGGCGGCGTCTGGTCGTCCCGCGGTTGGGCTTGCGTTCTGGGCAACCATGGGGTGACACTGTGTCACGTTCGAAGGTGACAGGATGTCACCGCCAGATGGGGTGAGCATCTGGCCCACAGGGACTAGGGGGGTCGAGCATGACCTACGCCGGCACCCGGGAGATCCTGGACGCGGACAGCCACGTCATGGAGCTGGACGGGTTCCTCGACCCTTTCCTCGGCTCCGAGCTCCGGGACCGACTGCGGCGCCGAAGTGTGGACGCGCTCCGCCCGGTGCTTGACGAGGCGACCAGTCTCGCTGAGGCCCGCCGCACCGATCCTCGCAAAGTCGCCGAGGCTGAGGAGCGATTGCTTCGCGACAAGGGCTGGCACGCGATGGGGGCGTTCGACCCGCAGGAACGTAGCCGTGTGCTCGACCTCTTCGGCTTTCGAGGTCAGCTGGTGTTCGCGACCTTCGCCTCGGCGCTGTACGCCGGGCGCGACCTCGATCGCCTCTATGGCGGCAGCCGTGCGCAGAATCTGGCGATGATCGATTTCTGCTCGGGAGACGAGCGGCTCTTCGCCGTCGCATTCGTGCCGCTGGTCGATCCCGAGCGGGCAACAGCGACCGCTCGAGAGGCGATCGACGCCGGCTGTACGGCGGTCATGGTCCCGTCCACCGCGGCGGGCGACCGGGCGCCGACACACCCGGACCTCGACCCATTCTGGGATCTGCTGAGCGAGGCCGACGTTCCCTTCGTGCTCCACGTTGGCGGTGGGGGGCGCTTGCTCGATCCCGCCTTTCACATCAACGGCATGCCGGTGACCGACCACCTCGGCGGTGGGGAGAACGTCCGCTCCAAGGACTTTCTCGCCATCCCTCACTCGCCCGAGCTGTTCCTCGGGGTGCTCATTTTCGACGGCCTCTTCGACCGCTTCCCTCGCCTGCGCGGGGGGTGCATCGAACAGGGGGCCGGCTGGGTGGTGTCGTGGATACGCCAGCTCGACTTCGGTCACCGAGCCTTCAGGCGGACCGAACCTCCGTTGCAGCGCCTCGAGCTCCGGCCGTCCGAGTATGTGCGCCGCCACCTGAAGTTCACTCCGTTCCCCGGCGAGCCCGTCGGCTGGATGATCGAGCAAGCCGGACCGGAGCTGTTCATGTTCTCGACGGACTACCCGCATCCGGAAGGCGGACGTGATCCGCTTGCCAAATTCGAGGA
Organism: Actinomycetota bacterium; assembly: GCA_003140175.1. Lineage (GTDB taxonomy): Bacteria > Actinomycetota > Acidimicrobiia > IMCC26256 > PALSA-555 > PALSA-555. The sequence goes on from PLJD01000043.1 coordinate 111,687, forward strand.
GACCATGACCGGAACGAACGTCGACGCGAGGGAGCGATTCTTCTTCGGCAACATGGCCGAGCTCGTCGGTACCGGACGCCAGGTGGTGCCGACGACGGCCTAGGCAAGCGCAGCAGTCGCGAGATCCAGCACAGGCAGTTCGTACCGAGGGGGGAACCAGGTGCGTGATTCGGACGGTTTGGCGGTTTCCGCGGTGGGTGTCCGGGCGGCGTGGGATGGGCGAGTGAGGGGTCGGGTTGCCGCGCGGGTTCTCGTCGGCTCGGCGGTCGTTGCATTGGTGGTTGGCTTCGGAATCAATGCGGGCGCCGTGGCCGGCAATACGGGTGAGGGGCCCGTTCCCTGGAGATACCCGGGGTCAGGCAAAGTCCAGCCGGGCAGCGGCACCACGGTGAGCAAGGCCCCGTGCGCGTCGGGATCCCCGCAGTTCTCGTCTCCGTACGCTCCGCCGTGCCTGCCCAGGTTCAACGGAAGCAACGGTGGGGCCACCTCGAACGGCGTCACTAGCACGACGATCGTGCTCGCGCAGCGCGAATTTCCCAGCACCGCGAACACGCAGGAAGTTGCCGCCCAAGCCAAGAACGCTGGGGCCGCGTTGCCGCAGGTCACGGACCAGGTGCAACAGGTCTTCCTCAACTATTTCAACAAGGTCTTTGAGCTTTACGGCCGCCACGTCGTGTTGCAGCAGGTGACCGGTACCGGCGATGCGACGACCGAGTCGCTTGGACAGGGGCAGGCCCAGGCGTGCGCGGATGCCGACACGATCGCCAATCAGATGCACGCGTTTGGCGAGGTTGGTCTTCTGTTCAATAGCACCTTTGTCTCTGGCGGCACTGGACCGTTCTCGCTGTGCGCAGCCCAGAACAAACTCGTCGAGTTCAACGGGAACGCCTATTTCGACGAGGCGACATTCCAGCAGCAGAACCCCTATGTGTGGAACGAAGCCCCAGACTGCGAGCGGATTGCCAATCAGACTGCCGAGGCGTTCAACAAGCTGCTGGTCGGCAAACCAGCGATCTATGCCGGTGATCCGGCTCTGAGGACCCAGACTCGTAAGTTCGGCACCTATGTGCCCAACCTTGCACCGTATGAGCGTTGCAACGGTGGTACCAGCAGCATCTTCAACCAGGTCATGACGAAGAAATACCACGTGCCTTCGAGTGCGTTCAGCACGAACTTCAAGTATGGGCTCGACATCTCAACGTTCCAGCAATCGGCTCAACAGGCGATCATTCAGTTCAAGGCGGCCCACGTGACCACGGTCGTGCTCGCGTGCGACCCGTTCTCGGCGATGGATCTCACAGAGGCTGCGGCCGCGCAGAACTACCACCCCGAATGGCTCCTCAACGGCGTAGCCCTCACCGACCTCGACCAAAACGGCCAGACCTACGACCAGAGTGAAGTCACTGGCCACCTCTTCGGGCTCAGCGAGGCATCCCCGTCCCAAGACACGACGGGTCCCAACTCGCTGGCCGGCAAGCTCTACCAGCAACTGACCGGCCACGAGATCCCACCGGGGACCGACGGCAACTACGGCCAACTGGCGATGATCTTCAACATGCTCCAAGCTGCCGGCCCGGACCTCACCCCGGCCAACCTCGCGCGGGGTGTACACGCTCTCCCGCCTCTCGGCGGGCCGAACTTTGAGTACGGCGACTGGAACTTCAAGGCGGGACCGAGCGGGCTCTCAACCGGTGACCACACCGCGGTCAGCGACGCCCGGTTCATCTACTGGGACGGGAACGCGACGTCGTCGCTCAATGGCAAACAGGGAGCCTATGTCCAGGTCTTCGGTGGTAAACGCTTCACGTTTGGGCAATGGCCCACCCAACTCCCGAAGTTGTTCACCCAATAGGCGGCCGCGGTGCGCACCGTCCAAGAACCGGCGACCGCCGGGTGCGATCACCGAGACCGGCCTGCCCCGGGCACAGTCGAGATCGACCGACAGCCGCCGTTCGCACACCGGCCGGCTCGCTTCGGGGCATTCGAGGATGGTGACGCGAAACGGCAATCCCGGCTCGGCTACCGCGCCGCCGCGAGGGACACCGGGATCGGGACACGATCGTGGAGGACGTGATGCAGCAGTTCAGCTCGTATGACGGAACGAGCATCGCGTACCTCGACACCGGTCGAGGCGGACCAGTCCTCCTCCTGCACGGCTTCGCCGCCAACCATCAGGCCAACTGGGTCGCGCCGGGTGTGGTCGACGCGCTCGTCGGTGCGGGACATCGAGTTATCGCCGCTGACGCGCGCGGACACGGCGCCTCAGCCAAGCCGACCGAGCCGGCCAGCTATGCCGACGACGCCATGGTGCGAGACGCCCGAGCTCTGCTCGACCATCTCTCCATCGGTGACGTCGACGTGGTCGGGTACTCGATGGGGTCGCTCGTCGCGGCGAGACTTGTCCCCGTCGAGTCGCGGGCGCGCTCCCTCGTGCTCGGCGGCCTTGGTGAGGGGCTCGCCGGGGAGCGACGACAAGCCAACCGTGGCCTCGTTGCTGACGCTCTGTTGGCCGACGACCCGTCGGCGATCGAGGACCCGATCGCACGCGCATTTCGGCAGTTCGCCGACTGGACCGGTGCTGATCGCCGAGCCCTTGCCGCGATCCAGCGAGCGCCACTTCCAAAGGATCCCACCCGGCTCGAAGCAATCGCAGTCCCGACGCTTGTGATCGCCGGCGATCGGGACGCCCTGGTCGGCTCGCCCCAACGGCTCGCTGATCGCATACCGGGCGCGACGGTGCGGATCGTATCTGGCGACCATCTCACCGCGGTGAACGATCCGGCGTTTCGGGCCGCGATCGTCGCATTCCTCGCAGACCGACCCACGCCAGTACGGAACTCGTGACGGACCGCACCGCGCTGAGGCCTCTGCTCGGCGCGGCCGGCCGCGTCGAACCGTCCACGCCCGTCGGGGCTCGTCGTGGGAGCCCGTCCCGACGAAAGATCGCACCGCGCGTCGCCGGTGCCGCGGATTGTGAACCCGCGAGCTGCCTTGCGGAGCGGTGGATTAGACGCCGCCGCCGCCGCACCGTTGCCCGTGTTGTGGCCGCGGCTCGGCACGATCGCGGACGTGGACACTAGCCAGCAGGGTGCGGCGCCCACCCACGCCGCCCGGTCGGTGAGTCGACGCCAGCGTCTGGAGGCATTGCGAGGGACCGTCGGTGGGATCGTGGGCGTCCTTGCCTTGTGGGCGGTGCTGGCCCGCGTGCTCTCGAAGGGTCTGCCACCGGGAATCGTGCTGCTTGGGGTCATTTATGGCGCGTTGTACGCCCTCGTGGCGATCGGGATCGTCCTGGTGTATCGGGCCAACCGGATCATCAACTTCGCTCAGGCGCAGCTCGGCGTCATTGCCGCCATCGTCGCCATCGAACTACACGTCACCTACGGCGTTGGGTACCTCCTCGCAGTACTCGCCGGGATCGCGGCGGCGGTCGGTCTCGGTGCGCTGATCAGCCTGCTCCCTCGACATTTTCGCAAGAGCTCGCGCCTCATTCTGACCGTCGCGACGATCGCGCTCGCCGAGACACTCAGCGGATTCGCGACGATCATCCCCCTGTGGTTCTGCGACCCGGCGAAGAACCAAGCCTGCCTGACCGCCGCCAGCCGCCAATCGTTCAACACGCCGTTGCAGACCCAATTCTCAGTCTCTCCCGTCATCTTCACCGGCAATGACCTCGTCGCGCTCGGCGGTGCCGCCGCCCTCGTGGCTGCCCTGACGATCTTCCTTCGGCGATCCAAGTACGGCGTCGCGATCAGGGCCGCCGCCGACAACGGCGACCGGGCCACCCTGCTCGGCATACCGGTGCCGCGTCTGGACACCATCGTCTGGTGCCTTGCTGCCGTCCTCTCGGCGCTGGCTGTGCTGCTTCGGGTCCCGGTCCTGGGCTTCAGCGGATTCCAGACAGTCTCCGCGGGCGGCAACGATCTGCTGCTACGCAGCCTCGCCGCGGCGGTCATTGGTCGGATGGAAAGCCTGCCTCGGACCGCGCTCGCCGCGGTCGCGATCGGAGTTTTCGACTCACTCGCCACCTGGACCTTTGCCAACACGACATTCGTCGACGCGACTCTGGTGCTCGTCATCGTCATCGCCCTGCTTCTGCAGAAGGATGCCTACCGGCGAGTTACCGACTCGATCGGCTCCGCATGGCGCAACGTCGCCAGCGTGCGCCCGATTCCCCGACAGCTCGCGGCCCTCCCCGAGGTCCGCTGGTCGAGACGAGTCGTCAAGGTCGTCTTGTTGGTGTCGGCGCTACTCCTCCCAGCGATCCTCACCACCAGTCAGACGTATCTCGCCGCGCTGATCGTCATCTACGCCATCGTCGGGCTGTCATTGCTGGTCTTGACCGGGTGGGCAGGCCAGATCTCCCTCGGCCAGTTCGGTTTCGCGGGCGTTGGCGGTGCAACAACCGCGGTGTTGTTCCAGCGGCACGGCTGGAACTTTTTGTTGGCACTCGGCGCCGGGGTGGCGGTCGGGGCCCTTGCCGCTCTCATTATTGGCCTGCCTGCGCTCCGCATGCAGGGTCCGTTCCTCGCCGTGACCACGCTGGCGTTCGGCGTGAGTGTCTCGACCTACTTTCTGGCGTCCAACAACCTGCCGTGGTTCGTCACACCACAGATCAGCCGGCCTACCGTCTTTGGGGCCGACATCCTCGACAAAGACTGGCAGATCTACTACCTCTGTCTCCTCTCCTTCCTCGTCGTCATGGCCGCGGTCCGGTCGCTACGCCGAAGTCGGATCGGCCGAGCGCTGATTGCCACCCGCGACAACGAGGCCGCAGCCGAGGCAGCCACCTTGGACACCACGAAGATGAAGCTCACCGCGTTTCTCATCTCGGGCGCCATCGCCGGCTTCGCTGGGGCACTGTTCGTGGTGCAGCAGCGGGGCGTGAACGGTGGCTCCTTCAGCGCGGACATCAACATCGCCCTGTTCTTGATGGTTGTTGTCGGCGGCGCTGGATCAATGCCGGGTGTGGTGATCGGCGCGGTTTACGTTTGGGGCACCCAGTACTACCTGCACGGTGGCTTCAGCTTGGTGGCCAGCGGGCTGGGAATTCTCGTGCTGCTCGTCGTCTTGCCCGAGGGTCTCGGAGGTTTGCTCTATCGGCTTCGGGACGTGCTGCTACGCGAGCTCGCGCGGCGCAAGGGCCTTGTGGTGCTCGGGTTGCCCGAACCTCCGGCTGAACGGCCCGGGCCTGATCGTGGCGCGACTGAGCTTCTCGAGGAGGTGGGCGGGTCGGACACGCTCGATCGGGGTGTGATCGCTCCGCCGGGCCCGATGGTCCCCGATCGATGAACTACTTGGCAGCTGGCGGCGAGCCCGGGCTGGAGGTTCATACCCGCGGTGCGCGCTGGCGTCTGCTGGACCCGCGTCGGATCACCACTCCCTATCCGATCCTGCCCCTCATCGTGCTGATGGGGCTCGCCACGATGGCCCAACTGGACGGCTTGGCGGTCCTGTTGCTGCTGCCGGCAATCAAGGACACGTTTGGCGCCGGTCTCTTCTTCGTGTCCACGGTCGCGGTCGCGGGCATCCAGGTCGGGCTCCTGGTCGATGTGCCGGTCGCGGCACTCGCCAATCGCGTGCGGCGGATGCGCTTCTTGTGCATCGGCATGGGCGTCGTTGCGGTCCTCTCGGTGTTCGTGGCAGTAGCGGGGTTCGGCCGAAGTGTGATCGGGCTCGACGTGGCCGTCGCCGGTGTCGCGGTCGCCGGTTGGGCATTCACCTCGACGCAGAACAGCCTGATCGCCGACTACTACCCGATCGCGATCCGCCCCCGAGTGTTTTTCGCGCAGCGAGCCGCCATCGCGGGTGGACTGGCGCTCGGGCCGGTGATCGTCGGCGCCCTCGAGCTCTTCTACGACTGGCAGGTGCCGTTCCTGGTGCTCGCGGCACCGACGCTGCTCTTTGCCATCATGGGGTTGTTCCTGCGAGAGCCTGGCGGCACGAGATCCGAGCATCGCGCCTCGGATCAGCCGATCGCCGCTGAGCATGGCGAGCCGGCCACATTCGGCGAGGCGACCCGGGTGTTGTTCGCTCACCGCTCCGTCCGCCGGATCTTCTACTCGCTGCCGTTCCTTGCGGTCTCGGTCATCGGCGTCCAGCACTTTGCCGATCTGTTGTACCGAAATGTCTTTCACCAGGGCGCGTCCCAGTGCGCTCTGATCCTTGCCGTGGCTCAGCCGGGAGCATTCATTGGGCTCGTCCTCGGGTTCGTCGTCGTCCAGCGACGAATGGCGAACGATCCTGGACGAGTGGTCCGATCGATCGCGTTGGTTGCGGTCGGCGCCGCAGCCTGCCTGGTGGGCTTGGCGCTCGCACCCACCCTCCCCTGGGCGGTCGGCTCCTACGTGGCCTATCTCCTGGTGTCCTCCTGGCTGCTGGCCGCCCTCTACGCCACCATCGGGATGGTCTCCCCGCCCCGCATGGTCACACTGGCATTCGCGCTGACCTCGCTCTGGTTCGGGTTCGGCGTGGCGGTCATCGCACCAGTTGGACCTTCGCTGGTCGCCGATGTCAACCGCGCGTTCGGCTTCCGAGCTGGCTTCTTCGTCATCGTCGCGCTCTACCTGGTCGGATGGCGGTTGCTGGTCTCGTCGGGAAAGTTCCTTGATGGCGACATCGAACGCCTGCGGGTCACCGCGCTCGCCGATGCTGAGGTCCGGCGTGCCCGGATTGAGGGCAGGGCAAAGCTGCTCATGGTTCGCGGGCTCGACGCGGGCTACGGCGACCTCCAGGTCCTCTTCGGTGTGGACTTCGATGTTGACGATGGCGAGATGGTCGCGATCCTCGGAACCAACGGGGCCGGCAAGACCACCCTGCTGCGGGCTATCTCGGGACTCACGAGCCCGACCGCGGGCGAGGTGATCTTCGACGGTCGGGACATCACCAGCCTCGACGCCAATCGAATCGTCGACCGGGGCATCGTGCAAGTACCAGGCGGCCGGGGCATCTTCGCGGACCTGACCGTCGCCGAGAGCCTCCAGGTGTCCGGCTGGCAGTACACCAGCGACCCCGAGTACCTGAGGCAGGCCACGAAGGCCGTGCTCGGGTACTTCCCCGTCCTGCAGGAGCGTTGGCACATATCGGCGGGAAGCCTGTCGGGCGGCGAGCAGCAGATGCTCAGCCTCGCCCAGGCGTTCATCGCCCAACCTCGACTCCTGATGATCGACGAACTCTCCCTCGGGCTCGCACCGGTCGTGATCGATGGCCTTATCGAGATCGTCCAATTGATCCACAACAACGGCACCACCGTCATTCTCGTGGAGCAGTCGCTGAACCTGGCCCTGCGACTAACAGATCGCGCGATCTTCATGGAGCGAGGCCAGGTGATCTTCACCGGACCGACCGCAGAGCTGGTCGACCGCGGCGATCTAGTACGAGCCGTGTTCCTCGACGGAACCCGCACCGCCCCGTCGCCGGTCAAGATTGACGAAGCCACCGAGCATGCGCGCGGCGCGCCTGTTGCGCGTATCGCCCAGCCATCAGATGAAGCATCCGACGCCAACATTGAACGGGTTGTTCTGTCGGCCGCCGGGCTTCGGAAGAGCTTCGGCGGTGTGATAGCCGTCGACGGCGTCGACATTGACCTCTTCGACGGTGAGGTCCTCGGGCTGATCGGCCCCAACGGGGCCGGAAAGACAACCGTCCTTGAACTCTTGTCCGGCCACCTTGCCGCCGACGGCGGGCGCGTGACCATGTTCGGCACCAACATCAGCGACTGGTCGGCCCACCGGCGAGCCGCGGCCGGGCTCGGCCGATCGTTCCAGGCAGCCCAACTGTTCCCCGGCCTGACCGTGCAGGAAACGCTCGCTCTCGCTGTCACGCCGCGCTTGCACTCGCCGGGCGCCGTCGCGTCACTGCTCTGTCTTCCCACGGTCTCGCGAGCGGAACGACGAGTGGCTCGGGCGGCTGACGAGGTCATTGACCTCCTCGGCCTCGGCGAATACCGGGACGAGCTGACCTCCGACCTCTCGACGGGCACCCGGCGCCTCGTCGAGTTGGCGGTCTTGGTGGCTATGCAGCCGTCCATCCTGCTGCTCGATGAACCGTCGGCCGGCATCGCCCAGGCCGAAGCCCTCGCGATGGCCCCGCTCCTGCGGGAAACGAAGGAGCGACTCGGCTGCAGCGTCGTCCTCATTGAACACGACATGGCACTCATGCGAACGCTCGCCGATCGCATCGCGGTGATGGACGCCGGACAAGTACTTGTCGTCGGGACCCCCGACGAGGTATTTGAGAACCCGCGGGTGGTGGAGGCATACCTTGGCTCGACCACACGCTGATCGGACCTTGGCGAAGGGACACGAGGGACGCTCGGTCTGCGGGCGACCTCGTTGGCCGAGGCAGCGCGTGAGTGCGCTCATCGCCGGGAGCCTGGTCGGGACACTGCTGGTCGCGTGTGCCGCACCAGCGCGCTTCGGCGTGGCGACCACCGTCGTGCACCCGACCGGTAACTGCGACACGTCACGGGTTGTCGAGATCGGGGCATCGCTGACGCTCTCGGGAGGCCAGGGCGAGCTGGGTCGCGAGTATCTGGCCGGGCTGGAGATGGCGGTCAATCAGGTGAACCACACCGGCGGGATCCTCAAGAATCGCAGCTGCCTCGAATTGCTCTACAAGAACGACCGGGGGAGCGTGCCCACCGCCGATCAGGCCGTGCTCGACCTCGTCAACGGTGAGATGGTGGCGTTCCTCGTCGGTCCGTTGCTCTCGGCGCAGACCCAAGGCGTGAGAGGCGACCTCGCGGCCGCGGGTATCCCCACGGCAAACTTCTCCGGCCTGGAGGACACCTTTCGCCGAGATCGCTACCCGTGGACCTTCCCGCTGACGTCATCGATCTCCACCGAGGCCGCGTCGATGGCCGCATTCGCACACTCGAAGGGGTGGTCTCGGGTCGGTGTCGTCGCCAGCAGCGACCCCGTGGGCCGCCAGGGCGCTGCTGCTTTTCGCACCGCGGCCCGACGGGAGCGGCTCGCTGTGGCCGGCCCCGTATTCGTCTCATCGGGGCGTCACGCCGATCAAGGCCTGCAGCGGCTCCGGGAGGCTGATCCCGACGGGCTGGTCGTCATCGACGACTCACTGGACGTCGCCGCGGTGCTCAAGGCCAGAACCGACCTGGGTTGGGGCGTACCGGTTGTTACTCAGTCCGTAGCGGCCGACCAGGCCGTCATCGCCTCGGTCGGGATGACGAACCTCGCCGGTGTATTCGCCGTCGTCCCACAAGCCGTGCTTGCCCAGCCCGGAATCTCCAGCGCGGGCATTCGTAGTTTCCGGGACCAGGTGCGTCATCGGCTTCATGCCGCGAGCCTCAACGGTTCCATCGTGCCCTATGCGCAGGCCTACGACGCAATCTCGATGATGGCCTCAGCCGCTCGGAGCATCAACTCACAGACTCCAGCCAACGTCCGCACATTCCTTGAAAACGCGAACTACCAGGGTCTGCTGGCGTCGTACTCGTTTACGACCACGGTCCACACGGGTATCCCTGGCAACCAGTCGACCATCGTCTCAGTCAATTCCCTCACCGACGGCCTCTTTCGACCAGCGCCGGGCTAGCCGCGCGACTTCCGAGTCGGCGGCCCCGACCATACGCTGGTGGGCATGACCGGCAACGAGCATCACGACGTCATCGTGGTCGGTGGCGGCCCGGCGGGCGTGAGCTGCGCGTTGGAGTGTTTCGATGTTCAGCTCGATACCGTTTTAGTGGAGCTTCGCTCCGTCCTGGGCGGTCAACTCCCGGAGATCTCACACTCGGTTCGCAACGTCGCTGCCGGACGTTTTGACGACGGTTCGGTGCTGCAGCGGGCCCTCCAGGAGTCAGCGGCCATCCTCGATGAGCGGGCGTATCTCTCGCATCCCGTGACACGGGCGGACCTGGGCGATCGATGGATCGAGACTCGAGGCGGTCGTTGGTCGGCTCGAGCGCTCGTCGTAGCCACCGGCACGAGGCGACAGGAACTCGACACCGCCCCGGATGGAGCATTTGGCGGTGCTGTCACCTATCAGCTGGAGGGGGAGCCACGCCGGTTCGTCGGACGTGAAGTAGCGGTGATCGGCGGTGGCGACAGCGCGACCCTCGACGCACTTGTGCTCGCCCGGACTGGCTCCACCGTGAAGCTTGTGTATCGATCCGAGCATTTGACCGCGCGACACGACATCGTGCGACAGATCCACGACGAAACCCGCATCGAGGAGTTTGCCGGATGGGAACTGGCTGCGGTCAAGGGAACCGATCGCCTCGAGGGGATTGAACTGGTCCGGCCCACGACCGATGAACGGCGGCCGATCTCCGTGCAGGGAGTGATCGTCAAGATTGCGCGCGTGCCAAACACCACTCCCTTCGAGGGACAGCTAGACCTCGATCGGTCCGGGGCGGTCATTGTCGATCGAGACCTGCGTACGAACCGAGAAGGCGTGTTCGCCTCCGGTGACGTCGTGTCGAACGCGTATCCACGCGTTGCCGCGGCGTTCGGCCAAGGCGTACTCGCCGCTCGGTCGGTCCTGCGCTACCTGGAGGGGCGATCTTGAGTTCGCCAACACTGATCGTGTGCTACGTTCCCGCACCGGTCGCATATGGCTCCGACTCCTGACGACGATGCGCTGTGCATCGATGACGTGGTGGCCGAGTACCAACGTGTCCTGCGCGAGGAAGCTCCGCCCAGGACCGGCCGGCTCGTCGAGTTGCTGGTCGAGCTGCACGCCACCAATCTCAGCCAATGGGGGTGTGAGGACCGTGTCCGCGCGCCCGGCGTAGACATTGCGACGATCGCGCAGGCGAAGGAGACGATCGACCGGCTCAATGCCCAGCGGCACCGGCTGGTTGAGCAGATCGACGTGGCCATCGACGGCACCATGGCCCAGGTGCCGTCGGCGACGCCGGCCACCGAGAGTCCGGCGATGGTCTTCGATCGTCTGTCCGTGCTCGTGATTCGGATCCATCACACGGAGCTCGCGGTCGGCTCAGACGGGTCGCGAGCTGAGAGCTATGCCCCGCGCCTCCCGGTCCTCTATGGCCAGCTGGCCGTGCTCACGGAAGCCCTCGATGCGCTGCTCGCCGACGTGCGGGAGGGCAGGAGGCGGTTCGTCCCGTATCAGAGCTTGAAGCTCTACGCGCAGTAGTTGCGCCCACCGAGTGGCATCTGATCCGGCTCAGTCGCTGTTCCGGCTCGCGATCCTGGAGATATCGACGCGATAAAGCCGGTATCCCCCGCGATTGAGGCCATACACGACGTGGTCGGCGATGATCGCGGCGTGCGCGATACCGAGTGAATGGGCAGCGACGGGAGCGGTGCGCATCAGGCAGGTCCCGTTCTGCGCGCTGAACACGCATACCGCGCCGGTCCGGTCGATCCCGTAGACCGAAGTGCGGCTCATCACGACCGCGGTACCGCCGTTCCCCCACGCGAGATCCTGAGCGAACCGCCCCTCGACGACCCGGCTGCCGTCGCGGGGGTCCACGCCAGCAAAGCCGCCCCCTCCCAGTCGCTCCCAGTCGTAGTCGCCGACTCCGGCGGCACCGAGCGCGGGGCCGGCGACCCACAGGAGCCCATCACTCCACACCAAGACGGCGGGTTCGAAGTCAAGGTCAATGTCCCAGCGCGGTCGGCCGACCGTTCCGTTCTGGATCGAGATCAGGCCCACCCGACCGCCCCCTCCAATGGCGACCCAATCCCGTCGCGCCGTGGACACTGAGCCGAGCGCGGTGACGACTCCCCAGTCCTCCAGCTTCACCTCCGCGTCGAGGCGGACTCGACCGCGTGTTGCGCTGATCGGCTCGGACACCAGCAGTCCTCCGGCGTGTTGCGCTCGCGGGCGGGATCCGACCAGTCGATCGCCAACCGCCACGACCCGTTCCATGTCCTCTACGAACCGGCATGTCCACAGTGGATCAATGCGATCGACACGACCCGGCACCACGCGAATCTCGGAGCGTCGAAAGGCCCGCAGCGATCCGAGATGATTGAGCACGACGATGACATCGAGACTGGGGATCTCCAGGATGGCGTGGACATCGAGATCGAATTGCGACGGCTCATCTTCATCCGGAAATTCAGTCTGATCGAAGATCGCAAGCGGCCGACAATCCGGCGAGGCAAACACGACGTTTCGACCGAGGTTGTTCCAGGCGCAGAGCTCACCCACGGCGACGACCCGCCCGATGCCCTCAGGCTGGGAGTTGCGGACGTGGCTGTCGGGATACGAGTCGAGCGGCGCGCCGGCGAGGTCGCTTGGATCGGTCGACGCACGACCATGCGGTCCGTCACCATGTGGCTGTTCGCTCGTCACAGCAGGCCCTCGAGCGCCCGCATCACGCGATCGGGCGAGACCGGGTCCAGACACCGACCCGCGACCGGGCATGCCTGAGGCTTCCACTCGAGGCCGCGCAAGCTCCCGCTCCGGTTGTATGCCCGCTCGCGCTCGATCGAGACGCAATCGTCGTCGCACCGGTTGCCGATGACGGCGCGACAGTGTGGCCAGGGCCGGTAGAACACCGGCCTGTCTCGGGTGATGGTCACCGTCGGCGTGACTTGCTGAGCCGCGATGTGGGTCAAGCCGGTGTCCACGCCGACAACCGCGCGGCAAGAAGTGAGGAGGTCCACCGCATCACCCGGACTCGGTGCATGGATTTCCCTGATTCCAGTGTCGCGCAAGTCTGGGGTTGCCCCGTATCGGGTGACCATACGGGCGTCCCCGCCGGCGTGGTGGATCTGGGCGGCGAGGCTCGTCCAGCGTTCGGCGGGCCAGCGCTTGGATGGCCCATCTGTCTCCGTGACCAGCACCACGACGTCGGAAACCTCGGGTCGGGGGCGTGCCAGCAAGGGGACAGGTCGAGCGAAGTCGGCATCGATTCCAAAGTCGGTCCCGATGCGATCGAGGATCTCATTGATCGAGAGTGGCCCGACGGTCCGATCGAATTCTGGTGACCCCCACCAGTGGTCGCGCTGGAGTCGATGGTCGCGCAGATCTACGACAAGACCGTCGGCTTGGGTGGGATCGAAGGCGTCCTCACTCACTGAACCCGCGAGTCCTTCGATGCGCTCCGCGAGGGCAGCCTGCCCGGATGACCGCGCGATGAGCCAGATCTCCTCCTGGCGCCGCTCGGCGTCGGCGATGCAGGCCTGGATCACCGGCAGGGAAACCACCAGATCTCCTAGCCCGAAGGAGACGGGAGCCACGTAACGGCGCCGCACGGTACTCACGGTCGAGAAGGTTCAGGGCTGCGCATAGCGTGTGACATCGGCAATCGCCAGAGCTGCGAACGCACGTCGACGCTCGGCGCACTTGTTGCACTGCCCGCAGTGATCCCCGGCTTTCGGATCGATGCACGAGAAGGTGTGTTGGAGCTCGAGACCACGACCGAGTCCGAGAACGTCGGCTTTGGTGAAATCTGAAAACGGTGCGACGATCGAGATCGGATAGTCCATGGCGACATCTACGAGAGATGCGAACGAGTTGAAGAAATCACGGCTGCTGTCGTCGAAGGGATTGCCCTTCAGGGTGCCGACGGCGATTGCCGGATAGTCGTGGAGCGCGCACCACACGCACGACTTCGCGAACAACAAGAGGTTGCGCCCGGGCAAGTAGACGGCATCGTCGGGAGAGTGTGCACCAGGAATTCCTTGGGCTGACACGCTCCAATGGGCGCCGTAGACGTCCGCCATCGGGTAGTCAAGGGTGACGAGCGGACGAATTCCAGCACTCGTCAACGTGTCCAGGAAACGCCGAAGGTGCGCTTCCTCCGCCTCCTCCCAGGAGAGACCGAACCGCACGTAGATGGGTTGCACGACCTGGCCCCGCCCGAGAAAGTCTGCGACCAGGATTGCGCTGTCGAGCCCACCGCTGGTGAGCACCGCGACCCTGCCACCCGGGCTCGGGCCCACCAAAGCGTCTGGAGTCATCCGTGGCCTCGATAAACACACCCCGAAGTGCAGGTCTCGCGGATCACAACCTGCGACAGCTCCGGTAGCGATGGCCGGAGCCGTTCCCAGATCCAGCCTGCCAGGATCTCACTCGTCGGGTTCTCGAGCCCGCTGATCTCGTTTAAGTAGTAATGGTCGAGGCAGGCGAGGACTGGCTGCATGGCACCGGTCAGATCCGCGAAGTCCCGCACCCATCCGGTGTCGTCACCCACCGGCGCCTCGACGTGGACGCTGACTCGAAACGAATGGCCGTGCAGACGCGAGCACTTATGACCCGGAGGGACGTTTGGGAGGCGATGCGCTGCCTCGAAGGTGAACTCCTTAAAGATCTCCATCACCGGGCTCCTAGCAATTCAGGGCGGGGTCGGCGGCGAGTCACCCGCTGGCGGCAGCCGTGACTGCGACGCAGCATTCGTGTGGCCTCGGGTCTAGCACCGGCGTGAGGTTGGGGAGCTCGGTTCCCGCCAGGAGGCCTTCGATCAGCGCCGGGTTCATGCCGCAGACCGGCTCGCGATGTTCGCTGGCGATGCCTCGAACGAGTTTGCAGTCGGGACGCTTGAAGTCGAAGAGGACGGCGGAATCCATAACCCTGTAACTGTAGGGAGGGATCCGGCTCGCAATGGACCGGGCGAAGCGGATCCCGTCGTGCTGCGAGTGCCCGCGCTGGCCAGCGAGCGACGGCTCTGAGAAGTCGTGCTTGAGCCACTCGGGCCCGGAGTTAGGAACCGGGTGATCCATGCGTCAACCACCGGTGGCGGCGCCCCAGGTCACTGTCAAGTCCGGGTCGGACCTGGCGACGTGCCGGTTCGGATCGGTGCGCTGCGGTGTGATGGCGGCCTAGTCGAGGTCGCCGCGGGGATGGCTCATGCGAGGGGGGGATGCGTGTAGTGGCCGCGCGTCAGCGCACTGTGACCCAGTGGTGGGTGACCGGTGATCTTGACGACTGACGCGCCCCGACAGACTGGCTGCCTGGCCCGAGGTAATGTGCGTGGGTGCGGCGAAGAGTTCGGCGTCGTGTGGCGGCTGGCCTGTGCCGACCTGTTCAGTCGTCTCTGCACGGATAGGCAATACAGGGCGCCGACTCGGGTTTGTGGCGCCGCATGAATCGGTTGGCCGGCAATCGGGGATCGATCCGTGATCACGTGGGTTTGACCGGCCGAGGGGTGTGAGCTGAGTGGCGCGTCGATGACGTCCGAACCGACGCGTCCTCGGGTGCCCGTGCAGGCGCTGCCGCGCCTCGAGGTCTATGGCGAGTTGGCGAGTTCGCCACGCGGGCTCACTGGCGAGGAGGTGGCGACCCGCCTGGAGAAGTTCGGTCGCAACGAGCTTCCCAAGGCACGGGGTCGCCCGTTGGTGTTCCGGTTCTTCGAGCAGTTCACCGATCTGTTCGCGTTGGTGTTGATCGCGGCGTCGGCGATCACCTTCGTCGCCTACTTCATCCAGGTTCCGCATGATGTCGGCAATCTGCAGCTCGGTCTAGCGATTCTTGGTGTGGTGCTGCTGAATGCCGTAATCGGCTTCTTTCAGGAGTATTCAGCGGAACGGACTGCCGAGGCGCTCAAGGCCTTGGTGCCGAAGGCGTGTCGCGTGATCCGGGACGGGGAGCGTGTCGAGATCGCTGCTGAGGAGCTGGTGCCGGGAGACGTCGTCACCTTGGAGGCTGGCGACGCGATCTCGTGTGACTGCCGAATCGCGGAGGCGCATGACCTCAGCGTGAACAATGTGGCCCTCACGGGAGAGAGCGACCCGGTCGGGCGAACAGATGATCCGGCTGGGGCGGGTACGGATCTCCTCGAGAGCCGCAACGTGGTGTTCATGGGCACGTCCGTCGTGAACGGCACGGGCAAGGCGGTGGCATTCGCGACTGGCCAGAGCACCGAGTTCGGACGCATCTATCAGCTAACCGCGGCGGTGGTTGAGGAGAAGAGTCCACTCCAACGCCAGGTCGCGATTATGGCGAAGCGCGTGTCTGCCGCCGCGATCGGGATCGGCGCGCTGTTGTTCGGGCTGCGGGTGGGTACGGGCAATGCACTCGTGGAATCGTTTGTATTCGCGCTCGGCGTGATGGTCGCGCTGGTTCCTGAGGGGCTGCCGGCAACCCTGTCGGTGTCGCTGGCGATCGGGGTCCGGCGCATGGCGCGCCGCAACGCACTCATCAAGCGGCTCTCGGCGGTCGAGACGCTTGGCTCGACCACGGTGATCTGCACGGACAAGACCGGAACGCTGACGAAGGCCGAGATGACCGTGCAGGCGATCTGGGCGTCGGGGCACAGCCACGCGGTGAACGGGGTCGGCTACGCCCCCGCGGGGGAGGTAGAAGACGCGGAGAGTATCCGTGAGTTGCTGCGGGTGGCGGCGCTGTGCGCGGACGCCAAGCTGCTGGAGCCCGACCCCGAGCGTCAACTGGGATGGCGGATCCTCGGGGACACCACCGAAGGCGCGATCGTCGTCGCGGCCGCCAAGGCCGGCGTCGAGGTCGCGGCGGAGGTGGCGAAGGCACCGCGAGTGGCAGAGTTTCCCTTCGACTCGGACCGCAAGCTCATGACGACGGTCCACCGCGGGGACGGCGCGGCTGCGGCACATGTCAAGGGCTCGCCGCAAGAGCTGCTCTCGCGGTGTCGGTCCATACTCTGGGAAGGCCGCGAGGTCGACCTTACCGACGAGTTGCGACGCGAGATCGTGGCCGCGAACGACACGTTCGCCGAACAGGCCTTGCGGGTGCTTGGTGTCGGTACTCGCATCGTGTCGTCGGAGCGGCCGTCCCAGGATGAGGCCGAGCACGACCTTGTCTTCTTGGGCTTAGTGGGCATGCTCGACCCGCCCCGGCCTGACGTCGTGGAGGCGGTGGTCTCGTGTCGGCGAGCCGGCATTCGGATCGTCATGGTGACCGGTGACTACGGGCTCACCGCCGAGGCGATCGCCCGGAAGGTCGGGATCGTCACCAGTCCATCAGCCCGCGTCGTCAGCGGCGCGGAACTGGAATCGCTCGACGACAAGGCTCTGGAGGCGGTGCTTGCCGAGCACTGGGAAGTGGTCTTCGCAAGGGTCCGGCCCGAACACAAGATGCAGGTAGTTGCCGCGCTCAAGAACATGGGAGAGATCGTCGCTGTCACGGGCGACGGGGTGAACGACGCACCGGCCCTCAAACGAGCAGATATCGGCGTCGCGATGGGTCTCGCGGGAACGGATGTCGCCCGCGAGGCCGCGGTGATGGTGCTGCTCGACGACTCCTTCGCGTCGATCGTACGCGCGGTGGAACTCGGGCGGTCCGTCTACCAAAACATCCGCAAATTTCTCATCTACCTGTTCAGTCACAACATCGCGGAGCTCACACCGATCCTCGCGGCCGCCATCGTCGGATTCCCGCTCGTCCCGCTCACCGCGCTCCAGGTCCTTGCCATCGACCTCGGCTCCGACGTGATGCCGGCCCTCGCGCTCGGCGCCGAGCCGCCGGAGCCCGGGATCATGGACCGTCCACCGCGGCCCCCCTCGGAGCGGCTCTTCTCGGCTGTGGTCGTGCGCCGCTTCTTGTTCCTGGGCATCATCCAATCGATCGGCGTCACCTTCGCGTTCTTCTGGCGTATCCACTCGGCGCACCTCCCCTTCGGCGCCTTCACAATTACGAATCCGACCTATCGAGAAGCGATCACGATGACGCAAGCTGGAATTGTCATCAGCCAGTTCTTCAACGGCTTCGCCGTGCGTACCGACGAGGAAAGTGTGTTCAAGGTCGGGCTTCTCTCCAACGTGCCGCTCGTGCTGGCTGAATTCTTCGGGCTCGGCATCATCTCAGCCATCAGCTATCTGCCCGTTCTGCAAGGCGTGTTCCACACCGCTCCGCTCACCATCTACGACTGGCTCATGCTGGCGGTCTTCGGCCTCGCCCTTCTCGTTGCTGATGAGCTGCGCAAGGCCTACGTTCGTTCTCGTCGAGATCCGCAGGCCGCCGCGCCGCGAACGCGACAAATCCCAATTCTCGAGCACCAGGAGACCTAGATGCACGTCATCGTTATGGGATGTGGCCGGGTCGGCGCAGGCCTCGCGGAGCGCCTCGACGGTGAGGGTCACTCCGTGTGCATCATCGACAAGAACCCGAAGGCCCGCATTCGGCTCTCGAAGCGCTACGCCGGTCGGTACGTGACCGGTATCGGCTTCAGCCGACCGGTGCTCCTCGACGCCGGGATCGAGGAGAGCGACGCGTTCATCGCCGTCACCTCCGGAGACAACTCCAACATCGTCGGCGCCCGAACCGCCCGCGACGAGTTCCACGTTCCCAAAGTCGTCGCCCGCATCTACGATCCCCGCCGGGCAGACATCTACCGAGATCTCGGCATCACCACGGTCGCAAGCGTGCGATGGGCCATCAACGAGATCCACCATCTGTTGTTCCACCGCAACCTTCAAGCTGAAGTCACATTCGGCAACGGCGAGACCCTGCTGCTCCGCTCGACTGTCCCGACCTATCTGCACGGGCGCCCCATACGCGAATTCAATGTCGAAGGCGAGATTCAGGTCGTCGAGGTCACCCGGGGCGGACGCTCGATCATCCCCGGCTCCGAAACGACCATCGAGGCCAGCGACCTGATCAGCTTCGTCGTCGCGTCGAGCGCGACGAGTCGCCTCAACAGCTTCCTCAACAAGGAGCTCGGCCAATGAGGGCAGTCATCACCGGCGCCGGTGTCCTGGGACAAGAGATGGCCCGGGCCCTCGCGACCAGCAACGAAGTCACCCTCGTCGACGTCGACGACGAACTCGTTGATCGCCTCAAGGGGCACCTGCGCGCCCAGATCCTCTGGGGTGACGCTTGCGATCCCTCGGTTCTCGAAGAAGCCGGCGCGCTCAAGGCCGACGTGCTCGTCGCCACTACGGGCGACGACGAGGACAACCTCGTGATCTCGCTGCTGGCCAAACGTCAATTCGACGTCCCCCGTGTGGTGGCCCGCAACAACTACCCCGAGAACCGCTGGCTCTTCAACGAACGCTGGGGCGTCGACGTCGCCGTATCCGCCTCCGCGACGCTCCTATCCCTCATCCAGGAGGCGACCGGCTCAACTGAAACCGTGGACCTCCTGCAACTCGGCACCGCCGGCGTCCGCATGATCGAGACCACCATCAGCGAGATGTCCGTCGCCGTCGGCAAGACACTCGCCCAGATCTCCCTCCCGCCCGGGACGGTCATCGCCACCATCATCCGCGACAGCGAACCCCACGTCCCCGGAGGCTCCTTCCACCTCCAAGCCGGGGACGAAGTCATCCTGGTCTCCGAAGCTGCCACCGAAAGGGACATCCAAATCGCCTTCCAACGCGAACTCCCCACTTGACTTGATCGCACATGACGCGATCCGCCCCGAACCGGGAGCGGGCAGTCGCCGCCGAGGGGGAGACGTGACATGACCCGAGGGATCTCCGGAACGCTGCTGCTCGACCCGACGGTGATCGACGATCCGTACCCGTTCTACCGCCGGCTCCGCGCCCAGGCGCCGGTGTGGGAGATCCCCGGTACCGGGTTGTTCACGGTCAGCACGTTCGAGCTGTTGGCGGAGGCAACCGGCCGGGTCGAAGACTTCTCGTCCAAAATCCAGTGTCTGCTCTACCGCGACGAGGCAGGGATGCCCTGCCGTCTCCCTTTCGGTGACGCCGGCGTACAGGCGCTCGCCACCGCCGATCCGCCCGCGCACGCGTTGCACCGCGGCACCGTCTTCCCCGAGCTGGTTGCCAAGCGCATGGAGGAGCTCGAGCCCGACGTCGTCGACATCGCCAACGGGTGCGTGACGCGGGCGCTGGACAGCGGGACCGTCGAGTTCATGACCGCGGTCGGCAACGTCGTGCCGATCACGATGATCAGCCGCCTCATTGGCTTCCACGACAGCAACGTGGACCAACTCTTGAGCGCGGCGTTCGACTCGACAGCGATGTTGGGGTCGACGCTGACCCTCGACGAGCTGATCGAGCTCATGGGCCGCAGCGGCGAGATTCAGACCTGGATCGCCGATCAGCTTTCGACGGCGGTAAAGGAGCCAGGTGACGATCTCCTCGGCGCCGTCGCCCGCGGCGTGGCCGCCGGGGTGTTCGGCGACTTCGAAGCCAATGTCATCCTGCAAACCTTGCTGAGCGCCGGAGGTGAGTCCACCACGAGCCTGCTCGGCAACGCGGTGCGCATCCTGGCCGAGCACCAGGAGCTTCAGCAGCACCTCCGCCAGAACCCCGAGTGGATCCCGATGTTCGTGGAAGAGGCGCTGCGCCTGGAGCCGCCGTTCCGCTACCACATGCGTTTCGTGCCCAAGGACACGGCGCTTGGCGGCGTCGACATCCCGGCCGGCGCCACGGTCCTGTTGCTCTGGGGCGCCGCCAACCGTGACGACGTCGAGTTCGAACGACCCGACGAGGTCGAGCTCCAACGGCAGGTGCCGCGCCACCACGTGTCATTCGGACGCGGCATCCACCACTGCGTCGGGGCGCCCCTCGCCCGCATCGAGGCGCGCAACGTGCTGACCGTGCTGCTCGAGCGCACCAGCAGCATCACCCTCGACCCCGAGCACGCGCCGCGGTGGGTCAACAGTCTTATGGTCCGACGACACGAGCAGCTCCCCGTAGAAGTCCTTGCACGATGAGGGCCCACGCTGACGCCAAGCAACACACGCGCAGCGTTCCTGGGGCGACCGGCTCCCGCGCAACTCTCACTTGGGCCGCGAAACACGCAGGAGAGCTGGGCGGCAACCCGGACCAGCTCATGGTCATGGGGGACAGCGCCGGCGGCGCGCTAGCGGCTCTGTCGGCCGTCAGAGCCCGAGACGAAGGCGAGCCAAGCCTCCGACTTCAGGTTCTCATCTATCCAATGATCGGCCCAGCCCTGAGGACCGCTCCGCGCTCGAGTTTGCCGACGGATACCTAACGACCACGCCATTCCTGGAGCTGAGATGGAAGGTCTATCTCGCTGGCCAAGAAGGTCAGCCCTACACGGCACCGGCGGTCGTGCGCGACCTTCAAGGGCTTCCGCCCGCCGCCCGCCGCTACCCGGGCCAGATTCACGGTTTCGCGTCCATACCAGCGTTGATCCCCCAAGCGAACGAGGCCCTCGCCGAGCTGGCGACGCTCGTACGACAGGAGCTGGGCTCCCGCTGACCTACCCTTCCCGTATTACGGCAGCGTCTCCAACGGCCTTCCTCTGGTTTGACGGACGTCCACCATCAGGGGCGTGGCCCCCGAGAGGATGCCCAGCCAGCCGAATCTCCTTGAGTTCGTCGTGGCCGGGCGTGTAGATGTCTCGTCCGCCTTTACGCTCGCTGCGCCGCGATGCCACCCTCCGCGGGCCGAGCAGTTCGAAACGCCGCGGCAAGAGGATGAGCTCGACGCCGATGCACCAGTGGACCGGTAGTAGATGGTGGCGGCCCCTTGATCTGCGATGGCTTGCGCATGGCGCCTTCCCACGTGAATAGAAAGGTGCCCCCGGAGAAGGCCCCGTCGTGGGCTCCCGCCGCCTTGGGCGACGACGTCGCGTCTCGTCGTAAGCGGCGGCGCTCCGATGGTGAGGTGACGCGGGCGCGTGTCCTCACGGCGGCGGTGGAGAGCATTCTCGCGAAGGGCTATTACCAGACGAGCTCGAACGAGATCGCTCGTCGGGCCGGTGTCACTTGGGGGACGCTCCAGCATCAGTTCGGTACGCGTGAGGCGCTCCTCCTCGAGCTGCTGAACGAGCGGTGGGGATGGTTGCAGGAGCGGGTCGCGACCGCGCAGATCGAGGGGACGACACTCGAAGAGCGGCTGCGATCGGTGCTCGAGGTATTCGCGTCGTATTACGCGCATCCCGATCATCTGGCGCATCTGCAGATCCTGTTGGACCTCAGCCGTGCGCCGGACGCCTCGGAAGCCACGAGACAGGCGATTGCCGTGCATGGCGCCGAGCTGAGCCGGGCTTGGCGCCCGTTATTCGTCCAGGTGTTGGGGGACGCAGCCGGTGACGATGAACTCGTTCGATACGTGTTCTTGGCGTTGCGGGGTTACCTCTCCGGGACTCTCATTGGTTCCAGCCTTGCTGACACGGCTGACGACACAGTTCAGCGAGAGATGCTCGTGCGCGGTGTGGCGTATGCGGTCAGACAGCGGGCCGAGGAGCAGGGTTTCTCGTTGCGGTAGATGCGCTGGATGTTCGTGAGTGGCCCGTCAGAGGTTGTAGAGGCGAGATGCATTTCCGGCACAGATCAGGTCTCGCTCATTCTCGGGGATGTCGGCGAACTGACGCGCCACGACGGCCTGCGAGTTCGGCCATGTGGTCGCGGGGTGGGGGAAGTCGGTGGACCACAGGATGTTCTCGACCCCGAGTTCGTGACGTTGGCGGAGGCCGAACTCGTCGTCCATGAACGTGACTGCCATGTTGCGTTGGAAGTATTCGGTGGGAGTCAGCTTCATGCCGGGGAAGTCGTACACGCCGGCGGCCTTTCGGTCGAGCGCGGCGAGGAACCCTGCGACCCAGTAGAGGTTGGGTTCGACGAAGACGATCTTGAGTTTTGGGAAGCGCTCGAGCGTGCCGGTGAGGATCCACCACGCGATGACTTCGGCGAGGCTGAGGGAAGGAAGCGAGGTGAAGATGCCCGCTTGGGGCGTAGGATCGCGCTGGAACACGCTGTAGAGGTGCGGCGCGGTACCAAGGTGATGCGAGATCGCGACACCCGTTTCCGAGAGCGCGCCCCAAAGTGGGTCATAGCGGGAATCGTGGTAATCGGGGAGGCTGAACTCGGACGGGAAGTTGGGCAGATGCACCGACCGTGCCCCGAGCCCGGCAAGGCGGAGCACCTCTTCCACCGCGTAGTCGATGTCGATGATCGGCACTTGGTAGGACACTGCGAGGCGGTCCGGGTCGACGGATGCGAAGTCGCTGAGATGGTCCGAGAAGGCGCGGCTGATGGGTCGCCAGTCGCCCTTCACGAGCCCGAAGCTGCGGAAGGCCGATACCTCCGAGTAGAGCACTTCGGCCTGGACGCCGTCGCGGTCCATCGCGGCGAGTCGCGCAATCGGATCGGAGTATCCAGGATCGCGAAATGCCTCCATGTCCCAGTCAGACATGTCGAGGGCTCGCCCGCCGCGTAGCTCCTTGTCTCGGGCAGCCTGAAGCGCGGTGGCGTCGTCGAATGCCCCGCGCAGCGAGGTCGGGACGCGTCCGCGGATGGCTTCGAGGGAGACCTTCACGTGAGAATCGGCGGAAATCAGGCGACGGTGCATCGAGCACTCCTCGGGTGGGCAACCCATCCAGCTACGCCCCAGACGCGACGCAGTTGACTCCAAGTCATACTAACTACTATCGTTTCCGGCAGGCAAGCGTCCGAGCGAGTCTCCGGCAGGCAAGCGTCCGAGCGAGTCGAGGAATGCATGGCAACGATCGGGACGTCGGGCCTTCCATGCGGCGGTGAGACGGCTCGCAGTGGCGACCTGACGGTGGTGCCGGGGTTCGGCGACACTCCGGCGACGATCCTCGTGCTGTCATCGGGCACCGATCGCGGCGCGCCGCTCGGCGGCGCCGCGCGTTGCCTGGTCGAGCCGGTCGACAACGAGAGGGCCTCGCTCAACGACGTCCACCCGCAGCTCGCGCGCCGCACCCAGGTCGCGCTCGCCCGTGAGTTCGAGGGCAGCGACCTCCCGGTCGCCCGTCAACGCTCCGCGGGCGTGCGGTTCGGCCGGCTATTACCGGGGGACGGTCGGCGACCGTGGGTCGTGTGACGAACTCGCCGCGTCGGCCCGCGCCGATCCTGACCGCGGACAACAAGTTCTTCTGGGATGCGGTTGGGGAGCACCGACTCGTTGCGCAGGGTTGTGGCGGTTGCGGCAAGTTGCGACATCCTCCGCGGCCGATGTGCCCGCACTGCGGCACCCTCGCATGGGGCGCCGTCGATCTGTCGGGCCGCGGGACCGTGTACAGCTTTGCGGTCCTGCACCACCCACAGAACCCACAGTTCGACTACCCGGTGATTGCCGCGCTCGTCGAGCTCGACGAGGGCATCCGCCTGGTTACCAACCTCGTCGAGCTCTTGCCCGACGAGGTGGAGATCGGGCTCCCGGTGGAGGTCTGCTTCGAGCCGACGGCTGACGGCATGGCGGTGCCGGTGTTTCGTCCCCGCGTCCTGGAAAGGCGCCAATGAGCCGGCCTAGCTTTGCCGGGTCGACGGCGATCATTGGAATCGGACAGACCGAGTTCTCGAAAGACGCGGCTCGCAGTGAGCTGCAACTCGCCTGCGAATCGATCACCGCGGCCCTCGCGGACGCGGGACTCCAGCCGAGCGATGTCGATGGCCTTGTGAGCTACACGATCGACCCGGTCGAGGAGACCGAGCTCGTGCGATCGGTGGGCTTTCCACAGATCAACTACTCGAGCCGGGTGCCATACGGCGGCGGTGGCGCGATGGGCGTGCTGTTGCACGCGGCGAGTGCGGTCGCGAGCGGCGCCGCTGAAGTCGTGGTCGCGTACCGGGCGATCAGGGCCCGCTCCGGTGCCACACGTTTCGGCGGAGCGAAGACCACTCCGAGCCCGACCTCGGGTCACTCGGGCACGACCGCCATGCAGTGGTGTATGCCGTTTGGCGTGTTGACACCGGCAGCGTGGATGGCTCTGAACTCGACTCGGTACATGCACACGTTCGGGGTCTCGAGCGAGGACTTCGGCCGTGCGGTCGTGCAATTGCGGGCCTACGCGTCGACGAATCCGGCCGCGTGGGGATTCGATCGACCCATTACGCTCGATGACCATCAGGCGTCGCGCTGGATCGCGCAACCCTGCATCCGCATGTTCGACTGCTGTCAGGAGACCGACGGGTCTGTCGCAGTCGTTGTCGCCAGCGGTGAGCTTGCGCGTGACACTGCGCAGCCGCCCGTCCTCATCGCGGCAGCGGGAGGCGCCGGTCTCTTCGAGCAGGAGATCGCCTCTGACCACTACCGCCCAGACCTGTCCGTCATGGAAGGCTCGGTCGCGCTCGCCAAACTCCTGTTCGGTCGGTTTGGTATCGATCGCGGCGACATCGATGCCGCCATGATCTACGACGCATTCTCGCCCATCCTGCTGATGCAGCTGGAGGGACTCGGATTCTGCGAGCGCGGCGAAGCCAAGCACTTCATAGCCGACGGCAACCTCGGGCTTGACGGCGCACTGCCGTGCAACACGAACGGTGGCCTGATCGGTGAGGGCTACATCCACGGCCTCAACCTCGTCCTCGAGGCGGTGCGCCAGCTCCGCGGTACCGCGGTCAATCAGGTCGTCGATCCGGATGCCGTGCTCGTGTCGGCAAGTCGCACCGGTGCGATCTTGACCAGGCCCTGACCCTGCGCCAAGGAGAGCATGATGTGCACACGTCCCATCGCATCGGTGCGGTCACCCTCCAATGCCTACCGGACGAAAGAACGAGCCTGGTGCCAGCCGCCTCGGTGACCCCGCGCTGCACGCGCCACTGGTCATGACCACACGCAACTGACATCAGCGAGGAGAGCCGAAATGGCAAGTGTGCTGGAGGGACTCCGTGTGCTCGACCTGAGCTGGGGCATCGCGGGACCGATCGCTGGCATGTTGCTGGCCGATAACGGGGCGCAGGTGACGAAGGTCGAGGGACCCGGTGGCGACCCGTTCCGCTCGCTCGCCGGCGCGGCGTCGTGGCTGCGGGGTCGGCGCAGCGCGGAGCTCGACCTGCACAATGACAGCGACCGTGACGTCTTCTTGGCGCTCGCGAGTTCCGCGGACGTGGTGCTCGAGAGCTTCTCGCCCGGCGCCACGACCCGGTTGGGCATCGACCCCGACACGTTGCTCGCACTCAACCCGCGGCTCGTGTACTGCTCGATCACCGCCTACGGCCACCATTCGGCGCACCGTGAGCGACCGGGCTACGACGCGCTGGTCGCGGCGAGGCTTGGGTTGTCGCACGAGCAGCGCGGCCACATGGGTGGCCCGATCCCGTACATAAACGGTGATGAGCCGTTCCTTTCCGAGCTGCCCATTCCGGAGGGCATGGCGCCTGGATCACCTCGATCGGGCCCTATCTTCACGTACACGCCGTGGCCGAGCCTCTGCGCCGCATACCTGGCGACCACTGCGATCAGCGCGGCGCTCTATGCCCGCGCCCATACCGGGCGGGGACAGCACGTAGAGACTTCGCTGCTGCAGGCGGCGCTTGCATTGACGGCGTCGAAGTGGCAGCGCGCTGAGCACAGCGACGCTCCTGGTTACCGAACGTGGATCTTTGACGAGCGCGCGCCGAAGGGGTTCTTTGAGTGCGCCGACGGTCGGTGGGTTGAGCAGTGGGTCCCGAATCCGAGCTTCGCGCTGTCGAGCGCCGACGGTTCCACGCTCGAGTTTCGTCGTGGTGTCGACCGGGTGCGGGACGACCCGGACCGCGTGGGGCCGGATCGGGAGAACATCGTGGTGCTCGCGCACTACTTCCCAGAGATGGTGGCGGCCTACGCCCGATACCCGAGTGGCGACTGGGTCCGTGTCGCGGCGGAGGCCGGCGTCCCGCTGCAACCCGTCCGTACGCCCGAGGAGGCCCTCCAGGATCCGGCGCTGCTGGCGGAGGGCGCAGTGACCGACGTCGAGCATCCCGAGCTTGGGACGCTGCGCCAGGTCGGTGTCCTGTACGGCATGAGCGCGACGCCGGGCCAGGTCCGGGGTTCAGTGCCGCGCGTCGGCGAACATACCGACCAGCTGCGTCGCGAGGCTGCCGAGAACGCGCCAGCTGCGCTCGGCGAACCCGAGACGATCTCGCGGGGTCAGCAAACGCGCGCGCCCCTCGAGGGGATCACGGTGCTTGACCTGGGCTTCGCGGTGGCAGGTCCGTTTGGTACGCAGGTTCTGGCCGATCTCGGCGCGAACGTCATCAAGGTCAACGCGACTCGCGACCCTTGGTGGCACGCCTGTCACATCGCGTATGGCGCGAACCGAGGAAAGCGCAGCATCTGCATCGATCTCAAGACTCCCGAGGGCCTTTCTGTGTTGCACCGGCTCGTCGAGCAGGCCGATGTGGTGCATTCCAACATGCGCCGCGACGCGCTTCGCCGGCTGCGCTGCGACGAGGCATCGCTCCGAATGGTCAACCCCGAGATCATCTACTGTCACACGCGCGGTTTCGACCTTGGCCCTCGCTCGGAGTCGCCCGGCAACGACCAGACCGGATGCTCACTGGCTGGAGTCACGTTCGAAGACGGTGGCGGTCGCGATGGCGGTCGACCGTTCTGGAGCCTCACGTCCATGGGTGACACGGGCAACGGGTTCCTGTCTGCGATTGCGGTGATTCAGGCGCTGTACCACCGGTCGCGAACGGGCGAAACCCAGACGGTCGACACCTCGATCCTGAACGCCGGTCTCCTGGCCGCCTCGATGTGCTCGCTCGGACCCGACGGTGCTCCGCTCTCTCGAGCGCATCTCGACCGGATGCAACTGGGGCTGACCGCGCTGTATCGCCTGTACGAGACGGCCGACGGATGGCTGTGCGTCGCCGTGGTCGGTGAGGAGCACTGGCGGTCGTTCATGGACGTGCTCGGCCTGCCGCACCTCGCGTCCGACGCCCGGTTCGTCGACGCCGACGCCCGTTCGGCGAACGACCGGGATCTGTGGGATCGGCTCGAGCCGGTGCTCCGGCAGCGTTCCGCGGCCGACTGGTTCCTCGCGCTCGATGGCCGAGGCGTCCCCTGCGAGATCGCCGATCCGACCTTCCCGCTTGGTGTCTTCGACGACCCCGAGATGCGAGCGCTCGGACTCGTCGTCGAGCAGCAGCACCCCAAGCTTGGACGCTTCGAGCACTTCGGCACCACGATCAACTTCTCCGACACGCCTGGCAAGATCTGGGGTCCACCCCCGATTGTCGGTCAGCACACCCGCGAGATCATGCGTGAGTACGGGTACGGCGACGATGAGATCGACAAGCTCCTCGCCGACGCCGCAATCTTCGAGGAACTCTGGGTCGACTGAAGCCCGACTCCGAAGGTGCGCTCGATGCGCGGCGAATCGACAGTCCTGGTGAAGACCTCCGTCGTGGTCGACGTCTCGTCGGTCGTCCCGATGCCGGGGCGCCACCAGATACGCGGATGGGTGTGCGCTCCCCGAGAGCTCCGGCCGACGGATCAACCACGCGTGGTGCTGTGCTGCCTCGCCGGCGGTAGGTGCACCACGAGCTACTTCGACCTTGACGTCGAGGGCCAAGGCAACTACAGCATGGCGGAGCACCTCGCGGCCCAGGGCTTCGTCGTCGTCGCGATCGATCATCTTGGCGTCGGCGAGTCGAGCGCCGTCGATGACCTGTTCCTCGTGACCCCCGACGTCGCGAGCTCGGCCAACCACCACGCCTTCGGCGAGCTGCTGGCCCGCCTCCGAGCGGGATCGTTGACGAACGAACTGAGTGCCGTGCCGTCATCCGTGGCCGTCGGGGTCGGCCACTCCATGGGCGGCATGCTCACCCTCGTCCAACAAGCGCACCATCACACCTACGACGCGGTGGCGAACCTCGGTCACGGCGGTGATGGCCTCCCGCAGCTGCTCACCCGGGACGAGCTCAACGTCGTCGGTGACAGCCAGGCGCTGCGCGCCAAGATCGTCGACTTGGCGCGAGCGCGCTTCACCCCGGGGCCCGGCCGGAAGGCGGGAGCACGGTTCCCAACTCCTTCCACGCCGCAGACGTGCCAGCGGCCGTGCGAGAGGCGTTCGTCCGCCAACAATCCACCCTGCTGTACTCGTGTGGGCTCACCTCGATGATCCCATCCGCGACCGATTCCGAGAAGTCCCAGATCGATGTCCCGGTGTTTCTGGGCTTCGGCGAACACGATCTCACGCGGCGTTTCCACCACGCGGTATCCAGCTACCCGGCATGAGCGCCTGCAGCGCCGACGCCGGGTTCAGCTCGAGGACCTCGCTGTCCTCTTCGTAGGCCAAGGTGTGCCCGGCCGGGAAGAAAAACACGTCCCCCGTCGCCGCGACTTCATCCGGCCAGTCGCACCCCGGGTAGGTCACCCGCAGGCGCCCCTTCAACAGGTAGCCGTAGTGAGGGCACTGGCACAGGCCACCCGGCAGCCCTGGTAGCCGGGGGCGCAGTCAACTGCCGGCGCCACCGTGTAACCCACCTCCATGTCGCCCCACTGCACCGAGCGGAAGCCAGTGTGGGGCCAGCGGCCACCGCCGTTCTCCGGCAGCTCCGACGGCTTGCTGACAGGCATGCGCACTCCTCCGACTTGGTTGAACAGGACGACCCGAGCGGCAGCCCACGCTATGGCAGCCCGATCCGCGGCGCCCGCGCATCCGGCTCGACGTCGGCAGCGCGGGGCGGAGTCACCAGCGCCCGCAGTGAATACTCGACCACACGCTTCACCTCTGCGGCGTCGCTCAGCCGATCCATCGCCGCTCGGTCCAACAAGATGCTGAACACTTGGTGGTAGAGGAGATGGGCGTCGTCGAGCGACTGCTGATGGCTTCCGGGGCGGAGATCGTCGATTGCGCTGGCCAGTGGTTCCACGAGCAGGTCGATGTTGGCAGCGATCTCGTTCGGAAAGCGCGCGATCAATCGTGGATGAGCGAACAGGAACGGGCGGTTCGCTCGCAGCGACGACCCCGTCCGGAGCAGGTCGAACATGCCTTCGATCCAGGCGATCACCCGGTCGCGGGGCGTGTCTTCGCGGGCCATGCGGTGACTCAAGAAGGACCGGGTGTTGGCGCCGGCCTGCATGACCAGCTCCACCAGTAGGTCGTCCTTGGTGGGAAAATGACGATAGAAGGCGTTCGTGGAGAGACCCGCGACCGCCAAGACTTGGCCGATGGTCGGATCGACCGTGCCGTGCTCGCTCATGACATCCCGAGTAGCCGAGACCAGACGGTCGAACTCGGCTTGGTATTTGCGTCGGGTTGGCTCCAGAGCTCGCTCGACGCCGCGGCCACCGGAGGGCGGGCGCCGATGGTTGAGATCCGGTGTCATGCCTGGGTCAGCTCGAAGGGGTCCTTGCCCATCTGATCCCGGACGGTGACCACCGGCGGGTTCGTGAGCAGGCGACGCTGCCAGTTGGCGCCGTCGACCACCAGGGTGTGACCCGAGATGAACCGGGCGAAGGGCGAGGCCAGGAAGGTCGCGGCCCAACCCAGCTCCCGGACGCGGCCGACGCGCATCGCCGGCTGGCACACGTCCTTGTCATTGGTCCGGGCCAGGTTGCTCTGGATGTCCGCGGTCATGTCCTCGTGGGGAAAGAGGCCAGGCACCAGACCATTGACCTGGATCCCGTATGGCCCCCACTCCACCGCCAAGGTCTCGACCATGTTCTTGACCCCGGCTTTGGCCGCCGCCGAGTGGGCGAAACCCGGGCCACCGGTCCAGGCGTAGGACGCCCCGATGTTGACGATCGACCCCGGCGTTTCGACCGCGAGGTGGCGACGAGCGAACTCTCGGGCGCAGTAGAACGTGCCGTTGAGGGTGATATCCACGACGGTGCGCCACGCGTTGGGGGACATGTCTTCGGCTGGCACCGGGAAGTTGGCCGCCGCGTTGTTGACCAGTACGGCGGGCAGGCCGAAGGCAGTCTCGGCCTCGTCGAAGGCGGCGGCGACTTGGTCGGGGTCGCGGATGTCGCAGCGCGGGGTGGCGACCCGAGCTCCGAGGTGCTCGAGGGCCTCACGGCCGGTATCGAGGTGTTCGGGTTTGCGGCTGGCGATGACCACGTCGGCGCCGAGGCGGGCGAATTCAGTCGCGACAGCCAGACCCAGACCGGTGCCGCCGCCGGTGATCAGCACCACGGTGTCGTTGTAGGTCCCCGGAGCCAGGGCGCTGGCGCCGAGGGCGGGTGGCTCCGGCAGGCCGACTGGTTCGGCGGTGGTCATGTGCTCAGCTCCCTGTGTAGCGCGGTTGGCGGTCCTCGGCTCGGGCGGCCCGGAACTCGGCATAGTCGTCCGACTTGTTGATGAACGTCTGGGCGATCAGTTCCTCGGACATGGAGGAGCGGATCTGGGGTTCGGTGAGGTGGCTGATGATCCGACGGGCCATCTTGATGGTCACCGCGGGGGCGGCGGCGATCCTCTCGGCCATCTCCCGGACGGTGTTGTCGAGCTGGTCGCGTGGCACGACGCGCGACACGACGCCGTGGGTCAGGGCCTCGGCGGCGTCCATGGTGCGGCCGGTGAGCACCATGTCGCTGGCTACCCCGGGGCCACAGATCTGGTACAGCCGAGCGACCCCACCGGTGTCGGGAATCACGCCATGAGAGGTCTCGGGCAACATGAACCGGGCGTCATCGGCTGCCACCCGGATGTCGCCCAGCAGAGCGCGCTGGAACGACGCTCCGATGGCCCAGCCCTGCATGGCCACCAGTACCGGTGCGTCCAAGTCGAACAGCTGCTGGAGACCCCGATGACCGCGGACCATCAGCTCGTGGTGCGTGAGTTCGACCTGTCCGCCGCCGAGGGCTGAAACGTCGCGACCCGAGGAGAAGGAATGTCCTTCGCCCCGCCAGATCACCGCTCGAAGCCCCGGCGTTTCGCGTAGCTGGGCCAGGATCTCCCAGAGGCGCTGATCCATCGCGTCCGTGAACGCGTTGCGTTTCTCGGGGTTGTTATTGGTCAGCACGGCGATCGGCCCGTCGATCTCCAAGGTCAACAGATCGGTCAACTGCTCCTCCGCTCTCGCTGCTCTCGCATGCGCGTGACGCTGAGCCGCATCTTGCAAGAAATTGATTCTGCTCTGACAGAACGACATTCTCACAGGACGCGAGGTGGTGCAAGACGCGGAGGAGCTCGGGCTTGACTGCCGTGGCATCGAGTCAGGAACAGGAACAGCTGGTCGCGACGGTCAGGCGGCTCGTCGATGGTGTGGCCACGGGCTCGCCACTGTGGCGCGCTTACGCTCGCACGTGCAGTTCGGGGATGACGTCGTCGAACAGTCGAGCGAGCGTGCCGTCCCGGTCGGCGGTTGCGGGAGCCATGATCAGGTGGCGCGCTCCCGCGTCGACGAAGGCTTGCAGTGAGCATGTCACCTCCTCCGGGGTTCCCACCGCGGCGATGCTCGGCAGCATCGCTGGAAAATCTTGGTTATACATCCCGCCGAGGAACCGGGTGGCATGCTCGCGGGCGCGTTCACCGTCTCGATTAACGGCGACGAATACGAAGGCGTACCACTCGAAGTTGGTGAGGTCTCGTCCCGCTTCGCGGGCGAGCGCGCTGACCGTCTCGACCGACGACGCGTACCGCCGAGCAGAATAGAGATACGGCATCCATCCGTCGCCCAGCCGGGCGGCGCGTCGCATCGCCGGTTCGCGGCGCCCCGCGACGACGATCGGGGGTCCACCCGCCTGCACCGGTGCGGGAAGGATCAGCACGTCCTCCATCGAGTAGTAGCGCCCGCGGTGCGTCACTGGCTCGCCACTCCACAGCTTGCGCAGGAGCGATATCGCCTCGTCAGTGCGCGCGCCGCGCTCGGACCGCGGCGACTGGCACGCGCGGAACTCGACCGGGTACTCCCCCCCGATCCCTACCCCGAGCGTCACTCGCCCGGTGGTGGCACGGTCGAGGTCGGCAATCTGCTTCGCGACGATCGCAGGGGGATACAGGGGGAGCAGGAGGATCGAGGTCCCGATGCGCACGCGGTCGGTGAGCGACGCGAGACGTGCGAGCCCCACCATCGCCTCGGGGCTCCCATTCGGTGATGCCACGTGACCGCCGGCCCAGATTGACTGCACCGGTAGCGCCTCGAGCGCGGCGATCTCGGACGCGGTGCCGCCGGCCACCACTCCGAGTGCTAGATCGGTCACGCCCGGTCCCCGCCGGTCATGGCGGCGGTCTGGTGGTCGGTCCACTCGCCGTGCGGGTACGGCGGTACGCCGGCGACTAGCTCCGTTATGCGAGCTGCCGCTTCTCGAACCCTCTGACCACAGGCCGCGATCTGCTCGGTTTCGAGTTCGAGGCCGAGGGCGACGATTAACAAGACGAGAGCGACGGTGCCAGCGTGATCGAACACTGGTGCCGATACCTGGGTCAGTCGATACGTTCGCCCATGCTCGAGCTTCACCGGCAAGTAGTTCGTGACGCCAAGCTCGGCAATGAGGGCGTCCCGCCGCGACTGGGCCTCTTGGGAGTCCGGGTGGATCGCGAGTTGCTCGACCGTTCGGCCGAACTCGCCCCGGACCGCGTGGTCGAGGGTCACGCTGTACCCGTTCGCGCGCACCACCTCTAACGCTTCGAGGAAGTGCTGCCGCTCGGCTTGGTTGAGCCGCCGAAGGGCTCGATTGAGCCACGCGTCGACCTCGGTCCGCGGAGCCCACGCCACGAACGCCGCGCCGAGAGGCGGGACGAACGGCACCAGTTGGCCAACCTCTGGACTCACATGGAAGGGCTGGGGAGCGCCCACGGCGGAGACAACCATCATGTGCGCGCCGGCGGTCACCGCCGCGACGGTCGTGACTCCGAGCGTGTTGCTCAGCGTCTCCATCTCGGGCTGAGCGATCTGGGGTAGGCGCAGACTCGATGACGCCAGGGTCCCGAGGGGAATCAGCACAGGCCCGAGCGAGTATCCGAGTGAGGACGCGTCGCGGAGTACGTACCCGCGCTCCGCCAGCGCGAGCAGCACCGATTGGCAGGTCGCCTTGTTCAGGCCGGTGCGACGCGCGATCTCGGACATCGTGGGCGCGTCGGCTGGCCTGGTGGCGAGAAACTCGAGAACGTCCACGGCACGCAGCACGGCGGGGGAGGGTTTGATGGGCACGAGAGGGTTACTCCGGGCTCGGACACGGCGTGGAGCGATTCGTTCGCTCGCCTGGTTTGGCACTTGTACCACGAGAAGCGCTGTTTCCCGCCGGTCCCGGGCGCATTGCAACGGATGGAGCGCGCGGACCGGCCACCGGACCCTGACGACCAGCTCGCTGACGTGCCCCTGAGCTCGGGAGCCACCGTCGTATCGGCTGCGCGCTCACCTGACTCGCGATGTGGGCCGTCACTCGTTGATCGTGTCGTCCGATCAGGCTAGTATCACAGTCAAGTAGATGGAATACTAGTCTGACGCGCTCACCTCGCGTTGTGTTGACGATTGTCGATCACGCCGTGATGCGAGGCCCGGTCTCGCCGGTCGCGGCTGCCCCACTGGTAGTCGGGCTTGCCGGAGGGATGCCGCTGGATCTGCTCGACGAGGCAGCGGGCGCGGGGGATCTTGTCGCCGCCGGATCTGTTCCCGACGTATCACCGCCCGCTGCTCGAGGAACGGGCACGCAAAAAGTACGCTGACGCCCTCGCACGACACGGGCGAGGATCCGACCTTGTTGACTAAAACGTTGAGGAACGCTCCCATCGCGTGCCTCGATACGCGACCACTGGGCGACGCGAACCTGCAGGCTGTGGCGTGACGCTCCCGCCGTTCCGTCTCGACGGCAAGGTCGCGCTGGTCACCGGCGGGAGCAAGGGTCTCGGGCGCGCCATGGCGTGCGCGTTCGCGGAGGCAGGTGCTGACGTGGTGGTGGCCAGCCGCAAGGCCGACGCGTGCGAGGAAGTCGCGGACGAGATCCGGGCCATCGGCCGGCGGGCCCTGGCGGTGGGCTGCCACGTGGGCGACTGGCTCGAGTGCGAGACCCTGATCGCGACCGCCGTCGAGGGGATGGGTGGCCTCGACGTGCTGGTCAACAACGCCGGGATCGCCCCCGTCCCGCCGTCGCTTGGCGGGATCACCGAGGCGCTGTTCGACAAGACGGTCGCGGTGAACCTGAAGGGCCCCCTCCGCCTGACCGCCCTCGCGGCGGAGCACCTGCGGACTGGCGGGTCGGTGATCAACATCAGCTCCTTGTCCTCGATGCGCCCGACGCCGCACACCGTCGTCTACGCCGCCGCCAAGGCCGGGCTCAACGCGCTGACCCGGGCGGCGTCGCAGGAGCTCGGACCGAAGGGCATCCGGGTCAATGCCATCGTGTGCGGCCCGTTCCACACCGATAGCTTCGACCGGTCGATCCCGACGGCCGAGATCGCAGAGGCAATGGCCTCCCGGATCTCCCTCCGGCGGATCGCCGGGCCCGAGGAGATCGTCGGGACAGCCCTGTTTCTGGCGTCGGACGCGTCGGCGTACATGACCGGCGCCCTGCTAGCCCTCGATGGGGGTGCCGGGTGACGACGGCCGCGGTCTGCACGGAGCTGAGCGGCGGAGGCGCCATCGAGGTGCAGGATTGGGAGGTCCCGCCGCTTGGTCCCGGCGCGGTGCGAATCGCGGTGCGGGCGGCGTCGGTGAACTTCCCGGCGTTCTCATGGTTCGCGGCCTGTACCAAGCTCGGCCCGAGCCGCCGTTCGTCCCCGGCACTGAAGGCGCGGGGGTGATCACCGAGCTCGGCTCCGATGTCAGCGGCCTGGCGGTGGGCGACCGAGTACTCGCCGTCCTCGGCTCCGGCGCGTTTGCCACCGAGGTGGCGGCCACCCCGCCGTTCCAGCAGGTGCACCGCATCCCCGATGACATGCCCTGGGACGAGGCCGCCGCCTTCAACCTGACCTACGGCACGGGAATTCACGGCCTCCTGCGCCGGGGCGGCCTCGGGGCTGGCGAGTCGGCGCTCGTCCTCGGCGCGGGTGGCGGGTGCGGCTCAGCCGCCGTCCAGATCGCCAAAGCGGCGGGCGCGACGGTCATCGCGGTCGCCGGCGGCGAGGACAAGTGCGAACTGGCGCGCCGACTCGGAGCCGACATCGTGCTCGACCACCAGGTCGTCACTCCGCTGTCGGCCGCGGTCAAGGAGGCCACCGGCGGTCGGGGCGTCGACGTCGTGTTCGACACGGTTGGCGGCTCCGACGTCCGAGAGCCGCTGCGTTGCTTGGCGTGGAACGGGCGTTACCTGGTGATCGGGTTCGCCGCCGGTGAGATCCCGCTGATCAAGGCGAACCAGACCATCCTGAAGGGCATCTCGATCGTCGGCGTCGCCTACGGGATGTCGGCGGTCGCCGACCCGGTGGCCAACGCCAAGGACTTCAAGCAGCTGTTTACCTGGTACCGGCAGGGGTTGGTCAGGCCGGCCATCGGCCACCGCTTCGCGTTGGCCGACGCGGCGCAAGCCATGCGCGTGGTGTTCGAACGGCGCGCGCTC
Organism: Actinomycetota bacterium; assembly: GCA_003140175.1. Taxonomy (GTDB): domain Bacteria; phylum Actinomycetota; class Acidimicrobiia; order IMCC26256; family PALSA-555; genus PALSA-555. The sequence goes on from PLJD01000043.1 coordinate 147,641, forward strand.
GGCAAGGTCGTCATCGAGATGCCCGTATGAGTAGCGGGGCGAACGTTGGAGGGGACTTAAGATCCGCGCGGTCGTGGACCGGGACCCGCTGGCCGGCTCCGGAGAACACAAGTCCGACATGGAACCGGCTGTTGCGAAACCCATTGGCCTAGCGCTGGGCTGGTCGGGCACCCGCGGCCGTCAGTCGGTTCTTGGCTTCGCTGAGCAGGTCGTCGGGGAGCGGGCCGGCGGCGGCGGCGGCCAGGTTGCGTTGCAGGTGCTCAATGCTGCTGGTGCCGACGATCGTGGTGTCCAGGTCGGGATTTGACAGCGTGAAGCGCAGCATGAAGGCCGTGCGGCTCACGCCGTCGAGCAGCTCGTCGAGCCTGGCCCGCTCCCAGTAGTCGCGCATGGTCTCGTTGGACACCATGTAGTAGCGGCGGCCCTCCCAGTCCTCCGGCGCGCCGCGGGCCACACCGCCGCGGATGATGATGCCCATGCCCGCGTCAGCGGCCCGGGTGATGACGCCCTCGTGGTCACGCTGCAGAGCGGAGTAGGGAATCTGGAAGGCGTCGAACACGCCCATGTCGATCTGCTCGTGGAGGTTGGGCAGCACGGCGGATACACCGACGAAGCGCACCTTGCCCTCGTCGCGCAGCACCAGCACCTCTTCCAGCGCGCCCTCGGTCTCAAACTCCTCGCGGGTCAGGCTGCGGTGGAACTGAACGAGGTCGAGGTGGTCGGTGTTCAGCGTGCGCAGGCTGTGCTCCACTCCTCGGCGGATGTTCTCGGCGGTGTGCACATGCTCGGAGCCCTGGGGGGCGTCCGGCACGCACCCACACTTGGATGCGAGTACATACTCCGAGCGGCGATGGGCGAGGAACATGCCGATGAGTTCCTCGCTACGCCCGTAGTCGATCGACGTGTCGATGAAGTTGATGCCCTCGTCGAGCACGGTGTTGAGCAGCGTTCCGGCATCCTCGTCGCTGATCTCGGGGCCGGTTGGCTGCCCCCGTAGTTCCATCGCGCCGAACCCGAGGGTCGAGACCTCGAGGCCGGTACGACCAAGCGTGCGCCGAGGTATGTCAGCCATCCTCGCACCTCCTCGTGCAGACTCATCCCGATACCAGTCGCGGTCGTTGTGGCCTGAGATGTCTATCGAAGCCCGCGGCCGCAACCGAACCCATCATGACGTTTGAGTTGCGACCGCGCCTGCCGCGCTGTGGTGACCGCGGTCGCAGGTCAGCCGCGACGACCGTCGCCGGATGACGAGGGACCTCGCCGACCGGGGTCGTGCCATCGCGGCTCCGGTCCGCGCCGGGCTCGACGCAATCGACGCTGAGCCGGCCCAGCTGTTCTCGCCGGCCGACCCGGTCGCCTTCCGGGCCTGGCGGTGCTCGCCGAGATCAGTGCCGGGACAAAAGGAAGGATCATCAGTTCACCCACCCGCCGCACACCGTTGAGCCCGAGCCCTTCCCGTCACGGACCTTCGCCAGGCCCTGGCCCTCTCCGAGGCGTTGGGCTCGGACACCAAGCCGCACGTGGACGGCGACGATTCCGGATGCGCCGATCGGCCAGCAGCGGCGGCGAGCACCCAGCCCCGGCGGCCGCAGACGGGGAGCCCGCTCATCGGTGCCACGGTCGGCGGGCCGGTCTGCACGGTGGCCACGGCGGTCACGCCGATCACGACCAGCCTTGGACGAGCCCAACCCAAGGACCCGGCTGTGCAATCGGGCCCGTTGAGGTGATGTGAACGTTCGTCGCTGTTGCGACGAACGAGGGTTCTCGGTCACGCGCAGGGGAAGCGATAGCGTCGCCTCGATGGTGCCGCATCCGATATCGATTGACGCGCGTGAGGGTTGCTCGTGAGCATGGGCAAGCCCGACGCGGTGGTCGTCGGAGCCGGTCCGAACGGTCTGGTCGCCGCGGTGACGTTGGCCCGCGCCGGTTGGCGGGTCGTTGTGCTGGAGGCCGCCGCGACGCCGGGTGGAGGTATGCGCACGGCCACGCTCACCGGCCCTGGCTTCCTCCACGATGTCTGCTCGGCGATCCATCCGCTTGCGCTGGCGTCACCGGCGTTTGCCGGCATGTCACTCGTCGAGCATGGTGTCCACTGGATCCAGCCGGCCGCCCCCCTAGCGCACGTTCTCGACGGTGGTCGGGCGGCGTGCCTAGAACGCTCGGTGGACGACACGGCTGATCGCCTCGGCGACGACCGGTCTGCATACCAGTCCTTGTTCTCGCCGTTGGTCGAACACGGTCGGGCGATCGTCGACGCCATGCTCTCCCCGCTGAGTATTCCTCACGCTCCGGTGGAGTTAGCTCGATTCGGATGGAGCGCGATTCGGTCCGCTGAGGGGCTCGCCCGCTCGCGCTTCGCGACGGACGAGGGGCGTGCGCTTCTCGCGGGCATGGCCGGGCATGCGATGCTTCCGCTCGACGCCGCGGGAACCAGCGGCTATGGCCTCTTCATGGGGATCCTTGCGCATCTGGTGGGTTGGCCCCTCGTTGAGGGAGGCTCCCAACGCATTGCCGACGCGCTGGTCGCGATCTTGAGCGACCACGGGGGGGAGATCGTCACGGGCACCGAGGTCACGTCGCTCGCCGAGCTGCTCCCTGCCCGTGCGATCCTGCTCGACGTCACGCCGAGGCAGTTGCTGCGTATCGCTGGCGACCGCCTCCCGAGCCGTTATGAACGGGCGTTGCGGCGGTTTCGTTACGGTCCCGGCGTGTTCAAGATCGACTGGGCGCTTGACGGCCCGATTCCGTGGACTGCGCCGGAGGTCGCCCGCGCGGCGACCGTCCACGTAGGGGGCACGATCGACGAGATCGCGGTGAGCGAGGCGGCGGTCCAGGCCGGTCGTCACGCAGAACACCCGCTGGTGATCCTCGCTCAGCCGAGTGGGTTCGATGCGTCACGCGCTCCGGCCGGGAAGCACACCGGGTGGGCGTACTGCCACGTCCCGAATGGTTCAGACGTCGATCAGACCGAAGCGATCGAACGTCAGATCGAACGGTTCGCGCCCGGCTTTCGGGACCGGATCATCTCTCGCCACACCATGGACCCGACCAGACTCGAGGCGTACAACGCCAACGATGTTGGCGGTGACATCAACGGCGGCGCCGGCGACCTCCGCCAACTTGTTACGCGACCGGTGGTCTCCTTGCACCCGTGGAGGACGCCGCTGCCTGGGGTGTATTTGTGCTCATCGTCGACACCACCTGGCGGCGGTGTGCACGGGATGTGCGGCTGGCACGCGGCACAAGCGGTCCTGCACCGCGAAGGCCGCTAGAGCCTCTCGCTCCGCGGCACCGACGTCAGCGCTGCGGGAGTCGATGCTGTTCTCGGAGCTGGACGAGCGCACCGTGGTCGATCTGATCAGCCGGCGCGACCGCGACGCGGATGTCCGTCATGGCCTCGAGCGACGCGGCGCGGAACCCGCCGTCGAGCACGGCTCCCTCACCGAGGATCGCCCCCGGCCCGACTTCGGCGACGGACTCACCGTCAATCGTGACGGACAGCATGCCGTCGAGGAGCAGAAACAGCTCAGCGCCCGGATCGCCCTGCTTGACGAGAAACGTGCCCTTCTTGAGGTTCCGGATCGCGGGCTTCTTACCGCCCGACATGATCGTCACCGAGAGTTGGCGTTCCAGCGCGGTCTCCACCGCAGTGACAAGCGCCTTGGAGTCGCGGTTGCCCCACGGTGTGTACTTCCCGAACGCGTCGCGGTACCAGTCTTTGAAGTCCGCAAGTCCGACTTTCGCCGAGATCTTGCCATCAGCGTCGTAGACCCAGTGACGGGGGAACTTGCTTGCCCCGAGCACCTCGAAGCTCGATGTGCCGTCAGCACGCATCGTGAGCCCAAGCGTGGTCCACACCGTCGGGGCACGGAACTGCATAAAGGGGGGATGCTTCACCCGGCGCGGCGCGGGGAGCCCGGTGCGCCCACCAGTGGTCTGCACGAACCGGACCGCGGTGTCGGCGAGTTCGGGCTCCTGGCAGATATCGGGCAACGCCACAGGCTGAAATGTTGCGTTCACCTTGGCAAGCCGCACCGTGGTCGAGCCCATCAGGCCGCCACCGCTGTAACCGGCGTCGACGATGCGACCGTTCTCGATCTCGACCCAGGCCGCGAGCCGATTCGCGAACCGAAACGCACTCGCCGCCCGCAACGCTTCGAGATCCTCGATCGAATCGGGGAGTGGATCGTCGTAATGCGTGAACCCCGCGTCGAAGGTTCCCCTGAGCAACGGCCCCGTCACGGCCTCCGACGGGATCCACGACACCGTCGTGACCGATGATTCGATCCGCATGGCCCACCTCGATTTCGCACGGACGGAATGCCGTGGCACCTGGAGACTATGCCCCCAGCAACTCCCGAGGCGAGGGCGCGCCGGAGACCGCCGAGCCGCGAAGGTCCTCGAGACGTTGTCTGGAGTGGCCCCGGCTCGGAGTCGCCAGTGCTCACCCTCTTGGCGTGACCAGTCACGAGGAACTCGCGAGCGATCTCAGCAATCAGCGTCTCAAGGCGCGCCGATAGCGGTCGACGGGAGCGAGCAACGCTGAACGCTCGCCGTCGTGGCTGGAGCGCGACAATGTCTCCGGATCACCGAGCCGAGCGATGGTCGCGAACCGAGAAAAGACGGAGAGTGCCGATGGCGAAGTATCTCGTGGCAGGTGGCACCGGCCTGATCGGATCGAACGTCGTGCGGCTGCTGCGCGAGGCAGGCGACGAGGTGCGCGCACTCGTACGGCCGGGGAGTGACTACGAGCCGCTGACGACGATCGGGGCCGAGTCCTTCGAGGGCGACATCCGGTCCGCGGACGACTTCATCCGGGCTGCCGAGGGGTGCGATGCCATTGTCAACTCCGCCGCGTTGCTCGGTGGCGCCACCCAGGACCTGGCGGAGTCTCAGAAGACGAACACCGAAGGCTCGTTTCACGCCTACGACGCCGGCGCCAAGCACGGCATTCGCGTGGTCGCCCTCAGCTCGACGCCGTTTCTCGAGCACACGACGACGCTCACCGAGGAGTCGCCGGTGGCCGAGAAATGGAGCGATGACCCGTACACCCGGACGAAGGGCCAGGCCTACGTCGAAGCCGTGCGGCGGGTCGCCGAGGAGGGGGCCGACATCGTCATCACGATCCCCGGCGGCACGTTCGGGCCGGGCCTCACGCTTTCCCGGGCCATGAGCGCCACCAGCTTCAACCGGGGCATCCGCGGCGCAATCAACGGCAAGATTGCGGACTACGTGAGCTACCCGGTTCCGTGGGTCCTGGCCGAGGACGTGGCCGCTGCCACCATCGCCGCCGCGACGAAGGGGAAGGCTGGCCGCAAGTACCTGTGCTTCGGCCAGGAGGACGCGCAGACCACGGCCGCGTGGCTCAACGTGGCTTGCGAGGTAGCCGGTGTCTCGCACCGGATCGGTGAGCTGACCGTCGATCCCGACAATCCGGAGCAGGCCCGTCGCTACGGCGAGACCCTGGTGTCGTTGTCTCAGCGCCAATACCCGGTGCCGTGGTTCGACAACACGATCACCCGGCGGGAGCTCGACTACCGGCCCCGCTCGCTCCGAGAGGCGATGGAGGTCACTATCCCGTGGTTGCGGGAGAACGGCCAGATCTCCTGACACGCCCCATAGGGGAGTGACGCTCATCCCAACGAGCGTCCGGGTTGTCGAGCCTCACTGCCGGTGGCCAATGTCGCGGATGGTTCGACCGGCGGGCGTCTGCCGCCCGCTGCTCTACGTTAGACCCCGCGTGGAGCCCTCCCGATTTGGTAATGGGCGCATCGCGAAGGCCCCGTCCGCAGCGAGACGGTCATCCCGTCCACGTGGTAGCACCACTCCGCTGGTGCCGGTTCTTCACTGACGCCGCGAACACGAAAGGCCGATCATGCCCCTGGACCTCACGGAGTTCGTCGCTCCCGCCCATACTGCCGTGGTCACCTGCGAAATGCAGCAGGGCGTCATCGGCGACGACGCGCCCACCCGTGAGCTCGCCGATGAGGTCAAAGAGTTGGGCGTGCTCGAGGCCGCCGTCGCGCTCGTCCGCGGCGCGCGGGCCACCGGGGTTCGCGTCGTGCACGCCACCGTCGCGCTGCGCGCGGACCGGGCCGGCCTTTCGATCAACAATCCCATGATGGCGTACGTCGTGCGGAACCCGAGCCAGGTACTCGAGGGCACGCCCGCCGCCGAGGTGGTTCCCGAGCTTGGGCCGGCGCCGGAGGACATCATGTGCCGACGCATCCACGGCCTTACACCGTTCAACGGGACCGAGCTTGACTCGATCCTGCGCAACCTCGGCGTGCGGACCATCGTGCCGGTAGGCGTCTCGCTCAACGAGGCTGTGATGGGCCTGTGCATCTGCGCGGCAGACCTTGGCTACCGTATCGCCCTGCCCACCGATGCCGTCGCCGGCATCCCCCGCGCTTACGCCCAGGACGTCCTCCAGCACACGCTCGGGTACCTAAGCAATCTCACCACGACCGACAAAGTCCTCGCCGCCTGGAACTTCTGAGACCTCAAGGCCAAACCGATCCCGGTCGTTGAGGCCCCGAGTCCTGTCCTCGGAGCAGCCCGCGCACCACCTTGCGGTCGGAAGGCCGCGTCGCGCGGGTTGCAAGGTCCCGATCGACGACCGTCGCGTCGGCGGTGCGGCGCACCATCCCTCCGACGAGCTGCCGCGTGTCGTGAGTAACGTCTGTTGGCGATGCCTGCCTCGGAGAGTGGTCCCGTGTCGGCGGCGCGACTCGCCGAGCAGCTCGGCGATCAGCTGACGGCCGCGACATCGATCCCCGACGAGTCGTTTACCTTGGTCGAACGGGTGCGTGAGCTCGTCGAGGCGGTCGTGATGACCGACGTAGGCGCCGATGAACGCGCGACCGCCGCGGAACGGCTCGCCGCCGTCACGTCCGCGTTGAAGTCGAGGCGACGAGATCAGGCGCTCCTGCTCGTTCGGCATCCCGATGGCCGGGTCGAGAGCATGGTCCAGGCCGGGTCGGGTCGGCTCAACCCGCAGGCACCGCCGCTCGAGTGGCTCGTGCGACCCACCGAGCCACCTCCAGGCAGCGGTCCCGTTCCGGTCGAGGTGAAGGCACGCTGCACGTTCACGGCTTCGCATGCCGGGTCGCCCGGGCGCGTGTACGGCGGCGTGATCGCGCTGGTGCTCGACGAGGTGTTGGGCGTCGCGGCACGGGCTGCCGGCGCGAGTGGCATGACCGTCGCGTTGTCGGTCTCGCTCAAGACCGGAACCCCGTTCGGTGTGCCGGTCGAGATCCTGGGCCGGTACACGGGGAGCGACGGGCGCAAGAGCTTCGCGCGGGGCGAGGTGCTCGTCGACGGCGTGATCACCGCAGAGGCGAGTGCGATCTACGTGCAGGAGCGGCGCGATGACTGATGCTCACGTCCGCGGACGCGTGGTCATCGTGACGGGTGCATCAAAGGGCGTCGGACGCGGCATCGCGCTTCACCTGGCGCACGGCGGCGCCCGCCTGATCGTGATCGCCCGGCGCCCGGACCCGCTCCAAGCCCTCTCCGCCGACCTCGACGCGTTGGGTACCGAGCACCTCGCGGTATCCCTCAACGTCGCCGACCGCGATGGCGCGTTCGCGCTTGTCGAGCAGACTGTTGCCAGGTTCGGACGGGTGGACGGTCTCGTCGCCAACGCGCAGACGTTTCGGCCGGTCACTCCCCTCGCAGACGTCATGCCATCCGACATGGACTTGCTGTTCGACACCGGTCCGAAGGGAACGCTCTGGGGCATGCAGGCCGTCTTTCCGCATATGCGCGACCAGGGGTGGGGTCGGATCGTGACGATGGGCTCGAGCTCCGGCATGCGTGCACCGGTCGGCTACGGCCCCTACTCGGCATCGAACGAAGCGATCCGATCGCTCACTCGCTCAGCCGCGCGGGAGTGGGGCCAGCACGGCATCGTCGTGAACTGCGTCTGCCCTGTGTCGATCGCGCATCGCGCGCCACCCGACGACGACCCTGCGCGCGTCGCCTCATTCAATGCGACCTTCCGGGATCAGCCCATCGCGCGGGACGGGGATGCCGAGCACGACATCGGACCGGTCGTGGCGTTCTTGCTGTCGGACGGTTGCCGCTATGTGACCGGCGAGACGTTCATGGCCGACGGTGGCGCGCTCATGCGGCCGTGAGCCCCCGCGGAGCTCGGTGACCTGGCAGCTGCCCCCGCGGCCCGACTGGGTCCGCGCCGTGAACGCGGGCGAGGTGCTCCCGCTCGCCGACGAGGCCCGCCTCCCGCTCGAGCGGGACGCACTCCTGGCCGAGGCGCGCGCGACGATGGGGCTCGACGGACGGGGTGCCGACGGCTTCGGCGACGCCGGGTTCCTCGACCCGCTCGCCGTTCTCCTGTCTGCCCTCGAAGACGAGGCCGAGCTGACCATGCTCGGACGATGGATCACCCGTCGGTTCCTGTTGCGCCTCCTCGAAGTCCGTGCGCAGATCGTCGCCTACGTCCGTGAAGACCCCGGCGTGCGCGACGAGGAGATCCACGAGCCCGTGTTCATCGTCGGCGCCCCCCGAACGGGCACGACCATCCTCCACGCTCTGCTCGCGCACGAACCCGGCACACGCGTCCCCGAAGGCTGGGAGCTGCTCCGCCCGGTGCCGCCTCCCGATCCGGTGTCGTTTCCGGACGAGGCGCGGGTCGCGCTCGCCGATTGTGAGCTGCGCCGGCCGGCTCTCGTCGTGTCCGGCCTCGACGCCATCCACGAGTACGGCGGACGCATGTACAAGGAGTGCGTGTCGTCGATGTCGTTCGAGTTCCGGTCCGAGGAGTTCACCGCCCGGTACCGTGTGCCGAGTTACGTGGACTGGCTCGCGCGATGCGACATGAGCCCGGCGTACGAGTGGCATCGACTCGTGCTCCAGATCCTGCAGCGCCGCTACGACGGTGCGCGCTGGGTGCTGAAATCTCCGGTGCACCTGCACTCGTTGCCGACGCTGCTGGGCGTATATCCCGATGCTCGAGTCGTATTCACCCATCGGGACCCGCTTGCCGTGTTGGGATCCGTCACGAGCCTCATCTCGACACTGCGTTACGCGCATAGCGACGCGGTCGACTTCGCCGATGTCGGCTTGTATCACGCCGACCTCTACAGCCGATCACTGGAACGGCTCGTCGACCTCTCGGAGAGCGGCGCGCTCGACGAGGCGCGCATCTACCACGCGCACTACGCCGGGTTCATGGCGGACCCGCTCGGCACGATGGCGACCGTGGCGGACGCTCTCCAGCGCCCGCTGACGAGCGAGACGCACGACGCGATCCGCGCGCACCTCGCCGCCCATCCACAGGGCGCTCTGGGCGAGCACCGGTATTCGTTCGACGACCTCGGGCTGGATCGCGCCGCGGAACGCGAGCGGTTCGGTCGGTACCAGCGGCACTTCGGGGTGCAGAATGAGGAGACGCAATGACACCGCAGGCTGCGAGCCCCACCGAGCTGGCCTCGTGGCGGGAGTTGTTGACGGGCCTTGAGGCGCTCGGGGTGCGGCTTCTCAAGGACGACTTCCCAAACGATCCCGTCGGGCGCAATGAGGCGTTCCGTCATCTCACCGAGCAGCTGCTGTGCTGGCTTGAGTGGTCGATCGGATACGGCGACGCGTCGGCGCCTGCTTTCCAGCGCCAGAACGACCTCGTGACCCCGTGGGGGGGACCCAATGCCGACAACGTGTACCGGCACGCGCGGGTGAGCCCCCGCCACCGCTACCGGATCCGCGGCAGGATGAACTCGTGCGAGGAGTTCGCGCTCGCGATCCGCGAGGGCTTCCGCCACACGGAACGGCCCGCGACGCTCGCCGAGCTCACAGCGTCGGACATCGGCATCGGACGCGGCGACGACTTTGAGCTGCTGCTCGGTGGCGCCGGCAGCGAACCGAACCGGGTTCCGCTCCCCGAAGGGGCGATCATGTGCTCAATCCGCGAGTACTACTTCGACTGGCAGCCACGTGAGCCGGCCACGTTCACCATCGAATGTCTCGACGGCGAGTCGACTGAGCGGCCGTCGTTCGCCGAGAGCATCCATGAAGCGCTCGACCTCACCGAGCGGTCCCTTGTGTACTGGAACGACTACCTGCGCGACGCGCGTATCAAGCAGGACGACAACTCCTTCGGCACTCGCATCGACGTCCCTCGCGGATTGCAGCTCTCGCAGTTTGCGTTCTGCTTCTACGACCTCGGCCCCGGCGAGGCGCTCGTGGTGGAGAGTGACCTACCCGACGCACGCTATTGGAGCCTCCAGCTCTACGGGATGCACTTCTTCCGCGCCTTCGATGTCGGACGCATCACGAGCCTCAATCACCGGCAGGCGACCGTCGGTGCCGATCGCCGGCTCCACTTCGTGCTCGCGGATCGCGATCCTGGTGTCCCGAACTGGCTCGACACGATGAACTGTCGCGTCGCGCTGCTCAACTTTCGCTACTTCTGGGGATCCACGCTGCCGACCTTGGAGACGCGGGTCGTCCCGTTCGACAGCGTGCGTGCCGCGCTACCGGTGGCGACGCGCGTCATCGACCCCACCACGCGCGAGCAAGAACTGCACGCCCGTCGCGACCACCTCGCATGGCGCTTCCGAACCTGATGGCCGTGCCAGTCACGACAGCTGCGCTCATCGAACAGTCCACGATGGCGCTCCTTTGCTCCGCTCACTCAACAACATCGGGTTCGCCTCGGCATAATCGATGACGCAGCCCCGCGCGACGAGCTCCGGTGTGGGGGCCCAGTGGTCATCTCAAGACCGCGCGGGCGGGTCGAGGAAGCCGGTGAGGCCCGTCGGCTCGTGGGGACCGATGAGGGCCTGCTCCAACACGCCGATGCCGGTGCGACCCTCCATGCGCGCCACGACGACGTTTTGGAGGTGCCAAGTGCTCGGGTCGGGTTCCTTGAAGTCGTCGAGCTTGATCGACTCGTGGCCCACCGCGAGCTCGCCGTGGATCGAGCCGTGGCCCCAGTCCGGATGGGTGTAGCCGATGCCGCGCATCCGGAACGTGTAGAGCGTCTCGAGGTTGATCCGGTGCTTGGTGCCGTCCGGGCCGACGAGGTCAAAGACCGCGGCGCGGATGATCCGCGACTGCGGGTAGAAGTCGAGCTTGTAGCGGAAGTCGATCATCTCGGTGGAGTTGTCGACACCGATGCCCCACGTGGGCGCGTCGGGGCTCTCCAACACGGGCACGAACAGCGTGCTCTCGAGCCACCGGGTGCCGTTTGGCCGCTCGTGCAAGGCCAGGTGCGTGCAGAGATCGTCGAAGTACAGCGGCGCCCACAGCCAGAACGCCCCGCCACCGAAGCTGGCACGGTTCGTGGGAACGTGGGTCGAGAGGCCGCGCATGCCCCAGGAGCGGTCGCGGGTGCCGAACACTCGAGCCGGGTCGACCGCGATTGTGCGGCCGTCGACCGTGACGGTCCCTTCCCAGGTGCCCCATTGCGTGAGGCGCGTGTGCTCGTTCACGACGATGCCGTCGGGCGTGACGTTGCGCTGCCGGGGCTCCTCGATCACCACCGTGCGCGCCTGCCACGTGAGGTCAGCCGTGAGCCCCGACGCGTTTGGGGCGACGGTGAAGCGGAGGGTGCGCATCGCCTCGACGACCTCGACGCGGATGGGACCCACCTCGGTGGCGCGGTCGAGGGGCATGCGGCCCGAGGCGAACACCGAGTGCTCGATACCGTCGATGACGACGCTGAGCGCGCCGTCGATCACGCCGAGGACCGGATAGTGGCCCATCGCGGCGCCGATGTAGAAGGCGCCGTCGCGCTCGTGTCCATTGAAGAAGTAGCGGTCGTAGTGGTTGGGATCACCCGACGACGGTGTCGCGACCGGGTCGGCGTCGGCGTGGATCGGGAAGTCGTCCCAGGGAGTCAGCATGGGACCATATGTACAAGTCCATCGCGTGATCGCTCAAATGCGGCGGCGATGCCGGTCACGGGGCCGACCCACCCAGGTGCGCGGCCAGGAACGAAGCCGCGTCCTCCCAGGAGCGCTCGTCGGCTTCTTGGTGGTAGAGTGAAGAGCCGTGGGCGTTGAAGGCGTGGCCCGCACCGGGGTATTCCGCGATGGTCGCGTTCACACCCCACTCCTCGAACCTCCGACGGACGTCGGTGAGCTGCTCCGGTGGGTACACCACGTCCTGGTCGCCCACGATGAAGAGCACCGGGCACGGGATGTTCCAGAGCAGGTCGACGACGTGCACGGGCTTCTTGGCGTCGAGCATGTCGAAGCGGGGCTGGCTCGGGTAAAAGAGCACCGCGGCCGCAAGGTCTGGGCGGAGGCACGCAGCGAACAGGGCCAGGGTTCCCCCCGTGCAGTAACCCCAGCTCGCGACGCGCGAGCCGTCGACGTCGTCACGCGCGTGCAGGAACTCGATCGCGTCGAGGAGGTCGTGCACGGCCCGCCCGAAGTCGAGGGCGTTGATGTGGGACATGAGGGTGTCGAAGTCGTCGTACGCCTCGGGATCGGGTGGCCCGGCGCCGCGGTAGTAGTCGGGCACGATCACGACGTATCCGAGGTGCGCGAGCGTGGCGCCAAGGCGGCGGATGAACGAGTTGATACCGGTCCCCTCCGCCCCGATGGCCACCGCGGGGTGCGGGCCGCCGGCGAGGGGCCAGCACAGCACCGCCGACGTCAACCCGTCGCGCACGGGCAATGTGATGGTCTCCACGACGATGTCGTCGTAGCGGTCGGTGGTCGGTCGGGTCACCATGGCGGCGAACTTAGCAAGGTGGTAGACCGCGACCGATGAGCACCGGCGAGGGCAGGCGCCAGCTCGACGCGCATGCTGAGGTCCTTGTTCGGGACGCCGGTGAGGGCGGGGCGAGTTCGGCCCGCGATGCCGCGGTTGGTTCTTGGCTCCAGTCTTTCAGCGCCACGCGCGGCCGTCAGCGTCTTGCTAAGGCGGAGGTCGCAGGCTTTGTGACTGCAGCGCCCACGCGAAGGCGCGGGTGAAGGGTCCTACGTCGGCACCGAGCCGGAGCACGCGCCCTTTGCATCCCAGAACGATCTCAGAATCGCTTTGAGGGGGACGTCTGAGAAGCATCCGGACCATGGTCGTCACACGCCGACCGACTCGAGTCGGAACGCTGCCCCACAGATGCAGAGCGTCAAGGCACGGCGGGAGTTGACCGCACCATTGACGACTGCGCTCGAAACTGCTGTACAAGCGGCTCGAGGTTGTGCTTCGCGTCAAGACACGACCCAAGGCGCCCCGCTGGGTGCCGCGAGGTCAGCTTTGGGGTGCGGTCGGCTCTCGCGTTCGAGGTGGTGTCCGAGCCCTGCTTTCATCTGGACGCCGGCGTGTACCTCGGGTTCGACGGCCCCTACCGCGGCGAATGGCGCGGGTCACTCCACGTCGACGGCGAGCGGATCGCCAACTGCTCGGCGTTTCATGAGGCCCGCCGCCTCCAGCAGATTCGCGACACCGTCGTTTACGTCGTGGACCCCGGTGGTGACGGCGAAGGGTGGGGGACTGCGAGCCGATCGTCACCGGCGGGGACCCCGAGCTCGGCCTCGAGGAGGCGGACTCCTTCATGTGACCCCCAGCGGGCGCGACCGAGACCTCCGGGCCGACACCGTCGTGCCCCGCCCTGCGCCTGTGGCGTGTCTCTATTCGAACTGGCCCCGACCAGCGAGGAAGCATCCAGGGCTTGGGTGCGGCGCGGACCCTGAAGCGGCTACGGTCCGGGTTGCCTCGCGACCCGGCAACCGACAAGGCCCCTGAGGTCCCGAAGCGCGGGGGCGCCGGCTTGAGGAGACGCCGCCGACACTGCGCCGCGCAATTCGCGGAGCACCGACGACATCATGCGCGAGTTCGGGCCGCATGGAACAACGACATTCATCCGGTTCAAGATCGACGGCGCGGTCAAGTGAAGGGGACGGAGAGACCATGACGGCGGCGGGTCGCTTCGTCCGGCCGCTCCCCGTTGTCGACGACGACAACGCGCACTTCTGGCGAGGCGGCGCCGTCGGCGTGCTCCGGTTCAAGCAGTGCACCGCATGTGGCGCGCTGTTGCACCCTCCGCCTCCGGTGTGCCGCTACTGCCGGTCGGAGGACATCGGCGTGGCCGACGTCTCGGGCCGCGGTGTTGTGGTGGGAGTCACGGTCAACCATCAACCGTGGGACCCGCGCTTCCCGCCACCGTTCGTGATCGCAACCGTGGCGATCGAGGATGACCCGCGCGTTCGCGTGATCACCAACCTCGTCGGTGTCGATCCGGACGAGGCGCACGTCGGCATGCGGGTACGCGTCCGGTTCGAGGCCGTCGAGGACGTTTGGCTCCCGCTGTTCGAACCCGCCGGCGGCGATGTCGACGAGCTCCCATCCGATGAGACGCCTCCCGAGGACCACCGACGCTGGGTCCGGCCCATGCCCGAGACGGAGAAGTTCGAGGACCGGGTGGCGATCACCGGTATCGGGATGTCGCGGATTGGCCGACGCCTCATGTTGCCGCCGCTCGCCCTCACGGTCGCCGCCGTCAAGGATGCCGTGGCCGACGCCGGGCTCACGCTCGACGATATCGACGGGTTGTCCACCTACCCGGGGGGAGGCGCCGAGGGTGGCTTCGGGGAGGGTGGCGTCAGCGCGCTCGAGGACGTCCTCGGCCTCCGGCCCACCTGGTACAACGGCGGCGGCGAAACCTTTGGCCCGGCAGGTTCGGTCGTCGCGGCCATGCTGGCGGTCGTGGCCGGCCTCGCTCGTCATGTGGTGTGCTTCCGCACGGTCTGGCAGGCGACGTTCGCGGCCCGCCAACGAGCGCGTGATCCGGAGGGTGTCAACCCGTACGGCACCGCGGGGGTCGTTGGGCTCGCGGGCACCCGGGTGCCCGGCTACAGCGCACCGTATGGGGTGGGGTCGGCGGCCAACAACCTGGCGATGTGCGCCTCCCATCACTTCCGCCGGTACGGGACGACGCGAGAGACGCTGGGGTGGGTGGCACTCAACCAACGCGCCAACGCCGCCCTCAACCCCAAGGCGATCTACCGCGACCCGCTCTCGATGGATGACTACCTGTCGGCGCGTCTGATCAGCACCCCGTTCGGGCTCTACGACTGCGACGTCCCCGCCGACGCAAGCGTGGCGGTGATCGTCTCTGCCGTCGACGCCGCACGCGACCTGGCGAAACCGCCGGTGCTGGTCGAAGCGGTCGGGACGCAGATGACCGAACGGGTGGCATGGGAACAGTCGACGATCACCCACGAGCCTCAGGTCCTCGGACCCGCCGCCCATCTCTGGTCACGTACCACCCTGCGGCCGCCCGACGTCCAAGTCGCCGAGTTGTACGACGGCTACACCTTCAACTGCGTGTCATGGCTCGAGGCCCTCGGCTTCTGTGGGATCGGCGAGGCAAAAGACTTCCTCGACGGTGGTCATGCCATCGCCCGGGAGGGTGGCGTCGTCGCCCTCAACACCCACGGCGGCCAACTCTCCGCCGGGCGCACCCACGGCATGGGCCTCATGCACGAGGCCGTCGTCCAGCTCCGCGGTGAAGGCGGCGAACGTCAGGTCGCCGACGCCCGGGTCGCCGTCGTCAGCAGCGGCGGCCTCACGCCCGCAGGCGCAATCCTCCTCCGGCGCGACTCCTGACGAGCTATGGGTCGTCCCCCAGCACGGCGGCTCGGGTGTCGGGGATTGGGATCAGCTGCTGGTAGTCGACGAACGCTCGGAGCGTGTGGCCGCCGTCGACGGCGAGGCGCTGACCGCTGACCCACGACGACTCGGGCCCCGCGAAGTAGCGGACGGCCTGGGCGATGTCGTCGACCTCGCCGTTGCGGTTGATCGGCTGCCCGGCGAGGAACGCCGCCATCATGTCAGCGTCTCTGAATGCACCCGCGGTCGCGGGCGTGCGGGTCATGCCCGGCTGTACTGAGTTCACCCGGATGTTGAGCTCGCCGAGCTCGTTGGCAGCGACCCGCACGAGCTGGTCGACCGCAGCCTTGCCCGCGCTATACGAGGCGAGGTAGCGCGCCGAGAAGACCGCCGCGGTCGACGAGATCGCCACGAACGAGCCGGAGCCGTTGCGCACCATCGCCTGTCCCGAGTACTTCAGGAGAAGGTAGACCGGCCGCACGTTGGCATCGACCTGCTGGCTGAACTCGTCGTCGTCGAACAACAGCACCGGCTTGATCACGCCACGACCAGGCACGACCACGGCGATGTCGAGGCGGCGCTCGTCGTCGGACGCGGCATCAACTGCCTCGCGTACGGACGCGGCGTCGAGCGCATCGCAGACTGCGTAGACCACGTCGAGGCCGTCGGTGGCGAGTTCGGCCGCGGCGTCCTTCAACTTCTGCTCGGTGCGTCCCGCGAGGGTGACCATGGCCCCGTCACGCGCGAGAAGGCGGCCCGAACCGAGGCCGATACCGGACCCTCCGCCGACGACGATCGCGCGGCGACCTTTCAGTGCCCCGTCCATAGTGCTCGTCCTTTCGATCAGAGGCGGGTCGCTCGGGAGACGCCAGTCCGCCACGGGTGGGGCCGCGACCGTGTCGGCGAACTCACCGATCAGACCGGATCCGAGCGGCCGGCGGCGACGCGGAACGCGTGCACGATGGCGCGCAGCTCGTCGAGCGCGGCCGACGCGTCACCGGGCAGCGTGAACCGCGCACGGAGATCCGTCAGACCTGCGTCGGCAAGATGCGGTACGACATCCATGGTGCGTTCGACGTCAAGCGTTCCGTCGTCACGCTTCACGAACGGCAGAGTGCCCACCACCTGAAGGTCCGATACTTCGTGCCCAGCGTCGGCCAGGGCGTCCTTCATCTGTGCGATGCCGACCCTGGGGTCGGCGGCCGCCGGACCCCACGGAACCCATCCCGAGCCGAATCGTGCCACGCGGCGCACAACCCGCGCGTTGACGGTGCCGCTGATCCAGATGGGGATGCCCCCAGGTTGCAGCGGCTTCGGCATCATGTGGATCGCCTCGAAGTGCAATTCGGGCGAGTGGTACTGGGCGCGGGGGTCTCGCCAGAGCGTCTGGCACACCTCCAGTGAGTGGTCGAGGAGCCGCCCGCGGTTCTCGAAGTCCAGCCCGGCCGCCTCGTACTCCTCGCGCTGCCAGCCGACACCCACCCCGAGGTCGAGCCGGCCGCCGGAGAGCACGTCGAGGGTGGCCGTGCTCTTGGCGAGCACCGCGGGTCGACGGAGCGCCGCGACGATGATGTTGGTGCCGAGGCGGATGCGCGACGTCATGCCGGCAAGCACCGACAGCGTGGTGAGAGGCTCAAGCCAGTGCCCGTCGGATCCCGTGGGCTGCTTGCCCCCGGCCTGACCGCCGATCTCGGGGCGCCCATACTCCTCCAGGTGCTCGCCGAACACGACGTGGTCGGACAGGACCAGGCGGTCGACCCCCGCCCGGTCGAAGGTACGTGCCTGCTCGAACAGCGGTTCCCAGCTCCCCGGGTCTGACGACGAGAACGACGTCACGCCCGTCGAGAGCTGGACCGGCGGGCGGGAGCTCAGGTTCGTCGGCTCTCGGCTGGTGGAAGCGGGCACCACGGCTAGAGGCTCCGCGGACGGTTCACGAAGCGACGCGCGCTCGGCGAGTAGAACCAACCACCTCCGGCCTTCGTGCCACCGTCCACGGGGATGTTGTGGCCGGTGACGTAGCCGGACATGTCCGAGGCAAGGAACAAGGCAACGCGGGCCTGGTCCTCGGGCCAGCCGAGCCGACCGACTGGTGCCCACGAAGGCCACAGGGTGTCCTGGTCCTCGCCGCCCGTCATGTAATCGACCTGCGGGGTTTGCGTCAGATCGGGTCCGATGCCGTTCACTCGCACGCCCTTACGCCCGTACAGGACGGCAAGGTTCGTCGTGAAATGGGCGACCGCCGCCTTCATCGCCCCATAGACCGGGTCGTTCGGATAACCGCGCATGCCCTCGACCGAATGCACATTCACGATCGAACCGCGCCGATGCTCGATCATCGACCCGATGAATGCACGCGTGACCGTGAAGAAGTGTTGCAGGTTCACCTGATACATCGCCTCGATCGACTCGGGCGTGGATTCGTTGAACCGAACCAGGGGCCGAAAATCACCGACATTGTTGACCAGGACATCGACACGGCCGTGCCGATCGAGCACCGTGGTCGCCAAGCGATCAACGTCGGGCTGTCGCGTGACATCCACGATGTTCTTGTGCGCGACAGCGCCCCCCGCCACAATCGCCTCGACCGTTCGGTCGGCACGCGCCGCGTCGATCTCGGCGATCTCGATGATCCCACCGTGGCGAGCGAACAAACGGCTCACCGCTCCCCCAATGCCATCCCCACCGCCCGTGACAACCACCACCCTGCCGTCAAGCAAGCGATTCCAGTCGTCGATCGGTGCAATATCGCTGGATGACTGGGTCATGGCACACCATCTACTTGACTGACCGACTTGGCATTCTTGAGCGCCGCCTCTCCGGTACGCAACTCCGCACCAGGCGCGGCGCGCTCGACATCGCCAACGCCAGGATCCTCGGTTCCTCTCGGCCCCTCGCGAGTTGATCGTCCGCATTGACCCGGCATTGGCGAACCGTAGGGCTGTTCCGACCGACGGCCGGACCGGGTTGCCCCGCGCCGTCAATGGGCTCCCGCGGAGCCGGGCGAACACCATCCATGGTGGGCCGGCCGAGGTCAGCCGCAACGTCCTGGGCGAGCGCGTGCTCGGATTAGCGCGCGAGGCCGACCCCTGCCGCGACGCCGGGTGGACGGACGTATCCCGGAGCTGATCCGAGTCCGCCTGGGTCAGTGGCTGCCAGGTCGGACCAGACCGTTTCGGCGGTTGTATCGCCGAGTGGTTGCGTCCAAGTGACGCCAGACGTATCGTGCGTTTCGTCCTTCGATCTCTCGCGCTGCAATCGCCACCGCGAGGCGACTGCGGGAGGAGACCATGACGAAGTTCTTAGGGGACCGCTGCCTCGCTCCGATCCATAGCGCCGGCGCGGCGAAGTCGTGATCTTCTCGGACGGCCACGCCAAAATCATGTGGGGCCACAGGTCGCGCCGATGGTTGGCCTCGCCGTGGCTGAGCTGTTTGGCTTCGACCTCGACGCGCTCGAGTCGGTCGCGGCCACGGTCGGCTCTAAGGTCGACGAGGTGAACGTTTCGCTCGGGCCGGTTCCGGTTCATCGTCAATCGCTTGCGCGGGACAGGACGTGAAGCGGTGGTGAACGAGCGCTATTTGATCATCTCGGCCGATACACACGCGGGCCTTCCCGACGCTGAGTACGAGCAGTACCTCGACCCGCAGTACCGCGAGGCATTCCACGACGACATGAAGCAGCGCCACGCGTTGCGCGAGGTGCTGAATGCGTCGCGCGAAGAGGAGAACGATTTCGTCAAGGACTGGTACGAGCAGAACGAAGAGGGACTGCGTGGCGGGTGGGATGCCGCCCGTCGCGACAAGGAGCTCGACGCGGACGGCGTGGTCGGCGAGATCATCTTCCCCGATGCCGATGCGGTGCGCGGGGGCGCTTCGGCACCGTTTGGCGCCGGTCTCGGCGCGAGCGGTGAATTCGACCCCGAGCTGCTGATGGTCGGCGCCCGCGCGCACAACCGGTGGCTAGCCGAGCTCTGCAGTGACAGCCCGGACCGGCGGCGCGGCCTCGCGATCGTGCCGATCCTCCACGACGTTGCCGACGCGGTCGCAGAAATCCGGCGCGCGAAGGAGTCGGGTCTCGGCGGGATCCTGATCCCGGCGATGTGGCGCCCGTACGCGGCGTACAACGACGCGCGCTACGAGCCGATCTGGGCGGTGTGCGAGGAGCTCGACATGGTCGTGCACACCCACACCGGGCCGGCACCGCGCGACGAGATCGGCACGGACACGGGAATCTATGCCAACGAGACCATCTTCTGGACCATGCGTCCCATGTGGTTCTTGTTGTGGTCGGGCGCGTTCGAACGTCACCCGAACCTGAAGTTCGCAGTCACTGAGGGTGGTTGCTGGTGGGCGGCTGATCTCCTCTGGAAGTCTGACACGAGCTACCTGCGCGAGCACGCCACCAAGAAGCTCGGCAACATCGCGCCGAAGCTGACCATGCTCCCGAGCGAGTACTTCGACCGCAACGTGTTTATCGGCTCATCGAACACCCGTCGCCGGGAGATCGCGCGGCGCTTCGAGATCGGGGTAGGGAACATCATGTGGGGGAACGACTTCCCGCACCCCGAGGGCACGTGGCCCCACACGCGGGAATGGCTGCGCGAGACGTTTTGGGACTGCCCGGTCGACGACACCCGCCTCATTCTCGGTATCAACGCGGCCGCGGTGTACAACTTCGACGTCGAGAAGCTCCGACCACTCGCGGAGCGCATCGGCCCGACACCCGAGGAGTTGGGCCAGACCGCCGACGTCGACCTGGGCAAGTGGGACGCGATCGAGGCGGCCGGACGCCACTGGCTGACGGACGCTGACATTGTGCCGGTGCACGTGTCGAACTGAAGCAGCGCGCGGGTGGGCGCGCCCGAATTCGCATGCTATGTACATTTTGGAGGTGCATTCATGAGCGAGAACCGCTGGGTGGAAGCAGTGCGGAGCGCTGGGGGAAGTGGGGACTACCCGATACCCGCAATGCCCCGGTTCGAGGCGACATATCTCACCGACCCTGATGTGCTCGCAGCGGTGCTTCCGCCGCCACTCGAACCGTCGTCCGAACCGCGTGTTCACGTGCGGTTCTCGAGGATTGACTTCAATGGCATCACTTACGAGCGCGTCGGGTCTTTCCTCGTCGATGCCCTGTACAACGGAAACCTCGGTCAGTACACGCTTGTGATGCCGATCGATCTCGAGACCGCTGTCGCCCCGAGTCGCGAGCGCTTCGGTGAGCCGAAGAAGCTTGCCCAGTTGGATGTGGCGCGCGATGGCGAGCACGTGCATGCGAGTATTACGCGACAGGGCGTGACCTTCATCGAGTTGGAAGGAGACTGCGTCGAAGCGCTGCCGCTTCCCGCGCCCTACCCGCTCACCCAGTTCTGGTTCAAGTTCCTCCCCGCCGTCAGCGGCAAGGGCTTCGACGCCGGTCCGTTCCTCGTGACGATGAACCAGATCGTGACGCCCACGTCATGTGAACGTGTCGACGGCAAGCTTGAGTTGCGTGACCTCCCGGGCACTCCGGTCGTGGATCTCCCCGTCCTCGAGATGGAGAGCATGCGCTGGATGACGATCGAGTCCACACACTCGTACACCCTCGAGGACGTCGACATTGATCCGGTCGCGTTCGAGAGGCACATTGCGATCCAATACGCGTAGCGCTCGAGACGTGTCGCACTGCAGCCGGTGAGTCGTCGTCGGACTGGCGCGGTCCTGGACCGCGCTGCTCGCTGTCGTCGTCGGGGTTAACCCCCGCAGAACCCACGTGTGAGAGACGTACCCCAGCCAAGGCTTGAATCAAGCCAAGGCTTCAATCACGGCCGTGCCGCTAACGTCCCCGTGGGTGAAGCCCGGGAAGGGTTGGAAACGTCCAATGTGCGCTCGCAGGCTCAAGCCGTCGCCGGGCTCCTCCTGCGGCGGCGTTCACCTCGCTTGGCTCGATCAGAGCCTTTGCGGGGCAAGGGGCGCGGCGTTATGGTCGGTGCGGTTGGCTACCAGCCGCGTCGAACGATTAGCGCGTCGGATCGGTGGACGGAGTCGTCATGGCACAGCTCGCGGGTGACCGCTACATCGTGATCTCGTCCGATGGGCACACGGGCGCGCCGATGACGGAGTACCGCGACTATCTGGAGAGCAAGTACCTCGACGAGTTCGAGCAGTGGGCGAAGTCGTACGTCAACCCGTTCACCGATCTGCGTGGGCAGTTCGCTTACCGCAACTGGGACTCGCAGCGTCGCCGCCAGGAATTGGAAGACGACGGCGTGGTCGCCGAAGTGCTGTTCCCGAACACGGTGCCACCATTCTTTCCGAGCGGCAATCTCACCGCGCGGCTGCCGACGTCCGAAGACTTCGAGTTGCGGTGGGCGGGGTTGCGAGCGCATAACCGTTGGATGGTCGACTTCTGTAACGATGTCGCCGGGCGGCGCGCGGGAATGGCGCAGATCTTCCTGAACGACGTGCCGGCCGCAGTGGACGAGATCCGCTGGGCGCGCGAGAACAACTTGTTCGGTGGGATACTTCTGCCGGGCGTGCCGCCCGACGCCGGAATTCCTCCGCTGATCGCGCCCGACTACGAGCCTATTTGGGCCGTGTGCGAAGAGCTCGAGATGCCGATCAACAACCACAGCGGCCTTGCCGGTCCCGACTTCGGGAACTACCCGGCGTCAATGGCGCTGTGGATGATCGAGCTCGGTTGGTACTCGCACCGCGTGTTCTGGCATCTTGTGTTCGGCGGCGTCTTCGGGCGTCATCCCAACCTCAAGCTCGTACTCACCGAGCAGTCGGCGGGCTGGGTGCCCGCGGTGCTCGCCTTGCTCGACCACCATTACGAGCGGTTCCTCACGCCGGGTGCCGCGGAGGCCCTATTTGGTGGGGAGCTTGCGGCCGAGATGGGCATGTCGCCGAGCGACTGTTGGAACAAGAACTGCTTCGCCGGTGCGAGCTTCTTCCGGCCGTCGGAGTGCCAGGTTCGTTACGAGATCGGGGTCGACAAGATCATGTGGGGTCAGGATTACCCACACCTCGAGGGCACGTATCCGTACACGCGGGAGGCTTTGCAGAACACGTTCGCGGGCGTGCCAACCGATGAGGTCGCGTTGATGGTCGGCGGAAACGCCGCCGGGGTCTACAGCTTCGACCTCGATGCGCTCAGCGCCGTCGCGGAGAAGATCGGCCCGACGGTGGAGCAAACGTTCCAGCCACTCGATGCGATTCCCGAAGATACGGTGTCGATGGCATTCGCCGATCAAGCGCTGAAGCCGTGGTGAGTTGACATTCCGGATGCCGACAGCGGTTCCCGAGATCGGCGACGTCTGAGCGTTCCTCGATTGTGGCTCCAATCGATGGACATGGCATGGCTCACGCCCCGATGGAGTCTCCTCCCCATCGTCACGCTGAGACGCGAGATCGTCTGCAAAGCCGAGTTGCTTGTCGCCGCGGTCGCAACGAGCAACGAAAGCTGCAAGCACCGGCCGATGTCCCAGTCGGCGAATCGGCGTCCGAGCCTCAGCGGCTCGACCGGTGGCCGGTAACGGTCGCGTTCGCCAGGGACCCCGACGGTTACCTCATCGAGGTTCCGGCAGAACCACGAAAGGCCGGCGACCGTCCCTCCGCTGACGCTTCGCGTGTCACTCCTTGCGGTCGGACGGGCGAGACGTCATCAGGTTCGCTTCGAGCAGGTACCGGGGTTCGGTCATCTCGGTCTGCGACGTCGCACGCGCTCGGATCTTCTCCTGCTGGACTTCGTTCGGCACCGTGATCCAGAACGTGTCGTTGACGATCCCCTCGAAGCAGACGTCGGCGACCTCTGACAGCGGCGCGAACGTCACCTGAAGCCCGGCTGCCTCCATTCGCTTCAGGTACTCGCCGAGTGCGTCGCGTCCCTCCTTGGGTGGGGCGCCGGGGCGGTCGTAGCGCTCGGGGCGGTTCGCGCCCGGCCGCCAGATCCCGGTGTTGAGCATCCCCGGAGTGCGGGTCGACGGATAGAGAAGCGACGCGCTCACCTTGGCGCCGATCTCGCGCAGCTGTCCCCAGAGGCACTCGGTGATGGTCGTGACCGCCGCCTTGGTGGTTGCGTACACCGCGCTGTTGATGAGCGGGGTGAACCCGCCGTTCCCTGACGTCGTGTTGACCACGTGGCCTTCGTCGCCCTGCGCCAGCATCGTGGGCACGAACGCGTTGATGCCGTTTACGACGCCCATCACGTTCACGTCGAGCGACCAGCGCCAGTCGTTCACATGGTGCTCCCAGAGCCGACCCTCGGATCCGGAGCCGATCCCGGCGTTGTTGCACACCACGTGGACAGCTCCGTAGGCGGCGAGCGTCGCGTCGCGCAACGCCTCCACCGACTGGAGCGACGTCACGTCCGTGACCACTCCAATGACTTCGCGCCCCTCGCCGCGCAGCTCCCGGGTCGTGGTCTCGACGAGGTCAGGAGCCACGTCTGCGACGATCGCCTTCATGCCCTCGGCTGTGAAGCGTTCAACGAGTGCGCGCCCGATGCCTTGTCCAGCACCGGTGACCACAGCGACCTTGCCCACAACGTCCTTCATGGTGACTCCCCACTTGCGCGGCCCGAGATTACCGAGTCTTATCAGACGTCGCGGCAGCACGGCCGTGGAGAGTTCTCGGCGACGATGCAACGCTGGATCGGCGACATCGTTCGAGGGGCGGGGCCGCCGGAGCGAATGGATATTTGGCTCGACGCCCGATCGGTGACCGCGTGCTGACGCTCGCGGCATTTGCCGGGCGCCGCGTTCGTCGTGTGGGGCGGCGCGGGTTAGCAGGCGGAGCGCAGGTCGGGGGCGAGCCCGTTCGCCGCGACTGGGTCCGGTTCTTCGTCGCGGGGGCCGGCGAGGACGACCTGGTCGCGGCCCGCGGCCTTCGCTCGGAGCAGTGCGGCGTCGGCCTGCTCGACAATCTCGCTGAACGCCAGGTCGGCCTCTCCGGGCGCGAGCCCGAAGCTGACGGTGAAGGAGGGGACGGTCCCGCCGCGCTGAGCGTCGGCGAGCCGAGTACGAACCCGGTCGATGACTGCGTAGGCGTCGGCGGTTGTGCAGTCGGGCAGCACGACGACGAACTCCTCGCCGCCGTACCGGGCTGCGACGTCGTTGGGTCGCACGCTGTCGCGCAACACCCGAGCGAAGAGGCGCAGGGCGCGGTCGCCGGCGTCGTGGCCATGAACGTCGTTGAGCAGCTTGAAGTGGTCCAGATCCCCGTAGGCGACCGAGTATGGATGCGCCTCCGCCGTGAGGTCACGGACCGCGGATTCGAGGCTGCGACGGTTCAGGAGCCCGGTGAGCGGGTCGGTGCGAGCCTGGGCTTCGGTGCGGCTGAAGGCCCGCAGGATACCGATGCGCTCACCGGCCTTCCGGGCGATCAGCTCCAGGTCTGCGGTCGTGGACGGATCCGGCGGATCGTGGTCGGGTCCGGTGGCGTGCATCACGCCGATCGCCTTGCCGGCGATGCTGACCGGGACGCACACGGCCGAGCAGGGGCCGGTGGCTCGGTTCTCGAGATGCGGGCACGTGTCGATTGCCGTACTCGTCTGCCAAGTCTGGGTCTGTCCTCGGCTGGTGGCCGGGCACTCGTCAGGGGACATGACGGGGCAGCCGGGACCGCCAGCCGGGTCGGTGCTGGCGACCTGCGTGAAGTGCGCCCGACTCGAATCGGCGACGAGCAACTCGGACGGGAGCGTCGGCGAGCTCTGCTGCACGGCGTGCTGCACCAGCGTGTAGCACCGCGCCTCGGTGCGGGACATCTCGAGGGCGCGTTGGAGTCCCGACTCGATGTCATTGCGGCGACCTTCGTCGATCTGGACGACCTCTCGGCGCCGGATCTTGCGCACTCTGATCCCGAACCCGATCATGATGGCGACCAGCGCGATCGCGAAGATGATCGGGAGCTCGCTTTGGCCCGCACTGAACTCGTGATCGGCGCTCGTCAGCGATCCGTTGATGCGTGTCTGGTAGAGCTTCTGGATCTGGTCCATGTCTTGGCGTTGGCGGGCGCCGAGTGCGGTGAGCGTGGCCACCGCGGCGGCCGAGCTCGACGGCGAGGTTGAGGTGAGGGTCGCGATGGCCTGGGCCTGGCCCTCGGTTTGGTCGAGAACGACCTTGGCCTGGAGCTTCGTCTCCCCCGGCAGCTTGGTCGCGAGGCGCGTGTAGCTCTTCCAGGACGTCGCCGCGGCGTTGTCGAGGATGCTCAGCTGGTTGAAGTCGGCGGTGCGTGTTCCGCTATCCGGCGTTTGGAGCGCTTGCAACAGCAGTTCGGTCACAGTTGAGCGGTTCTGCCTCGCGGTCGCGAGCTCCATTGATGCGGGCAGCAGCCGTGAAACGGCCGTGTGCAGGCCGTTCTTCGCTCCGCGGAGGGCGAGCGGTCCGGCGACCGCAACGGCCAAGATGGCCACGATCGTGACCAGCCACAACCACTGTTCTTGGCGGTGCGGCGCCATCTCGTGGTGCACCGGGCGGCCATCGGTGCGGATGCCGGCCCATGGCCACCAGCGGTGAACCGCGGCCGGCGGGGACGCCTCCGGCCCCGGCCCCTCGGCCTCGGTACTGTCGGTACCCGAGCCGCCTCAACCAGGTCGCGGACGTGCGGGTCCGTTGCAGAGTGAGTCGGCGGGGTAGTTTCGTCGCGTCGACAACTGCCGCTTGCCGGCTGCGGTGCGCTGCGTCGGTTGGAGAGGGAGTGGAGCGGTGATTCAGCGGTCTCGACGACGTCTGTTCACCGATCGGGTGGACTCGACGGTGCGAGCTGGCCCGCCGCCTCGGAGCTCGGGTCGTCGTCGACCCCGGGCGGTCTCGTCGCTGTCGGCCTCGGTCAAGGAGCCCATGGGCGGGCGCGGGCGCGGACGTGGGGTTCGACTCGGTTGGTGGACCGAATTTCGGGAGCTGCTGCGGTGCCTGGCGTGGAACGGCCGTTCCCTCGTCATTGGGTTCGCCTCGGGTGAGCTTCCGGTGATCAACGTCAACCAGACGATCCTGGAGGGAAGCTCGATCCTCGGTGTCGCCGACCGGAGGTCTTCCATCGCGGGTCCGGTGGGCGGGACCGAGGATTTCGGGCAGCTATCTGCCCGGTGCCGCCAGGGGCTGGTCCGGTCGGTCATCGGGCACCGCTTTCCGCTCGCCGATGCCGCGGCCATGCGGGTGGTATTCGAACCGCGGTCGCTGGGCAAGGTCGTCATCGAGATGCCCACATGAGTCGCGTGGCGATCGTCACCGGCGGCGCGAGCGGCATTGGCCGCGCGACCGCCGAGCTGCTGACCAGCGCGGGGGTGCAAGTGGCGGTGGTCGACAGGCACGGCGACGTCCCGGTGGACGTCAGCGACGCTGCCTCGGTGGCGCGAGGCGTCGAGGACGTTCGGCGGACGCTGGGGCCCGTCGACATCCTCGTGAATGCCGCCGGCATCCCGGCTGGCGGACCACTCGACGGCGAGCGCTACGTCGAGGTATGGGAGCAAACGCTGGCCGTCAACCTGACGGGTGCCATGCTCATGGTCCGGGCATGCCTTGACGATCTCGCGCGAAGCGGCACGGGCCGAATCGTGAATGTGGCGTCGACCGAGGCGCTGTCAGCCACGCCGTTGACCAGCCCCTACAGCGTGTCCAAGCACGGGTTGCTCGGCTTCACTCGATCGCTGGCGGTCGACCTCGGCGGCCGGGGCGTCACGGCCAACTGTGTGTGCCCGGGGCCGACCCTCACCGGCATGACCGAAGGCATCCCCCCCGCCGCTCGCGAGAAGTTCGCCCAGCGTCGTGTCCCAGTCGGCCGCTACGGGCGGCCCGAGGAGGTCGCCTACGTGATCGTCGCCCTGACGGCGGTCGAGGCCTCGTTCGTCAACGGCGCCGTGATCGCCGTCGACGGCGGCATGACCGCCCGGGGTGGCTGAGCGTGGAGGTCATCGACGCCGAGGGTGTCCGCGCCCTGCTCGACGCCCAATGGCTCGAGGTCGGGCCACCCCATCGTGGTCCGCGGCTCGTGTAATGCCATCTTCGTGATCGACGGCGGTGCTGCGCCGGCCGGCGCACAGACAGCACGCACCCGTCAGGGTCATCCGACCACCACGGTCCGCGGGCCATTGTGCGGCCGAGACCGGCCGTCGCGGCGGTCGTGTAACCCGGGCGCGGTCCGCGGCCAGTGGCGTGCACCGGGCTCGCCGGTGCTGGTTTCGGTGTCGGTATGTCGAGATCGGTCAGATCGACGGAGCCGCCTGGTCGTCGAGGAGGGCGGCGGCGATGGCGTCTCGGTGTTGCCGGGCGTCGCCGAGCACCGGCTCTGCGGCTTTCACCCGCCGATACCAGCGGTGGAACGGTGCATCCGCGTCGATGCCGTGGCCACCGGCGAGCTGGTGAGCGGAGGCCGTCGCCCGCCGGCACCGCTCGATCGCGGTGGCGTTCGCGTAGGCGGCGGCGAGCCGCACCTGGTCCTCGTCGGCTCCGCGATCGGCCACGCCGGCCGCGTCGAACACGGCGTCGGATGCCATGGTGACATCGAGCAACATGTTGGCGCACCGGTGCTGCACGGCCTGCAGGGTGGCGAGGGGCGCCCCCCATTGGTGCCGGGTGATGACATGGGCCACGGCCGCGTCCAAGGCGGCACCAGCAGCCCCAACGGCGTCGGCCGAGAGTACGATCGCGGCCCGCGCGACCGCACCCTCGATGTCGCAGTCCAGGACGGCCAACGTGGCGGCCGAGCCGAGCGTGACGTCGCAGCGGCCATCGTCGCCGATGGTGGCGATCGGGCGCACCACCGGTCCCGTACCACGGAGGTCGATCTCGACGACGTGGCCCGCTCCTGACCGTACGAGCAGGGTGTCGGCTTCGGCGCCATGGGCGACGAACCGGGCGACTCCGTCGGCGACGTCGAGGGCCACGGCGGCCAGGCCTGGTCCCTGCCAACCGAGGAGGCGGGCCAGCACCTCGGTGTGGAACGTCGACGGTCGGGCGGCGCGGCCCAGCTCGCGTGCAACGACGACGAGGTCGGTGAGCGAGCCATCGACGATCGGGGGCCGCTGGCCCGCTTCGAACCGCGAGCGAGCATCGGAGGCCAGACGCTCCTGTGCCTCGGTCAGGGTGAGGTCCACGTCAGCGTCCCCGAGGGAGGCCCAGACCGCGCTGCGCGATGGTGTCGCGTTGGAGCTCGTTGGCGCCGACGCTGATCGTGCCATGAACTCGTTCCAGATACTCCCACGCCAGACGTCCGTCGCCCGCGCCGTGCATCGGCCGGTCTGACGTGAAGAGCGGGGACCAGATGAGACCGGCGGGGCCGGCGAGCTCGGTCGCCGCTTGGGCCAGGTCCTGGAGCAGCTCGGTGGCCGTCACCTTGGCCATCGCGGGGAGGGCAGGGTCGTCCTGGCCCGTGATGTCTGACCACAGGGCGCGGCGGGCGAGTCGTTCCGCGTCGGCCAGAGCCACCGCGAACCGGGCCACCGTGTCGCGGGCGATCGGGTCGTCAGCGAGCGGAGTACCGTCGCGTGTGCCGGTGCGGACGAGCGCGACGAGCAGGTCGAGCACGTGGCGGGCGTTGCCGAGCCAGAACATGCTGGAGCGCTCGGCGGCGGCGGCGGCGGTGAGTTGGGCCCAACCCGCCCCTGGCTCACCGAGCACCGCCTCCGGCCCCAGGTACACGTCGTTGAACCCGACGTCGTCGAGCGTCCAGCCGTTCATGGTCGGACGACGCACGATCTCGACGCCCGGCGTGCGCATGTCGATCAGGAACATGGTCATGCCCTGTCGGGCGGGGACGTCGAACCGGGTTCGGGCGACGGTGCAGCACCAGTCCGCTTTGTGGGCGCCGGTGACGAGCACCTTGTGACCGCTGAGCACCCAGCCGTCCCCGTCCCGCGAGGCCAGCGCCGCGATGGCGCTGAGGTCGCTGCCGGCCGCGTCCTCGGTGTACGCGATGCACATCTCCACCTCTCCCGTGGCCATGCGGGGAAGGAGGTCGCCGCGCTGCGCCGGCGACCCGTAGGTCGCGACGGCGTGTCCGGCGAGGGTCATCGCCGTGTCGATGAGCGGGGCGTCGCAGCGGGCCGCCTCGAAGTCGAAGACGGCCTTCCGCACGCCGTCGAGGTCGAGCCAGCCGCGCGCCCCGGCGCGGCGATGGAGGTCGCGCTCGTAGCTCTCGGCCAGTCCCGTCAGGTCCAGGGAGTCGGCGTGGCGGTCTGCACCGGCGAGCGCGTCGGCGAGGAAAGCCCGGACTTCGGCTCGGAACGTCTCGATCCCAGGGTCGAAGCGGAAGTCCATCGTCACGCCGCGACCGGTGGGGCACCACGGAGGGTGTCGGTGACGCGGTCGGCGGCGGCTCGCGGGGCCTGGCCGGGCTGGAGGGTGCCCGGCGGGCCGAACTCCGTGCCGATCGGTGCAGTCGCCATCGTCATGACGACCGCACCGTTGCCGTCGAGGACCGGGGTCGAGATCTGGGCCGGCCGATGCGTGCGGTCGGGATCGAGCTCGGTCGGGAAGCAACTGGACTCCGTCTGGTGCCTGATGAGCTCGTCTCGGCGCAGCAGCGCCTGGCGCGTCGCGTGGCTGAGCGATGTCCGGCGGGCGATCGCTGACCGCGACGGCGACGGCGTTCGCGGCTCAGGAACTCCCCGATCTCGGCTGCCCGCAGGACCGCGGGCGATGAATTGGATCGGCACGGTCCCTCCTCGGGCGGGTTCTAGCACCTCGGCTCTGAGCCGACGGGCAGGCTTGCATGTCATTCAATCGGCAGACATTCTGTCCAACCCGTTGGTTCGCGCGAGCTCCATGACCTATCTCAGCGTCTCGTCCTCCGGGAGGCCTTCCGCATGATCGACACCCCGCTCGCCCATGAGGTCCCCGACGAGGTGCTGGACCGGATCCCGCCGATCGTCGATGTCGACGCCCACGTCGTGGAGCCCGCGGACGTGTGGACGGCTCGGCTGCCCGCCCACGCCCGCGACGTTGGGCCCCGAGTCGAGTACCTGCCCGCGGGTCAGCCGAAGTTGGACGGCGGCGGCTACATCGAGGCGCCCGGCACCCAGGGGGAGCCGGTGGCGTGGTGGCATTACGAGGACCATCTCTACTCGGTGAAGCGGCTCATCGCCGCGGCGGGCTACCCGGCGGATGAGATCACGATGGGCGGCATCACGTTCGACGACATGCGCCCGGGTTGCTGGCAGCCGTTAGCCCGCATGGAGGACATGACGCTGAACGGGGTCGAGGCGCAGCTCAGCTACCCGAACTACCCGAGGTTCTGTGGACAGCTGTTCCTTCGCGGCAAGGACCGGGAGCTCGCTCTGCTGTGCGTGCGGGCGTACAACGACTGGATGGTGGAGGAGTGGTGCGGGTCCTCTGGGGGGCGGCTGATCCCGCTGTGCCTCATCCCGCTCTGGGATCCTCAGCTGGCGGCCGAGGAGGTCCGGCGCAACGCCGCGCGTGGCTGCCGGGCGGTGGCATTCAGCGAGCTGCCGTCATATCTCGGTCTTCCGAGCATCTACACGAAGCACTGGGAGCCGTTGTTCATCGCCTGCGAGGAGACGGGCACGGTCCTGTGCATGCACATCGGCTCGGGAACCAAGACCCCCCAGACCTCCGACGACGCGCCGGAAGCGGTGGCCAGCACCATCATCTTCGGCAACAGCATCGCCAGCATGACCGACTGGATGCTCTCCGGCGTCTTAGACCGCCACCGCGGGCTCAAGATCATGTATGCCGAGAGCCAGATCGGCTGGATCCCATACCTGCTCGAACGGGTCGACGACGTCTGGTCGACCCACCGGGGGTGGAGCAACAGCCACAAGTTCTGCCCCGAGCCGCCGTCCACCTACTACCGGGGCCAAATCTTCAGTTGCTTCTTCAAGGACCCGGTGGGCGTCGAGCTGCTCGACCGGGTCGGGCACGACAACGTGATGTTCGAGACCGACTACCCGCACCAGGACGGCACCTGGCCGCACTCCCGGGAGGCCGCCGCGGCCCAGTTCGGCCATCTCGACGAAGGGGTCGTCCGCAAGCTCGCTCGCGGGAACGCGATCCGAGTCTTGGGACTCGACCTCGTGCCGTAGCCAGTCGCGATGGCCGTAACCGCCAGAGTTGCTATCATGCATAGGATAGCCAGATTACGACGCTGAGAAACGCCGTTCCGGATCGGAGAGCCGTGGGGTGCACCGGAGGCGAGCTGCTGACTGCGCAGCTTCGTGCCGAGGGCGTGGAGGTGATCTTCGGGTTGCCGGGCATCCAACTGATGCGCTTTCTCGATGCCCTGCACGGAGAGCCGGCAATCCACTTCATTACCACCCGCCACGAGCAAGCCACCACCTATATGGCGGACGGCTACGCCCGAACCAGTGGACGGCCCGGGACCGCGCTCGTGGTACCGGGTCCGGGGGTCTACAACGCCGGGGCCGGGCTGGCCACCGCCTACGCGTGCTCGTCGCCCGTGCTGCTGCTCGCCGGCCAGATCGAGCAGCACGGCCTCGGCCGGGGGCTGAGCCTGACGCACGAGATCGACGATCAGCTCGACGTCGTTCGTCCGATCACCAAGTGGGCCCACCGAGTCCTCTCCGCCGACGACATCCCCGCGGCCGTGCGCCAGGCCTTCGCCACCATGCTCGATGGTCGAACCCGACCCGTCGAGCTCGAGATGCCGCCGGAGGTGTTCCAGGCCGTCACCGAGGCGGCCGTGCTCCCGCCAGTGTCCCCCACCGTCCACGAGCCCGACCCCGATCTCGTCGCTCGAGCGGCGGACCTCCTCGCCGCGGCGTCGGAGCCGCTCCTGGTCGCCGGCGGCGGCGTCGTGCTGGGCGATGCTTCCCTCGAGCTCACCGCCGTCGGCGAAGCGCTGCAGGCCACCATCGTCAACACCCGGGAAGGCAAGGGCGCCATCGACGAGCGCCACCCGCTGTTCGTCGGGACGGCATGGGTGAACCGTCGCCTGAAACCCGTGCTCGCCCAAGCCGACGTCATCCTCGCGGTCGGCACCCGCTACCAGGCCATCGGACTCGCCGAGGGCCAACGACTGATCCAGATCGACGTGGACCCCCACGAGCTCGGCCGACACGCCATTCCTGACGTCGCGATCATCGGCGACGCCCGACGGACGCTCGAGGCGCTGCTCGTCGAGCTCGACCGGCGCGGACCGGCTCGTGCGAACCGCTCGGCAGAGCGCAAGGCAGCCAAGGCCTCAGTCGACGCCGAGCTGGCCACGATCGGCCCGCAGGTCGAGATGGTCAAGGCGCTGCGCCGCGGCATCCCAGAGGACGGAATCCTCGGCGTCGGCACGACGACGGTCGGCTACATGTGCCATCTCTCGTACCCGGTGTATCAACCTCGCTCGTATCTCACCTCGTCGTACATGGGCACACTGGGCTACTGCTACCCCACCTCGCTGGGCGCCAAGGTGGCCCACCCAGATCAGCCCGTGGTGTCGATCAACGGCGATGGCGGGTTCCTGTTCGCCTCGTCGGAACTGGCGACCGCAGTGCAGAACCGGATCAATGTGGTCGCCGTGGTCTTCAACGACTCTGCGTACGGCAACACCAACCGCGATCAGCTCGACAACTTCGGGGGCCGGGTCATCGGCACCGAGTTGGTGAATCCGAACTTCGCCAAGTATGCCGATTCCTTCGGCGCCGTCGGTGTGCGCATCGACCGTGTCGACCAGCTCGAGGGCGCGGTCCGTGAGGGGATCGAGGACGATCGACCGGTCGTCCTCGAGCTCCCCATGGAGCGACTCCCGAACGCCTTGTGAGGAAGCCCCGTGCCCGTTGACATCGATCGCCACCGTCGCCTCGCCGACGAGGTGCTGCCGGCAGGCGTCCTCCTGATCGGCGGGGATCGACGTTCGACCGGGAGCGGTGGCGTCCACGCTCACGTGAACCCGGCCACCGGCCGGCCCCAAGCCGACGTCGCGCTGGCTGGCGTCGACGATGCCGACCACGCGATCACCGCGGCACGAGCCGCGTTCGCGACGTGGCGGGCCTGGCGGCCCGACGAGCGTCGGGATGTCCTGCTGCGCCTCGCCGAACTGGTGCGACGCGATGCCGAGACGATCGGCGTCATCCTGGGCCTCGAGTGTGGTGTCCCGGCGGCAGTCGCCGGCGGACTGCCGCGCCGGGCGGCCGATTACCTCGCGTACTACGCGGGCCTGGCCGACAAGATCGAAGGCACCGTCATCCCGATCTTTCCGGAGCGCGCCTTCGATTACACCCTGTCCGAACCCTGGGGTGTGATCGGCATCATCTCCACCTGGAACGGCGGAATCAGCTCCATCTGTCGGAAGGCCGGCGCCGCGCTCGCCGCCGGCAACACCGTGGTCGTGAAGCCCATGGAGCTCGCGCCGTTCTCGGTCATCCGATTTGGTGAGCTGGCCCTGGAGGCGGGGATCCCGCCGGGGGTGGTCAACGTCATCCCCGGGGACGCGACGGCCGGCCAGGCGGTCGCCGAACACGCCGGAGTCGACAAGCTCAGCTTCACCGGCGGCGCGGAGACGGCCCGCCGCATCCTCGCGGCGGCTGCGCCGAACCTGACCCCTGCCGTCCTCGAGCTCGGCGGCAAGTCCGCCAACATCGTGTTCCCCGACGCTGATCTCGACGCGGCGGGCCGCTTTGCCGGCGCCGTCTGCATGGGCATGGCGGGTCAGGGCTGCGTGTTCCCGACCCGTCTCCTCGTCCACGAGGCGGTGCACGACGAGATCGTCGAGCGAGCGGTGGCCACCGCCGCCGCCCTTCCGCTCGGCGACCCGCTCGACCCGGCGACGGTGGTCGGACCGGTGGTCAGCGAAGGCCATCGCGACCGCATCCTCGGGATGCTCGACCGCGCCCGGACCGAGGGCTCCGGCGACATCGTCCTCGGCGGCGGTGCGGTCGGGGGCCACCTGTCGGATGGCTTCTTCATTCAACCGACGATCATCGACGACGTCGACCGCCGCGCGTCCATCGCCCAGGACGAGGTGTTCGGCCCGGTGCTCTCCGTGCTGTCGTTCTCCAGCGAGGACGAGGCGATCGCGCTGGCCAACGACACCCGCTACGGGCTCGCCGGCTACGTCCATACGAACGACCTTCGCCGCGCCCACCGCGTCGCATCGAAGCTCGACGCGGGTTACCTCTCGCTCAACGGCTTCGCCGCGCTGCCGGCATCGGCCCCCTTCGGCGGCTTCCGGATGAGCGGCCATGGCAAAGAGGGCGGGCGAGAGGGCCTGCTCGAATTCGTGCGGTCCAAGAACGTCTACCTGGCGATGGAGTGAGGGCATGGCAACTGGCGACCGATATGGGTTCACGTACGTCCGGAGCGAGCTCGAGGACGGCGGCGTCCTCTGGGTGACCTTGGACCGTCCAGAGCGCCGGAACGCGATTACACCCGAGATGCACGACGAGCTGACCCCATTGTTCCGTCGCATCGCCGAGGACCGCGCCGCCAAAGTGGTGGTCCTCACCGGCGCGGGCGACAAGGCGTTCTGTGTCGGCGCGGATTTCGGTGGCATGCAGGACAATCTCGACACCGATGCGTACGAGGACGGCTTCCCGGACCTGATGATCGGCTCCGCCGCGCTGGTGCGCGCCCAGCTCGCCGTGCCGCAACCCGTGGTCGCGGCGATCAATGGTGACGCCATCGGACTCGGTGCCACCATGGCGCTGTTCTGCGACATCGCACTCATGGCGCAGGAGGCGCGCCTGGCCGACCCGCACGTCAACGCGGGCCTCGTCGCCGGCGACGGCGGCGCCATCCTGTGGCCGATGCTCATGGGGCTCAACCGGGGCAAGGAGTTCCTCCTGACCGGCGACATCATGGGAGCCGAGGAAGCCCACCGGCTCGGCCTCGTCAACCACATCTACCCGCGAGAGCAGCTTCGAGACGCGGCGTCCGCGCTGGCGCAGCGATTGGGCCGTGGACCCCAGGTCGCGATCCAGTTCAACAAGCGGCTGGCCAACACCGAGCTGATCGACCGCGTCAACCGAGTCATCGATGCCTCACTCGCGATGGAGGCCATGACCTTCTCCACGGCCGACCACCGCGAGGCCGTGCGATCGTTCATCGAGAAGCGGGCCCCGAACTTCGGTGCCGGATGACGGCCACGCCGACTCGACCCGGCCTCGGTGGGCCTTCGGCTCCCGCGGCGCGTCGACCGAAGGCGGCGCGGCGCGACGCCTCCCGCCCCGGACCGTGGCCCCGATTCATCGAGGATGATGTGCCGTCTCGACGTGGGAGCTGCAGATGGTTATGAGCGAAGCCCAGCGCGAGCGAGTCAAGGCGACCGGGATCCAAGGCCCATCGCCGGCGGAACCGCGCTTCCCGTTCCCGGTGCCGAGCGGGTGGTTCGCCGTGGCGCAAAGCACCGACCTCGTGGCCGGCGGGACGCGAAACGTCCACTACTTCGGGCGGGACCTCGTGGTCTGGCGTGAGCAGAGCACCGGCACACCCCACGTGGTCGATGCCTACTGCGCACACCTCGGGGCGCACCTCGGCGTCGGGTCCGGGAGCCCCGACTCGCATGCGCCGGGACCGGGCACCGTGCACGACGCGTGCCTCCAGTGCCCGTTCCACGGCTGGCGCTACGACGGCAGCGGCGCCGTCGTGGAGATCCCCTACGCGCCCTCGGTGCGCATCCCGGCCAAGGCTCGGGTGCGGGGCTACCCGACGAGAGAGGCCAACGGCCTGATCCTCTGCTGGTACCACGCACTCGACCAGCCGCCGGCGTGGGAGCTCCCCGACGTCGACGAGTTCGATGACGAGGCCTGGGAAGGCCCGGTGTACACCGAGCGCTACATCGACACCGCCTTGCAGGAGCTGGTCGAGAACGATCAGGACACCGTGCATTTCGTCTTCGTCCACGGCAGCGACGCAGTGCCGGAGCAGACCACTCGGTGGGACGGCCGGCTGCGGCACACCACCGCCCTGCGACCCGACGGGAGCACGTTCACTCGGGAGACCCACCAGCTGGGCTTCTCACTCATGCGCACGCCGAACCTGATGTTCCTGGGCGCCTCCTCGCCCCTCGACGAAGCCCACACCCACCAGCGTTGGGTCTTCGCCTACCGCAAGAGCATCGGCGCTGAGGCGGGCCGGTCGATGATCGACGCGTTCGCCTGCTCCGGCATCTACCAGGACATCCCGATCTGGGAGCACAAGTCGTACCGGGAACACCCGCTCCTCGTGAAGGGCGACGGACCGATCATGGAGTTCCGCCGATGGGCAGCGCAGTTCTACCCGAGTGCTGACGGGTCATGAGCCTCACCGGTGCCGACATGCAAGCCCACCGAGCCGCGATTCTCGCCGCGACTGGGGGACCGCGTGACCTTCCGGCGACCGGGGCGCTGCTCGAGGACTGGCTCTCGCAGCGGTCCGGGAACACGACCTCGGTCGGCGCGCTCCGCACCCCCGATGGTGCGGGCGTGTCGAACGAGACCGTGCTGTTCGACGCGACGTGGGTGGAGGAAGGGGCGGGACCGGTCCGACGTCCGTTGGCGCTGCGGGTCGCGCCGACCGCCGTCCGGCTCTTCCCGGACCCCCTGTTCGAACAGCAGTACCAGCTACTCGACCAGCTCCACCGGCGGAACCTGGTCCGGGTTGCGGCGATGCTCTGGTTCGAGCCCGACCCGAGCCTGCTCGGCGCGCCGTTCTTCGTGATGGGTGGGCTCGAAGGGCGGGTCCCGATCAGCTCGCCGGTGTACAACGCGGCCGGTTGGCTGTTCGACGCCACACCGGAGCAGCGCAGGACCGCCTGGACCGCGGCCGTCACCGAGCTCACCCGCATCCATCGGGTTCCCGTCGATGTCTATCGATTCCTCGATCGGCCCGAGCTCGGCGCCACCGGCAACCAGCAACAGCTCGGCTACTGGGAGCGGTACTGCGACTGGTGCAGCGACGGTCGGCCCGACGAGTCGCAGCTCGCCACCGGTCAGTGGCTCCGCGATCACGCTCCCGTGGGTCCGGGCGGCCTGGCCTGGGACGACGCCCGGATCGGCAACATGATGTTCGACGAGCAGTTCGCGCTGGTCGGCGTCATGGATTGGGAGCAAGTCTCGTCCGGCGGTGCCCGTCACGACCTGGGTTGGTGGCTCTACTTCGACCACTTCCACAGCACCGCTCAAGGTGTGGCTCGCCTCCCGGGGCTCGGCGACCGCGACGAAACCGTGTCGCTGTGGGAGACGCTCACCGGCGAGTCGGCTGGCGACCTGTCCTGGTACGAGGCGTTCGCCGGCCACAAGCTGGCGCTCATCTCGATCCGTACGCTCCTGGCCATGGGCCATCCGATGCAGCGCGCGCTGGCGCTCACGGCCGGCATCCGCGCCCGGGTTCGCGAGGTCGGGGGCATCGACTCATGATCGCCGCCCACTCACCCGCTCCGACAGATCTCGACGAGCTGTTGTCGCCGGCCTGGCTCACCAGCGCGCTGGGGAAGAGATTCCCGGGCCTCGTCGTCGGCGAGGCCACCGTCGTGGAGCGACTGGAGACGCTGGCGACCAAGGTCCGCTTCACGGTGACCTATGCGGAGACGGCGGGCCACGACGTGACCCACGCCTTGTGCGTCAAGGGGTACTTCAGCGAGGCGGGCGCCGCGTGGGCGTCGCTCGGCAGTCGCGAGGCCCGCTTCTACGCCGACCTCGCACCCGAACTCCCAATTCAGGTCCCGACGGCCCTGCACACCGGCATCGATCCATCCAACCACCACGGCGTGGTCATCATGGAGGACCTCGTCGCCAAGGGCGCGACGTTCCTGACCGCGCTGAGCCCGTACGGCCCTGATCAGGTGGCCGCCACCCTCGAACTCCTCGCGTCACTCCATGCCAGCCACTGGAACGACGCCGACCTGCAGAGCGCGGCGTGGCTCGCACCGACCTTTGCGGGCTACGCCAACGTCATGCCCGACGAGGATCTCGACGTCCTCTTGGACGGACCGCGCGGCGCGGGCATCCCGACCGAGGTCCGCCAAGCACGCCGCTTGAAGTCCGGTCTCGCCGCGCTGGCGCGTCGCCAGGCCCGTGGCCCGAGCTGCCTCGTGCACGCTGACGCCCACGCCGGCAATCTCTACGAGAGCGCCGACGGCCGCCCCGGGCTGATCGACTGGCAGATCTACCAGTTCGCGCAGTGGTCGATCGACGTCGCCTATCACGTCGCCGCCGTCCTCGATCCGTCCGATCGCGAGCGGACCGAGCGCGACTTGCTCTGCCACTATCTCGAGCGGCTGGTGGCCGCGGGAGTCGAAGCACCCCGCGTCGACGACGCCTGGGACGACTACCGGGCGTCCCTCGTCTACGGCTACTACCTGTGGGCCATCACGAGGAAGGTGGACGAGGCAATCACGCTCGAGTTCAACCGACGGCTGGGCACTGCCGTGACGGCCCACGAGAGCCTCGATCTCTGCCAGCAAGCCTGACGGGGAACCGGTCGACTCGGGGAGGGCCGAAGGTGACGGAGCGGACAGGTCCACAGCGGGCTGAGCTGGCCCCGAATGCGGTCGCCGGCTGGGCCGCGGACACGCCCGACGCGACATTCCTGGAGCACGTGGACGGCCGTCGCCTCGCCTACCGGGACGTCGACGGTTCCTTGGATCTCTGGGCGTCCGCGCTCACCGCCACCGGGTTGGCACCGGCCGAGCGCGTGGCATCCTTCGTCACGGACCCGATCGATGCCGCCATCGTCTGGCTGGCCACCGGCCGGGCCGGTCTGGTCGCGGTGCCCCTCAACACCGCGCACGTCGGACGGATGCTGCGTCACGTGCTCGTCACCTCCGACGCGGCGGCGCTCGTCGTGTCTTCCGACCTGCTCGACCGGCTCCCCGACGTGCTCGTCGACCTGCCGACGTTGCGGCTGGTCATCGTGCTCGGTGACGAGCTCCGCGAGGGTCCGGAACTCCATACCGCGACCGTCCATGCGGACGATGTCCTCGCCGTCGGGACACGGCATGACTTCGATGGTCCGGATCTGCACGACACGGCAATGCTGCTGTTCACCTCGGGCACGACGGGACCGTCGAAGGCGGTAGCCGTTCCGTGGGCCGGCGCCCACGGCTACTGGTCGTGGGTGCCCGAGGACACCGTCGGCGCCGGCGAGGGGCTCTACGCGCCGATGACGATGTTCCACATCTCCGGGCTCGGAGCCCTCCAGGCGGCAGCGTGGCGAGGAAGCCGCTTGGTCACCCGCGACCGCTTTAGTGCCCAGGCGTTCTGGGACGACACCCGTCGGACCGGTGCCGTCGCCGCCGGGCTCGTCGGTCCCATGACCGCGCTGCTCGCCGCCGCGCCGCCGCGGGCAGACGACGCCGAGAACCCTCTCCGCGGAGTGATCCTCGGGCCGATGATCGCCGAGATGACCGCCTTCGAGCGGCGCTTCGGTGTCAAGGTCGCCACGTGCTACGGCATGACCGAGGTGCCCCCCGTCATCGCGACCGGCTGGGACCATGGGCCCTGGGAAACGTGCGGGCGCCCGATCGACGGCTACCCGTGGCCCGAGGCGCGGATCGTCGATGCCCACGACCGCGAGCTCCCACTTGGCGAGGTGGGCGAGCTCATCGTCCGCACGAGCGCCCCGTGGACCTTGAACGCTGGCTATTTTGGTGACCCGGCGGCCACCGCATCCGCGTGGCGCAACGGTTGGTTCCATACCGGCGATGCCTTCCGCCGCGACGAAACCGGATGGTTCTACTTCGTCGACCGGATGACCGACACCATTCGCCGGCGAGGCGAGAACATCTCGTCGTTCGAGGTGGAACACGTGGTGCTGGAGCATCCAGCGGTGGAGGCTTGTGCGGCCTTCGGCGTGGCCGACCCGTTCGGTGGGCACGAGGTCATGGTTGCCGTGGTGCCGAAACCCGGAAGGGACCTGGCGCCGCGCGACCTGGGCGCCTACCTTGCCGACCAGCTCCCGAAGTACATGATCCCGAGATACATCGACCTCCTTGAGGAGCTGCCCAGGAACACCACGTCACTTCGGGTCCAGAAGTTCGTCCTGCGGGACCGGGGTGTCAGCGACACCACCTGGGACCGCCTGGCCGAGGACTAATGGACCTCACGCTCACCGACGACCAAGCGGCGGTCGTGGAGCTGTTCTCGTCGTTCTTCGCTCGCGAGAGTTCCCCGGCGGTGGTGCGGGCCAGCGAGGCCCTCGGCTTCGCCCCGATGCTGTGGGCGCGACTCCAGGCGCTGGGGGCGGGAGCGATCTCGGTGGGGGAGAGCTTCGGAGGCGGCGGGGCTGGCCTGCTCGACGCTGCGCTCGCCGTCGAGCAGGCCGGACGCCACCTGGCGCCGGTGCCGCTGGTGGAGCACATCGTGACCAGCCGCCTCCTCGAGCGGGTGGGCGCGGCCGACGAACTCGCCGGGGTCCTCGAGCGCGGCGATCCGGTGAGCCTCGCGCTTCGACCGGTCGCAACGACCGCCCACCTCCTGCCCGGCGGGGCGGTGGTCCCAACCTTCGCCGCCCTCACCGGCGAGCGGCTGGTGCTCGTGCGCAGTGAAGCCCCGGGAGTGCCCACCCCCAACGGGAGCGGGCTCGCCGTTGCTGACCGCTCGGTGGTGGACGGCGCGCCCCTCGCCCGCGGCGCGAGCGCAGTCGGCGCCCACAGCACCGCGGTGGACGAGTGGCGACTGCTCACCGCCGCGATGCTCGTGGGCCTCGCGGACGCGGCGTTGGAGATCGGCGTCGCCTATGTCAGCGAACGCCACCAGTTCGGTGTACCCATCGGCTCATTCCAGGCCATCCAGCACGGTCTCGCCGAGTTCCCCGGCCCGGTGAGCGGGGCTCGGCTGCTCGTGGCCCGCGCCGCGTGGCGGGCCGATCACGACGAGAACGATCGCCTGCCGGTCGACGCGTCCATGGCCTTGTTGTTCGCCACCGAGCTCGCTCGGAGTGTGACGAGCCGGGTGTTGCACTACCACGGAGGGTACGGGGTGATGGAGGAGTACGACATCCAGCTGCACTACCGCCGTGCTCGGGGTTGGCCCGCCCAGCTCGGGGACCCGGCGGCCGAGCTGGATCGGGTCGCCCGGCTTCTCTATGGTCCGAGCGGAGGTCGGTGATGGACTTCGCTCGAGACCCGGCGATCCTTGCGTTCCAGGAAGAGGTGCGAGCTGTGCTGGCCGAGCACCTCACCACCGATGTGCTCGAACGCGTGGACGCGACCGGTACCCATCACGACTGGGGACTGCACCGCGCGATCGCGGCCCGCGGCTGGCTGGCGGCTGCCCTGCCCCGCGAGCTCGGGGGTCAGGGCCGAGGCGCAGACCAGCTCGCCGCCCTCTTCCGTGAGGTCGAGCTGGCGGGGGCTCCCTACGACGGAATGGCGAACACGATGATGGTCGCGTTCGTGCTCGGCCACCTCGGGTCGGCCTTCCAGCGGGCCGAGGTCCTCGCTCCGCTGCTCGCCGGCGACGCCATCCCGTGCCTCGGCTACAGCGAGCCGGACTCTGGATCCGACGTCGCCGCGGCGGCCACTTCCGCCGTTCGCACCGGCGACGGATGGACCATCACGGGCCAAAAGATGTTCACCAGTCTCGCCGAGGAGGCCCGGTGGGCGTTCCTCCTCACCCGCACCAACCAGGATGTGCCGAAGCACCGGGGGCTCACGTTCTTCCTCGTGCCGATGGACGACCCGCGCGTCGAGGTGCGACCGGTGCGTACGCTCAGCGGGAAGCGCACCAACATCACGTTCTACGACGGCGTCCACGTCGGTGACGAATGGCGTGTCGGTGAGGTGGACGATGGCTGGCAGGTCATGCTGGTGGCGCTGGCCTTCGAGCGGGGCGTGGCGGGTGGCGTCAGCGATATCACGGCGCTCTACGACGCCGCGCTCGCCCACCTGCGAGACGCGGTCGACGACGACGGCCGTCATCTGCTCGACGACCCGCACGTCCGTTCCCGTCTCGTCCGGGTCGCCATCGACAAGGAGGTCGCCGAGCTGCTCGGCGACCGAGCGGCGTGGGCGGCCGTGAACGGGATCCCGAACCAAGAGGGAGCGGAGGCGAAGCTGTTCGGTACCGAAGCCTTCGGGCGAGCCGCGGGCGCGCTGCTCGACGCGCTCGGCCCCGCCGGTCTCCTCGTCCA
The DNA here is from genome assembly GCA_003140175.1 of Actinomycetota bacterium. GTDB lineage: Bacteria > Actinomycetota > Acidimicrobiia > IMCC26256 > PALSA-555 > PALSA-555. Next base: position 190,208 of record PLJD01000043.1, read on the forward strand.
CGCCGCGCTCGATGCGCCGGCCGGGGGAACCCTCGAACACGCCTATCGGTACGCACCCATCCTCACCACCGCCGGCGGCACCAGCGAGATCCAGAAGAACCTCATCGCCGAGCGCACGCTCGGACTCCCTCGCCGTCGATGACCGCCGACATCGACCCGGTCACCCGGGAGGGGTTGCGCGCCGTGAGCGAGCGCTACGCGACCGGCGTCGACCGCAAGGACGCCGCGCTCTACCTCAGCGCCTTCCTCCCCGATGCCCGGCTCCTCGTCCATGGAGCCGGGGACGAGAAGACCCCCCGGCGGGTGATCAGCGGACACGCCGAGCTGGCCGGCGTCACCGCCGCGCTTGCCGTCTACGCCCGCACGTTCCACCTGGTGGGCAACGCCGTGTATGACGTGAACGCGTCCACGGCGAGTGGTGAGGTCTACTGCATTGCCCACCACTTGACGACGGAGCGTGACGGCGACACCAACTTCATCATGTACATCCGCTACCAGGACCGGTACCGGCAGATGGAAGGCCGCCCGTGGCTGCTCGCTGAGCGCCGAGTGCTCGTGGACTGGACCGAGACCCGCGCCGCTGACCCGTTCCGCTGACCCAGGAGACGATATGAAGATCGCGCTCGGGCTTCCCTTCCTCGAGTGTCCGCCGAACCCCGCGTTCCTCTCCGGCGGCGCCATCGGTTCGCTCGGGCGCGCGGCCGAGGACGCCGGCTTCGCGGCCGTCTACCTCACCGAGCATCCGGCACCCAGCCAGCGATGGCGGGTCGCCGGCGGCCACGACGCGCTCGACCCCTTCGTGGGGCTGTCGTTCGTCGCGGCCGCCACGTCCCGGCTCCGGCTCCTCACCTACCTCGTGGTCCTCCCGTACCGGAACCCCTTCCTCCTCGCCAAGTCGGTCGCCTCGCTCGACGTGCTCTCGGGCGGGCGGGTCGAACTCGGCCTGGGCGCCGGCTACCAGAAGGGCGAGTTCCACGCCCTCGGGGTGGACTTCGAGGAGCGCAACCGGTTGTTCGACGAAGCGCTCGAGGTGCTCCCGCTCGCCTGGTCGGGGGAACCGGTCGAGTACCAGGGCCTGCACTTCGCGGCGCGTGACACCGCGTGCCACCCACGACCAGCACAACATCCCCACCCTCCCCTCTGGTTGGGAGGCAACAGCAAGCTCACCCGCCGCCGGGTCGTCGAGCACCGCACGGGATGGATGCCGATGCCCAATTCGGCCGCGACGGCCGCGACCCTGCGGTCTCCCGTCCTGGAAACCATGGACCAACTGGCCGACATGCTCACCGACTGTAAGGAGTACGCCGACGGTGTCGGTCTCCCGGGCCCGACCGAGATCATGTACGTGCTTCCCGGGATGGCGGCGGGCGCCGGTGCCGGGACCTTCGCCCCCCAGCTCGAGCTGGCACGCCAGGCCCGCGACCTGGGCGTCACCTGGCTGGCGGTCGGTGGACACGCCACGTCGCTCGACGACATGCTCCGCCTCACCGACCGCTTCCAGTCGGCCGTGATCGCGCCGCTGGCATCGGACTGAGCCGGGCGGGACCATGACTCCGGGTGGCGTTGGCACCCCGAAGCCATATTGGCGATGATGGCGAGCATGGCGAACGAGAAGGTCTACATCCACGAATTCATCGACATCATCGGGCACAACCGGGCGAACTACATGCACCACATGACCGCCAACTGGTCACCGATCGCTCGCGGTGAGCGCAATCAGCTGTGCTACGGCGTCTGGGGCACGGTGGGGACGACCCGGCGGTGGCCGGAGGTCGTCAACCTCTGGGAGGAAGATGGCTTTTCCGGTCTGGCCCGGTCGTTCCGTCACGAGTTCAACCACCCGACGCTGCAGAACCCGGGCCTGGCGGAGTGGTGGGCTCGGGCAGCAGACTTCCGGCGGTCCGGCACCGACCGGGTGCTGGTTCCCGCGCCCTGGACACGAACCATCGAGGAGCTCTGCTCCGACGGCGTGCGAGGTGAGGCGTACGCCCACGAGATGGTCCAGGTCCGGCCAGGAACGGCGTGGGAATTCCTGGAGCTGGTGCGGAACGACGGTGTTCCAGTGCTCGAGCGCTTCGGGTGGGAGCTGGCGGGCGCGTGGGTCACCGCCATGCGCAACGACAGCGAGGTGTTCCTCCTGTGGGCGATCCCGACGTGGGAGCAGTGGGCGGCGTTCGAGGCGGTCCAGCGCACCGACCGCGTCGTCGCGGGCTGGCGAGCCCAGATGGCGACGCTCGCCTCCGACTGGGACCGTTTCTTGCTCGTGGACTCGCCGCTGAGTCCATTCCGCACCGGCCGACAACCCTCAGAGGACGACCGGGACACGTTCGAACTCCCGGTCTGATCAGCGGGTAGTGGCTCAGTTTGACGACCGACCGTGCTCGAAGTGCTGGAATAGGACGTAATGATCCGAACCGAGGGCCTCACCCACGTTCATCTCATCGTCGAGAACCTGGACCGATCGCTGCACTTCTACACCGAGGCATTCGGGTTGGAGGAACAGTTCCGCGACGGCCCCACCGTGGTCTTTCTCCGCACGCCCGGTTCAGCCGACTCCATCACGATCAACTGCCAGCCTGGCGATCCGAGGATCGGTCGAGGCGGCATCGACCACCTCGGCTTCCGGCTCCTCGACAAGACGGACCTTGACGACGCCATCCGGCAAGCCGAGGCTGCCGGAGGTCGCCTGGTCGAGCGCGGCGAACACCAGCCCGGCATCCCCTTCGCCTACGTGGCGGACCCGGACGGCTATCTCATCGAGCTTTGACCTCACCCTGCGCCACGACGATCAGCGTCTATCATGGCTATGATGAAGAGTATGGGACGGGCACAGCAGTTGGGGGTCCGGAAGCTGGCGGGCGCGCTGGGGGCCGAGATCACCGGCTTGGACCTCACCCGCACCGTTGACGATAAGACGCTCGCCGACGTTCGAGCCGCGTTCCTCGAGAACCAGGTGATCTGCATTCGTGGCCAGCACGCGATGACACCCGAGGACCAGTTGGCGTTCGCGGCGCGCTGGGGCGAGGTCGCGGTGCACCCGTACGTCCCGTCGATCGAGGGCTTCCCGGGGATCATGCGCATCTCGGACCCGACTGCGATCACCGAGACCTGGCATGCCGACACGACGCACGCGGCTTGCCCTCCGGCGTTGACGCTGCTGCTGGCGCGGGTCCTTCCCGAGGTCGGCGGAGACACCATGTTCTCGAGCGGGTACCGGGTGTACGAGTCGCTGTCGCCCGGCCTGCAACAGGCGCTCGCCACGTTGCGGGCCGTGCACCACGGGACTGAGCTGGCGTCTTCGGCCGGGCTCGACGAGTCGGCCGTGACGACCACCCATCCCGTCGTGCGGACGCATCCCGAGACGGGCCGCCGTGCCCTGTTCGTCAACGGCAACTACGTGTCGCATTTCGAGGGCTGGAACGAGGGGGAGAGCGCGCCCCTGTTGCAGTATCTCTACGACCAGGTGGCACGACCCGAGCACACCTACCGGCATCGGTGGCAGGACGGTGACCTGATCATCTGGGACAACCGCTGCACCCAGCACGCCGTCGTCGCTGACACGGGCGGCGCTGAACGGGTCCTGCACCGGGTCACGATCGCGGGCGACACCCCTGTCTGACCCCGCGCTCCTCGTTCCCGCGGCCCGACTCCGGGCCACGATCTCTGGGGTTCTCGAAGGTCTGGCGGTACCCGCGGCCGGGGCCCGGGTCGTGGCCGAGCTCCTGGTCGAGGCCGATCTGACTGGGGTCGACTCGCATGGCTGCCACCTCCTGGCGATGTACGCCCGGCGTCTCGGCTCGGGGGACATCCGAGCGGATGTCGACGTGGCGATCGACCGGGACGACGGTTCGACCGTGTGGCTGGACGCCGGGCTCGGCCTCGGCCAGCTCGCCGGGATGCGGGCCGTCGACCTCGCCATCGAACGGTCAGCGGTACACGGCGTCGCGACGATCGCCGTGCGCGAAGCCACCCACCTCGGCGCGCTCGGGGCCTACACCCGGCGGGTGGCCGAGGCCGGCCGGATCTGCCTGTGCTTCCAGAACGGACCGACGATTGTCCCGCCGTTCGGAGGCGTCACCGCTCTGTTCTCAACCAATCCGATCTCCTACGCGGTCCCAACCGCCGAGGAGCCCACGATCGTCTACGACATCGCCACGACCGCGGTCGCTGGCAACAAGGTCCTGCTGGCGAAGAAGCGGGGCGACGCCACGATCCCGGCGGGCTGGGCCAACGACGAGCGTGGCCGTCCCACGACGGACGCCGCGGCCGCGTCGGTGTGGAACCTCCAGTGGTTCGGTGGACACAAGGGGTACGGCCTTGGCCTCCTGGTGGAGCTGCTCGGAGGGGTGTTGGCGGGAAGCTCCTATGGCCGGACGGAGCACACGGTGTCCGAGCTCCGCGGCCGTGACCGCGTGGCCAAGGGCTTTAGCGTCATCGCTCTCGACCCCGAACGATTCGTCGGCCGAGAGGAGTTCCGTCGGCGGACCGATGAGCTGATCCGAGACATCCGCTCCTCTGAACGGGCGGAGGGTGTCGCCCGCGTCTGGTTGCCTGGTGAGCCCGAACACCATCGGCGCATCGAGCGCGAGCGCGACGGCATCCCGCTCGACCACCCGCTGGTCGAGGAGCTCGAGCTCCTCGCCGCCGACCACGGCGGCCCGCCACTCCTGGGCTGAACCGGCTCACGTCAGCTTGCTCAATCGCCTTCCGGGGGTGGGTGGAGGGCGAGGACTGGGACCCCCTCGACGATCGAACCGCGCCGCTCCGTGCGGTCGTTGCCGACGGTGGCTCGATCTTGATCACGTCGGCCCCGAGCTCGGCCCGGTCGGTAGTCGGGGGGGGTGGGGGGGAGGGGGAGTATCGACACCGAGGATGCGGACACCCCGGATTGGAGCCACCGCGGTCATGGGCGCTGACGCAAGGCTCAGCTGACGATGCCGGTGCTCCGCAGTCGGGCGACGCGCTCAGGGCTGAGCCCGAGGACATCGGCAAGTACCGGTTCCGTGTGCTCACCCAGGTAGGGCGAGCGTTGGTCGACGCGGGTGTCCATTCGTGAGAACCGCACAGGGTTGCCCGGCACCACGTACGACTCCGAGCCCTCCTCGAATTGGACGAGCATGTCCCGCTGGGCGAGGTGCTCATCGGCGAGGACCTCCTCGGCGCTGTTGCACGGTCCGCAGGCGATTCCCGCCGTCGCGAGTACCGAGCACACGGCGAGCTTGTCCCGGCCCTGCGTCCATCGCTCGACCGCGGGCCGGATGAGCGTCTCCAAGTGGTCGATCCATCCTTGGCGCGTGGCGAAACGAGGGTCGTCCACCCACTCGGGATGACCGATGACCGTGACGAGGCGGGCGAATTGGTGCTCGCGGCTGACTTGGACAACCACGGGTCCATCGGCGGCGTCGAAGGTGGTGACGATGGCGCCGGGGAATCGGTCCCGGACGCCGAGGGACCACAGGGCGGGGACCACGTCGGCGAGCGCGACCATCGCGTCGAACATCGCAACGTCGACGTGCTGGCCTTCGCCGGTCGCGTCGCGGTGGCGCAATGCGGCGAGGATGCCGAGCGCCGCGAACATCGCGGTTCCGATATCACCGAGCGCTCCGACCGGGTTGATCACCGGGCGCTGTCCAGGCTGACGGGCCCACTGGTAGATCCCCGACATGGCCTCGGCGACGCTCGCGTAGGCAGGCCAGTCACGATAGGGGGATGGGGTGGTGGTACCGAAGCCCGTGACCGAGGCGTAGATGATCCCGGGATTGCGTGCCGACACGGCGTCGTAGCCGAGCCCGAATCGAGCCAGCGTTCCAGGCTTGTAGTTCTCGACGAACACGTCGCACCGTTCTGCAAGATCGAGCACGAGATCCGCACCTCGCCCGAGGTCAATGCCGATGCTCCGCTTGTTGAGGTTGTTGCGCAGGAAGGTGGCGCCGACCTCACGACCGTCGGCGCCCGTGATCCGAGGCACCGATGCCCGCCCGGTGTCTCCGCGTTCGGGATGCTCAACCTTGATCACGTCGGCGCCGAACCGAGCGAGGAGCTGGGTGGCCCACGGCGCGGCGATCATCTGCTCGAGCGCCAAGACGCGGATGCCGTCCAGGGGCAGGGCTCCGGCGGAATTGCCACTGTCCACTCCATGGCGCTCAGTCACCCGGCGCTCCACCATGACAACCCCATCAAAGCCATCATAGCATTCTTAGACATCCCAGCCATCGCCGGTACACTCGGTCGATGGCGCTCTCGATAGAGCCTCCGCTGCGGGCCATGGCGCGACCGCGCACCGGCCGGGCTCGTCTCCCGCGGATGGCGGAGATCGTCGCCGACGCGCTGCGCGACTCCATCCTCAGCGGCGAGATCACGGTGCTGCCGCGCTTGGAGGCCTTGATTGATCGCTTCGAGGTGGGGCCGCCAGCGGTCCGGGAGGCGATGCGGATCCTCGAGACCGAGGGGCTCATCACGATGCGGCGAGGCAACGTCGGGGGCGCTGACGTCCACCTCCCCACCCCCGATCGCGTGGCGTACATGGTGAGCCTCGTGCTGCAGGCGAAGTCTGCCGAACTTGGCGACGTCGGGGCCGCGCTCCGGCAGCTCGAACCATTGTGTGCGGCGATGTGCGCGGCCCGTGCCGACCGTGGGGAGACGGTGGTCCCCGAGCTCGGCCGCATCCTCGAGGAGCAGGCCGACGCCGTCGGCGATGTGCCACGGACCCTGCGAATTGTCGACCGGTTTCACGAGGCGATCGTGATCGGGTGTGGCAACGAGACGATGGTCCTCATGGTCGGCGCCCTCGAGCGCGTGTGGGCGGGGCATGCCAGCGCCGTCTACGACCGCGTCGAGGTCGAGGCGCCGACCCCGTCGGTGTGGAAGGCCTCGCTCCGCGAGCACGAGCGCCTGCTCGCGGCCATCGAACGAGGGGACCCTCGGGCGGGTGAGTTGGCGCTGAAGCACCTCGAGGCGACGCACGCCTACATGTCGACGGTCGACGAGCGTCGCATAGTGACCGCATCCTTGACTGCCGCCCGCTGGGCCTAGGGCGCGCGCCGCACCGCGGGGATCTGCCCGTGCGGCGCAAACAATGACGCCGGGCCTAGATGCCGGAACTCCGTCGTTGAGGTACTTCGCCTTCGCCGCGCTGCTCGACGTGCACCCGAGGTGACCCACACGGACGGCGAGACATCCGGTGGCGGTCGACGATCGGCGAGTTCCGAGCCCGGAACTCAAAACCCGCACGGCTGACCAGGTACGGTCTCGCGGGCGACCAGGGAGGATCCATGGCGGCCAGCACCGAGACCTACTACGACCCCTACGACGTGGCGATCGATGCTGACCCGCACCCCGTCTGGAGGCGGTTGCGAGACGAGGTGCCGTTGTACCGCAACGAGGAACACGACTTCTACGCGCTGAGCCGATTCGACGACGTCATGCGCGCGTCGCTCGCCTGGCAGACCTACAGCTCCGCACGCGGCACGGTGCTCGAGCTGATCGACACGTCCCGTCCGCCCGAGGCCGACGAAGCCGGCGACTCGTTCGGGATGATGATCTTCATGGATCCACCGCCACACGACCGGCTGCGCCGGCTCGTGAGCCGCGCGTTCACGCCCCGACGGGTCTCGGCACTGGAGGAGTGAGCGCGTGAGCTCTGCCGTCAGCTCCTCGAGCCCCAGCGTGACGGTCACGGGTTCGACTTCGTGGAGGACTTCGCGGCTCGAATACCGAGCACCTTGATCGGCGCGCTGCTGGGCGTCCCCGAACCGGACCAGGAACAGCTCGGCATCTGGGCCGATCTCATGATGCGCTACGAGCCCGACGGGGTCAGCGCGGAGAAGGCCGATGGCATCATCAAGCTCCAGGCGTACATGGCCGACCTGCTCGAGTCGCGCCGGCGTGTCCCCGGCGACGACATGGTGTCGGGCCTCCTCGCTGCGGAGATCGTGCTCGATGACGGATCGACGCGGCGCCTCGAGCACGACGAGGTGATGGCGTTCTTCGCGCTGCTGCACATCGCGGGGAGCGAGACGACGGCGCGGCTGCTCGGCTGGGCCGCGGTGCTCCTCGCCCGTCACCCTGACGAACGCGCCAAGCTCGTCGCCACGCCGGCGCTCGTCTCGAACGCGGTCGAAGAGCTGCTCCGGTACGAAGCGCCATCGCCCATCCAGGCGCGCTACGTGCGGCGCGACGTGGAGTGGCACGGCGAGCAGGTGCCCGGCGGCTCAAAGCTCGCCCTGCTCACCGGTTCGGCCGGCCGCGACGAACGTACGTTTCTCGATCCCGACCGCTTCGACGTCGAGCGCGTGTTCGACACGCATGCGACCTTCGGCTACGGGATCCACTCCTGCCTCGGCGCGAACCTCGCCCGGCTCGAGGCGCGCGTTGTGCTCGAGGAGACCCTGGCGCGCTTCCCCACCTGGCACGTGGACGAGTCCGCGGTCGAGCTCGTCCGCACGACGACGGTACGTGGCCCGAGTCGCGTGCCGATCACCTGGTGACTGGCGCCGATCTCCCAGGCGGGGTCGACCGGTCGAATTCGCTCGGCGGGGGCGTCGGCGGGGCGAGGCAGCTCGTGCCGCTCGTGCCGACGTGCAGAACCACGCTCGGGCAGCTGCTGACTCAGGCCGATGTGAGATGAACCTTGCGCTCGACCGGGTGGGTCAGCTGGCGGTCTGCATGACGCCGCCGAGCAGCGCGCTGTTGGGGTTCTCGGGCAGCCGGTCCAGGGGGGTCGCGAGCTCGTCGACCGTCGGGCCGTACTGCGCGGCGAGCGGCGCGAGGGCGTCGAGATCGAAGTTGTAGACCGAGGCGACGTTCTCGGACAGGATCCGCCGCAGCTCGGCCGGCTCGCTGTCGTGGAACCGCTGCCGCAGGTGCTCGCGCGTGAACGGGTAGGTGCCTTCGTCATGCGGGTAGTCGCTTCCCCACATGAACCGGTCGATTCCGATCTCGTAACGCGCCGCGGCGTCCGCGGCGCGCGGCTGTGATACGCCCACCCAGCAGTTCTGGCGGAAGTAGTCCGTCGCGGAGCGGGGCAGGACGTGCTGCTCGCCGTACTTGATCTCGCCGGTCGCCCCGGTGCCGCGGATCGCGGCCAGGGTCTGGTCGAGCCGGTGCAGCAGCGGCGGTATCCAGGCGCAGCCCATCTCGGTCATGACGAACCGGAGGCGGGGGTGGCGCTCGAACACGCCGGCGAGGAGGAGGTGCAGGAATGGCCGCTGCGAGTAGAAGCCGACCTCGGAGATGTAGAGCAGCTGCGCGACCGGGGCGGGCCCGTAATCGGGGTTGCCGGTGCCGCCGTGCGTATTGACCGGCACTTCGAGGTCCTCGCAGGCGGACCAGAACCGCTCGTACGCCGGGTCGTAGAGCTGCTGGACCCAGGTGCAGTCGGGCGGGACATTCGGGATGAGTACCCCACCGCGCAGTCCGTGCTCCTTGATCCAGCGGAGGTCCGCGAGGGCGTCGTCGACGTCGTTGAAGAAGACCTGCCCGATGCCGGCGCGCCGTTCTGGGAACTCGCCGCACCAGTCGACGAGCCACCGGTTGTGGGCCCGGATCCCCGCGAGGCGGTGCTCGTAGTCGTCCGGGCGGGGCGGGGCCGCGAAGAGCACGAACCCGGGAAAGAACGGCGGGACCGTGTTGGGGAAGATGACCTCGCCGACGATCCCGTCGCTGAGCTCTTGGCCGTTGCGCATCTCATTGTCCCAGTTGCGGTACCGCCGGTTGTCACCGAGGTCCCCGAACGGGTTCTTGTACTTCGCGCGCCACGCGTCGAAGTCGTCGCGGTACTTTGGGTCGAGGTACTCGCGGTACTGCGCGTGGCTACCGCCCGCATGACTGTCGGCGGTGATGATCGTGTAGTGGTCGCTCTGGTTCGTCACGGCGATCTCCGGTACTTGGCGGTTTGCTGGCGCGCTCGCCGCGCCCCTGGCGCCTGTTCGGCTGCACCCGAACCCACGACGGGAAGGCGCGGGGCCAGCCTCAACTCATGACCTGGGCGCGCCCGACGGCGACCGAGCGGCGCGCCCCGAACCGTTGGGGGGAGGGGGCGGGGCGCACCGCCGGCCGGTCAGCCGCTCTGCCCCGTGAGCAGGTCGGCCTTCACGTTGATCCCGTTCGACTTCGTACAGTCGAAGGTGCCGGGCGTCTTCGGGTAGACCCGGGTGAACTTCGCGTTCTTGACCTGCATGACGAGGAAGCAGGGTGTGGGGATGCGCTGGCCGACGTTGGTGGTGCCCCACATGCCGCCGGCGTTGAAACTCGTCGTCGACGCCAACTGGGCGAGCAGCGCCTTGCGGGTCAGGGCGTTGTTCCCACCCTTGTTGACGATGGCGTTGACAGAATCCTGCAACAGCAGCGCGTCGGTCCATGCATAGGAGCCAAACCCGTCGACCTTGCTGGCACCGACGGCCTTCACGTAGGCCGCCAGCTCCGGGTTGGACTTGGTCTCATTGAACGGCAACGCCGAGAGCGTCACGTACGTACCCTCGACGTCTGCACCGCCCTGCTGGATCAGGCCCGGGTCGTAGCAGTTGGAGAAGCAGTCCCAGACCACGTTCTTGGTGTTCAAGCCCTGCAGGACTGCTTCCTTGCGGAGATCGACCATTGAGGCGAACGTGTTGACCTCAAGGACGTAGTTCGCGTTCTTGGTCTTCATCTGCTGCACGAGCGGGGTATAGGCGGACTGTGGTGCCTGCGCGGAGATCCCGATCTCCCCGTCCGACTTGATACCGCCGGCCTCGTTGATCTTCGCGAGGGCGATACCAGCTATCGCGCCGCTCTGGAGGTCATTGCCGTACACAAAGATGCCGTGGAGGTTCTTTTGGGTCCGGAGGTGGTACTTGACCGTTCCCTGATTGCCCCGGAAGGTCTGGGGATGCTGGTTCATGGTGGCGCAGTCGATCTGCACGGGGTTTGGGCTGAAGGTGACCGGCGAGCACCCCTCAGCGAAGTTTGCGGAGAAGCCGGCGAGATCGGGCAGCCCAGTCGCCGCCCCCGTCTGGTCGGGACAGCCGACGAGGTTGGAGACGTTTTGCATGAACTCCGCCTCGGTGCCCACGATCGCGAAGTCCTGGCTGCAGGCCTTGATGACGGCGTTCGCCGTCGCGGTGTCGGAAAGCTGCGAGTCCAAGAAATCGACCTGGACCTTCCGGCCGGCGAGGCCGCCCTTGGCGTTGATGAGCTTCGCCCAGGCCGTCACCGCTCGGGGTGACCCGGCGAAGAGACCCGGCGCCAACGGGTCGTTGACATCGGCGATGACGCCGATGCGGATCGTCGAGCTGGTGATCCCTACCTCGGTGGCCTTCGGAGCGCCGCCCGGGGTTCCTGACTGGGCCGAGGCCCCCGCCGCCGATGCCCCGAGGGCCATCGTGACGGTCACGGCGATGGCCACCGCACGGAATGGATGCACGTCGTTTCCCCCTGCCGGGGCCGCCGCGACTCGGCGGCCCTCCGGTACTGGCCCATCCCACCATAAAGAGGTCTATGTTGGCAAGAGCCTCTATGTTGGCAAGATGATGGGTTCCGGCTGAGCGGCTTGGAGGTGGGGCGGCGGTGAGCACCAACGGGGCCCCACGCTCCGGGACTGAGGGGGCCGCTCTGCGCCCGGCGAGGGCACCCGAGACGCTGGCCCGACACGTCGAGCCGGTGCGCGACCGCAACGAGGGCGGGGCCCGCCAGCGCGGCGATGACACCCGGGCGCGGGTCATCGGGCAGGCCGCAGCATGTGTCATCGAGGAAGGCTTCGCCAACGCCAGCGCCAGCCGGATCGCACAGCGCGCCGGCGTGACCTGGGGTGTCATCCAGTACCACTTCGGTGACCGGGCCGGGCTGTTCTCGGCGGTCGTGCTCGCCGGGTGCGAGCAGGCCCGAGCCAGCCTCGAACAGGCCACCATCCCCGAACGGCCCATCCGGGCCCGAGTCGCGGCGGTTGTCGACGCCGGCTGGCATGCCTACGGCAGCCCGCTCGGCCGGGCGAGCTTCGAGATCCTCGTTAATACGCGAGCGTCGAGAAACGACGACCCTGAGCACGCAGCCCAGCTGATCGAGATGGCGCGGGGGGTGCACCGCATCGGCGCCCGACTGCTCGCCGACGGCAGCCAGGCGAAGCCCAGGGGACACTCGGTTGAGGCGTTGCTGTGGGCGGCGCTGCGCGGGTTCGCCCTGACGCTCATGTTCACGCCCGATGACTACGACTTCGCGTCCGAGCGGGAGGCTCTCGTCGACGTCTTGACCGCGTTCCTCGAGTAATCGGCCTCTCCCTCTGAGCCGGGCGAGGCGCAGAGCCAATCACGGCGCACACCAGGGCAGATCGACGAGATGGCGAACCAACCTGGCCGACAAATTGGGGGGGCCGCGGATCGAGTTTGTTGGACCACGCGTAACGCGATCAGACCGGCGCGATCCTTCGCTCGGAAGAGATGCTCGCAAGCATCGTCGGACTGCAACCCCAACGAGAGGAGTCGGGATGGACGCGATCAAGATTGGGTGGCTCGGTGCAGCCCTGGACGGCCCGGATGGCGGCTACGACCGCATTCACCGGATGGCCTTTGACGAAGCAACCGAGCAGGGGGTCCTGAACCGCCCGTACGAGTTCGTGCTGCACCCTGAGAATGGCTTGCCACAGGGGTCGGCGAAGAATGCGATCGACGGGTTCAAGTATCTAGTCGACGAAGGGTGCATCGCCGTCGCCGGCGCGTACAGCTCGGACAACGCGATGGTGGTGGGCCCCTACGCCAACGAGCTGCAGGTGCCCCTGGTCTCGTGGTGCGGGACGGAACGGTACTCGGGGCCCTACTGCTTCCGGCTCGGCAACGGTGACTGTGGCGGCGATCCGGCCCTCATCGTCGGGTGGCTCAAGAAGCACGGCTATACGCGTGTCGCCGTGCTGAGTGAAGTCTCACCCAACGGCGAGGAGTACTTCCGCTACTTCCGCATGGAATGTCGCCGCCGCGGCATCACGGTCGCCGCGGTTGAGACCGTGAGTCAGACCCCCGCCGACCTCGCACAGAACCTCGACAGCCTTCGAGCCGTTGGTGCCGATGCGCTCGTCTACATGGGCTACGGCGTCCTCGCCGCCTCGGGTCTGCTCCGCGAAGCTCTCGACAAGCTGGCGTGGGATCCCCCGCGCATCATGACCACGGCGTTCATGTTCTATCTGATGGGTTTCGACAAGTTCGAAGGCTGGGTCGGCATCGACCAGCTCTGTCCCGACAATCGCCTCGCGAAGGGATTTCACGAGCATTATGTCGCCCGGTACGGCGCTGACCCGCCGATGTGGCCGAACGCGATCCCCGTGCTCGCCTTCGACACCGCGCGCGTCATCGTCGAAGCCACGTTCCGAGCGCCGGTCCTCACGGGATGGGGGATGAAAGAGGGCTTCGAGCAGATACGCTTCATGCCCAGCGCCACCGGCGGACCACAAACCCACATCGCCGGCAGTCCCTACGACCACCAGCTCTTCAAGGGCGACTGGCTTCTCTACGGACGAATCCGCAACGGCAAGCTCGAGTTCGAGGGGCTCTTCGAACCGTGGGAGTGACTCGATGACGCCCGCCGATCGAGCTGCTCTCGGCCCTGGGTCGCGACGCGGCGCGTCGAGGGTTGCCATTCGGGCCAACCGCCCTCAAGGCGGATCTGGGACGAGCAGGCGCTCGAACCCCGGCACCGGGCGCGGCTCGCGAACGGATCGATAGGGTCGACGATCCCGCGTTCTCGCGGGGCCGATGAGCGGGAGCACGACACCGTGGATAGACAGCGATCGATCGGCATGGTCACGGGCGCGGGCCGCGGGATGGGCCGGGCCTGCGCCGAGCGGCTCGCACACGACGTCGACGTACTCGCCCTCGTTGACCGCGACGAGGGCGGTCTGGCCGCGGCGGCCGACGCGCTCGCGACCACCGTGGAGGTCGTGCCGATCGGCCTCGACATCGCCGATGCGGACGCGGTGCGAGGGCTGGTCGAGCAGATCGAGCGACTCGGCTCGTTGCGCGCGGTCGCCCACGCCGCCGGGATCTCGCCGACGATGGCCGAATGGCAGAGCATCTTCGGCGTCGACCTCGTCGGCACCGCGGTGTTGATCGACGCTCTCGCGGCGCTCGTCACCTCCGGTACCGCCGCGGTGTGCTTCGCCTCGATGGCACCGCTGCTCGTCGTGCCCGACGGCGACCCGGCGATCGACGCGACGATCGACGACCCACTCCGACCCGAGTTCCTGGCCGACCTTCGTCAGGTCGCGGGCGCGACGATCGAAGACACGGCGATGGCCTACGCGTGGGCCAAGCGTGGTGTGCAACGGCTGGTGCGCCGGGAGGCGGTTCGCTGGGGCCGCGCCGGTGGACGAATCTGCTCTGTGTCGCCGGGGATCATCGACACGCCGCAGGGTCGCCAGGAGGCAGCCGCGCAACCTCTCATGGCCGCGCTCGTGGACCGCACCCCGCTCGGCCGGGAAGGGCGGGCCGAAGAGGTCGCGGCGGTCGTTGCGTTCCTGCTCTCCGACGAGGCAGGCTTCGTGAGCGGCTGCGACGTGCTCGTCGATGGCGGGGCGTGCGCCGCCGTGGCGGGCCGTGGCCAGGACGATTGGTAGCGCGGGGCGCCCTGGCCGCCCCGGCGATTTCTGACAGAGTTGTCATCTCCCCGCGAGGGGCGACGCGAGCGCAAGAGGGGGAGCCATCACCAGCTCGGCCGATGCGGGAGGCTTCGGGGGTCGACGGCTCGTCGTGGTCGGCGCATCGGCTGGCATCGGGCGCGCGCTCGCCACGCGGGCCGTCCAAGCTGGCGCCGATGTGGTGCTGGTCGGGCGGCGCCAGGAGCGCCTGGACGACGTGGTCGCCCAGGCGGCCGGCGGACACCCGGTGGTCGCCGACATCGCCGACGCCGACGCGTGCCGGTCGCTCATCGCTACGGCGGTCGACACGCTCGGAGCGATCGACGCGCTCGTGGTGTGTTCAGGTGCGTCCGGGTTCGGGATGGTGCGCAACGCCACCCAAGAGGACTGGCGCAGCGTCTTCGACATCAACGTGATCGGGCCGGCGCTCGTTACCGCGGCTGCACTCCCTCATCTCGCGCCAGGCGCGTTCGTCGGCTACCTCTCGTCCGAATCGGTCGGCCGCCCGCGGCACGGGCTGGTTCCGTACAGCGCGAGCAAGGCCGCGCTCGAAGAGACGATCCGCGGCTGGCGCGTGGAGCACCCCGAGGTCCGATTCTGCTGCGTCTGCGTCGGGGCCACGCTCGGCACCGAGTTCGGCCGCGATCTCGATCCCGCGCTCGCGGCGTCGCTCTTCCGTTCATGGATCGCGCACGGGCACATGGCGCAAACGATGATGGACGTCGAAGATGTCGGCGAAGCCCTGCTCGAGGTCGTGAGCAGCGCGCTCGCCCATCCCGGGATCGACCTGCAGGCCGTCACGCTCCGCCCCCCGGGCGGCCTCATCGACGGCGGAGTCGAGTCGATGTTGGAGACCCTCGCCGAGAACCAGCCCGCAGAGCAGGCGTAGCCGAGCGCCGAACGACGGAGGGACGGACGGTCTGCGAAGGAGCAACGATCGCGCAGTACCGCCCCTTCTCGGATGCGTTCGGGCGGCGCCAAGTTCGCTCCACCGACCGGCCATCGCGTTGGCGTCCCCAGCTGTCCCCGCGTCCGCGCTCGTCGGAGTGACGACGCTTCTAGTGTGCGGATGATATTGACGGCTCGGCCGATCGAGCAGCGGTTCGCGCAGATGAACGAGTGCTCGCTTTTGCTGCCGGCCGCCGATACCGTGCGAGCGAGCTGGCAGAGGCGACCCGGCGAGGGGAAGGCGACGAGATGGATCTGGGGCTGGCGGGCGCTACGGCGGTGGTGCAGGGTGGCACTCAGGGGATGGGGAAGGCGGCGGCACGCTGCTTCGCGGACGACGGCGCGCGCGTGGCGGTGCTCGCTCGCACCCGGGCCGACCTCGACGCGACCTGCGCTGATCTGCTCGCGCGCGGCGCCCGGGAGGCGATCGGGCTCCAGGCCGACGTCACGCGCCTCGACGAGGTGACGGACGCCTTCGGGACCGTGGGGGATCAGTGGGGCGGGCTGAACATCCTCGTCAACGCGACCGGACCCGCAGGGCTCGGCGGAATCGAGGACCTGACTGACGAGCAGTGGATCGAGACGATCGAGCTCGGCGCGATGGGGATGGTGCGCTGCGTCCGCGCCGCGATCCCGCTGCTCCGCAAGGCGGAATGGGCGCGCATCGTGAACGTGTCCGCGCACTCTACGAAGCGCCAGAGCGCAGGGCTGATCGCGTACACGGCCGCGAAGGCAATGGTGACGAGCGTGACGAAGAACCTGTCGCTCGCGCTCGCGAAGGACGAGATCCTCGTGAACACGGTGTCGCCGGGGAGCTTCGCGACCGAGGCATTGAAGGGGTGGGCACAGGCTGTCGGGATCGATCCCGACGACCTCTACGCGATCATGGCCGGGATCGACGAGCACTTCGGTCATCCCGCGCACCTGCCACGCGCCGGCGACGCCGAGGAGATCGGCCCCGTGATCGCGTTCGCCGCGTCGCGCCGCAACACGTACATGACCGGAGCCAACATCAACGTCGACGGCGGCTCCGACTTCGCCTGACCGCGGTCAGGTGCCGGGGGCCCGACTGCGGACGGCGGTCAGGGGGATGACCCGGCAGCCGGGGACGGGGTGGTGGGCGGCGCGCACCCAGCGCACAGTCGTGAGCCCCTGGTGGTGGCCGCCGGAATCGAGCCAGTTCGCGACACCGGGGTCGTGCGCTGCGACCACGACGCGACAGCCGCCCGCTGCGTCGAGGACTGCCGATCTCGCGTTGAGCCAGGTCGGGCCAGCCGCGTCGAGCGGCTCGCTCCAGATGTTCGCCAGCTGGACGTTCCAGTAGTCGCACACCGGCGGGTGCAGCTCGATCACCAGCGCCTCGTCAGGCCCGAGGCGCCAACGCCCGAGCGGCGTGCGCACCTCGGGATCCCCTCCGATCGCGAGGTGCGTGGCGTCGTCGACGATGAACATCTCGTTGATGTCCGCGCGCTCGGAGAACGCGACGACCCAGTCGGCCCAGAACGCCGCCAGCGACACGACCTGCTGCGCGGCCCGTCCGAGCTGCGTCGCGGCGTCGGGCACCGTTCGTTGCGACGCCGTTGGCCTGGCCCCGCCGATGCAGTCGATCTCTAGCTCAGCGGCCATCTCGACCGATCGGTCGAGGAATGTCTGACGCACCATGATCGTGCGGGTCTTGGGTGTCAGCTCGAGCCAGCTCCCGTCTCGTGGCTCCGCGCTGGCAACGATCTCGAAGCTCCCGTCCTTGTCGAGCGACAGGTGTGTGCCGTCGAGATGGCTCGCGGTGCCGGGGCGCGCCGCGACCCCGGGGGCCTGCGCTCCGAACGAGAGGAAATGGACCGAGTTGCGACGCCCCCGAATGCGGTAGGTGCAGGCGGGGTCCACGGCGGCCCGTTGGTACAGGTTGTCGGGGTTCGGGATCCCATACGTCACGTCGGGTGGCCCGAAGGCGACGAACCTCGGTGCGAGCGGATCGGGTGGCGCCTCGAGGGACCGCAGCGCGATCCGGGTCAATTGACCGAGGAACCGCCGGCCCTCCGATCGGTCCTGGTCGTCGAGGTCGAGCTCTGGCCGTTCCAGCACCGTCGCCGCCGAGACGAGCTGCGCGGCGAAACCGGCCCAGGCCTCGTCGGGTGCCACTCAGGCCTCGGGTGCGATCCCGTAGTGCTCGACGTAAGGCGCGAACGCCTTGTCGACAGTCTGCTCAGTCAGGCCGAACTCCGCCAGCGAATAGCGATGCGCGCCGAGTCGAGCACGCGGCTTGGCCTCCAGATAGGCGCGCATCCGTACCGCGGACTCCTCCTCGAGCTCCCAGCCGAACCGTTCGTAGAGCCGACGAACCGCGGCGATCGCATCCGCCATCAGGTCGGCGAAATGCACGTCGGCGAACCGCTCGTCGGGGACTGCACCCGACACCCTCCAGTCGACCACCTGGTTCAGCACGAAACTCAGTCCGAGGCCGGCCATCGACGCGTCCGCGCTCGCGTCGGCATCGGTGCGCATCGAGCGAAACGTCGACGTGAGACTGATCGTCGACGGCACGGTCATGCGAGGGTCGCGGTGCGTGTGCACGATCCGCGCGTCGGGGTAGACGGCGAACAAGCTCAGGAGCTGGAACAGGTGACTCGGCGCCTTCAAGAGCCAGTGGTCACCCCGACAGCGCGACTGGAGGACCTGGAGGAACCGCCGGTGGAACCGATACGCCTCGACAGGATCCCAGCCCAATCGCGCGGCGAGGTACGACGGCACCCCGGCGATCGCGATCCAGTAGTCGGAGTTGAACTCGTGCGCGGTGATGAAGATGCATTCCTTCGGGAGCGTACCGCCCTCCTCGTGCATCGTGCGGTACGTGGGTCGGATGTCGGGCCACAGGTTCGCTTCGCGGTCGGCGAGCGCGATGCGCGCATCCGATCCGTACGTCGCTGTCTCGGGAGGTGGAACGGGATGGTGTACCTCCCACGTCGCCGGGGTGCGGAAGCGTTTGTCCTGCGCGAGCAGCTCGAAAAGGATCGACGTCCCAGAACGGGCGGGTCCCAGCACGAACACGGGTTCGGAGATCTGCTCGCTCTCAACCTGCGAGAACAGCGGCGCGAGCCGCAGCCGGTTGCGCAGCATCCGCAGCACGTCGGCACGGGTCAACAGCCGCCCGAGCGTGGTGAGTTGCGCCTCCTCGTTGAGCGACGCCATCAGCACCCCGTAGGGCTCGCGCCAGGTGTCGCCAAAGAAATCGTCGACACCCTCCGAGTCGACCGCGACGCTCAGCAGTTCGTCGGCATCGAGCGGCACCAGGCGCTCCGGCCCACCGACGCCCTCGCCGAGCGAGTTCAGCCGGTCGACCCAGCCCGGAGGATCGGCGGCGCTCACCACGTGATCGGCACGCGACTCGGGCCTCGCACCGTCGTCGTACTGACACGCTCGACTGCCCACTCGTCGGCATGCCATTCGGGAAAGCGCGCCGGCATCTCAGCCGCGATCGCGCGTTCCCTCTCCGATGGGGCGACGCTCTCGAAGTCCGAGGCGACGCCGCCTGCGGCCTCGATCTCGACGGTCGTGCCGCCCAGATCGTTCATCGCCGCTTGGGCGCCCGGAGCGAACCGCAGCGCGTGCTCACGCCCCAGCCACACCCCGCGCCGGTGGCGATCGCTACCCGAACGTCTCGGCGCAACTCGTCCATCGGTTCCTCTCTCATCTCGATGTGGGACGTTACACAAGCCAACACGGTGTGCACGGCGCACCCGCGACGGCCGGTGCGTTCGCACCTCGGCCACTCGTCGCTGGCGCCGTCCGACCGACCTGCTCCTCGCAACGCTGCGACCTATGCTTCAACGCGATGCCGCCCCGGATCTTCCAGTGATGTTTGATCTGACCGGGCGGGTCGCCCTCGTCACGGGCGCTGGCCAAAACGTCGGTGTCGGCATCGCCCGTATGCTCGCCGCCCAGGGCGCTGCGGTCGCGGTGAACGACATCGTCCCCGAGCGCGCCCAAGAGACGGTCGCCGATATCGTCGCGGCCGGGGGGCGCGCCGCGGGGGCCCCGTTCGACGTGACCAGCTACGACGAGGTGGTCGCCGGCGTTGCCGATGTCACCGAGGCGCTTGGCCCGGTCGACATCCTCGTGAACAACGCGGGCAACGGCGGCGCTGCCGGCATGCGACCCGAGCCGTTCCGGGAGATGGACCCCGCGGGGTGGGAAGGACCTATCCGCGTGAACCTCTACGGCGTCCTGCACTGCAGCCGGGCCGTCATCAACGGCATGTGCGAGCGGGGCTGGGGGCGGGTCATCACGATCTCCTCCGGCGCGGGGACCGGGGGGGTAAATATCGGCGTTTCTCCCTACAGCGCGGGCAAGGGTGGCGGCATCTCCTTCACGCGGACGCTCGCCCTCGAGGTCGCCCCCACGGGCGTGACCGCCAACACGATCGCCCTCGGTCTTATGGGCATGCCCGACCCGAAGATCACGGCGCGCCTGGCTCGGGCCATCCCGGTTGGGCGCACCGGCACGCCAGCAGACATCGGCGCCGCCTGCGTGTGGCTCGCCTCCGACGAGGCGTCGTGGGTCACCGCCCAAACCATCGAGATCAATGGCGGCTCCATCACCACCTGAGCGACCCGGCGACGCTCATCAGGGCTCGGTGCAAGAAACCCGCACCGGCGAAGGGCGCGTGCGCCGTGATCCGCGCTCCTTTACGACCCATCAACGAGGAACGGCGGCGCCGGTCTGCGGGCAACGTGTCCGCGCTCTGCGGCGCCGCGTGACAGCACGCTGCTGAGAGCCAGCGCGTCCCGACGGGCCGGCCGGCGACGTCCCATCGCCTATCGTCCGCCTGTGGACCCTGAGCTTGCCGCTTTCATCCCCATGCTCCCGGTACTGGATTTCACTGACGTCGCGTCGAGTCGGGCGACGCTCGCCGAGGGAGCCGCCGGTCGGGATCCTGACCAGTCCGAGCACGACGGCTTCGTCGTGTCGGATCAGCGAATTCCGGGGCCGCCGGACGCCCCGGAGGTACCCGTGCGCATCTACCGGCCTCGGGGCGGCGGCGTTCGCCCTGCCCTCGTGTACTTCCACGGGGGAGCATTCGTCCTCGGCCAGGTTGAGCTTTTCGATGCCATGTGTGGCAGCTACGCCGCCAACGCGGACATCGTCGTCGTGAGCGTCGACTACCGCCTCGCGCCGGAGCACCCATTCCCGGCCGGCGTCGAGGATTGCTACGCCGCTTTGGAGTGGACTGCCGCGAACGCCGACGACCTCGCGGTCGCTCCCACCGCCGTTGCGGTCGGGGGCTTGAGCGCGGGCGGCGCCCTGGCGGCAGCGGTCGCGCTGATGGCCCGCGACCGCAACGGGCCCGCGATTGCCTTCCAGCTGCTGGTCAACCCCGTGCTCGACGACCGACTCGAGACCGTCTCGGTCCGGGCCTTCACCGACACGCCCATGTGGAAAAGCCATGACGCCGCGGTCATGTGGGACCTGTACCTCGGCCCGGAGCGCCGCCACGTGTCGCCCTACGCGGCCCCAGCGCGAGCGACCGATCTGTCTGGATTGCCGCCGGCCTACGTCCTCACCTCCGAGTTCGACCCCCTGCGCGACGAGGGCATCACGTACGCCTTGCGTATGCTCCAAGCGGGGGTGCAGGTCGAGCTGCACAACGTCGCCGGCGCATTCCACGGCTTCGACGTGTTCCCGACCACCATCTCGCGAGCGGCCGCGGCCGAGCAACACGGCGCACTGCGGCGGGCATTGCACACGTCCCGAACGGAGTAGCGGCCGATCGACGGTCCGCTTGGCGACAAGGGCAGGCGCGCAATCGTCACCGGTGCCGCGCCGGGCGTGGAGCTAGCAGAGCCCATCCGGGGACCGATCGGGCAGTTCCACGCCCGAGGAGCAGGCGTGGCCACTCGTCGGGCTCAAAGCCCACGCCTGCGCCACGTGATCGGCGAGAGCTTCTACGCCACGCCGATTCATCGGCACCCCGCAGACCGGACATCTGGACCTGTCGAAACAAGCGCCGCAATAGCCGTCGGGCGCGATACACGAGTGCGGCCGACTCACGCCTACTTCCCAGGCGAGCTGACCGCGGTCGCCGCACACGAGGGCTCGATCGTCGCGCCTCGCCGGAGTAGGTCTTGCTCCCGCCCGAGAGTCAACCACCTGGTCGTCGATCGACACCCCGGTGCGGCGAGGTTGCCCTCGCCGCGTTTTGACACGCCGTATACGGTGACCATCAGTCAACACGGAGCGACCGCTAGAGCGCCCGCCGTGATGCCGAGGAGATAGACATGCGACTCGAGGACATCAACCTGCTCGACCGGGACGTCTTCGCCACAGGCGTGCCGCACGAGTGGTTCACCTACCTGCGTGAGCACCATCCGGTGTTCCTCCATCCCGAACCCCACGGACCCGGCTTCTGGGTCGCGTCGAGGTACGCGGACGTGCAGGCGGTCTCACGGGATCCGGTCACCTATTCGTCGGACCCCGTCGCGCCGCTGGAGGAGCCGCAGGAAGCGACTGGAGGCTATGGAGCCAAGCCGCTGATCATGATGGATCCGCCTGAGCACACCAAGTACCGCAAGCTCGTCAACCGCGGCTTCACGCCCCGCATGATCAACTCGCTGGAAGCTCGCATTCGCGAGCGGGCGGTGCGGATCCTCGACCGCGCCATCGCCAAGGGCACCTGCGACTTTGTCATCGACGTGGCGGCCGAGTTGCCCTTGGAAGTGATCGCTGACCTAATCGGTGTGCCAAACGAAGACCGCAACAAGATTTTCGAGTGGACGAAACAGGCGCTCGGCGCGGCGGATGGCGGCGAGGTCGATCCCGAGTACTTCATCAACGAGGACCAAGTCCTGCGAGCCCAGATGGAGATGTTCCTGTACGTCCAGGAGCTCTGTGAGCAACGCCGGAGGGAACCCCGAGACGACATCATGAGCGAGCTGCTCCAGGCTGAGCTGGACGGTCACGAGCTCTCCGATCCGGAGCTCGCCGCGTTCTTCCTGTTCCTCTCTTCTGCCGGGAACGAGACGACCCGCAACGCCGCCACCCACGGGCTGAGTGCCTTCTTGGAAGACCCACAGGAGTGGGGCAAACTCGTGCAGGACCCCGAGGGCTTGGTCGGGAGCGCGACCGAAGAGATCTTGCGGTGGGCAACGCCGGTCATGTACTTGAGGCGCAACGTCACAGCCGACACGGAGCTGCGGGGCCACGCGCTGAAGGCTGGCGACAAGGTCAGCATCTGGTATATCTCGGCAAATCGAGATGAAGATGTGTTCGAGGATCCATTCCGCTTCAACATCGAGCGTCGACCCAACGATCACGTGGCGTTCGGCGCCGGCGGTCCGCATTTCTGCCTGGGCGCAAGCCTCGCTCGGCTGGAGCTTCGGGTGTTGTTCGAAGAGCTCGCACGACGTGTCCCGGTGCTTCGGTCGCTGGGCGAACCGGCGTATCTGCGCTCCAACATCGTGGCCGGCATCAAGCATCTCCCGATCGACCTAAGCGCGATGCCGATACGTTCGGGCTGACAACGCGTCGGCCGCCGTGACCGGCACCGGTCAGGTGAGTGACACCTTCGAGGGACCCGCCGTCCTACCTCGCGTCCCGCCATGCGCTGCGGCGCGCCGCCGCGGCTCCGGGACGTACTCGTCGACCCGAGCGCTCACGGCATCGCGGATCGCGTAACACGAGGTCGGGCCGGTCAGCGGTTCCGGCCCACTGGCGCTCACCCGGAGGGCGCCGCGTCGAGGTCGGCGAGGAGGTCAAGACTCACGAAGTTGCGACCCGTGCGGTCGACGGGGCAGTCGCAAAGTGCGAGCACTGCGTCGACCATCGTCTCCATCGGCTCGATCTCACCGTCGCGCAGCTGGTCACTAACGAGTGCCGCGGCACCCTCGCTCAGCACCGCCGAGCGCGGCTCCACCGTGTTCACCCGAATGCGATCGGCGAACACATCGACCGCGAACGCGTTCGTCGCACGGTTCAGCGCGGCTTTGGAAGCTCCATACATCCCGATCTCGACGCGCAGGTCGTACGGCGGGCCCGGGGTCGGACGGGCCGCGGCACTCGATAGATTCACGATCCAGCCCTCACCCTGCGCTCGCATGATCGGGATGACGGCCTGCATGAGGTCCAGTGGGGCGTGGAAGTTGACCTCCATCGAGATGCGCCGACGCTTGACCGAGTATTCGCTCGGTGGTGCGTAGAGCGCGGCCGCTGCATTGTTGATCAAGGTGTCGACCCCTCCAAGTGCCGCGACGGTCTCGGGCACGATGCGAGCGCGGTCCTCGGGGTCGGTGAGGTCGACCGCGAGGAGGGCGCAGCGCCCGCCGGCGTCCTCGATCGTGGTCGCGGTCGCCGTCAGGCTCCCGGGGATCTTCGGGGTCTCCTCGACGCTGCGGGCCACGATCGCGACATCCGCCCCAAGCTCGGCGAGAGCCACCGCGACGGCTGCGCCGATCCCGCGGCTCGCGCCCGTGACGATCGCACGGCGGCGTGCGAAGCGACGATCGTCGCGTGAGCGGCCGTTGTCGTTCATCCGGGTCAGCGGCTGCAGTCCCCGTTACCGGTCGTCATCGGGCGACCAGCGGTCGCGTCTCTCGCCTCGATGGGCGCGTTGACACTGCCGATGCTGTCGCATACATGACGCGAGTCCGCGCGGAAGCTTCGGTGGCCCCTGTGGCCTCCGGTCATGCCGGGCGCCCGGCGGTGGTTGTGACGGCGGCTGGGGCGCGGGGTTGGGTGAGTGCCCGACCATTTTCCGTCATGATCTGACGTATCTCGGCTTCGTTGTAGTCAAAACGCCGCAGGTCGTCCGCGAAGGACAGTGGAGTGGCCAGGCCTTCGGCGTGGGGCCAGTCGGAGCCGAACAGGATGTGGTCGACGCCCAGGACCTCCTTCAGTTTGACCAGGTTGTCCTCGTAGAACGGAGCGACCCAGACGTGCTTCCGCAACGCTTCGACCGGGTCTTGGGCGAACGCGGGTGGCATCTTCGAGTAGGCGTTGCGCAGCCGCTTCGCCAGATCGGGTACCCAGCTCGAGCCCGACTCGATGCTCGCGATGCGCACGTTGGGGAACCGGTCGAATACTCCGTGACAGATGAGCGCGGCGTAAGTGTCGAGGGGAACGCGGTCCCCGGTGAGGATCCCGCTCAGCGGTGTATGACGGAACGCCTCGAACTCGCCGGTCGGTTCCCACATGGAGAGGACGCGGTTATAGCCGGCGTTACCCGAGTGGATGGCGACTGTGATGCCGGCTTCGTGGACTCGTGCCCAGATCGGGTCGAAACGGCGGTCGCCGGGAGACCAGGTGTCGTGACCGGCGAACACCGGGCCGCTCTTGAAGCACACCACGCGTGCATCTCGCTCGAGCGCGTAGTCGAGCTCGGCAACTGCTGCTTGCACGTCGACAAAGCTGATCATCGGGGCCGCGAAGATGCGGTCCCGATAGTTGAAGCCCCAGTCGTCCTCGAGCCAGCGGTTGAACGCCCGGAACGCGGCGACGACAGCTTCGGGGTCGTGTTCGAGCGAAGCCTCCATCCCGACACCGAGGGTTGGAAACAGAAGGCACCCGTCAAGGCCCTGCTCGTCGAGTTTGGCGAGTCGGGCGTCGTGGTCCCGGTAAGCCGGGCTGATGGGCTCTAGAGGCCCGAACATCGACTTGACATCCTTGGCGTCGGGGTTTCGCCCGCGGAAGTACTCGTCGAGGCTTCCGGGCCGTGCGACCGGATCGAAGGTCGGGTTCGGGATGAATCGGTTGATCGTTCCGCCCACCAGCAGTCGTGTCTTGCCGTTGATTTCGGCCCACTGCATGCAGCGCTTGGCCATCTTGGGATCCATGTATCGAGTGAAGGCGTCGACGGCCTCGTAGTAGTGGTTGTCACAGTCGAATGCCTTGAAGTCAACCGCCATAGCTTCCCTCCTCGTTTGTCATTGCTCGACGCCCAGGACGCGTAACGCGTTGGTTCGCAGGAATTTCGGCCATACCTCGTCCTTGAACGCGACGCCGGGGAGCTCAGTCATGATCCGCTCGAGTGAGAGGCCCATCGGAAAATATCCGGCATAGATGATCTTGTCAGCACCGCGAGTGTTTGCGTAATCGATGATCGCCTTCGGGTAGTACTTCGGTGCGAACGCGCTCGTCGAATAGTGAAGGCCCGGCCATTTCAACATCAGCTTCACCGCGAGCTCCTGCCAGGGCTCGCACCCATGACGGGTCACAAAGATGAGATCTGGAAAGTCATACATGACCTCGTCGATGAGCTCGACACGTTGCACCGACATCTTCAGACGGGGCCCCGGCACGCCCGCGCAGCAGAAGATCGGGATACCAAGCTCGACACACTTCGCGTAGATGGGGTACATCTTCTTGTCGTTGATCGCGACCTGGGGAAACGTCCCGGCGGGGAACACGCCGACCGCGCGCACGCCCCACGTCTCGTAGGCCGCCACGATCTTGCGGATACCGTCCATCCCTGCGTTCGGATCGGCACCCACCGAGGGAATGAAACGGTCGGGATGGCGCTTGAGCGCCAAGTCGCCAGCATCGCCGGGCTCTCCCACTCCGATGAGACCCCGCTCGATCCCCCAGCGATCCATCTCGCGCAAGGTGGTCGACACCGAGTCGGCACTCTCGACGAGGTCTTTCTCCGGGACGTCCTTGAACATGTACTCGACGGGGAATTCGAACTCGTCCCGAGACTCGCGATCCTTCGTCTGACGGGTGATGAACCGGTAGACCTCTCGCAAGTCGCGATGTGCAAACCCGATCATCGTGTCGACGATCCCGATCCCACTTGGCATGGGCACCGACGCCCCTCCCCTCTAGCCGCTCAAAGCTCTGTGTCCATGACTGTACGCGTGCTCTGGTCGGTGTCGAACGTTCCGGGCTCTGACGGGTCCACACGTGCGAATGTCCCGTTGCTGACCTGCATCGCCAGGGCCGCCGGTGACGGGAGCCGTTGCCCAATGTTCGGAGGTGCCCACATCCCGTCGGCATCGACGTTGGTCGTCGGACGGAATTCGTCGAGCGTTGGCAGGCGAGGACCATCCCCGGCGTCACCAGCAGCGCCGGCCACCGGCAGCGGGGGAGGAGCGCTCCGGCAAGGGCGAGCAATGCCCGGTCGGCCCAGATGAAGCGGGACGCGGCGTGTGGCGGTGCAGGATCGGGAGCTGGTGGCGAAGCGCCCTGGCGCCTGCGGCGTAGGTCCGATCCGGCCTGCAACATGGTCGGAGGGTGCCTTGGTTCCGGTGAAACCCATGTTCTCACCGGGGAGGGCCCCTTCGTGACCGTTCAAGTGTCTTCGCATTGCGCTGCTCGCCGCGGTCGTCGCGTTCCTCGCGCGATGAGAACAAGCTGCGTTGTGCACCGGCGAGCGACGGGGATTTGACAGGTTTTTGGCAGAGTTACCAGCGGAGGAGCAGGCTCCCCCAGGTCATACCGGCGCCGACGGCGGCCATGAGGACGATCTCTCCGCGGGTGATTCTGTGGTCGTTGGCTGCTTCGGCGAGCGCGAGCGGTATGGACGCGGCAGCGGTGTTTCCGAAACGATCGATGTTCATGGCGACCTGGGCTCGGTTTAGTTCGAGTCGATCGGCAACTTGTTCGAGGATGCGCGCGTTGGCCTGATGGGGGACAAAGAGAGTGATCTCGCCGATGTCGACTTGCGCACGTCGAAGGGTGCGCCGGACCGAGTCGATGAGGGTTGGGACGGCGAACTCGAAGACTTTGCGTCCCGACATGTGTAAGTAGTTCGCTCCGGCGCGCAGAGAGTCGATGGTGGTTGGTTGGCGGCTGCCGCCGGCGACGACTTCCACGAGCCGGCGCCCGGAGGGGTCACATCCGAGGTCCCAGGCGAGGAGCCCCGATTCGGTGTTGGGCGTGTCTTCGAGCACGACGGCGGCGGCGGCGTCGCCGAACACAGCCGCGGTGGAGCGATCATTCGGGTTGACGATGCGCGAATAGGTCTCGGCGCCGATGACGAGGGCGTGGCGCCCGGTGCCGGCTTTCAAGATGGCTGCCGCGCTGAGGTAGGCGGTCACGAAGCCGGTGCAGGCGGTGTTGATGTCCATCGAGCCGCACTGGAGATCGAGGGCGCCAGCGACGAACGCCGCGGTGCTCGGGATCGGTTGTTCGGGGGTTGTCGTGGCGACGATAAGGAGGTCGATCTGGTTGGGATCGAGTCGCGCGCGGCTGAGGGCGTCGCGGGCTGCGTCGGTGGCGAGCGTCGCGGTCGAGTCGTGGCATCCGACGATGTGTCGAGCGGTGATGCCGGTGCGATTTTCGATCCAGCCCGGTGGCAGGTCGAGGCGCTCGTTGAGCTCGGGGCTCGTGAGGACGCGGGTGGGTACCGCGGTGCCCCAGTTGACGACGCGGACAGACATGGACACTCCAGTGGCTTCGGAAGTGGTCTAGGCGCCGGTCGCGGTGATCGCGGTGTGCTCGGCGAGGAGTGAGCGCACCTGGCCGGCGCTGGTGATGGCCTCCTCGGCGGAGGCGGCGACGGGGATCAGGTTGAAGGTCCGACAGCCGGCGTCGAGGTAGGGGGCGATGGCATCGGCCACGCGTTCGGGCGTCCCGATCGGGCAGTAGCGCTCGAAGGGAGCGAAGGGGAGTCCGTAGAAGCGTTCCATGGTGACGGCGAGGCGGCGACGCGCCCGGTCGTGGTCGGCGCCGAAGCTGCACCAGATCTCCATGGCGTGGTGCCACTCGGGAACCGATCGTTGGGCGGCGGCCGCTTCGTGCTCCACGAGCTCGACGACGGCCTGGTAGCGGGTCGGGGAGTTGAAGACGCCGATCCAGCCGTCACCGAGGCGCCCGGCGCGGCGAGCCGCCGCGTCGGATCGGCCACCGACCACGAGTGGGATCGGCGGGTTCGGCGCGGGGAGGATTCGCGTGTCTTGGAGGCTCGTGAACTCGCCGTCGAAGCTGACCAGCTCGCCGGCTAGGAGCAGGCGCAAGACGCACAGCGACTCGTCGGTGCGCCGACCTCGGGTGGTCACGTCGACGCCGCAGCTGGCGAACTCGTGGGGGTCTTCTCCGCCGATGCCCACCCCGAAGGTGAGCCGGCTCGGGGCGAAGGCGGCCAGGGTGGCGAGTTGGCGGGCCACCGGGACGGGATGGCGAAGCGGAAGGAGGTACACACCGATGTACAGGGAGAGGGTCGGATGGGCGCCGGCCAGCAGGGCAGTCGTGATCAGGCCGTCGACACCTTGGGAACCGTGGAAGCAGACGTGATCGATGCTGCCGACGTGATCTAGCCCAACGTCCGCGGCCAACTCGATGCGCCGGCGAGCGCGAGGCCCCAGCGTCGCCGCGCTCAGCACGCCAAGCCGCAGCTCCGTCATGGCCGAGCAGGCCCACCGTCGGGATTCCCGCGCCCCAATGCTGGCGGGGCGAGGGCCACGAGTCGCTCTGTGCCTCGAGGTGGGTCCTGGCAACACCAGGAACTGCACCATCCTGACGGGACGCCGGGCACGGACGGGAGCCTACCGACTGGTCGGTAGGGAGGCCAGCCGTAGCCTGGGGGGTCATCCGGAGCGAGCTCGGGTGACGGGTTCGGTCCGTTGCCCACGACCGTCCGCCCTTCGGTCGACGGCTACCGGCGGTACGGGTAGAAGCCCTGGCCGCTCTTCCGCCCCAGCCGCTCGGCGCTGACCATCCGTCGGAGCAACGGCGCGGGCGAGTAATGCGCGTCGCGGAACTCCAAGTAGAGCGCGTCGAGGATCGCGAGGCTCGTGTCCAGGCCGACGAGATCGAGCAGCTCGAGCGGCCCCATCGGGAAGTTGCAGCCGCCCTTCATCGCGGCGTCAATGTCGTCGCTCGACGCGACCCCGGCGTCGAGCAGCTTCACCGCATTGTTCAGGTACGGGAAGAGCAGCGCGCTGACCACGAACCCGGCCTGGTCCTTCACGTCGACCACGGTCTTGCCGCACGCCTCGGCGAAGGCGCGCGCCGTGACGATCGTCTGATCGGACGTCGTGATCGAGCGCACGATCTCGACCAGCCGCATCACCGGTGCGGGGTTGAAGAAGTGCACACCGCAGACGCGATCGGGCCGACCCGTCTCCATCGCGAGCTCGATGACCGGCAATGTGGAGGTGTTCGTAGCGAGGATCGAATCCTCTCTGCAGACGCGGTCGAGCTCGGTGAACAGCTGCTTCTTCGTGGCGAGATCCTCGACGATCGACTCAACGACGAACTCGCACTCGGAAAGCTCACCGAGGTCGGTGACCGAGCGCACCCGCCCGAGGGTGGCAGTTCGCTCGCCATCGTCGAGCTTCGCGCGCTCGACCTGCTTGGCGAGGGAGCGCTCGAGCCCGGCGAGCAACGCGTGGGCACCGGACCGCGTCCGGCTGCGGAGGGTCACCTCGAAGCCAGCTTTGGCCGCGACCTCCGCCACCCCGGATCCCATGATTCCCGAGCCGACAACTCCGACCCGCTTGACCTCCATCGAGGTTGTCCTCCCGCTGTCGACCTAGCCGAGCGAAGCTGGCTCGCCCACGCTCAGTAGAAGCTCACGGCGCATCGTGATCTGGAGTTCGCTCGCGACGGGACCGACGACGATCCCGTTGTCCGAGCGCTACGCCCCTGCCAGCCCGACGCACCCCTCGTCGACCCTGTCCTTGAACCCGTCCGCGCATGCTTCGCGGAGCCCTGCGGGAGGCCCCGCTCGAACTGCACCAGGAATCCGACCGGCCGATCGAGCAGAACCCTGCGCCGCGGCTTCGTCGCCGGCGAGTCGATCGATCCGGTCGAAGCCCCGCCGGGTCCGTCGAGCGCAGCACCCGGCCATCCGACCTGGATCGCTTCCACGAACCGAACCCCCTCGCGGCGTCGCCACCCGACCGGGCGACGCGAACATGTATATTATATATAGCGGCGTGGAGCGGATCGGGGGCCCGTGTACCAGTGGACGGGGATTCAACGGGGGATCGGGGCGGCACTCGCCGCCTTCGCGCTGCTGGCCGTGGGCGGCTTCACGGGTGCGGCTGCTCAGGCGGCGACCGGGGCCACGACGCCCCACGCCGTCGGCGTGGTGACCGAGACGTTCGTCGACACCCGTCGGCCGACCCCGGCCCACGGCCCCAACCCGGCGCTCCCCTCGCGCACCTTGGTGACGACAATTTGGTACCCCGCGCAGGGCAGCCCGGCGTCGGGCACCCCAGTCCAGGGGGCAACCCCGGATCGCAGCGGCGGGCCGTACCCGCTCATCGTCTTCGGCCACGGCCTCGACGCCACTCCGCAGGCCTACGAGGCTCTGCTCAGCCGCTGGGCGGCCGCGGGCTACGTGGTCGCCGCGCCGCTCTTCCCGCTCACGAACGCCAACACGCCGGGCGGAGTTGACCCTGACGACGTCTTCAACCAGCCGGGGGACATGAGCTACGTCATCACGTCCGTCTTGGAGACTTCCGCCCAGAACACCGGCCCGCTCGCCGGCCTGGTCGCCCCCCACGAGGTCGGCGTGGCCGGGCACTCCGAGGGTGCCATCACCACGCTCGGCTTCTTCAATAGCTGCTGCCGGGACCCTCGAGTCAAAGCCACCGAAGTCCTCGACGGCGACCCACAGGCATACGCCAGCGGTCATTACGACTATCGCGGCGTGCCGCCGATGCTGGTGGTCCACGGTACGGCCGACGCGCTCCTGCCCTACAGCCAGATGGTCGGGGTCTTCAACAGCGCCAAGGGCCCCAAGGGGCTGCTGGCCCTCAACGGCGCCGGTCACGGCAACTGGCTCGCGCCATCGACCAAGTGGTTCCGGAGCGCATTCCAGACCACCACCGACTTCTTCGCCGCCTACCTCCGAGGCGACAAGGCGGCCCTGGCCCGCATCCCCGCAGACGGGCAGCACGGCGTGAGCACGATGCATTTCGTACGGTGGGCTCAACCGGTGTGCGC
>PLJD01000079.1 GCA_003140175.1 Actinomycetota bacterium
AACGAGGCGATCAAGAACCTGCCGACCACCGACCGACCCGCCGCCGGACGCGCCGTGCAGACCTACCGCCCCGGCGTCGCCGAGCTGGTCGACGCCCGCCGCCGCGCCCTCGACGCCGAGGAGGGCGCGGACGCCGCAACCCGAGAGCGCATCGACCTGACCCTCGGAAGCCACGCCCGACCCCGCGGCCACCTCCATCTCGTGACGCAGATCCGCCGCGAGCTCGAAGACATCTTCGTCGGCCTCGGCTNNGCCCGCTCGATGCAAGACACCCTCTACCTCCGCCTCGGCGACGACGAGCAGATGATGCTGCGCACCCACACCTCCCCGGTGCAGATCCGCACCCTCGAGACGCAGCCCCCCCCGATCTACGTGGTCGCGCCGGGCCGCGCGTACCGGAACGAGACGCTCGACGCCCGCCACTCGCCGGTCTTCCACCAGATGGAATGCCTGGCCGTGGACCGCGCCATCACCATGGCCGACCTGTTCGGCACCATCGAGGCGTTCGCCCGGCGGCTCTTCGACGACGAGACGATCCGAACCCGGTTCCGCTCCGACTACTTCCCCTACACCGAACCGTCCGCCGAGCTCGCCGTCAGCTGCGTCTTCTGCCACGGCGACGGCTGCCGGGTGTGCTCACACACCGGATGGATCGAGCTCGGCGGCTGCGGGATGGTCGACCCCAACGTCTTCGCCGCCGTCGGCCTCGACCCCGAGGTGTGGCAAGGATTCGCGTTCGGCTTCGGCCTGGAGCGCCTCGCCATGATCCGCTACGGAATCGACGAGATCCGCACCTTCGTCGACAACGACGTCCGCTTCCTCGAGCAGTACTGATGCGCGCGCCCCTGTCCTGGATCCGAGACTTCACCCCGCTCGACGCGCCAGTCGACGAGATCGTCGCCGCCCTGAACCGGGTCGGCCTCGAGGTCGAGGGCGTCGAGGAACCCGGACGCGACGTCGTCGGGGTGCGCGTCGCCCGGGTCGTCGACGTGACGCCCCACCCCGACGCGGACCGGCTGCGCCTCGCCGACGTCGACGTCGGTGACGGCACGACCCGCGTCGTGTGCGGCGCCCCGAACGTGCACGCCGGGATGCTCGCCGCGTTCGCACCCGCCGGCGCCACCCTGCCCGGCGGCATCACGCTCGAGCGCAAGAAGATCCGCGGCCAGACCTCCGACGGGATGCTGTGCTCCCCGGCCGAGCTGGGCCTCGGCGACGACCACGCCGGGATCCTCGACCTCGAACCGGACCTGACCCCCGGGACCGACGTCCGGGAAGTCCTCGGCCTCGACGACGTCATCTTCGACCTCGCGATCACCCCCAACCGGCCCGACGCCATGTGCGTAGTCGGCGTCGCCCGCGAGCTGGCCGCGCACTTCCAGCTTCCCCTGCACGTGTCCACCCCCGCCGCGCCGAGCAGCGACTTTGACCGCACCATCGGCGTCGTCCTCGAGGCCCCCGACCGAAGCCCCCGATACCTGGCCCGGGCCGCCGCGGTGACGATGGGGGAGTCGCCCGCCTGGCTGCGCCAGCGGCT
This sequence comes from Actinomycetota bacterium, assembly GCA_003140175.1. Taxonomy (GTDB): domain Bacteria; phylum Actinomycetota; class Acidimicrobiia; order IMCC26256; family PALSA-555; genus PALSA-555. The sequence continues at coordinate 1,538 of PLJD01000079.1, forward strand.
CATCAAGGCCGGCATGCGCCCGATCAGCAACGTCGTCGACGTCACGAACTACGTGCTCCTCGAACGTAACCAGCCGCTCCACGCCTTCGACCTCGACCGCCTCGCCGGTCCCGGCATCGTGGTGCGCCTCGCCGCGGCCGGCGAGCAGCTCACCACCCTCGACGGCGTCGAGCGGGACCTCGCACCTCAGGACCTGCTCATCTGCGACGCCGAGCGGGTCCCCCAAGCCATCGCCGGGATCATGGGCGGCGGCGACTCCGAGGTGTCGGGCGCCACCACCGCGATCCTGCTCGAGTCGGCCTACTTCGAGCGGATGGGGATCGCCCGCAGCTCCAAGCGCCTGAAGTTGCGCTCCGAGGCCAGCGCCCGATTCGAGCGGGGCACCGACCCCGACGGGGTCGCCGCCGGCGCGGAGCGGGCCCTGGAGCTGCTCGCCGAGGTCGCCGACGCCCGCGTCGCCCCCCACGCGGTCGACGAGTACCCGCGCCCCACCGCCCGGGCCCGCATCCGACTCCGCACCAGCCGGGTCAACGCCATCCTCGGCACCGCGCTCTCCGACCGGGCGGTCCTCGACGCGCTCCGCCCACTCGAGATCGACGTCGAAGGCGCCGGCGACGAGATCGTCGCCACCGCGCCAACCTTCCGTCCCGACCTCGAACGGGAGATCGACCTCATCGAGGAGGTCGCCCGACGCACTGGCTTCGACGCGATCGGCCGCAGCATCGCCCGACCCGCCGAGCAGATCGGCGCGCTCAGCCACCGCCAACGCGACCGACGTCTCGTCACCGACGCGCTCGTCGGCCTCGGCGGCTCCGAGGCCGTCACCATCCCGCTCGTCGCCCCCGGCGCGCTCGCGCCGTTCGAGGCCGGCCCCGCCGTCGAGCTCGCCAACCCGTTACGGGCCGACGAATCGGTGCTCCGCACCACGCTGCTCCCCGGCCTCCTGACCGTGGCCGCCGCCAACGCCGCCCGCGGCCGGCCCGACGTCGCGCTCTTCGAGCTCGGCACCGTGTTCGGCACGCCGGCCCCCGGCGACGTGCACCCCACCGAGCGGCTCCACCTGGCCGGCCTCCTCACCGGCACGGTGGCCCGTCGCCCCCTCGAGGTCGACCGACCCGCCGACGGGTACGACGCCCTGGACTGGCTCCGCGCCGTCCTCGACGCCCTCGGCGTCGCGAGCTGGGCACTGGAGCCCGCCGCCGTCCCCGGCTACCACCCGACCCGAGCCGCACGCCTCGTCAGCGACGGCGACGACACGGGGACCGTCGGCGAGCTCGCCGCCGCGACGCTCGCCGGGGCGACCGCCCCCGGGCCGGCTGTCGCCTTCGAGGTCGACCTCGAGACGCTGTGCGACGCACCACGCCGGGACCGGTCCTTCCGGGTGCTCTCACCCTTCCCGTCGTCGACCATCGACCTCGCGTTCGTGGTGCGCGACCGCGTACCGGCCGCCACGCTCGCCCAGACGCTGCGCGACGCCGCGGGCAACCTGCTCGAGGCGGTGCGTCCCTTCGACGAGTACCGGGGTGAGCAGTTCGGCGCGGGCGTCAAGAGCCTCGCCTTCACCCTGACCTTCCGGGCCCCCGACCACACCCTGACCGACGCCGAGGTCGCCGAGCTCCGGCGCCGATGCATCGACGCGGTCACTGGCCACCACGACGCGACGCTGCGCGACTAGCCCCGCGCCACCCACCGTGGTCCGGTTGGCAACTCATGACGCCGACCGGGCAGCGTCGGGGGGCGGCACGTCGAGCCACGTGAATTACGGTGGCGGCGTGCGAGTCGAGCGACTCGAGAGCCTGATCCTGTACGTGTCGAGCCTCGCCACGGCACGAGCGTTCTACGTCGACGTGCTCGGGCTGCCCGTCCTGTTCGAGGACGAGATCATCGTGATGGTCGGAGACGCGACCGCCCGGGTAGTTCTGCACCGGAACGACCGAGGCCACGATGAACGTGGAGTCTTCCCCGCCGGTGCCGAGGCGGGTGGCGCCGCCCTGCGATTTCAGGTCTCGGATCCCGACGCCTGCGAGGCCGAGGCGGTCCGACGAGACGTGAGCGTGCTGTGGCCGGTGCAGGAAGCATCCTGGGGGAGATTTGTCGTGGTGGCGGATCCGGACGGGCGGCCAGTCGTCCTCGCCACGATGCGCGCCGCGGCGTGAGCCGGCCCGCAACCCTCCCCGGCCGCGCCCCTTGATGGGGATCTGATGGGATACGTGCTCTGGCATGTGATGATGTCGTTGGATGGCTTCATCGCTGGCCCTGACGACGCCATGGACTGGGTCCTCGGCTACGCGAGTCCGAACCCGGCGGTCGACGAGGTCATCGAGACGACCGGGTCGGTGTTGGCCGGCCGACGGAGCTACGACGTCGGCAGAAGACCGAGTCAGCGTCCCGAGGCTCGCAAGGTGTTCGGCGGAGCGTGGAGTGGACCGGAGTTCGTGCTCACGCATCGGGCACCAGACGACGAGGACGACCCGACGATCACGTTCCTGGCGGGCGACGTCCGGCCGGCCGTCGCCACCGCGCTCGAAGCCGCCGCGGGGAAGAACGTCCTCATCATCGGCGCCAACCTCGCCCAACAGTGTCTTGGCGAGGGACTGGTCGACGAGATCCTGATCCATCTGGCGCCGCTCCTGCTCGGCGACGGCGTCCGGCTCTTCGACCGCGTCGGCGCGGCACCGATCCACTTGGAGCCGACCAGCGTGACCCAGTCAGGCCAAGTGACGAATCTCCGCTTCCACGTCGTCGACTAGCCGCCTCGCCCCGACGCGCCACGGGCCGCCCGCCGACGGTTCGGTCCGACCCGACCCCGACAACCGGGCCCCTGGCCGACGCGGCCTGGCGTCGCGTCAGGCCCGCCGCCGCGCCCAGCCCACGACCCGCACATCGTCGGACCCGCCGGTGACCTCGAGGTGCGCCTCGTCGTCGTCGAGGTCCACCGCGGCGTGGACCGTTTCGCCGCCCAGCACCGGCGCGACGAAACGCAGCTCGAGCTCACCGTGCTCAAGCCATTCGTCGCCCCACGCGTCGAGCAGGACGCCGTACGCGGGCGCAGCCGCCTGCATGCCCTGCGCCACCAACCCCGAGAGTCCGGCCGCCTGCGCGACAGACGGATCGGAGTGGAAGTTGCCCCGCCGCGAGTACGCACGCAACCGCTCGGGGGTCAGCGTCAGCACCCGGGAGCGCCGATCGGTCATGGCCGCACCGGCGTGAACGTGCTGACCGAGGTCCAGAGATGACCGCCGGCTGCGGTCGACACCGTCGCCTCGACGACGGCGTAGTCGCGGTCGCGCTTCACGAACCGGCGCGCCACGTGACCATCGACGACGAGGTCGACGGGTGCTCGCGCCCCGCGGTGACACACCAGGCGCTGCTCGGTGTGCAGCAGCGGCTCGTCGACGCTGCCCTGCACCAGCAGGATCGTCAGGTTCGCCGCCAGCGGGGGATAGAGCGCCTCGGCCCGGCGGGCCGGATGGTCGATGCCCGCCCCCTCCCAGTAGCGATCGTTGGCCGCCGCGCTCAGCGACAGCCGGAGCGTCGGCAGGGCAGCACCCCCGGAAAGTGGGAATGACATACTTGACTCACCTTCCTGTGAGTAGTACACTCACCTCATGGCAGCCGCCCGGAAACTCCCCACCAACCTCCTGGAGGCCGCTCGGTACTTCGAGGACCCCGACGTGGCGGTGGAGTTCGTGGCCAAGCTCCGCTGGCCGGAGGGGCCAGTGTGCCCCCGCTGTGAGGGCACAGAGCACTCTTACCTGACGACCCGGCGGGTGTGGAAGTGCAAGGCCTGCAAGAAGCAGTTCACCGTGAAGTTGGGAACGATCTTCGAGGATTCCCCAATCCCGCTGGACAAGTGGCTCACCTCGATCTGGCTCCTCGCCAACTCAAAGAACGGAGTCAGCAGCCACGAACTCGGCCGGGCGGTCGGGCTCACCCAGAAGTCGGCATGGTTCGTGCTACAGCGCGTCCGGCTCGCGATGCAGACCAAGTCCTTCGACCCGTTCACGGGCGAAGTCGAAGTCGACGAGACCTTTGTCGGCGGCAAGGTTGGCAACATGCACAAGAGCGTCCGGGCTCGGAAGTCCCTGGGTGGGGGAGTGGCGAACAAGGCCATCGTCGCGGGCGCGCTCGAGCGCGGAGGCGCGGTGCGCGCCCAGGTGGTTCCCGACACGAGCCGCCGGACGTTGGAAGGCCACGTCAGCCGCCACGTCCTCTACGGGTCGACCGTCTACTCCGACGCCCACGCCGGGTACGGGCGACTGTCCCAGAACTACACCCACGCCACGATCGACCACGCGGTGCGGTACGTCGACGGGCGAGTCCACACCAACGGGATCGAAAACTTTTGGGCGCTGCTCAAGCGCGGGCTCCACGGGACCTACGTCAGCGTTGCCCCGGAGCACCTGTTCCGATACCTGGATGAGCGCGTGTTCACATTCAACCTGCGAGACCTCACGGATCTCGGACGCTTCACCGCGGTGCTGAGTGCGGTGTCTGGGCGTCGGCTGACCTACGCGGAGCTGACGGCCTAAGTGTCGCGAGTGCGGTGCTTGGCTCGGGCCTCGTCAAGTTCTTTCTTCGGGACCCCGAGGAGCCGCTTGGTCATGTCCTCGAAGCGTTCAAACTCGTCGGCCTTCTGGCCGTTCCGTGTTGGCTTCGAGGACTTGGCCTTGCCGGGCTCCTTCGCCATAGAGCCCACGGTACCGCTGACAGGCCAGTCGGAGTTACACTGAAAAGGTCAGTGGTGGGGAGGCGCATCCTCCCCGACCACTTTCCCGCCTTCGGCATGTCGCTGGGTGAGCCGGCACTAAGTGTCCGGCCGTCACCGCCGTCGGCTATCCAGTCGGAGGCGCGCCTCCGACTGGCGTTCTGTAACGGGGGCGCTGCCAGGCCATCTGGCGCCGGTGCTGTCGCTCCCGTTGGTCTCGGCTCGCTTTCGATTCGCGATGGCGACTCTCCCCGGGTCTTTCAGATCGAGGATCAGAACGCCGTTGTCCATCGTCACCTCACGGCGAACGGGCTGACCGAGCGGCACGCCGTAGTACGCAAAGAAGGCCTTGCAGGCAATGACGAAGGTTCCACCCTGTGGACCCACCGCACGCATGGGATAGGCGTGTGCAGTCTGACTGGGCACGGGCCGGATGCCGACCACCTGTTGCTCTTTGTCGTACAGCATCTCGACCGCATCGGCGTCGCCGAGAAGGCGGGCGGCCGCGGCGTTGAGGCTGACCGCCCCCTTCGACTGGATCGTCACTTCCGGGGCCTTCGCATACCGACCGCTGCGTTTGTCGAACGTCTCGAAGTTGAAGGGCACAAGAGGAGTCTAGTGCGTCGCGTCGTTCAAACCGGCGATCAAAACCGCGATGGGCGCGGCCGTTACGGGCCTGGCGGGGAGCGTCACTAGCGCGCAGAGGTGTGACACCACACGGTGAATAAAGAGTGCATAGAAAATCGGCTAGGGAACCTAGACGACGCCATTTAGCGCGTGGGGGAGTCGTTCGAGGATTCCCGGCTTCACCCCAGGTCGGGTGCATAAAACGTGAATATCGGCGGGTGAGTCAAGTAAGTCGTTCCCCGGAAAGTTCCCCCAGCCGCCTATTCATCATCGTGTATGATATGCGTCATGGCGTTGAGGGTGGGAATCGTGGGCGCCTCGGGCTACGCCGGCGCCGAGCTCCTGCGGATCCTGGCCGCCCACCCGGACCTCGAGGTGGTGATCGCCACCGCCGGGACCCAGGCGGGGACCCCGGTGACCGACCTGTACCCGTCGCTGGCGGGCGCCTACCCGACCCTGATGCTGGAGCCGCTCGAGACTGGGGCGCTCGAGGGCCTCGACGTCGTGTTCCTCGCGCTGCCGCACGGGGAGTCCCAGCGGCTCGTCCCGGAGCTGCTGGACCGGGTCGGGCACCTCGTCGACCTGGGCGCCGACTTCCGACTCCCCGCGGCGACCTACGAGCGCTGGTACGGCGAACCCCACGCCGCCCCCGAGCTGCTCGACCGCTTCGCGTTCGGCCTGCCCGAGCTGTTCCGCGACCGCCTCGGCCCGGGCCGTTCGGTCGCCGCCCCCGGCTGCTACCCGACCGCCGCCGCCCTCACCCTCGCGCCGCTGCTCGCCACGCACCTCGCCGAACCGATCGGCATCGTGGTGAACGCCGCGTCGGGCGTGTCGGGGCGGGGCCGCGCCCTCTCGGCCCCGAGCCTCTTCGCGGAAGCGAACGAGACCGTGAGCGCCTACGCGCTGCTCACGCACCGACACACCGGCGAGATCGAGCACGCGCTCGGCGAGGTGCACGGATCGCCGGTATCCGTGCTCTTCACCCCCCACCTGGTCCCGATAACCCGGGGGCTGCTCGCCACCTGTTACGCCCGGCCCGCGAACCCGGGGCTGACCAGCGCCGGGCTGCTCGACACCTACCGCGACTTCTACGCCGACGAGCCGTTCGTAACCGTCCTCGACGACCCTCCGACCACCAAGGCCACGCTCGGGTCGAACTCGGCGCAGCTCACCGTGCGCTACGACGACCGCACCGGCACCATCCTCGCCCTCGGCGCCCTCGACAACCTCGTGAAGGGCGCGGCCGGACAGGCAGTGCAGGCCGCCAACCTCGTGCTCGGCCTGCCCGAGACCACCGCCCTGCCCGTCCTCGGGATCATGCCGTGAGCGTCACCGCCGTCCCCGGCTTCGAGGCCGCCGGCGTCGCCAGCGGCGTCAAACCGGACCAGACGCCCGACCTGGCCTTGGTGGCCACCGCCGACCGGCGACCCGTCGCCGCCGCCGGCGTCTTCACGACCAACCAAGCCTGCGCCGCACCGGTGCAGATCAGCCGCGAGCACCTCGCCGACGGACACGCCGCCGCAGTGATCCTGAACTCCGGCAACGCCAATGCCGCGACCGGCGAACCCGGACGCGACCACGCCCGCCGCATGTGTCGCACCACGGCCGCCGCGCTCGGCTGTCAGCCCACCGACGTGCTCGTCTGCTCGACCGGGCTCATCGGGATCCCCCTGCCGATCGCGTCGGTCGAGGCCGCCATCCCGGCCGCCGCCGAGGCCCTCGCCGCCGGCGACGCCGCCGGACGCCGCGCCGCCGAGGCGATGCTGACCACCGACACGGTCACGAAGCTGGCCACCGCACCCGCCGGTGCCGGCACCGTCGTCGGCGGCATGGCGAAGGGTGCCGCGATGCTCGCCCCCGCCATGGCCACCATGCTCGCCGTGCTCACCACCGACGCGCCCGCCACCCCCTCGGCCTTGCATGCCGTCCTGCGCGGCGCGGTCGACGCCTCGTTCAACACGCTCATTGTCGACGCCTGCACGAGCACCAACGACACCGTGCTCCTCCTCGCCCGCGCCACCGACGACCGGCCACCCATCGACGGGCCGAGCCCCGCGTTCGACGCACTCTCCGCCGCCGTCACCGAGGTCTGCACCACCCTGACCGCCGCGATGGCCGCCGACGCGGAGGGGGCCACCAAGCTCGCCCGCATCGTCGTGCGCGGCGCCCCGACCACCGACGCGGCCCGCCGCGCCGCCCGCGCCGTCGCGAGCAGCCAGCTCGTGCAGTGCTCGCTCTACGGCTCCGACCCCTACTGGGGCCGCGTCCTGTCCGAGCTCGGGGCCAGCGGCGTCGACCTCGACCCCGAACGGGTCGACATCGCCTACAACGGCATCACCGTCTGCCGCGACGGCGTCGCCGCCACCCACGACGAGGCCGCGCTCCGCGACGCGGTCCACGGCCGACACATCCAGATCGCCTGCGACCTCCACGCCGGCGTCGCCGAAGCCGAAGTGCTCTGCACCGACCTCACCCACGCGTACATCGACGAGAATACGGGCACGTCGTGACCGACGAGCGCACCCGCGACGCCCACGCCAAGGCGGTGATCCTCGCCGAGGCGCTGCCATACATCCGCGAGTTCGCCGGGCGTACCGTCGTCATCAAGTACGGCGGCCACGCCATGGAGAACCCTGACCTCGCCGCGCTGTTCGCCCAGGACGTCGTGCTGATGCGCCTCGTCGGCATGAACCCGGTCGTGGTGCACGGGGGCGGCCCCCAGATCAGCGACCTCATGCGTCGCCTCGGCAAGGAACCCGAGTTCGTGGACGGCCTGCGGGTCACCGACGCCGAGACGGTCGACATCGTGCGGATGGCGCTCGTCGGCAAGGTCAACCGCGAGGTGGTCAGCGCGCTGAACCGCCACGGCTCCTACGCCGTCGGTCTCTCCGGCGAGGACGCGGGCCTGATCACCGTCGACCAGCGCGACCCACGACTGGGCTTCGTCGGCGACGTCCGCCGCATCGAGCCGGCGATCCTGGAGCGGCTCCTCAGCGAAGAGCTGATCCCGGTCATCGCCACCGTCGGGGTCGACGACAGCGGCCAGGCCCACAATGTCAACGCGGACGCGGTCGCAGCCGCGATCGCCGAGGCCCTCGACGCCGAGAAGCTGGTCTACCTCACCGACGTCACCGGCATCTACCGGGACTTCGGCGACGAGCACTCGCTCGTGTCCCACATCGACGCCGAGGGGCTCGAGGCTCTCCTCGAGGCCGGCACGGTCGCCGACGGCATGATCCCGAAGATCCGCTCCTGTATCGCCGCGGTGCGGGGCGGCGTCCGACGCGCTCACGTCCTCGACGGCCGTCTTCCCCACGCACTCCTGTTGGAGTTCTTTACCCGAGAGGGGATTGGCACGATGGTGGAGCCATGACCACGACCGCGACCTCCTTCGAGGAGCTCCGAGCGCTCGACGCCGCACACGTCATGCAGACCTACGCCCGCCAGCCGGTCGCGTTCGTCCGCGGCGACGGCAGCCTGCTCTTCGACACCGAGGGACGGCGCTACCTCGACTTCCTCGGCGGGATCGCCGTGACCTCGCTCGGCCACGCCCACCCCGCCGTCGCCGACGCCATCGCCGACCAGGCCCACACCCTCCTCCACGTCTCGAACCTGTACCTCAACGACCTCCAACCGCGCCTCGCGGCCCGCCTCGACGGACTGCTCGGCGGCGGCGGGCGCGTCTTCTTCGCCAACTCGGGCGCCGAGGCCAACGAGTGCGCCATCAAGCTCGCCCGCCGCCACGGCCAGCGCAACGGCGGACCCGACCGCCACCACGTCCTCGCCGCCTACGGCTCCTTCCACGGCCGCACCCTGACCACCCTGGCGGCCACCGGGCAGCCCCACAAGCACGAGCCCTTCCAACCGCTCCCCAGCGGCTTCCGCCACGTCGGGTTCGGAGACGTCGACGCCCTCGCCCGCGGCCTCGACGAACGGGTCTGCGCCGTGCTCCTCGAACCGATCCAAGGCGAAGGGGGAGTGCAGCCCGCCCCGCCCGGATACCTCGCCGCGGTCCGCCAGCTCTGCGACGAGCACGAGGCGCTCCTGATCCTCGACGAGGTCCAGACCG
>PLJD01000044.1 GCA_003140175.1 Actinomycetota bacterium
CGCACACCGGTTGAGCCCGCCGACATTCCACGGACTTGCCACGGACTTGAGCGGGCCCTTAAAGAGGTCGCGGCTGCACCCAGCCGGCCCGGCCAGCGGTCCACGAGGCCAAGTGCCGGCCGGGCAGGGACCTCATCGGCCGCCGCTCCAGCGAGTCAGGGGCCGGTGGGTTTGGGGTCGTCGTTGGCCTCGCCGGGACACCCAGCGGATTGGGTGATCGTCCGCATGCCCGGTTGGTCGACGCATCGGGCTCACGGCGGGCAAGCTGGGTCCGCGCTCGCGAAGCCGTGCACGATTCACCTCACGCCGCCATTCAGCGGTGAATTGCTGCAGCTAAAGCCCCGTGGGTAGCCGACGGCGTCGACCCCAGCCGGGAGGCCGAGTTCTGTCTTAACGGCATTCGCGCTGGCACAGTCTCGATGGATCGTCTCCACATCGATCGTCTCGGGAAGCTCCGCCGCTGTCACCCTTCGGAGAAGGTCTGGCCGGCCACGGAAGATTTGTCGGAAGATCTTCAACGCCTGCGCCCGGCCAACGAGGGCGTATCGCCGAACATCTGAGAGGTGAGCTACGACATGCTCAACATGCGCGACCTCGGCTTGCGTTGCGCCCACCTGCATGAAGACATCGAGATCAGGTTTGAGTGCCGACAGTGACACCAGAGTCGGCCGATGAGGACCATCCGTCGCACTCGGGGTGGCTCCGGCGCCTGTCACCAGCGGCACCACCACAAGGATGAGCCACGTGACGCCGAAGAACCCTCGTTGGGTCACCTTCATAGGTCTGACCCCCTCCGACCTACACGCTGTTCCGCACTGCGTCGCGTCTCGGGTGTGCCAAAGAGTTCTCATGGACAGGTCGCGAACACGCGTTCTGGATGGTCTCTTTGGCACAAGCCACCGCGCTATCCGGGGGGAAGTTTGGACGAGGGGGCGCATCGTCGGGCCAGGCCCAGTTCGTCGGCTTCCTCGCGGGCTCGGTGGCGAAGGTCCCCTGGCTTCATCTCAGATGAGTCTGGTCGACGGGTGCGACGCAGAGCGTCAGCCGAAGAAACCGCTGCCGTTGAGGTCATCGGGCTTGTCCTTGCGGATCGCGTTGCCGGTCCACCAACTAATCAACGATCTGAATGGGCGAGCCAGCGGTCCAATGAGGAGCATCATGATCAGAAAGATTATTGAGAGCGTCACACTGAGCCAACGAGGTACCGGCAAGCTGACGGTGTCTTCCAGGATCACGACGATCACCACGAGCCCGAAGGACGCCGCGACGAGGAGCGACGATCGCCGGTCGGCGTTCACCGGCTGGCCGCGAGCAGGATCGTGTCGACGAGGCTCAGGTTCGCCGACGTAGATGCGAGAGTCATTGGGCACCGCTGGGCTCTGACCAGCCGAGGAAGCGCGCCGCCGTCGAACTCCTCGATGTAGTCGCCAGGCCTGAGTCTCAACACGAGCACCCCGGCAGCTACGGCTAGCAGCGCCGCCAAGCCGGTGAGGAGGAACCCGATCGACGCGACCACGACGGCACGCTACCTGTGCGGCTCGGACGGGGTTGGGCGTCGGCCCACTCGTCCGTGACATCGTTTGCTGCTCTAGTCCCTAGTGCTGGGAAAAGACGGCTCCGCCCAGGCAGTGCTCGCCGGAGGATTACTCCGACTGTGTGAAGCGCCGTGTGCGGAGCTGGTCGCTGCCCCGCTCGTATGCGCTCAACGGTTGGCCGGCGATCGACACCAGTGCGGTCCGGCTCAGGGGCCAGCCGTGCGCGTCGATGCCGATCAGAAGGCTCCGCCGCTGACCCTGAGCGATCCGGTCCTCATCGTGGCGGAGCACGTCGAATGCGATTGGCTCCCATCGACGGCAAGGGAGGTCGAGTCCCACGAACCCGTTGGATCGGAAGGGAGTTCGCCTGGGTGAACGCGGCGGCTCGAACGTCGGGGGTCAGCATTCCCGTGGCCCGCCAAAGCGCCCCAACTTGGTCTTGCGTCAAATTCGAACGTTCGAAGGCAAGGTTTAGCTTCGGGTCGGTATGGATCCGTCGGGGGAGGCGCGTCTCGACCCGGATAATCGGCCGGGCGGGGTCGTAGGGATCATCGCCGTTCCCCGAGCCCACGGCTCTCGTCGTCGACCTCGTTATTAGGTGGCGTCAATGCTCCGCGGCGGGGATCACGGTCGCGGTCCAGTGCTTGGCTGGTGCTGCGGCGCAGGTATCGGTTGGAGTCGCTCTTATGACGCTTTCCCCACTGGCCGCCACGTGGGTCACGGATGTTCGTCTTGGTCGCTCGGTGGTTCGTCACCTCGCTGCCCCCTAGGCCACAGGGCATCTGCCTGCGGCTCTAGGGGTTCGTGGCCGTACCGCCGCCGTAAATATCGACCTTCCCGCAAGCGGCCCTCCCCGACGAAGTCCCCAACCCGAGCACGCCGCGGCGGATCGCAATCTCACCGCAGAGGTGCCGACCTGCACTCATTGCCATGAACGTCGTTCTCAAACGCATTGCGGGCAGCCCGCGCGAACGCTGCAACCGCCGTGGAATCGGGCGCCGTCCCCCGATCGAACATACCGACCTGGAGCTTCGGGCCGTGGGCCGAAAACTCGGCCAGCAACTCGTCAGTTTCGGGTTGAACGACGAAATGAATGTGAAGGGGTCCGTGCGACCACAGACAGACGTAAACCTGTCGGGGTGCGCAAAGCTCCGCCACCACTTGAGCAATCCGGCGAAGCAGTGGGCCGAGTTGGCGCGCCTCGGCGCCTGAGAGATCTCCAAGGTGCTCAACATGGCGGATCGGCTTGACGATCAGCGTGCCCACCCCGAGCGGGCCGATGCAGTGCTCGACCCTCCACAGGGACGTGCCATGAATCAATCCGCCCGGAAGGTCCAGGCGTCCGTCGGAAAGCCCACATGCGACGCAATCCGGGTTGAACATGGGCCAATTCTCGCCGATCCGTCGAGACGTCGGCGAGGCGGCCGTAAATCGCTAGAGACATTGGGCAGATCGACAGGGTGGCTAGACGGAAGACCTCGACCAAGGCGATGTTCGGCCTTTTGTCCCTCGTCGGTCGACCTCATCATGTCGAGTGCGTCACGTGCGGAGCCTTGTACGAGCGGCCCAATCTCTGAGCGCGGCAGATGGCCACGTCGGAGTACCGAAGGGTGAGTCATGCTGGAGCGGCCATAGCGAGACGCTCGGCCTTCGCTGAGTCGCCGATCGCCAGAGCCGATCGGAGAAGATCGCGGGTATCAACGCGCTCACGCAGCACGCCCTCATGCTCGACTCGATGATCGAGCCGCCGGCCCCCGACGAGCGGCGATCAGCAGCGCCCAGCAACGAGGTGCCGTTCCCGCTCCAAGCTGTCTCGATCGACATCAAGGATTGGTGGATTCCAAGATCCCATTGAGCATTGCCGACGCCGTGGCGTGCTCAGACGCGGGAAGCCACAGGTCAGCCTCTACGTAGCCCGCCGACCCGGCGACGATCACGATGCCATTGTCGGGGTATGGATTGCCATTGGTCGTTCTCTGGAACGCGATTTCGTCGGGGCTGATCGGGGAGATCGTCGCTGGTCCCCCCACGGAGAGGTCGGTGAGCGGTGGCGCGTCCTCGGGATGGGGCGTGGTGTCCGGGCTTCCTGGATTGTTCGGGTCGCCGCGAACACAGGTCGAGCATGCGCCGCTAATCACTCGAGGCGACTGCGAAGGATCTGCTGGGTCGTACCAGACCCATTTGAGGTCGTTCGATTGACCCGTTTCGTCGCGGAACTCCCAGTTGGCGGGAACCAGGACAGAGACAAAACCGTTTGGTGACGACTTGCGAACGAGAGCCGCTACACCTCCGGGCGCCCCACTCGTGGCGGTGCTCGTGGTGGTGCTCGTCGAAGCCAAAGCGCTGCGGGGGAGCGCATCCTTCGCCAGACTCACCAGGATGCCCCCCGTGACCTGAACCGTCTGGGACTGAAGCAAGATGTAGAACGCGGAGCCGTTCGACGCAGCGACTGCCACCTTCCCAGACTCGCCGCTTGGGTCGACCGCGACGCTCGATTGGGTGCCAAGACCTGCGGCCTGTCCACTCACCGTTCCCAGCAAGACGCTGGGAGTGACGTTCGGATTGCTGCCGTTGGCGTAAGTGATGTTGATCCCTGTCTGTGTATCGACGTCCTCGATCTGACAGGTGGTGCCTGACTGATCTTCTGTCTCGTCGGCCGTGGCCTGCGGACTGATCCCGGGAAGGAGCGCGGCGAGGTCGTTAGGGGTCAGGAGGGCACACGCGTTGGCGGCTGGCTGCGGCTGCGCTGCGGTCGAAGCCGGGCTGTGCCGCACTTCAGCGTGTGTTGACCCACCGCCACACGAGGCGAGCACGATCAAGCAGACAGCGGTGCCCACTACCCTGAGAAACCGTCGGCTCGCTGGTCCTGTCCCAAAGACCGGTGCGTCCACCGAATTCCCCTCCCCCCAGACCGTGCCACATCATGCCTGGCCGGATTAGAGCGTGTTGGCTCGCCCTTCGGAGGCTAGAGACCCGGCCAAGGCCACCACCGAGACCCTTACGGGGGACACGGTGGAGTTGCTCCCGAGTACTGCGTCGGATGTATCGCTGGGTCGCCGCCTTGTGATCCTTTCCCCAGTGACCGCCCCTCGGATCGCGGGCGTTGGTCTTGCCGACTCGATGATTCGTCACGCCTCTGCCCCTCAGGCCCGGGGCATCTCCCAGCAGCCCTAGGGGTTCGTGACCGCACCGCCGCCGCAGATATCGACTTTCCCGCAAGCGGTTCTCCCGGACGAAGTCTTCAAGTATCCAGCAGCTGTCAAGGTCCCGATCATCGGCCCGGAAAGGAGCCCTCAAAACGGCACTCGAAAGGGCCCGCGAAACAGCCCTCGAAAACCCACTCGAAAACCCACTCGAAAACCGCACTCGAAAACCCACTCGAAACGACACTCAAGAAGGGCCCTCTAAAACCGCACTCGGAAGGTGCCGTCAGAACGACCCTCAAAAAGGGACCCTCAAAACGACGCGCAAAAACCCTGAAAAGGTGCCGTCAGACCGCGACCTCGGCCTGGGTGGCAAGCGACGATTCGTGCGTGACCGTGCCGGGCCAAGACCCCAGTCAGGGCTCATTCGGTCGGGAATCGCCAAGGCTCAATCGTGTGCGGTTGGTGACACCCGCGAACGCCAGCTGCCTTCGACGCGCTGATTCAGCGCGTTAATGGGACACCTATGTCAACGGACATATCAACTTAGGTGGATACCAGCCTGTCCGGATGACCTCCTGTCCCCGGCACGCCGGCCGCCGGTGCTCGTCTCGAACGCGCACCATCAACTCAGTCAAAGACGGTGTCGACGGTGCCCTGCCAGACACCGGTTAGGCGGTCAACGCGACCGTCCTGGACGCTCGGTCTGATCCCCAGTTCCCGTCCGGCCCTCGTGCTCGACGTTTCCTGGTCCTCCTTCCTGCTCCTCCTTCCTGCTCCTCCTTCCTGCTCCTCCTTCCTGCTCCTCCTTCCTGGTCGTCCTTCCTGGTCGTCCTTCCTGGTCGTCCTTCCTGGTCGTCGTGGGGGTGGCTACCTCAAAGGTCCTCGGTTTCACCGAGCCTTCTCCTCCGAGATCCGGCCCGTCGTCGTAGCCATCGGCGAGCCAGCCTCCCGTACCCAGCGAGCCGTCCTGGAACTGCGTGTCGATGACTCCGGCCCAGAGCGCGTCGACCTGACCTCGACCATAGACGGTCGACTTCTCCAGCCGGTTCAGGGCGTCTCCGCGCGCTCATGGGGCCAGTGCGTCACGTAGGCGAACCGGCCCGGCCCGCCGTCACGCTGGACCAGGGCTTCGTGGGTGCCGCACGGGGTGCACACGGGGATGCATCGGCACCGGGTGCTCCTCGAGCCGGCCGGCGGGAGCGGGCTGGCTAGGGGACCAGCGCAGCGGGGACAACGACCACTATCGATGCGTCGCACGAGTTCCTCGACGGTGGAGACGGACTGTCCTGTGGTCGCGAAATCCGCGCCCCACACGCACAGCAGGCATTGCGGCCGGAATCGGTGAGTTCCAGAAAAGCTCCGGACCATCGCGCTCGTCATCATCCTTGCTTGGCTTCCCCATGGTTCCGCACTTGTGCGGAGACCCTCGTCAACACCCTTGGCCTCGCCGGCGGTTTTTCTCGCGCCGACGAAGTGGCAATCAACTTCCCCCCAGGGGCCCCGAGCACTCGCCCTCTCGGTGAGCGACGCGCATGCCTGTCGTCCACTTGATCACAGTCCCCTGTCGGACTCTCACTCGCGCCGAGCACCACGGGCACCGCCCGCCGATCGCATTCACATATTCGCCACTTTCGTGCGTGACCGGTCCGTCGCCGTCGAAGAGCACGAGCGCCAGCTCGGCGGTTTTCGCCGACGCACGTGCTGCACGCCGCTGCGCGTTGATGAGCTTGTTCTGCTCGGCGAAGTACTCCTTCTTGCCCCGACCGGCTGGGCTCGGCCGAGATAAGGGATAGTTCACGTTGATCCAATACAGGCCCACCTCGTGGGGGACACTCACCTTGTGTTCTCGATGGGGGCCGTCGAACTTCTCGCATGTGAGCTCTGGCTTCTCAGGATGCGGCTCTCCGCAGGTACTCATTACAGCCTCCGTTCCTTAGTGTTGTTGCCCAACAAGCGCGAACGCGTCGGGTGACCCGGGCCGATGCGCGACTTCAATGTCTGCCCGTCGACAGCGCGTAGCCCGTACGCGTGGTCAGCGCCCACACTCTGGTCGAGCGGCAGCGCCCGCACCCCGCTGCTCTCGAGCGCCTTCACGACGCATTCGATCGAGACACCAGCCCGATCGACGATCCGATACCGAGGACTGCGCCTTTCCCGTCGCTGGCTCCAGCACTGGCTCGACGACACGTTGCCCACGCCAGCCGGCATGGACGCGAAGACCTCCACGACCGCCTCGATCAGCTCCTGCCCGGTGAGGTGCTCCCAGATCTCGTCGAGCTGGACGCTCGCGAAGACCACCGAGAGGTCCGCCTGGCTCGGGGCCCGCAGGTACCGGGCCTTCGCCCGCCTGAGGCGACAGGACACACGGTCCAGTCCGCCGCGGGGACCACGACCCGGTACACGGCTGGCTCGCCCAGAAGGTGCCCGAGACATCTTTAGATGTCCGCGCTTGGGCATGACGGTGCTTCGTGAGCGAAGTCCACCGACCGAGCGCTCGATGCGTGGCCATGTCAGGCGATAGATGTCTCTGGTTTCGGTCTCCCGAAGGAGCCAACCGGCCGTGACGAGAGGAGCGACATCAGCCTCCGCGGGGTCGATGAAGAAGGTCATCTCCTCGACGTCGATCCCCTCCTGCCAGTAGCGAAGACACTTTTCGCGTGCGCAGGGAGGGCCGCATAGGTCCTCTCCGACAACGTGCTCGGTCCACCGCTCCGCCTGGGCGGCAACCAACGTGACGAGGTCGACGTCATGGTCGGCGGAGGCGTCTTCGCTCCATTGACAGATGTCCAGCTGGGCGTCCTCTGCCCAGATCATTGCTGTGATACCTGCCCGCTCGAGACATGAGGCGTGGGGGTCGTCGGTGTCGCTGGATTCGCCGCAGAGGTAACAACGCGGGACTCGGGCGTCTTCAGTCATGTTGATCCTTTCAACCGCGGGCTGATCTGGCTCTTTCGCTGCGCATCCGGAGTGTTCGACGCCTCATCGCGGCGGATCCTCTCCCGGGCTCGCTTTGAAGATGAGCGACCGGTAGATCAACTGGCCGTCATCCGAAATACCGGCGTGCTCGCACCACCCCTCGTCGACCGCCCGCTCGAGGACGATCGACTCCATCCATCGGTTGGCGCCATAGGGGTCCACGCGGTGTCCCCAGCAGGTCGCCCGCGCGAACCAGCGCACGTGGGCATCCCAACGGTCACGACCGGGGTCCGGCTCGGGGTAGGCGCGGAGCACCGCTTCGAGCCAGCGATCCGGGTCGAATACCTCATCCGATCCACAGGGCGCGAACTCCCTCCGTTTCATGGTCCCTCCAGTTCATGGCGACGACGACGGCTACCTGGATCCGCATTCACGAGCGAGCGGCGCTCGATGCGTTTTGGGCTTTCACTGGGGCGCTCCCGCCCGGCCGCGATGTCAGCCACGCGGGCGTGGATGAGGTCGAAGGCGCGATCTGCTTCGCTGGCTTCGTCCTGGGTGCTGACGGTCGGCTCGTCGGAGTTCCTGGGGACTGCACCGTTCGTCCCCGAGGGTGCCGCCGGGCTTCCGCGGCGTGGCGAAACTGGCGAAGAAAGCGAAGCTGCGAAGGACGCGCCCGCGGGCACGGTCGCCGGGCGGGTCGCTTCGTCCGCTTCTTTCGCTTCGTTCGCCGGTGAGAACTTCTTCAGCGAGAGCATCCGGCGAGGTCGTCCCGCTGTGGGAACCGTGCACTCGTCGGCGATTCCGTGCTCAACGAGCTCGGCGCAGGCCCGGTCGAGTTCCCGACGGCTGGCGTGGTTCCCGACTGCACGGTGGAGTTCGGCCCTGGTGAGGCCGAGCTGGCCAGCCGCCCCCAACGCGGAGTGAAGGCGCTTCGCAAGTCCGTCTGGACCCGTGTTGAACAGGGTGGCGGACGAGGCCCGGCTGTAGGCCCAGAGGGCCGCTGCGGCCTGGACGTGGCGCTCCTCGATGGTGGGAGAGGCGTCGAGCAACGCGTAGAGCATGGAGAGACGAAGCGTTTGGGCTTCGGCTCGGGCCAGCACGGCGCCGAGGTCGCCGGGCGGGTCGTCGTTGGTCAGTTCTTCGTAGAGGGCGTGCCAGGTCTCCTCGGCCGCCGGGCTGCGCCGCATGGTCGTGATGAACCGGGCGGCGTCGACCCGTCGACGCAGTTCATCTCCCAGGTCGGCCACCGTGTCGTCGTCGAGGTGGCCGCCAGAGGGGAGCAGCTTCGATCGCCGGACCAGCACCCAGAGGAAGCGGTTGGCGAAGCCGTTGAGCACATCCGTGGCGGTCAACCGCCGGGCTAGTTCGGGCGCGGTGATGTGGGCGACCACGCAGAGGTGGGCGTCGTGGGCGTGTTGGGGTCGGAGGGTGAGGGCCTGGAGGTTCCCGTGATCCCAGGCCTGACGCAGGACCATGGACAGGGTGCTGCCGTGGCGTGCCGCGGCGGCGAGCGTGCGAGCGAACTCGTCGTCGACCACCAGGCCGGTGCGGCCGGGCTCGTCGGGGTCGCTCGCCAACTGATGGATCAAGCCTTCGCCGCTTCCGAATCCCCCCATGAGGCTGGCCTGGAACCACTCGGGGTCCATCTGGCGAAGGACGCGGGCGGCGTCAGCCCAAGCCTGGCCCTTCCTGGCCTTGGCGCTGTCGCCGACCAGGACCGTGAAGATCCGAGCGTGATGCACCGCACCGCCGACCGGGACGTGGGGCCCGACGCCGATCGCGGCTCCGACCGCGACGAGGAGCGAGACCAGGATCCCGACCGGGTCGGCCTCGGTGTGCGGCTCGATCGCCGCGACGATCTCCCCGCTCAGGCCGGGCAACGCGGTCCCATCGAGCACCGGCCAGGACACGTCACCCGCGCCGATCAACGAGCCGGGCGAGATCACATCGCCTCCGGGTACCAGAGTCCTGAGGAGCGCCGGACACACGCGACCGCGTCTGCCTTACGAATGCGTTGCCCGGCGGGATCGCGAAACAGGCCGGCTCCGTGGTAGAGGCGGTCGTTATTGAGCAGCCGGTGCTCCTCCAGACCGCGCACGGCCTGCAGGGAGCCACGGGGGGACCCCAAGATGCCCTTGAAGCCGTAATCAGACGCGGTGGCGCGAGGGCCAAGGGCCGAGCGTGCAACGTGGAGACGGCCCACTCCTGCCCGCGTGGCGGCTCGCTCCAGGGTCTCGACGCCGGCGGCGGTGTGGACGAAGGCGTGGACGTGAGGCCGACCGCTTCGATGAGCCTCGACGACCCAGACGGAATCCAGCTCATGGCCATCAGCCACGACATAGCGCCGGAAGGACTTCATGATCCCGGAGATGTCGGCGAAGGACGCGCCCACCTGGGTGAGCGTGATCATCGCCGTCGGCTGGGCCATGGAGATCGCGAGCGCCACGAGCAGCGCGTTTCGCCATCCGCACCACGGACACCACACGCGCCCATTCGGCTGGGGGACGCGCAACCCGGTCGCGAGGTCAGTCATCACGCGATCCGCGCGCGGCCTAGGACAAGCCTTCAAGACCTGAGGTGCGCGCGGTTCGATTCGCGGCGTGCTAAGAACAGAGAGGAGCGCGTGCGCGTCATGTGGTTGGCTTGTTCGAGCGGCTGCACTAATCTTCGTCAAAGCGAAACCTTCCTGTTGGCGTGGGTGGGGATCGTGCCCAGCCCCGGTCTTTGACCGGGGCTGTGTCTTACGGGATCGTCAGGTCATGTCGGGGGCATCATCTTTAGATGTCGGCGCGTCGGCCTTCGCCCGTAGATGTCCGCGTTCGCGGCGAGCCGTCAGGCGAGCACCTGACTCAAGGTGCCGGTGACCGAGTACTGGCATGGAGAGGTTGAGAGGGCTCTTCACCCAAAAGAGCTGGGCGATCACTTGCTGCGCTTTCGTCTTGCCTTGGCGGACAGCTCGGCCAGTTCGAGCATCCGGGCCCGCAAGAGGAGGCGGGCTCGACGCTCGCGTTCCTCGGCGGGGAGGTGCTCGGGAACCTGGTCGAGGAACCCGGCCAGGAATGCCTGCCGGGCCGGGGCGGTGGCCTCAATGCCATAGGTCTGGGCGTGCCGGATGAGGGCGGCGCGGCGAGCCCGCAGACGCTCCGACGGCCCTGTCACGGTTGATCCCCGTCTGGGTCTGCCGGAACCGGGGGAGATCCGGCTGGGATTCTCGGGGAGGGCAGGGGAGGAGGATCGAGACCAAGCAGGCGCCACAACGCCACGGTCGGGACGACCACCCGCCGTGCACCCAGGCGGATCGATGGGACGTGGCCCTCACGGACCGCCCGGTAGGCACCTCCCCGGGACAGGCCCAGGATGCGGCCAGCCTCGGGCACTGCGGTCGTCGGCTGCGCCCACGGGTTGGGGAGGGCGGCGGCGAGGTTGTGCGATCTAAGGCTATTCCGTAGAATGCGTCCCGGGAGTTCGGCCACGTGTTGGACAGTACGGAGGAACGCGTTGGTGGACAAGCGACGATTTCGCACAAGGCCACCGGAAGGTTGGGAGCCGCCCGAGCGTCTCGAAACCTGGCCCGAGGTGCCTGTTGCTCCACTCCCGGTCGGCCGGGCGTTCGGCGTTTCGACTGATGCGAGCGGCTGGCTGGTCTACAGCTGGGACGAGAACCAAGAGGCAGCTGAGTTCGAGGAATTGCCCGACGAACTTGTGCTCCGCGGGCTTCTGAAGCTTGACCCGACAGACACCGAGAGCGTCCTTGGCTTCCTCGATGAATTCGGTGTCATTCAGGCTCGTTATCTTCCGAGCGAGCTGGCTCCCCTCGATCTGCCACTGCTGCGCCTCGGACAACCTCCTGCCGGGGCGCGAAATCACCTCTACGACGCCCAGGCTTACCTGGCCACCGCCCGAGCGTTGAGCAAGCACTGGGCTGCCCACTGCGAAGGCCGAGAAGTGGCCCCGGCCTGGCGAGAAGAAGGGTGCATCTTCCCGGAGCTCGTCATGGCCGACGAGATGGCCTGGAACTACTTCAGCCGCTGCCTAAACCACGGGCTCAGAGTGTTCACGATGCGCCTCCAATACATGGGACACAGCGTTCCGCACCCCGACCTCTACCAAGCGTTGTGCTTCCAGCTCATGAACCTGATCATTGACGAGTTGCCGCCCCGGAAGTGCGCGAACGAGAACTGTCCGCAGTACTTCGTTCGCCAGCAGGGCCGCAGCCAGCACGGGCAATCTCGGACAAGAGCAGTGAAGTACTGCCAGCCGTCTTGTGCCAGCGCGAAGGGGCAACGCGACCGCCGTCGCCGGAAGATCCGAAATGGCAGCGACGTCGGGCGCTGACCCCAAGGGCTTGCGCAGAGCCCTTCCGCGGAAACGGCAGCCCATCAAGTCATCGACTTATCGTCTCCGATCGACCCGGCGAAGCCTCAAACCGTGGGCGTCCAGCCATGCTCGATCGACGACGAGAGCTGATACCCAGGGATGAGCGTGTCACCTGGCATCTACTCGGTGGCCTGAGCTGGATTGCTGTACTGGTTCCTCGCGCTCTTCCAGCCTGCGTGATCTCGGCTCACGCTGGTCACACGTTGTTCGGGTGTAGCAGCCGCCGCGGCGATCGAACTGCCTTTCCAGCCCTCTCGGGGCGACGAGGTGTCACCGCGCCTTTGCCAACCCCACTCAAACGTTGAGCGGCCAACTGCAATCGACCATCAACAGCCTCGTATTCACCCTGATCTTGTCCTAGGCATCGTTGGTTGTCCGGGTTCTCGTGGCGCTTCGAGCAGCTCGGATGATGGACTGAAACAGGTTGAACCCCGTCCAGCCAACCTCCGCGGCAAGCCCGACGCCCGCGACTACTAGCGGAAACCATCGCTCTGCCGAGATGTGGCCCGGCGGCACAAGAGTAACCATAACGCCCGCAAGGAGGAGCACGATTCCGACGTTGTAGAGCCGGACGCTTGTGATCGCCCAGACTCGGGCCTTGTCAGAGTGATATTGGTGCAGGCCGAAGACGAACTGATCCGGCACGCCGTGCTCATCGAAATCCTGTGGGAACCACTCGGCGAACTCGCTCGGCCGCACGTCGTAGCGCTCCAGCCATAGGCCAGCCTGGACGGCAAAGATCAGGACGAGGCCTGCTCCTACGAGAAGCCCGAGCGCGACATCTGTCCATCGCGCAAACTGCTGGCTCGCTGAGAGAAGAACAGCCGTGATGGTGAAGCTGAAGCCAGCAAGCAGAGGGGCTGCAAAGGTTCCACCCGAGCGGAGGCTCCGATATGAGCCCAAAGGATAGGGCGATGCCCATCGAGCGTTCTGCGGGAGCGGACTTGGCGGCCTTGTAGGTTGTTCCGTCGTCATGCTTTTGGAGCTGTTCCAATATGAATCGACCAATTGTGTCGGCCACCAGCCAACCCGCAAATTGGACATGTCCCCGGCGGAGCTTCGCTGTCGATCACGTCGAAGTCGGTGATCAAGTTTGCACTTACGCTTGAAGGCGCGGCGCCGACGACCCCTGCCTCAATCTCGTCGAAGCTGGCGGAGCTCGCGACGTCGAGACCAACAACTGCGGAGTTGCGAGGATACAAATAATGGCATTCCGCAACCCCGCCGAAGTTCTCGAAATGGTTCCACGTCGGTCGCAGAACCGTGACGTCAACATGGTTCACAAACGCGGCGTCATCTTCGTAGGTATTCGTCGGGAACGTGTACGAAACCCAGACTCTGCTCATAGCGCATAGGATGCTCGTCCACATCACAAAGGTCAACGGATCTCTCCGCGGCGATTCGGGTAGCTTGCGCGGTCAAAGGTGCGCGCGGCGTTGGCCGGCCGCTCGGATGGCCCGACACGGAGTCGATGATCACCTGGGGCTCGTAAGCGCCGTCCAGTGCACCGGGATCCGAACCACCGCTGACGCCGTTGCTGACAACAAGCTGGACAACCAGCCCACGTGCGGGTGAGGAGCACTCGGTCGGACCCTCGTCTCCCTACGGGGCCAGCTCTTCACACCAGGCGGTAAGGAAGTCCCAGAATTTTCCGGGTACACGCTCGAGCCCGTCACTCGTGGGCTTGCAAAGGCCAGCGTTTTTCAGCCGTTTCAGGGGCCCCATAACCAGGTTGGGCTGAACGTTCAGCCTCTTTGCGATGACGGCCTG
Organism: Actinomycetota bacterium; assembly: GCA_003140175.1. Lineage (GTDB taxonomy): Bacteria > Actinomycetota > Acidimicrobiia > IMCC26256 > PALSA-555 > PALSA-555. The sequence goes on from PLJD01000044.1 coordinate 13,745, forward strand.
GTTAAAGGTGCCGTCGCTGAAGGTCGCGGCAACGGCCGCCACGGGTAAGAAGTACTTGTTGTGGAAAACCGCCTGGGATTGCTCATTCAGTCTGGGATCCAGCGGGTCCACCATCCACCACCTGGGGCCTCCGGTATGGGAAGTTCGTACTTCACGAACCGTGAGTCACGAAGCACGCCATGAGATGGTGGCACGCCAGGAGGCCCCGGGCAATGTCGAGCGGCCGCGAAGTCAGCCGACGGGAGCACCGGATACCGGGCCGGGTGTTCGTGGGGCGGCCATCGCCGTCCCGGAACCGGAAGCTGCCAAAAGAGCTCGAGCGACGCCGCGACGACGAGATGAAGCGGGTGGAGCGTCTGAAGAAGGAGGCCTCCTAGTCCCGTTTCACCCATCTGCGCCGCTCCAGAGGTCACAATCGACGGGTGGCGCGGGAGCGGGCTTTTTGGGAGCGCGAACCGACGAATCTGGCGGTTCGCCGCCTTGCCGAGTCCTCCCCCCTGACAATCGTCGTCGGTGCCGGGTCGTCGGTTGAGGCTGGTCTGCCAACCTGGATCGAACTGATCGAAGCTCTCCTTCAAAGGGTTGCCGTACCCGAGCTTCGGAGCTCGAGGGCCATCACAGGCGAGGGACCGCTCAGCCCTGAAGACCAGGACTGCATCGACGCGTTCTGCAGCTGGACTATGGAGGTTGAAGGCCTACTTGGTGCTGCCGCGGTCGTCCGGGCCGCCCTCCCAGACAACGAGCTCGATACCGCAATCGTGGAGATCCTTTATGGCAACGTCGGCTCGAAGCCGCCACCTGGGCCAACCGTCAAGGGTCTGGCCCGCATCAGGGCGCTGTGGGGCGACGAATGCGAGATCGTCACGACGAACTACGACCGCCTCATTGAGACGGCGTTGGTCGACCTTCTCGGCGTCCCGCCGGATGATGTTGTGTCCGCGACAGACGCGGAGCCGCGTCCAGGGAAGATCGTCGTCCGCCACCTGCACGGCGTGCGCACTCTCGACTACGGGGACGGGGAACTGATCTTCGCAGAGGGCGACTACCACCGGATGCAGAGCGGTTCCGAATGGCAAGAGGAGTACTTCCGAGAGAAGCTCGCCCAGACAACGTGCGTGTTTGCGGGTGCGAGCATGTCAGACCCGAACCTGCTTCGCTACCTCTACCGGGCTCCTGCGGTCAGCAGCGACGAGACCCGACATATTGCCGTCGTCGTGCGTCAGTCGGACGACTGGGAATTCCGTGAGGATGTCGCACCCGAGGTGCGCGCCGCTCATGCCGAGGCCGTGCGGCGCAGATGGAAGGGCGCTGGTGTCGAGCCCCTTCAGGCCGACTACTTCGTACAGAGCTCCCAGTTTCTCCACGAGGTCGCGCTTCTCCGAGAGCGCCAGCACATCGCCCGCTACGGGCAGCGCCTCGAAGCGTGGGAGACACTCATCGAAGATGGGATCCTGCAGACTGCCAACCGCGAACGCTTCATTAGAACTCAAGATCAGCTTTCGTCGCTGCTGCGGGCCTGGATCCGCGGCGTTGCCTTCGCGCTCGGCCGGTCCCCAGAAGAGGAGCAACTCGCCTTGCAACTGTGGGTACGGGATCCGAGCGATCACGCGCTCATCTTCTGGGCGGCCTCGGACCGCTCATGGCGCGAGCCCGGAGGGCTGGCGATCGAGCCAATCACGCGTCCCACCAACAGACTGGCCGTGGAAGCGTTCTGTAGCGGCAACCCGATCGACGTGTCCCTCGTCGACTCGAGTAGTCGTTGGAACTTCCTCCGAGCCGTTCCTTTCTTCATCGAGAACCACGACGTGTGGGGTCGGCTTCCGATTGGCGTCCTGACGATCTCGTCGACGGCGCCTCAAGATGAGACGATGCTCTACCCGGCCGACCCGGACCGGTGGGACGCAGCTCAGCGCTACCTGCTTCCCCTCGTAGAGGAACTCCTGACTCCCTGACCACAACCGATATGCGCCCCACGCCCGACGACCGATAGGTTGATGGCGACAACCACGGCAGGAGGTCCAGTGGGCCGGATCGTCAACCCAGAAGAGCACGACATCTCGGGCGAGGTGCGGGTCGGCCGATCGGTCCGTGAGGGCAGAACACTGGACCCCGAACTCCGTGGTCGGCGCGACCAGCAGATGCGTCGCGTTCAGAGAGTCAAGCGAAGCGCGACCACGGGCAACGGCAAGGCCACGAAGTCCTAAGTTGCAGTCGCCCAACAAGGCGACGAACTTCGTAGCGACTCAGGCGGCTTCCCTCGCGTACATCTCTGCCTGCTCGTGCTTGACATGCGAGACGATGGCTAAGGCGCGGCGCGCATCATGATTGCGCTCGCCAACGGTCAGCCGTCCTCGACGGCGGGCTTCGACGCCGCGTGTGGTGGGCCGCCCCCGCCGTTTGCAGGCATCACACTTTCGGCCTTCAACCAGATGCAGCCGGGTATGAGCTACGAGCAGGTGACCGCGATCGTCGGGGCTCCGGGAACGCTCTCAGCCGAAAACAGCGTCGGTGGATTCGACACCAAGATCTGCACGTGGCCTGGCGTCGGTGGTGTCGGTGCGAATGCAAACGTTGAGTTCCGAAACGACCAAGAGGTGTCTAAGGCTCAAGTCGGTTTGGGCTCCTGAAGCCCCTAACCAGTCGCTCGGTGGGCAGCTCTACGAATGCGCTCAGAGCGGTCACCAGAGCCGTTGTGCGGCCCGCCACGGCGAGCAAGCTTGCGTCTAGCTCTCTTGGGGGAGGCGATTCACAATTGACACCGTCAAAGCCTGGCGCCACATCACCTCTGGCGTTCGCCCGGAACCAGGCCCGCTCGTCAGAGCCGCCACAAGGCCGCTGGACAGATCGGTGCGTCCCGGGCGGTTGGCTGTAGAGAACGCTGACCGCCGCGAGGACCATCAATCAGCAGATAACTCGGTCGCTTTCGCTTAGCGACACCCGAACAAATGCATCGCAAGCAAGGCGGTGGCACAGCGCTTGAACTGGCCTACTCCGTAGTCAGATGCTCTATCCATTGAGCTACGAGCGCCGGATGGCAATCCCAAAGTTTAGGCGTGCTCCGACCGACCAACGGGAGGGATCGCGGCCTTCGACTCCACCATTCGGAGACCGAGCGTTCGAAGCCGCCATCCGTGCCTCGCACCCCGGCATCCCCGGCGCCTTTCTGGGTGCGTTGTCGCTGACGACCTCCGCCGGTTCGGTGTCGAGCGGAGCAGTCTTTTGGCCGGGCTCTCCCTTGGTCGCGCCGTCCACTGGCTCGTCTCCCCGCCGTGCAGGCGCTCGGACTGGTCGTGACGGTCGGGGTCGGCGTCATGCTCGCGCCGGCGTGGGATCTCCGGCATTCGGCGCCAGCGCACGGTCGAGCGCTCCGTACTCGGTCGGGCGGTTCACCGCCACGTTCGTGGACACGTCGCGGCCCACGCCGCCCAACGGCGCATACCCGGGCGCTCCGAGTCGAACGCTGCCAACGCGGGTCTCGTACCCGACCGTAGGCTCTCGCCCGGCGCCGGGACCAAGACCGTTGGTCGTGTTCGCCACGGGGATCGGCGATTCCCCCACGACCTACGAGGCGCTGTTCGACCGCTGGGTCCGGGCGGGCTACGTCGTCGCGGAGCCGGGCCTTCCCGCTCTCCAATGACCAGGCGCCCGGCGGGGCGACGGCGGCCGACTTCACGCACCAGCCGGCGGACATCAGCTTCGTCATCACGAGGCTGTTGCAGGCCAACCGCAGCCCGCGTTCCCGTCTCCACGGCCTCATCAACCCGAGGCGGATCGGGCTCGCCGGCTAGTCGCTCGGGGCGATCACGGTGTTCGAGGTGGGGTACAAGCCGGTCTCGCGAGACCCGCGAGTCAAAGCGGTGATCGCGATGACTGGGTTCGTCGGCGTGTCCGGTCCACACTTCGTCGGCATCACCACGCCGCTGCTGCTTGAGCACGGTGACGCCGACACCACCGCTCCGATCCAGGGCAGCCGCGACGCCTACGCCCAAGCCAACCCGCCAAAGTTCTTCGTGACCCTGTTCGGCCAGACGCACAGCAGCGCGTTCGGCGGAGGGACGCGGCCCGCCGAGCAGGTCGTGGAGCGTACGACGCTCGACTTCCTCGATCGGTATGTCGACGGGCAAGCGAGCGCGCTGGCTCGGCTCGAACGGGACGGCAGCGTCGCCGGGGTCTCCTCGCTGCAGTCGGCCCGTAAACGATGAAGCCGGACGGGCGTACGCGGCGCTCTGACTTTCGCCAGCGAGCAGGACGCGCGATCGCCACGCGCCCCCAGGGTTGACGACACCGCGGAGACCGATTAGGAAGACTGCACCGGCTATGACTCCTGGTGGTGCACGATGTCGCAGTATCCCCCGCCTCCTCCCCCGCCTCCGCCGCCGGGGATGCCGATGCCGCCCCCCGGGGCAGGATCGGGCACCAACGGCCTGTCGATCGCCTCGCTCGTCTGTGGCATCTGTGGTTTCCTGTGCTTCATCCCGGGGGTGCTCGGCATCGTCTTCGGCTTCATCTCCAAGCGTCAGATCCGCGAGGCCGGCGGTGTGCAGCAAGGCAACGGCATGGCCACCGCCGGGATCGTGACCGGCATTGTGTGGAGCGCCTTGTGGCTCGTGTACATCATCGTGGTCATCGCCAGCGTGTAGCCGAGGCTTGGGGCCACCCCGCACGCGTGAACGCCCCTCACGATGACGACGACCCGAGCCAGCGCGCAACAACCGACACGCTCGGGCCCGCGATGACCGCGCCTGGTCGTGAGCATCCCGTCGGGTCGCCCGTCTGATGCTCCTGGCGTTCTCGATCACGCCGATCGGCGACGGCGATTCGGTGTCGGGTGCAGTCGCGGACGCCGTCCGGCTGGTTCGGGCCAGCGGCCTGCCGAACGAGACCAACGCGATGTTCACCAACGTCGAGGGGTCCTGGGACGAGGTGACCGAGTTGCTCCACCAGTGCGTCGAGGCGGTCGCGCGGCACGCCCCACGGGTGAGCGTGGTGGCAAAGATCGACTATCGGCCGGGGGTCGAGGGCCAGCTCGTCGGGAAGGTCGAAGCCATCGAGCGTCGGCTCGACGGGTCGCCCTGACCCAAGGTTCCGCTGGACCGGTGCCCCGCCCCGCGGCGCGGTCCCGACGCGACGAGACCCCGCCCCCGGCGGGGTCTCGTCGATGTCGGGAGGTTCAGACGTGGCAACGAAGGTGGATCGCCGCGATCTGCACGACGAGCACCGCGTGGTCACGCTGGACCTGGTCCAACTGACGTTCGAGGCGGGCCACGAGGTCGTCGCGGTGGTGCGCACGAGCGACCGCGATCGCCTTCTGGAGGTCGCCGATCTTCTGCTCATCCCGGACCCGCCGGGCGTCGAGGCTCGGGAGTCGCGGCACCTGCCGCTGACAGAACCGGCTGTTCCGGCTCGCGGTGCTTGCGCTCGTACCCGGGGTCGTCGGATTGGGGGACGTGGCAGCGAAGGCGACGCCACCACTCCCCAGGGTGGCCACACCGGCGATCAACGCGCCGGCTAGGAGGCTTCGGGTCCTGAGCTTCATCATGGTTCCTAATCCCTTCCTTGGAGGACTCTTGCCTCGAAGACCGCCCGGCATGTGAGGAGAAGATCAACGCGACGTCAGCGCTCAGCGAGCACTCGACGCGTGGGGGTGTCGAACTGAGTTCGGTATGAGACTGTGGGACGCGTGCTCGGAGCAGGGTTCGCGGCAGCGCTCGACGGCGCTCGCGGCGGAGACGACGCCGCGTTCGCGTCGCTGTGGAGCGACCTGCAGCCATCATTGCTGCGCTATCTGGGCGTGGCGGGAGGGTGGGCGGCAGAGGACCTCGCGTCCGAGACCTGGTTGCGGATCGCGCAAGGGTTGGACCACTTCGAGGGTGACGAAACCGGCTTTCGGGCGTGGGTGTTCACCATCGCCCGCCACCGGGTCCTCGACTGGCGTCGGCGAGAGACCCGCGCCCGGACGGTGACCCGCCCGGTCGAGCATTTCAGCGGTCGCCCGGCCGCGGACGATCCGGCGGCCGACGCGCTCGAGAAGGTGTCCACCGACCGGGCCCTGGCCCTGATCGCGACGCTGCCTCCCGATCAGGCCGAGGTCGTGACGCTGCGCGCCGTGGCGGGCCTCGACGTCGCGAGCGTCGCCCGGGTACTTGGCAAGCGGCCGGGGGCGGTCCGGGTCCTCACCCACCGCGGCTTGCGCCGCCTCGCCGAGCTCCTGGGCGCGGAGCTCCCGCGGGAAGGTCCAGCCGCTGGGGTGGTAACGCCATGAGCTTCTCCGACGGTCTTCTCCACGACATGTTCCGCCGCTTCTCCGCCCGCTCCGCCGACCCGCTCGCCCTCGACGAGGCCACCGCGTCGCGCCTGCTGGCAGGCGCGATCGACCCCGCGGACGCGCCCCCGGGCTACGCGCCGGTCGCCGCCGTCCTCGCCGCCGCGGCCGCTCCCAGGCGACCGGAGGAGCTGACCGGAGCACCACCGACGCTCGTCGCGGCCGGCCCAGCCCACCCGCCGGCGCCCCGGCGGACCCGAACGCTCCGTCTGACAGCCCTCGTCGGAGTCGCCGTCGTGGCAGTGGGCGGCGTGGCCGCCGCCGCGACCGGCTCACTCCCCGGTGGTGTGCAATCGGTAGCCCACGACGCACTCGGAGCGGTCGGCGTCTCGGTTCCGGCCCCCGCCCGCGCGCACACCCACCGTTCGGTACCCGCGCGCCGCTCGGCGCGCGTCGTCGCGCCGCGTCGCCCGGTCGTTCCCCACGGTCCGTCGCCGCACCGGCCGGTCGTGCCGCGCCCGCATCGGACCGCGCCGGTCCCGCCGCCCCACCAACCCCACCCGCGCCCGCGCCCGGCCCCGTCGACGGTCGCAGCAGCACTGTGTCGCGCCGACGCGGCGGGGACTCTCAGCCCCCTCGCGGCGGGCCGGGCGGGTCGCGCTTACCGGTCGCTGGCCGGGTTGGCCCGCGGTGCGGCGAACATCGCGGCGTACTGCCGAGGCGTGCTCGGCTAGCGCTACGAGGACGTCGTGGTGGTCGGCGCGGCCCGGGGTGGCTTCTTGACCTTCAACGTCAGCATCATGCCCGGGTGGAAGGTGCAGACAATCTTGTAGGTGCCAGCCTTGGTCATCTTGTGGCTGTACGCGCCGCTCGACTGGTTGGTCGAGTGGAACTTCGCCGGCCCACTGACGACCGTGACGTTGTGGGTGTTCGCGCCCGCCCACGTCCAGGTCACGGTGGTGCCCTGCGTGACCGTGAGCTGGGTGGGCGTGAAGAAGTTGTCGCCCAGGCTCACCGCCGCCTTCGGGCTGGCCGTCGTGGCAGCTTCGGCCCCCAGGGCTCCCAGCGTTCCGACGAGACCAACGACGGCCAAGCACGCCACCAGACGCATCGCACGGCTTGAGAATCGCTGCTTCACCATGGTCGGAACGGTACCGGGAGACCCGACCGGAAAGAGCATCGGCCCCCCGGGCGCTCGCGCCAGCTCAGACTTGGATCTCGAGGACCGAGCCCGTACACGCCGGCAGGTCGACGCTCGCGTTGTCGTCGGCGTACCGCAGGCCCTGCACGTTGAGGAGGCGCACCGGCTCGGCGCCGAGGGGGAACGGGCCCCAGTGCCAGGTGCCTCGGTGCAGCACGAACGCGTCGAGGGGTCGGAGCCGAAAGGCGCGCACGGTCTCCAGGTCGGCGGCGGAGGAGAGCTCCACGTCGGCGGGTGCCACCGCGACGACGGCGTCGACGTTCAGGACCATGAGGGCCTGGGTGTGGGTGGCGTGCCGGTAGAGGACGGAGCAGAGCGGCGATCCGGCGGGGGAGCGTTCGATCTCGTCGGGGTAGTGCGCGATGACGTTGAGGTGGGGATCGGCCCACTCGAAGTGCAGGGTGTCTCGACCGTCGGCGGGGTCGGTGTCCGCCACGGGAAGCCAGCCGAACGGCGCGAAGGTGGCGGCGGTCAGCGCCCCGGTTGCGAGAGGCAACGTGGTCGTCGGCATGGACCCAGAGTTTAGGGGTGGCCCGCGCCAGGGCGGCCGGGCTGCGGCGCTCGCGCCGGCCCTCTACGCTGAGGCCCATGGACGTGCGATCAATTGAAGACGTCGAGCCGGTCGCCGAGCACAACGGCACCGTCCCGGTGTGGTGGCTGGTGAACCCCCGCGAGATGCACGCGATCACCGACGGTGGGTTCCTCGAGCTCGTGAGTGAGTTCGAGGTGGCCGGAGGCGGCGAGGTCGACCCCCATTCCCACCCGACCCACGAGTTCTATTACGTGACCTCGGGGCGGGGGCTCATGCGCATCGCCGACGAGGAGCACGAGATCGTTCAGGGAGATCTGGTGCACATCCCGCCGAACGCGGTGCACAGTCTCCGGCCGATCAGCGATCACGCGCCCATCCACTGCTTCTGCTTCGCGGTCGGCCTGAAGGACGCCGGCGAGGTCGACTACACCACGCACTGATCGGCGTGGCCCGCGTCGTCGTCACCCGCCGCCTACCCGAGGGCGGTGTCGATCCCCTCCTCGCCGCCGGTCATGACGTGGCCGAGAACGAGGGCGACGTCGCGTTCTCCCAGCCCGAGTTGTGCGCGGCGGCCGCCGACGCCGACGCGATGGTGTGCCTGCTCACCGACCGGGTCGACGCCGAGGTCCTCGCCGCCGGAGCGGGACGTCTGCGGGTCGTCGCGAACGTGGCCGTCGGCCACGACAACATCGACGTGGCTGCCGCAACCGAGCGTGGCGTCGCGGTCTGCAATACCCCCGGGGTGCTCGACGAGACGACGGCCGATCTGGCCTTCTTGTTGATCTTGGCCGCGTCGCGCCTGGCCGGCGATGCCGAGCGCGATGTACGGGCGGGACGGTGGCCGGGGTGGGGGATCCTCCAATACCTCGGCCGCGACGTCCACGGCGCCACGCTCGGCCTGGTCGGTTTCGGCCGGATCGGTCAGGCGGTCGCCCGGCGGGCGAGCGGCTTCGGGATGAACGTGGTCCACCACACCCGCCGCGACACCGGGCTCCCGGGCTACGTAGCGACGCTCGACGAGCTGCTCGCGGCGAGCGACGTCGTGTCGCTGCACGTGCCGCTGACCCCCGCCACCCATCATCTGCTGGACGCGGATCGACTCGCCCGGCTCCGACCCACCGCGGTGCTGGTCAACACGGCCCGGGGACCGGTCGTCGACGAAGAGGCGCTCGCCGAGGCGCTCGAGTCGGGCCGACTGTTCGCCGCCGGGCTCGACGTCTACGAACGCGAGCCCGAGGTCCATCCCCGCTTGCTCGCCGCGCCGCGCACCGTCTTGTTGCCCCACATCGGTTCGGCATCGCAGGCGACCCGGACTCGCATGGCGCGCGTGGCGTGCGAGGGCGTCGTCGCGGTGTTGCGCGGGGACCAGCCGCCCAACCTGGTCTCGGCGGGGTCGTCGACTTCGAGGGGGGACGGGTCGTGACCGACGAACTGGCGTGGCTCGACGCGACCGCTCAGGCGGAACTGGTGCGTCGCGGCACGGTCACCCCCCGCGAGCTCCTCGAAGCCGCGCTCGCTCGCATCGAGGCGCTGAACGGAGCCCTGAACGCGGTGATCATCGACCGGTCGGAACGGGCCCGGTCGGAGGCTTCGAGCCCGCTTCCCGACGGGCCGTTCCGCGGCGTGCCCTTCCTCCTGAAGGACGCGGTGGCGCACTCGGCGGGCGATCCGTACCACTGCGGGATGCAGGTGCTGAAAGAGGCGGGGTGGGTGGAGCCCGAGGACACGTGGCTGGTCCGACGGTTCCGGGCCGCCGGATTCGTGATCGCCGGCAAGACGAACACGCCCGAGCTCGCCTCGTCGGTCACCACCGAGCCGCTGGCGTACGGACCCACGCGGAACCCCTGGGACCCGAGCCGCTCCACCGGTGGCTCGAGTGGTGGCTCGGCCGCCGCGGTGGCGGCGGGCATGGTGGCGGTCGCCCACGGAAACGACATGGGTGGCTCGATCCGAGTCCCGTCGTCGATCTGCGGGCTGGTGGGCCTCAAGCCGAGTCGAGCCCGGGGGACCCTGGGACCGGACTTCGGCGAGTACTGGGCGATGACGACCCACGAGCACGTGCTCACCCGGTCGGTGCGTGACACCGCCGCGGTCCTCGACGCCGTCGGAGGTCCCGGCGTCGGGGACCCGTACACGGCACCGACGCCGACGCGACCCTTCCTTTCGGAGGTAGACGCCGATCCCGGGCGCCTGCGGGTCGGGGTTCGCACCCTCCGCACCGGTGACGGCGGGGAGTCGCACGCGGACGGACGGGCGGCAGTGGACGCGGCGGCGGCGCTCCTCGAGTCGCTCGGTCATCACGTCGAGCCGGCCCCGCTGCCGGCGCTGGACGCGCCCGGCTACGGCGATTCGATCGCGGTGATGTTTCCCGTCTTCATCGCCCGAGAGCTGGACCGCTGGAGCCAGAAGCTCGGTCGACCGCTCGAGCCGTCCGTGCTCGAGCCGTGGAACGCGATGCTGGCCGAGGCAGGCCGGGCGACGTCCGCCACGGCCTACGTGCGCGCCATCGAGGTGTCGCAGGGCTGGGCCCGCGGCGTCGCGGCGTGGTGGGAGGACCACGACGTGCTCTTGACGCCGATGGTCACCTCGCCCACCCCCGAGCTGGGCTTCCTCGGACCGGGCGTCGACCCGGGGGAGGCGTTCGGGCGCATGGGCTCGCTCGCCACCTTCGCGATGCCTTTCAACGTGACGGGCCAGCCCGCGATCTCGCTGCCGCTGCATCACGGCGTGGACGGCCTGCCGATCGGGGTGCAGCTCGTCGCCGCGTACGGTCGCGACGACGTCCTGGTGCGCGTCGCCAGCCAGCTGGAGACGGCCCGCCCGTGGGCGGCGCGTCGGCCGCCGGTGAGCGCGGCGGGTTAGCGGCCTGGCCCCTCGATCGGTGAGGGGTCGAGTCCGAGCAGCTCGACGGTGGTCTTGCCGCCGCGCAACTCGGCGAAGAAGCGCGTCTCCTTCTCGGCGCGGGCGCGGCCCGCGGCGAGGACGGCGTCGAGCGTGTCGCCGGGCACGACCGTGACCCCGTCGCTATCGCCGACGATCCAGTCGCCGACGCTGACCTCCACTCCCCCCACGACGGTCGACGCGCCGACCGCGCCGGCATGGTTCTTGGTGGCACCGGGCAACGCGACCCCGGTCGAGAAGACCGGGAAGGCGTGCGCGGCCAGCGCCGCCGTGTCGCGAACGCAGCCGTCGATCACGAGCCCGGCCAGCCCGCGGGTCTCGGCGGCGGTGGTGAGCACCTCGCCCCAGTAGCCGAGTTCGCGCTCGTCACCCACGTCGACGACGAGCACCGAGCCGCTCGGCGCCTGCGTGACCCCGACGTGGACGGCGAGGTTGTCGCCCGGGGTGCACTGCACCGGGTAGGCGGGGGCAGCGAGGCGGGCACCGACCCACGCCGGGCCGACCCGGGCGCGCATCGCCCGGCCACCCGCCTCGCCGAGAGTGGCGGCGCCGAGCTCGAGCAGGGCGGGGGCGAGGTTGGGAGCAGCCGACATAGTCACCGTGGGGGGATTGGCGGAGGGAGAGGGATTTGAACCCTCGAGGAGGTTAAAGCCCCCTACTCGCTTAGCAGGCGAGCACCTTCGGCCACTCGGTCATCCCTCCCGGGCGGCCAAGTCTAGGCAGGCCCGCGGTCGGGGCCGCCTTCGACGAGTTGGGCGAGGCGTTGGAGGGTTTGCTCCATGCTGCGACGGTTCTTCTCGGGTGTCTTGGTGATGCGCAGGAACCATTGGCCGCGCCCGTGGGACCAGTCGAACGATTCGCGCACGCGTGTCCCACCGTCGACCGGCTCGAGCTCATAGCCCCAGACATCATGCGCCAGATGCTGCCAGGCGATGCGACGTCCCTCCTCGAACTGCACCACCTCGTTCGTCATGCGGTACGGCAGGCCGATGCGCATGTCCATCGAGAACTTGGCGCCGAGCGTGAGTCGATCGGGCGTCCCGGCACGGGTCCCGCGTACCGACCCCGACCCATCGATCAGTGGGTGCTGGGCCGGGTCGGCGAGCACGTCGAAGATCCGTTCGGGCGACGCGTGGATGACCCGCTCGGCGGAGATACAGGACGATGAGGTGACCATCGCTGCACGCTACCGTCAGCGTGGTGGAGCCCGCCGACGCCCTCGAACGCATCGCCGACGCGCTCCAGCGGGTCCGCAACGCCCGGCCGAAGGTCGCCGCGTTCCGGCGGGCCGCGGACACGATCCGCCCCTTGACTCACACCGAGCTGGCCGACCTCGCCGCCCGGGGGCGCCTCACCGACCTGCCCGGCATCGGCCGCAGCACCGCGGCGGTGATCGAGCAGGCACTGCGAGGCGAGACCCCGGAGTACCTGACCCGCGTCGAAGGCGACGCACCAGCCGAGACCCAGCCGCCCACCGAGCTGGCGGGACCGGTGCGAGCCGCGCTGCGGGGCGACCTGCACCTCCACTCCGACTGGTCCGACGGCGGCCACACCATCGAGGCGATGGCCGGGGCGGGCGTCGCGCTCGGCCACCAGTACCTGGCCCTCACCGACCACTCCCGTTCCCTCCACATTGCCAAAGGGCTGTCCGCGGACCGGCTCCGAGACCAGCTCGGTGTGGTGGACGCGCTGAACGCCGAGCTGGCCCCGTTTCGCATCCTGACCGGGATCGAAGTCGACATCCTCCCCGACGGCACCCTCGACCAGGACGAGGAACTGCTCGCGGCGCTCGACGTCGTCGTGGCCAGCGTCCACACCAAGCTGCGCATGGACCGCGACCCGATGACCGACCGCATGGTCCGCGCCCTCGAGAGTCCCCACGTCGACGTGCTCGGGCATTGCACCGGTCGTCTCGTGGTCGGCCAGGGTCGACCGGAGTCGTCGTTCGACCCCGAGCGTGTCTTCGACACCGCGGTCGCGTTCGACAAGGCGATCGAGATCAACGCACGACCCGAGCGCCTCGATCCACCGTCGCGGCTGCTCGCCCAGCTTGTGGACCGCGAGGCGAAGGTCGCGATCGACTCCGACGCCCACGCGACCTGGCAGCTGGCCTGGCAGGACTATGGGTGCCACCGTGCCGCCGCGGCCGGGATCCCGGTCGAGCGGATCGTGAACACCTGGACTGTCGACACGCTCCTCGACTGGACCGCCGCGCACGCCGGAAACGGATAGCGCGGACGTCAGCGATGTCGTACATCAACGGTATGCCAACCACCCTGGTGACCGAGGCCTGCCGACTCATGGAGGCCACCGACGACCGAGTCCCGAGCGCGCCCGAGTTGGCGCGCGCCCTGGCCGTGTCGCCCGATCAGCTGCGCCGGGCCTTCACCCGGACGCTGGGCGTAACCCCCCGCCAGTACGGGGACACGCTGCGCCGAGAGCGGCTCCGCCGCCAGCTGCGCGACGGCGGCGACGTCACCGGAGCGCTGTTCAGCGCGGGCTACGGATCGACCAGCCGCCTCTACGAAGCCGCGCACGGCCACCTCGGGATGACGCCCGCCTCGTACCGGTCGGGTGGTGCGGGAGCGACGATCGTCTACACGGTGGCCGCCTCACCGCTCGGCGCGCTGCTGGTCGCGGCCACCGACCGGGGTCTGTGCAAGGTCGACGTGGGCGACGACGGGCCCGCCCTCGAAGCCGCGTTGGCCCGCGAGTTCCACCGGGCCGAGCTGCGGCGGGACGACGAGGCCCTGACCGGCCTCGTCACCGACGTGCTGGCGCGCATCGAGGGACGCACGCCGGCGGGCGACCTGCCCCTCGACGTGCAGGGCACCGCGTTCCAGCGTCGGGTCTGGGAGGAGCTGCAGCGAATCCCGCTGGGTCAGACCCGCACCTACGGGGAGGTGGCCGCGGCGATCGGCTCGCCCGGCGCGTCGCGCGCGGTCGGTTCGGCGTGCGGCGCGAACCCGGTTCCGGTCGTCGTGCCCTGCCACCGGGTCGTGCCCGCGACGGGCGGTGTCGGCAACTACGGGCTCGGTCCGGCCCGCAAGCGTCGACTGCTCGCGCAGGAAGGCGCGACGCCCGACGCGCCGCACCGCGCGCCGGTCACGCGAGGGTGAGGACCGCCGCCGCCCATGGGCCGAGCGTGAGCGTCCCCGCGACGCGCTCACCGTCGCGGGCTCGGTCAGTTGCCACCCGCACCGTCCCCTCGACGTCGGGCAGCCGCGTGGGCTCGCCGGTCAGGTTCACCGCGACCAGCACGTGCTCGCCTCGACGCCAGGCCCAGACGCCGTCGGGTGCCGGCCAGGTCGCGTAGGCGCCGCGCTGCAAGGCGGGGAGGGCGCGTCGCAGCGCCAGCAGGTCCCGGGTCAGGTGCAGCGTCGAGTTCGGGTCGGCCTGCTGGTCGGCGACGTTGCAGCGCCCGAGGTCGCCGACCGGGAGCCAGGGTTCGACGCCGGGGACCGTGAACCCGCCGCCGGGCTCGGCGTTCCAGGGCATGGGGGTGCGTGCCGCGTCGCGGTTGAGGAACGGCTGGAAGCGGGCGCTGACCGGGTCGAGGAGCCGGTCGGCGGGGACGTCGGTGTCGGGCATCCCGAGCTCATCGCCGTAGTAGAGGACGGCCGTGCCCCGCAGACCGAGCAGCAGCACGAGCGCGGCTCGGACCCGCTGCGGGTCGCCCTCGCACCAGCGCGTGACGTAGCGGGAGACGTCGTGGTTTCCCATCGTCCAGCACGGGGTCGCGTGGGCGGGCAGGTGCGCCTCGGCCTGCTCGACCACCGCTCGCAGGGCGGCCGCCTCGAACGGTGCGAAGACGAACAGGAAGTTGAACGCCAGCTGCAGCTCGTCGCCCTGCCCGTAGAAGGACACGATCTGGTCGACGTCGAAGACGTGGGTCTCGCCGAGGAACAGCCGCGGCGGGTCGTAGTCGTCGCCCACCCCGCGCCAACGTCGGAGCACGTCGTGCACCTCGGGCCGACAGCCGTTGTACTCGTTGCGCTGACCGCCCAGCCGGTCCATCCAATGCTCGCCGCCCGTGAGGGGAGGGTTGTCGCGCAGGAGCCGGTCCTTGACGATCATGTGGCACACGTCGATGCGGAAGCCGGCGACACCCCGATCGAACCAGAATCGCAGGATGCGGTCGAACTCGTCGCGAACGGCGTCGTGCCACCAGTTGAGGTCCGCCTGCTCGACCAGGAAATGGTGCAGGTAGGACTGGTCGGTGCGGGTGTCGAGCTCCCAGGCCGGGCCGAGGAATCCGCTGACCCAGTTGTTGGGTGGCGCGCCGTCGGGTTTCGGGTCCGCCCACACGTACCAGTCTCGATGGGGGGCATCCCGGCTCGAGCGAGCGTCGACGAACCATGGATGCTCGACACTGGTGTGGTTGGGGACGAGGTCGAGCAGCACCCGGATGCCGCGGGCGTCCGCGCCCGCGATCAGCGCGTCGAGGTCGGCCAGCGTGCCGAGGGCGGGATCGACGCCGACGTAGTCGGCGACGTCGTAACCCCAGTCCGCGTTCGGGGAGGGATGCACCGGGCTGAGCCAGAGCCCGTCGACGCCGAGCCAGGCCAGGTGGTCGAGTCGCGCCGTGATCCCCGCCAGGTCGCCGACACCGTCCCCGTTCGAGTCGGCGAACGAGCGCGGGTAGACCTGATACAGCACGGCGTCGCGCCACCACTCAGACACTGAGCGGGCACCTTACCGACCGGCGGCGTACGCTCCGTCCGCCATGGACACGACGCTCGACTGGTTCGGGTGCGCCACGTTCCGACTGGCCCTCGACGACCTCGTCGTCTGGCTCGACGCCTACCTCGACCGCGTCCCAGGAGCGCCCGGCCCGGGTGTGCGCGCCGACGAGGTGGCCGAGGCCGACTGGATCCTCGTCGGGCACTCGCACTTCGACCACGTCTGGGGTGCGGAGCGCATCGCGCGCAACACCGGTGCCCGGGTCGTGGGCTCGTACGAGACGGTGCGGGTGCTCCTCGCCGCGGGGGTGCCTCCTCGCCAGCTGGTGGCGGTGGCGGGCGGTGAACGGGTCCGGCTCGGACCCCACGTCGTCGCGGTCGTGTACCCGAGCCAGCACTCCTGTGTGTGGGCTCACCGCGAGTTCCCAGGCGCCGGCGAGGTCTGCCTGGGCGACCTCGGCTTGACCTACGACGAGCGCCAGGCTCGCTTCGCCGAGCTGGGCGCCTGGCTGGTCTCGGTCGGGCCCGACGTGCTCGAGCATCTGCGCGCCAGCGACCAACACGCGCTCGGGGACGGCGGTGCCCTGGTGTTCGTGCTGGAGACTCCCGCCGGGCGCCTGCTCTACCAGGACACCTCCGGGTGCTGGACGTCGATGTTGCGCAACCTGCAACCCGACGTGGCGATCCTTGCCGCGGCCGGCCGCGGCAACCTCGACGGCGAACCCATCCAGGGCTCGCTCGCCCAGTTCGTCGCGGCGGAGGCGCGCCTCCTTCAACCTCGCCGCGTCGTGCTCTCCCACCACGACGACTGGCTCCCCGGATTCACGAGTGGCGATCTCGACGTCGCGCCGGTGCGGGCCGCGCTGGCCTGCACGGTGCCCCGCAGCGACCTGCTGGAGCTCGGCTATCGGGGCGGCGATGACGTCTTCGGCGGCCTGCCCGGGCGCTGAGACCCGCCCGGCGGCGGCGCCCACCGGCCGCGGGGCCCCTGCGGTGAGCGCCTACGATTCGTCGCGGCGCCGCGAGTCCGACGGGCCCGCGGGTTGCCCAAGGAGCGGTGGCGGAGTCCGGTTGATCGCAGCTGCCTTGAAAGCAGCCGGCCGATGAGGCCCGGGGGTTCGAATCCCTCCCGCTCCGCTGCCGGCTGGCCTCTCAGGCCAACCCGGGGGTCGCGACGTGGAGCGACTCGAGGAGCGCGCGGACGCGCTGTTCGAGTTCGTCGCGGATGGGCCGGACCACGGCGACGTCCAGGCCGGCCGGGTCGTCGACCTCCCAGTCTTCGTAGCGTTTCCCCGGGAACAGTGGACAGGCATCTCCGCAGCCCATCGTGACGACCACGTCGGCCGCCCGGACGATCTCGTCAGTCCAGGGCTTGGGGAACTCGCTGGAGATGTCGATGCCCACTTCGGCCATGGCGGTAACGGCGGCCGGGTTGACCTCGCTGGTGGGCTCGGATCCGCCTGACCAGGCGATGGCTCGGCCACCGGCGAGATGGTTGAACCAGCCGAGCGCCATCTGGCTGCGACCGGCGTTGTGCACGCACAAAAAGAGCACGGTGGGAAGCCCATCGTTGGCTTTGCCTTCGACGCGCGCGAGTGCTTGGAGGCGTTGCCGGGCGAAGCGCTCGGCCAGGACCGGCAAGAAGTTGAACGTCGTCGCGTTGGTGGCAAATTGGTCCCAGCTGGCGTTGAGGAAGCGTTCGATGGTCTCTTGAGAGAACAGGCCAGCGAACTCGTCGGCCAAGCGCGTCGCGGCGGACCGCAGCGCAAGTCGCTGCTCGACGGTCAAGATCTGATCTGGCATGCCGCTCCTCTCATCGGTGGGTCGCCGAGTCGTGGGGTACGACGACCGCGTCGGCAGCGAGCGTCGGGAACAACCACCGGGCAACGGCGATTGCCGCAAGGCCGCCGAGCAGTTGCATGGCGATGAACACCGGCGCGCTCGAAGGTCGGATACCTGAGAACGTGTCCGTCAGCGTGCGACCGACGGTGACCGCAGGGTTCGCGAAACTGGTCGACGAGGTGAACCAGTACGCGGCGGCGATGTAGCTGCCCACGGCAAACGCCGCAACCGATGACCGGCCCGAGCGGGCCACACCGAGGATCACCATGATGAGCCCGAACGTCGCGACGAACTCGCCCAGCCAGAGGGCACCCGACGAGCGAGTATGCGACGAGAGGGTCACGGCGGGAAGGCTGAACATCAGGTTCGCCACGATCGCGCCCACACAGGCGCCCCCAAACTGGGCTGCCACGTACACCGCCCCGTCCCGTGACGAGATCCCGCCCAGGATCCGATCGGCGACCGTGACCACGGGGTTGAAGTGGGCTCCCGACACCGGCCCCAGGGCAAGAATCAACGCGACCAGACCCGCGCCAGTCACCGCGGCGTTGACCAGCAGCTGGATGCCGACATCGCCCGGGGAAAGTCGCTGGGCCGCGATGCCCGAGCCGACGACGACCGCCACCAGGAACGCAGTGCCGAGCGCCTCGGCGGTCGCCCGCCGGCAGAGGTCCCGATCCACGAGCGTCAGCAGCAGCGCTGCGCCGATTCGGGCGCCGACGCACAGCACCGGGCGTCGGCCCCCGGTTCGACGGTCCCGAACTCGCCCGCGGGCAGCTCCACGTCGGCGAGCACCGTGTAGATCTCCCAGGGCTCACCGTCGGGCGCGTCGACCCACACCTTGTCTTGGACCGCGTAGCAGCATTCGACGTGGTCCTCGGTCGCGGTCGCCAGGCCCTCGCTGCCCAGCCGACGCTGCGTGGCACCCACCTCGGCGGTCGACACGACCTCGACCCCAAGGTGGTTCAGCGTGCCGGGCTGCCCATGACCCTCGACGAGCACCAGCTTGAGCGGCGGGGACTCGACCGCGAAGTTCGCGTAGCCTGAGCGAACCTTGGCCGGGGCGGTGCCGAACAGCTTCGAGTAGAAGCCGATCGCCGCATCCAGATCGGCCACGTTCAACGCCAGTTGTATCCGCGCCATACTCATGCTCCCTGGTACATTCGCCTTAGTCGATAGATCTATCTTCGCGAATGTATCTACATATGTCAATACGTGGGGAGGTCGGCGATGGCGACGAAGCATGACGACGCAGCCGAGGCCTGCTGCCCGTCGGTGCTCGACGCACCGCTCGACCAAGCGGAGGCCGAGGATCTCGCCCGAGCGTTCGCGGCGCTCGCCGACCCGGTGCGCCTCCGCCTCCTCAGCCTGATCGCTGACGCCGGGGAGATCTGCGCCTGCGCGCTCCTCGAGCCGCTCGGCAAAGCGCAGCCCACCGTGTCGCATCACACCAAGGCGCTGGCCGATGCCGGACTGATCACGGGCGAGAAGCGCGGCCGCTGGGTGTGGTGGTCGATCGTGCCCGAGCGCGTCGCCGTCCTGGGCGACGCACTCGCACCCGCGCGGTCGAACACCCCGGCGTGAGTCCTGCGGGCACGCGCGGGCCGGGCGGTGCCGTTCCCGCGCCCGCTGGAGCGGCGGTTCAGGGCCGGTCGTCGTCGAGGTCGATACCGCGCTCGGAGGCCACCTGGCGGTAGCGGGCGGCGGTGGCGTCGAGCTCGCGTCGGAACCCCTTCAACACGGCCTGCTTCTCGCGCACCTGACCCCGCAGGCGGTCGTTGATCTCCATCGCCTCGAGGAACAGGTCGCGCTCTCGACCCTTCGCCCGCCCGGTCCGATAGTCGGTGCGGAGCTCGTCGAGACGGTCCTCGGCGCGCAGGATGTCACCGATCTGGTCGAGGTCGAAGCCCATCGTCTGCTGGAGCTCGCGGATTCGCTGCACTCGAGTCACGTCCGCGTCGCTGTACCGGCGAGATCCGCCCGGGCTGTGGCCGGCCGGGTTCAGCAGCCCGAGCTCCTCGTAGTAGCGCAGCGTGCGGGTCGACACCTCGGCCTTCGCCGCGACCTCGCCGGGGCGGTACAGCGCGTCGGTCATGCCGGGATCCACTCCTCGGCCATGGGTGCCTCGTCTCCGACGTCGCCGTCGTCGCGCAGCGGAGCTCCGAACGCGCCGACCTCGTCGTCTTGCACGTACCGGCCGCCTCGCAGCGCGGAGCAGCCCGCGGCCACCAGGCACATGACGATCGCGGCGGTGAAGGCGATCTGGAGGCCGTGCTCGAAGGGACCCGAGATCAGGTGCGGGAAGAACGACCGGCCGGTCAGGCGCTGCACCTGCGCGGACGAGAGATGGCTCAAGAGCTTCGGGCCGAGCAGCTTCTGGATCGGGTTGTAGCCGAGGAACGCCGCGAAGAGGGTCCCGACCGGTGGAAGGTGCGCGATGCGAGCGGCGCTGGCGGCCGGCACCCCGTTGGTCCGCAGCCCGGCGCCGAGCGTGGCGGGGAGCCGGGCGGCGAGCCCGACGATCATGAGCGAGAAGAAGAGCCCGATCGAGAGCACCATCCCGCTGTTCTGGAACGTGGCGCGCATCCCCGAGGCCGCACCCCGTTCGTCGGCGGGTGCGGCGTTCATGATCGCGGTGGTGTTCGGTGCCGCGAAGAGCCCGACACCGATCCCGTTCAGGAGCAACAAGGCGGCGAAGATCGGGAACGCGAAGTTCGCGGGCAGCAGCATCAGCAGCCCGAAGCTCGTGGCGGCGATCAGCATCCCGCCGGTGGCGAAGGGGCGGGCGCCGTACCGGTCGGAGAGCCAGCCGGCGACGGGTCCGGCGACGAGGAACCCGGCGGTGAGCGGGAGCATGTAGATGCCGGCCCACAAGGGCGTGTCCACGAAGCTGTAGCCGTGCAACGGCAGCCAGATTCCCTGCAGCCAGATGATGAGCATGAACTGCAGGCCGCCGCGACCGATCGACGCGAGGAGGCTCGCCACGTTGCCGGCCACGAACGCCCGGATGCGGAACAGGCGGAGGTTGAACATGGGTTCCGCGACGCGTCGTTCCACGAGGACGAACACGACGAGCAGCGCCGCGCCGCCCAGCAGCTCGGCCAGCACCTTAGGGCTCGTCCAGCCCATCGAGTGGCCGCCGTAGGGCTGGATGCCGTACGTGATCCCGACCAGCACCAGGACGAGGCCGAGACCGAAGGTCAGGTTGCCCCACCAGTCGAGGCGGGCCGGGCGCCGATGCCCGAGCTCGCGCAGCTTGGCGTACGCCCACACCGTTCCGAACACGCCGAAGGGAACGTTGACCCAAAAGACGAGGCGCCAGTTCACGTCGGCCAACAGCCCGCCGGCCACCAGCCCGACGAACGATCCCGCGATGCCGGCGATCATGTTGATACCCATCGCGGAGCCGCGCCGCTCGGGCGGGAACGCGTCGGTGAGGATCGCGGTCGAGTTCGCCATGAGCAGCGCCCCACCGACGCCCTGGAGGACCCGGAAGCCGATCAGCCAGTCCGCGCCGCTGCCGCCGGTGAACGGCGTGATCGAGAGCAGGATCGAGGCGACGGTGAAGACCGCGAATCCCGCGTTGTACATGCGGACCCGCCCGTAGATGTCGCCGAGGCGCCCGAACGTCACCACGAGCACCGCCGTGACGACGAGGTAGCCCATGATCATCCACAGCAGGTAGCTGACGTTGCTCGGCTGGAGCGGGTCGAGCCGGATGCCCCGGAAGATGGCGGGCAGCGAGATCAGCACGATCGACGCGTCGAGGGCGGCCATGAACACGCCCAGCGTGGTGTTCGACAACGCCGTCCAGCGGTACCGGTCCGAGATCGGGGGGGTCGCGTCCCCGTTGGTCTGCGCGCTCGTCGTCATGGTCGTGCCGCCTGGCCTCGGCTCCGCCGGTGCGGAGTTGACGTTAACGTCAACTTACCCCTCCGGCGGCCCGGGGCCAAACGGCCGGCCGCCGCGGGGGCAGCGAGGCTGGTCCGCGGCGCCCCGGGCGGGGACGGCGGCGAAGCCGCAGAACGGCCGGAGCGCGTCGGGGACGTCGAAGGAGCCGTCCGGACGCTGGTAGTGCTCCCAGAGGAAGACCAGGGTTCGGGACACCGCGCAGGCGGTGCCGTTGAGGGTGTGCACGAGGTCCGCGCCGCGGGCCCGCTTCACCCGGGTTCCGAGGCGCCGGGCCGAAAAGTCTCGGTAGTTCGAGCACGACGTCAGCTCGCGGTACCGGCCCTCCGACGGGAGCCACACCTCGAGGTCGTACTTCTTGGCCGCCGCCGGACCGAGGTCCCCGGCCGCGACGTTCACCACCCGGTACGGAAGGCCGAGGCCACCGACGAGCGACTCTTGGATCGCGACGATCCGGTCGAACTCCTCGTCGGAGCGTTCCGGCTCCGAGTACGAGAACAGCTCGACCTTGTCGAACTGGTGGACACGGAACGTTCCCCGGGTGTCTTTGCCGTACGTGCCGGCTTCACGCCGAAAGCACGTCGAGGTCCCGACGTAGCGGGCCGGCAGCGCGTCGGCGTCGAGCCGCTCGCCGCGGTGCAGCGTGGAGAGCGGGATCTCGCTCGTTCCGACGAGGAACAGCTCTCCGCCGTCGACCTCGTACACCTGGGCCCGGTCGGTGGGGAAGAACCCGGCTTCCTCCAGCGCCACCTCGCGGACCAGCACCGGGGGTGCCACGGGCGTGAACCCCTCCGCCGCGGCGCGTTCGATCGCCCAGCGCACGAGGGCGAGCTCGAGCAGCACCGCCTCGCGGGTGAGTGACACGAATCGAGACCCGCTCGACTCGACCGCGTGGCGGGTTTCGACAAAACCCATCTCCGCCGCGTACGTGGCGTGGTCGCGGGCGGGCGCGGCGCCGGTCTCGCCGTGGGTGCGCAGCACCTCGGCGTCGTCCTCGCCGCCGTCGGGCACCGAGGCGTCGGCCGGGTTCGGGACCTGCCGCGCCAGCTCCCGCAGCTGGCGTTCGAGGATGCCGAGCTCCTCCTCGGCCGCCTGGACCTGAGCCTTCAGTTCCGTGGCCTGCGCTCGAGCGGCCTGGTCGGGGCCGCCCCGGCCGATCTGCTTGGAGGCTGCCTTCTGGGCGGCCCGGAGGTCCTCCACGGTGTGGCGCTGCGCCCGCTGCTCAGCATCGAGCGCCAGGACCCGGCCCAGGAGCCCTCCGCCGACGCGCTTGCGTTCGATGCCGGCGCGGTAGGCGGGGTCGTCGCGCAGGCGCCGGAGATCGATCACCCGCGTCTCACGGGCCGGACCGGACCTGGGACCGCAGGTCCTCGACCCAGGTGCTGGCCGCCTGCCACGCGTCGGTCGCGGCTTGGCGGCGGGCGGGGCCTTGCTCCCCCGCCACCGGGTATGACCCGAGGAACTTCACGTCGGCCTGCTTGGCCGAGAGGTTGCGCAGGCAGTCGGCGACGAGCTCGTCGGCGATGTGACCTTCGAAGTCGATGAAGAAGCAGTACTGGCCGAGGCCACGCTTCGTGGGACGAGATTCGAGTTTGGTCAGGTTGATCGCCCGGGCGGCGAACTCCTGGAGGATGGCGAGCAGCGACCCGGGGCGGTCCTCGCGCTGGAAGCACACGATCGAGGTCTTGTCGTGGCCGGTCGGCGCGGGCACGCCGTGGCCGGTGAGCACGAACCGGGTCTCGTTGTCGGGGTGGTCCTCGATCTCGGAGGCCAGCACCTCAAGGTCGTAGAGGCGCGCCGCGTGGGCGTTGCCGATCGACGCCAGCTCGCGGCTCGCCGCCTCGTGGACCTGGCGGGCGGCGTCCGCGGTGGAGTTGGCGACCTCGAGGGTGGCGTTGGCCAGCTTGTGGGCCAGCCACGAGCGGCACTGGCCGAGCGGGTTGGGGTGGGACACCACGGTGCGGATGTCCTCGAGGTGGGTTCCCGGCTGCACGCAGAGATGCAGCGACACCGGCAGGTCGATCTCGCGTTGGACGAGCAGCTCGGTGTCGAACGCCAGCGTGTCGAGCGTGACCGTGACGGTGCCCTCGATCGAGTTCTCGATCGGTACGAGTCCGACGTCAACGTCGCCGCGCTCGACGGCGGTGAGCACCTCGGGGACGGTGCGCAGCGCTACCGGGGTGCCGGCCGCGAGGTCGGGCTGGCTCAGCAGCGCCTCCTCGGCGAACGTGCCCCGCGGGCCTAGATATCCGACGCGCGTCACGAACCATCGATCGTAGTGGGAGGCCCGCGCGACCCCGCGCGCCTTTGGCCTGGCGCGTAGGTTGGGTAGTGGGTCGGTTCACCCTTCGCGTACATTCGGCGTTACGTCGGCAGCCCGAAGGCAGTCCACGCCCCCTCCTACCGAGGGACCGACGGCTCTCGCAACGATCGACGTTCCATCCCGGCTGCGACACTCACCTGACCCACAATCGGAGGTTGCGGTCGTGCGAGTCTGGACCCTCGACGAGGCAAGCGCCGCGCTCCCTGAGGTGCGCGGCCTGGTTGGTCGTCTGCGCGAGCTCGCCGCCGCCCCGCCGGGCCCGGCCCGCCGGGTGGGTGGCAACGGCGCCCCGTCGGGCAACGGTCATGGGCCGACCGGTGGCGGCGCGTCGGGTGAGCTGCGCGCCGTGCTCACCGCGCTGACCGACCGCGGGATCGTGGTGCGCGACCCGGCCCGCGGCCTCATTGACTTCCCCGCCCGATCGTCGAGCGGACGCGACTATTTGCTGTGCTGGCTCGACGGCGAAGACGCTATCGAGTGGTGGCATTGGCCCGACGCGGGGTTCGCGGGCCGAACGCCGCTCTCGGACCCGCCGACCTAACCCCGGGCGGCGGGTTTCAGCGGGGCCCGGACGGGCCGGTCGCGGGAGGCGGCTGGGTCGCGGCGTGATGCACGGTGGCGCCGGTGCCGGCCGCCTTCTGGGCGCCCAGCGCCGCGCCGACAATGCCGGCCTCGTTGAGCAGCTTGGCCGGGACCACCTCGGCGTGGGTCGTGAGGCGGGGCACGAACCGGTCGTGACGTTTACTGACGCCACCCCCGAGGATGAAAAGGTCGGGCCACAGGAGTCGCTCGAGCTCCAGCAGGTAGGCGTCGAGGCGTCGCGCCCACTTCGCCCAGGACAGGCCGAGGCGCTGACGGACAGCGTCCGACGTGCGGGTCTCGGCGTCCCGCTTCCCCATCCGCAGGTGTCCGAGCTCGGTGTTGGGAATGAGGACACCGTCGAAGAACACCGCGGTGCCGATGCCGGTCCCGAGCGTGACCATGAGCACGACCCCGGCTCGACCCTTCCCCGCTCCGAACTCCATCTCCGCGACGCCCGCCGCGTCGGCATCGTTCACGACGGTCACGTCACATCCCGAGGTCCGAGCAAACGTGTCGGCGACGTCGGTGCCGATCCAGGCCGGGTCGATGTTCGCCGCCGTGCGCGCCACGCCGCCCTTCACGACGGCGGGGAACGCCGCGCCGACTTCGCCGGTCCAGTCGAAATGCCGGGTGAGCTGCGCGACCACTTGGGCCATGGCATCGGGCGTCGCCGGCTGCGGCGTGAGGATCCGGTGCCGGGGCGCGATGAGCTCCCCCGTCGCCGTGTCGACCGGAGCTGCCTTCATGCCGGTCCCGCCGATGTCGATTCCCAGCAACGTCGCCATTGGTGTCCTTCCCCCTCTGGCCCTGACCCCGCCGCGACGCGGCGCCCGACCAGTCTCGCCCACCCAGACGGCCGAGGCGGTTTGCCCCCGCACCGCTCACCTCCAATGATGAGGCACCCGAAGGAGGGCACACATGCAGCTCGGGATGATCGGACTCGGCCGGATGGGCGCCAACCTCGTTCGCCGGCTCATGCGCGACGGCCACGACTGCGTCGCCTACGACCGAAGCCCCGACACGGTGCACGGGCTCGAGGGTGAGGGGGCGGCCGGAGCGACGACGATCGCCGACTTCGTCGCCAAGCTCACCCAGCCACGGGCGATCTGGATCATGGTGCCCGCCGCCGCCGTCGACTCGACGCTGGAGCAGCTGGTGCCGCTCCTCGACCCGGGCGACATCGTGATCGACGGTGGGAACTCGTACTACCGAGACGACATCACCCGGGCGCGCCGCCTCGCCGAACATCAGCTCCACTACGTCGACGTGGGCACGAGCGGCGGCGTGTTCGGCCTCGAACGCGGCTTTTGCCTCATGATCGGCGGCGAGGACGACGTCGTGGCGCACCTGGATCCGATCTTCGCCACCATCGCGCCGGGCGTCGAGTCCGCCGAGCGCACGCCGGGCAAGACCGGCGCGCCCAGCACCGCCGAGAACGGCTACCTGCACTGCGGGCCGAACGGGGCCGGCCACTTCGTGAAGATGGTGCACAACGGCATCGAGTACGGGCTCATGGCGGCCTACGCCGAAGGCCTCAACATCTTGGACCACGCCGACGTCGGTAAGCAGACCCAAACGGTGGACGCCGAGACGACACCGCTGCGCGAGCCCGAGTACTACCAGTACGAGCTCGACATCCCCGCGGTGGCCGAAGTGTGGCGGCGGGGCAGCGTGGTGGCCTCGTGGCTGTTGGATCTCACCGCGCAGGCGCTGACCGCATCGCCGGACCTAGCCGGCTTCGAAGGCCACGTGTCGGACTCGGGCGAGGGACGCTGGACGGTCCTCGCCGCCGTGGACGAGGGGGTCCCAGCCCCCGTGCTGAGCACCGCCCTCTTCGACCGCTTCGCGTCCCGGGGCCAGGCCGACTTCGCCAATCGGCTGCTCTCCGCCATGCGGATGGAGTTCGGCGGCCACGTCGAGAAGAAGGACGCCAGCTCATGACGAAGCCGGTCCCCTCCGACGCCTTCGTGTTCTTCGGGGCAAGCGGAGACCTTGCCCACAAGATGATCTTCCCCGCGCTCTACCGCATGGTGCAGCGCAACGCCCTCAACGTCCCCGTCATCGGGGTGGCCTCATCGCCGTGGACGGTCCAGCAGCTCGCCGACCGGGCGCGCGACGGCATCGAGCAGTTCGGCGGCGGCGTCAACGATGAAGAAGCCTTTCAACGGCTCGTCACCCTGTTGGGCTACGTCGACGGCGACTACACCGACAAGGCCACATACGCCGCGCTCGTGAAGGCGCTCCACGGTGCCCAGCGCCCCGCCAACTACCTGGCCATCCCCCCCAGCCTGTTCCCGACGGTGGTCGAGGGGCTGGGCTCCTCGGGCATCGCGGCGCACGCCCGGGTCATCGTGGAGAAGCCCTTCGGGCGGGACCTGCAGTCGGCGGAGGAACTCAACCAGGTGCTCCACTCGGTGTTCCCCGAGCCGTCCATCTTTCGGATCGACCATTTCCTCGGCAAGGAGACGATCCAGAACATCTTGTACTTCCGGTTCGCGAACAGCTTCTTGGAGCCGATCTGGAACCGCAACAACGTCCGCCAGGTCCAGATCACCATGGCCGAGAACTTCGGAGTCCGGGGACGCGGCAAGCTGTACGAGGAGGTCGGGGCGCTGCGCGACGTGGTCCAGAACCACCTCCTCCAGGTCACCGCGCTCCTGGCGATGGAGCCCCCGGTCGGGCCGTCGGTCGATGAGTTGCGCGACGCCAAGGAGAAGGTGTTCTTCGCCATCGACACGCTGGACCGCCACGACCTGGTCCGCGGGCAGTTCGATGGTTACCGCAACGAGGACGGCGTGGACCCGAACTCCGACGTCGAGACGTATGCCGCGGCCCGATTCCACATCGACTCGTGGCGCTGGGCCGATGTCCCCTTCTACATCCGGGCCGGCAAGAACCTCCCGATCACGTGCACCGAGGTGCGTGTCGAGCTGCACCGTCCACCCCAGCGGGTCTTCGCCGAGTACGAGGAGCTACCCAGGGACACCAACTACTTCCGGTTCCGGGTCGACCCCCAACTCCAGATCGCGCTCGGGGCCCGCGCCAAGACCCCCGGCGAGGCGTTCAAGGGCCACCTGGTGGAGCTCGGCCTCGCCGATGACCAGCCGGACGAGATGACCCCCTACGAGCGGCTGCTCGGCGACGCGATGGCCGGCGAGAACCTGCAGTTCGCCCGCGAGGACGGGGTCGAGGCGGCCTGGCGGGTGGTCGACCGGGTCCTCACTGACCACGACACGGCGATCCCGTACAAGCCCCAGACCTGGGGGCCGCCCCAGGCCGAGGGGCTCATCCGCGACGCCGACGGCTGGCACGACCCCGTCTTGTAACGCCACCGGTGGGACACACCCTCGCCGTCGACCTCGGCGGCACGAACATGCGAGTCGCGGTCGTCGACCGGGCGGGCACCATCCGGGACCGCGCCCAGGAGCCGACGCCCCACGACGCGCGCACTATCGAGCCGTTCGTTCGGTTCGTGCGCGCGATGCGCGACGCGCACGCCGTGGAGCATGCGGTGGTGGCGGTCCCGGGGCGCCTGGACTACGAGGCGGGCACCCTCCTCGACGGTCCCCATCTGCCCTCCGGCTGGCCGCCGGTGCTCACCCGCGCCGCGCTCGGCGCCGCGCTCGACTTGCCGGTCGCGCTCGCCAACGACGCCGACGTGGCCGCGATCGGCGAGGCCCGCTTCGGCGCGGCGCGGGGCCACGCCGACGTCGTGTACGTCACGGTCTCCACCGGGGTGGGTGCCGGGATCTTGGTCGGCGGACACCTGCTGCGGCCCCGGTACTCGGCCGGCGAGGTCGGCCGCTCCGTCGTCGACCGGATCCTGGCCGGCGCGGGCGAGGACGGCACGGTGGAGGGCCTGGGCTCGGGCACGGCGCTGGCTCGTGCCGCGCAGGCCGCGGGTCTCGACGCGGCCGGCCCGGACCTGGTCCGCCTCGTCGAGGCCGGCGACCCGGTGGCCCGCCGGGTCTTCGACGAAGGTCTCTTCGCCGTCGCGGTCGGAATCGTGAACCTCGCCCACCTCGTGGCCCCGACCGTCTTCGTCATCGGGGGCGGCGTCGGTCGCAACGGGGACCTCGTGCTGACCCCGATCCGGGCCGCGCTGGCTCGCCTCGGCCCGGCCGGTCCCCCCATCGAGGTGGTCTCCGCGGCCCTCGGGGACGACTCGGGGTTGGTGGGCGCGGCGGGCTGGCGGGACGCGACATGATCCACGACGAGGAGCAGCCCGTGCCCGTGATCTCGATCCCGACCCCGCACCAACCCTGGGCGGGAGGCCACTACTCGAGCGCGGTGCGCGCCGGGGACTGGATCGTGCTGGCCGGCCAGGTTGGCGTGGACCCGGCGTCGGGCCAGCCGGTGGCCGGCGGGCTGCTCGAGCAGGCGGGTCAGGCACTGGCGAACGTCGAGGCGATCCTCGGCGACGTCGAGTCCAGCTGGGCCGACGTGGCGAAGGTCACCGTCTTCGTCGCCGAAGACGATCCGGGAATGATGCCGGCGTTGAACGCGCTGTACGCGGAGCATCTCGGCGAGCATCGTCCCGCCCGCACCACGGTCGGGGTGGCGTGGCTCCCGCTGCGGACGCTCGTCGAGTTCGAGGTGTGGGTCTATCGACCGGAGGCGAGATGAGTGACGGACCGGTGACCGAGCGAAGCGACGACGATTGGCACGCCGAGTTGACGCCCGAGCAGTACACGGTGCTGCGCCGGGCCGGCACGGAAGCACCGTTCACCGGCCGCTACTGGGACTGTCACGACGACGGGGTCTACCGGTGTGCCGGCTGCGGGGCGGAACTGTTCGACGCGGGCACGAAGTTCGAATCGGGGACGGGGTGGCCGAGCTTCAGCGAGCCGATGCTCGCCGAGGCGGTCGAGTGCCGGACCGACGACGGCCACGGCATGGTCCGCACCGAGGTGGTCTGCCGGCGCTGCGGCGGGCACCTCGGCCACGTCTTCGACGACGNNGCTACTGCATCAACTCGGCGGCCCTGGAGCTCGCGCCGCGCTGAGGGACAGCCCGGCGGGTTGGAGCGGGGCGCCGAGCAGCGCACCCGCGGCCGAGGCGGGCAGCGCGGGTGCCATCACGTGCCCTTGCACGAGATCGCAGCCCATCTCCACCAGCGCGTCGAGTTGCTGGGGCGTCTCGACTCCTTCGGCCACGACCTCGAAGCCCAAGCCGTGGGCGAGGTTGATGACCGAGCCGACGATCGTGTGGTCGGTGGCGCCGGGTTCGAGGTTTTGGAAGAAGATCTGGTCGATCTTCACCGTGTCGAGCGGGAAGCGCTGCAG
>PLJD01000105.1 GCA_003140175.1 Actinomycetota bacterium
TGTGTCATCGACGACGTGTGGGTCTCGGTCGGCTCCGACAATCTCAACCGTCGCTCCTGGACCCACGATTCGGAGATCGCTTGTGCGGTCATCGACGCCCGCCTCGATCACCGGACGCCCGCCGACCCGGCCGGGCTCGGCGACGGTGCCCGCCGCTTCGCACGCGACCTGCGACTTCAGCTCTGGGCCGAACACCTCGGTACCTCCCCCGCGAACCCCGACCTGCTCGATCCCGCTCGCGGATTCGCGGCGTGGCGGCAGACCGCGACCGCGCTCGACGGCTGGTACAACGCCCACAAGCGGGGAACGCGCCCGCCAGGTCAAGCGCGACCCCACCACCTTGCCCCGATCGGCGCGCACAGCCGGTGGTGGGCAGATCTCATCTACCGCACCGTCTACGACCCCGACGGCCGTCCCAAACACCTGCGACGGACCCACCGCTTCTAGCCAACCAGCCGTTCAATCGGGACCGCCACCCCAAGTTACTCAGGCCATCCCACTGCAAGAGCGGATAGATTCGCCCGCATGCGGCGCACGAGTTCTCTCGAGGGCTGCTTGGTCAGTTTGGTTTTGACTTGCGTGTCTCCGCTGGTGCGTCGCTCAGCTACCGTCGGGCTCCGTGAGGCGATCTTGTGTCGTTCAGGCTTGGGGATCGTCGTCAGACGAGCGAGCCGCGGCCTTCCCGTGCGACGGCCTGATCGACCGTCCCGAGGGCGAGGTCTTCCGGGCTGTGGAGATCGCCGCTCCGACTGACCTTGCCTTCCGGTGGTTGTGTCAGCTACGCGCCGCGCCGTACAGCTACGACTGGATCGACAACCTCGGCCGGCGCAGCCCTCGACGGGTCATCGATGGACTCGACCAGCTGCAGGTCAGTCAGCGTTTCATGAAGATGTTTCGTCTCGTCGCATTCGAGGCAGACCGTTCGATCACCTTTCACTCGACGACGGCCGTGTTTGGTCGCGTTGCCGGGACCTATCTCGTCGTGCCAACGGATGCCACTCGGAGCCGTCTGGTAGTCAAGTTGGTGTACATCGCGCCATCGGGTCCTTACGGCTGGCTGCTGAAGCGACTCCTGCCGGCCGGGGACTTGATCATGATGCGCAAGCAATTGCTCACCCTCAAGGCATTGATCGAGCGAGATGCCCAGCGGGCGCGAGACGGCGTCGATCACACTCACTGACCCACTCGCTGACGGGGCGCATGGTCATGGGGAGTTGAGCGTGTAGCGGATCGGGACGGTCGTGTGACCGCCGACGAAGGTGGCCTTCGCGGTTCGCGAGACGCGTAGCCTGGCGCCAAGCATGAAGCACAACCGTTCAATCCCACTGTCCACCGTCATTCCCGTCCTGATCTACCCGGATGTGCGCCAGGCAGTTGACTGGCTGAGCAGCGCGTTCGGGTTGATCGAGCGCGTACGGATCGGCGAGAACCACCGCTCGCAACTCAGCTTCGGCGACGGAGCCGTGATCGTCGGCGACATCCGCGGGGAGCGCCGACCACCGCGACCAGACGAAGTGACGCACTCCGTGATGGTGCGCGTCGATGACGCGAACGCTCACTGCGAGTGCGCGAAAGCACATGGCGCGCACATTGTTATGGAGCCAACCGATTTCGAATATGGTGAACGGCAGTACACGGCGGAGGACCTCGCCGGTCACCAGTGGACGTTCTCCGAAACGCTCGCGGACGTCGCCCCCGAGGAATGGGGCGGAACTTCTGTCGCCCCGGATTGACTGGCACCTTCGTGCTCCGCGTCAGCGCTCGATAACTGGGATCCGTCCGGGAAGTGCAATTCGGTCCACCGACCAAAGGCGCCCCCTGCGATGAGTTCTAGACGTCAGTAACGTCTCACCGCCATGGAAGCAAAGAACCTCGCCGACATCTATGGGTTGCCCATGCTCGACTGGGCCCGAATCGAAGCCCGGCTCGACCAGGGTGTAACCCAAGGGCCCGATACCGGTGGCCCGAACCGTCACACGTGCTGGTTGGCGACGATCAACCAGGACGGGAGCCCACACGTCACCGGAGTCGGCGCGCTCTGGGTCGAGAACACCTTCTGGTTCGAGACCGGCAATGCCACGCGCAAGGCGACAAACCTTGCCCGCGACCCGCGTTGCACGCTAAGCGTCGCCACCCACGAGTTCGACCTCGTCGTCGAAGGCCAGGCCCGCAAGGTCACCGACCCGGCGACCGTTGCCAAGATGGCGGTAGCTTGGGCTGCCGAGGGCTGGCCGGCCCGGGTGGACGGCACAGGTCAGGCGCTTACCGCCGAGTTCAGCGCACCCTCAGCCGGACCGCCCCCATGGTTCGTGTACCGCCTCACGCCACTCACGGCGACGGCAGTCGCAACGGTCGAACCAGGCGGCGCGACGCGCTGGCGCTTCTGACCAGACCGCTAGGTGTGCACACCAAACCTCCCACCCTGCAAGAGCGGCCGGACGGGTGTGCAGCAGTCGGCACCATCGGTCATGGTCCCGGGCGACGCCGAGCATCGGCGATGTGCGGGCTCGTCGATCACTGAGGTCCATCGTGCCCGTTCCGTGCGCGTCTCCTACCCGGCGTTATGGGTCACCTTGGAGCGACACTCGAAACAAGCCGACGCGCCTCCAGCTCCGCCGCTTCCAGCATCGGTGTTCGTCGCCGAAGACGCGGCCCCAGTTTGGATCGTCGAAGCGAAGGCGACCGGTGCGCTTGCGACTGGAGGGTCAGCTCTGGGTGCGGTAGCGGAGGTTCACGACACCGTTGCCGAACCGTTGCTCCTCCAGCCGCTCCAACTGGACGCGGGCGTCGCTGGGGAATGCGGGCTTTCCTTCACCGACGAGCACCGGATAAATGAAGAGCTGGCACTCATCGACCAGCCCGGCGTTGAACGCGTGCGCCGCGAGGGTCGGCCCGCCGACGGTCAAGTCGCTGGCGGCGGACGTCTTCATGTCGCGGACCGAATCGGGGTCGAAGCGGCGCTCGAGCCGCGTGTAGGCGGTCGAGACTCCGTGCAGCGTCGTGGAGTAGACGATCTTGTCGGCCACTTGCCAGACGTTCGCGAAGTCGGCCATGAGCTCCGACTGGGTAGCCAGGGCAGGTTGGGTCTCCCAGACGGCCATCGTTTCGTACATGCGCCGTCCATAGAGGTAGGTGCCGACGGGGCGCACAAGGTCAGTGATGAAGGTGAAGACCTCGTCGATGGGCGCGGTCCATTCGAAGCTACCGTGCGCGTCCTCGATGTAGCCGTCAAGGGACACATTCGCCACGTAGATCAGCTTGGCCATGCCGCTCCTCAGGCGCCCGCGTGACGGTGCCTGGGAGCAACCGTAAATGAGACGCCTCGGGGGTTGCCATGCCCGAGCGGCGCTGCCTTCGGGATCGCGCTCCGTGGGCCTTGGAAGCTCGGCGGATGGCTTCTGGGCGGAGCGCAAGGCCGCGGAGTCCGCGACCCTCATCCAGGTGTCGCATCCGCAACGCCTGCCGTCGGAGTCGATCCGAAAGCGGATCGACCGGTTAGTTCTCGGACACCCCGACTGGACCGCTTGCTGTGAAGATCGTCGCGTTCGCTGAGCGAGCTGCAAGCGGGAAGGCCGCGATCGCGGCGCGTCGACCGTGTCTCGTCGCCCGGCGACGACCTATCGGGGTACGGCATTTCCGCGCTAATCGAAGGTTGTGAACCAGGGAGCCCATGCGAGCTCCCAGCGATGGCCCTCCGGGTCAGCGAAGTAACCGGAGTAGCCGCCCCACGAACGCTCGACTGGGGACTCAATGGCTTCCGCCCCGGCCGCCACCGCGGCCGCGAAGGCTTCATCGACCCCCTCGCGGGTCGCGACGTTGACCCCCAACGTGACGCCGTTCCACGCGTCGGACGAGACCACGTCATCTCGGGGGGCCGCCTCCTTGCCGAGCAGGTCGATGGGATAGAGCGCGAGTCGGAGGCTTCCCATCGTGAACGACGTGTAGGTCTCGTCGGAGCCGTCGTTCTCCTCCCAGCCCATCGCCCCGTAGAAGGCTCGGAGCGAAGGAACACTCCGAGCACCCAAGGTGACGACGGTGATCCGCTGAGGGACCGGCATGGTCGCATTATGCATCAGCTCCCGTTCGCCCGGAAGTGCCGGTCAGGGACAGTCGCGAACCCACGCTCGTCCCCAAGCAGCCCACGATCCCATCGCTCGAAAGCGTTGGTAGGTCGAGCGCGTCTGAGCGGCGCGCCACGCAATCGATCGCCCTGCAAGAGCGACAGGATCCGTACGCAGGAGTTGCGAACCGCGACTCGCGGTTCACTGAACCGCGAGTCAGCTGGGTGGGGCGACCTCGATGGTGCCGGCGCCGATCGCGCTCGGCGGCTGCCAGGGCTGAAGTCACTCGGAGGTGGGCAGCCTTCGACGGCAGCAACGAGTTCATTGCTCGTCGCTCCGTCGAGGCTGTCGCGCGCGATGCCGCGCGTATCGGGTGGTCGGTCTCCGCGACAGATGGAGGACGACCCACACCTGCTCAACGTGCAGGTGACTGTCAAGGGCGGGGCGCCTTGCCCGCCCCCCGGGGCAAGCGAAGCATCCGCGGCTCTAGTGCGCCACCTGACACCGCACGCGCCGCCGACCCAGCGTCCGCGTGAAATCTCGTATGGGTCACCGTGGGATCAGCCGGTAAAGCGTGGCTGGACGCTGGGAGCGAGGGGCGCGGGTGTGACCGGCGCCGACCGCGCCGCGAGCAGGACCGAGACCGTGTTCGCACCTTGGTTGGCCACCACCAGATCAAGATGGCCGTTCCCCAGGTCACCCACCGCCACCGACGACGGGCTCGACCCCACCCCGTAGGTCTGCTGGGGCTGGAACGTCCCATCACCGTTGCCGAGCAGGACCGAGACCGTGTTTCGCCCAGCAGATCGAGATCGGTTGGTGGCCCGGCGACGCCCGCCACCCTCGGCCTGCCTTCTTCGCATTCGCGTTCCCAAACCCCGACGGCTTCGAGACTGCGACCCTGTCACCGCCCGCTGCCCACTGGGATCAGGACCTCAAGGAATACATCCTGGACTGG
>PLJD01000013.1 GCA_003140175.1 Actinomycetota bacterium
GGATCGGCGAACGCGACCCAACGTGCCGGCGGGCCTGCGTCAGATCCTGCGGTTCTGGCAAGCGTTCCGCACGCGACCGTCACTGGTCCGGTGACCGGCGGACAGGGCATCAACTTGATCGGCACCACGAGCTTCAATCTGGGCACTGTCGGTTACGAACAGAACGAGTATTTCCTGTCCGGCACGGCTACCGCGTACACGAGCGCCACGANNTTGTCCGGCACGGCGTCGGCGTACACGAGCGCCACGGCGTTGACGTCCAACGGTCGGTGGAAGGTCACCCCCGAGAGCACTGCGCCGTACAAGACCCGGATGGTGGTCTACCGGCCGATCAACCCCAAGCGCTTCAACGGCACCGTGGTCGTGGAGTGGCTCAACGTGAGCGGCGGTGTCGATGCGGCGGCGGCATGGTTGACAGATCATGTGCAGATGCTCCGCAGCGGCGTGGTCTATGTCGGGGTGAGCGCGCAGGCCGGAGGAATCGTTGGTGAGGCCGGTTCGCTGGGTGCGAGCGGCGGTCAAGCCGGTGGGATCAAGGGGTCAGATCCGACTCGTTACGGGTCGCTCGAGCACCCTGGCGACACTTACTCGTACAGCATCTTCGAGCAGGCCGGCGCCGCCATCCGCAGCCGTGCGGGCCTCGTACTGGGTGGGCTCCAGCCCAAGCGGGTCCTCGCCCTCGGCGAGTCGCAGTCCGCGTCTCGGCTCGTCACCTACATCGACGCGTTGCAACCCCAAACGCACGGGGTCTACGACGGCTATTTCGTCTACAGCCGGGGAGGATCGGGCGCCGCGCTGTCCGAGGCACCCCAGCCCGCCATCAACCCTCCCACGCCAACGTTGATCCGTACTGACCTCAACGTGCCCGTCATGATGTTCGAAACCGAAGCCGACGTGCTCGTGCTCGGCTACCTGCCTGCTCGCCAGCCCCCGACCCAGTTCATCCGGGAGTGGGAAGTGGCCGGCACCGCGCACTACGACAGCTATGGCCTAGGGCAGTCGATGACCGACACTGGGAACGGCACGGGAGATGTGGCGACCTTCGACACGATGATCAACCCCGTCTCTTCCTTCGACAACGGAGCGATCAGCTGCCCGGTCCCCTTCAACGCCGGGGCGCACACCTACGAGCTCCGGGCCGCAATGGTCGCGCTCAACAACTGGGTCATCACCGGAACGCCGCCCCCCCAGTCGCCGCGCCTCGACGTTGCCAGCCCATCCTCGTACGCGACGGACCAAAACGGTGAGGCGGTCGGCGGCATACGAACCCCCCAGGTCGCCGCGCCCATCGCGATCGTGAATGGGACTGGAGACACCTCCAACGCCGGTGGCGGGTTCTGCAAGATCTTCGGGCTGACGACTCCGTTCAACTCGGCGAAGCTCGCTCAGCTCTACCCGACGCATCAGGCCTTCGTGAGCAAGTGGGACCAAGCCGTCGCGGCAGACGTCTCGAAGGGCTACCTGCTACCGGCGGACGCTGCAGTCCTCGATCGGGTGGCGAACCAATCGACTATCGGGGGCTGAACTGCTGGGCGAGCTGACAGACGCCTCCTTCCAACTCGAAAGACAGCCGGCCTCCGTCGTTTCATGACGCGCAGCATCCAAGGCTCGAGCATCGGTAACCGGACGGCCAGGTGTTCTGCCGACAGCATCACTCCCGAACTGGCAGCCTCGACCGGCGTCACCGACGCGATGCCCTGGAGCCGCTGGGGCAACGCTGCAGCCCGCGATCGCCCTCGATTGATGGCCTCCGCTGCTCCGCCTCTTGGGTCACGGCGCGGCCGGTGACTGCTTTCACCAAGCCTTCGCCTCGCGCACCACCTAGGACAACGCCGTCGATCGAGAGGTCCGAGCCGGCTTCCTCCTGCCCGCCGACGCGACGAGCCTCAAGGCAGTTGGTGCCCCAGTCGACCATCGGAGGCTGAAGGCCGCGGTCGGCGTGACGTGCTGAGCAAGATGAGCGACCGCCCGCACCGAAGGTGTCGGTGATGACCCTCCGACGAGGCGCATACGCTCCGAACCAGGTCAAAGTGGACTCCAAGCGGGGCCTAGTCTGGCTATTGATTGCGCTTTGCCCGCGGCCCGCGGGAAGCAGGTGCGAGGAGGACAGAGTTGGCGACCCAGTCGCTCGCCGGGC
Organism: Actinomycetota bacterium; assembly: GCA_003140175.1. GTDB lineage: Bacteria > Actinomycetota > Acidimicrobiia > IMCC26256 > PALSA-555 > PALSA-555. The sequence goes on from PLJD01000013.1 coordinate 2,138, forward strand.
AACTGAGAGTGAAGCGCTCCGAAATGATGATCGTGGAGTTGGAGGCCGTCGCGCTACGACTCTTCGAGGAGCGCGGGTTCGACATCACCGTCGAAGAGATCGCCTCCGAGGCCGGAATCTCCGCGAGGACTTTCTACCGCTACTTTCCCGCGAAGGACGACGTCCTGCAGGTCAGGATCGACAGGCGGGGCGAAGCCCTCCGGGCCGCGCTGTCCGCTCGTCCCGACGGCGAGCCGCCGCTGCACTCGCTCCGCGCCGCGCTCGAGGAAGTTGTGTCCGCGGAAGATGCTGAGCTTCTGCGCCGCTGGACCGCCGTCATCGCTTCGACGCCGAATGTCCTGAAGGGCGTGTTGGGCGGAATCCAACTGAAGCGCAATGAAGTGATTGCCGACTTCCTCGGTGCCCGACTCGACTTGCCGAGCGACGCACTGGTACCCACGATGCTGGCCGCCGCGGTGGGAGGCGTCATCCAGGCCGCTCAGACGCAGTGGTACGTCCTGGGTGGGGACTTGGCGACCGTGATCTCTGATGGCCTCGAGGTCTTGGAGCGAGGCATTGGCACCGATCCGAGGACCTGGTCGGCGGGCCGCTCGACCGATTGAGCTGGGACCGCCGCCAGTCTCCATATCCGCGAGTGCTCGACGCTTCGGGTGCACACCGCGAAGCCGAGCATCGACGCCATGCGCCTATTCACGAACTGGTGACGCTGTCCGAATCGACGCTCTCGCCAAATGCGAGGGTGCGAGTACACGCTCATTAGCCCCATACGCCGGGAGGTCAAACCTCTGGGACGTCGTGGAGTCGTCCTGCGAGATCCTCGTGGTCATCCCGAGCGTCCGTCAAGGCGCGGATGAGCCGAAAAAAGGGTGGAACTTCGCTCACACTTGGTGGGTTCGAATAGCGACCAGGAAGGGCCACCATTGTTCTGTCGCGGGTCATCGTGGAGGGTCGTCGCGAGACATCGTGGCTTATTAGTGGTGGGGTTGGTAGTCGCGGGTGGGGTCGAGGGTGAGGGTGCGTAGGACTTCCCCGTCGGTGGTGAGGATCCGGATGTCGAGGTCGGCGATGAGGACCAGGGCTCGGGTGTTTTTGTGGGGGCGGCCGACGCCGATGTGATGGAGTCGGCTGCGTCGCCGCTACGAACTGACCAGTTCAGCGCACATACCGGGCGATCTTCGTGACCTCGGTCGAGGGCGTCTCCGCTCCCATCGCCCGCACCGAATCATCGGCCCATGACCGCCGGCGGTCCCCGCTCCGGCGAGGCTGGCCACTGGGTTGACTTCGCACCGCTCTGGGACGACGTGGCGCGGATCACCGCCCGACCTTGTTCGCGCGAGGCGGGCTGTCCGCGTTCGTGTCCGACGAGGACATCGCCCAGATGCGCCGTCGCCTCCCCGGGATCCGGGTCGAGACGGTCGCTGGAGCTGGGCACGCGGTCCAGAGCGGCCGCCCACTCGACCTCGTGCGCCTGCTCGGGGACTTCGTGGCGTCCACCGCTGATCCGTGAGCGCATGCCGAGGGTTCGGGCGCGGCACGGACGAGACAGTCCAGTCTTCTGGTACCTTTTGGCGCGATGACGCAGCAGATCCCTTTGGTTGATTACCTGGTGCTCGGGGACACCCCCCACCTCGTGGCACACGAGTGCACGACCTGTGGTGCGCGGTTCTTCGATCGGCGGAACGCGTGCGCTTCGTGCTTCGGCACGCAATTCGCGACCGTCGGCGTGTCGAGTGAAGGGGAGTTGGAGGCGTTCACGATCGTGTCGTTCGCTGCGCCCGGTGTCCCGGTGCCGTTCGTCGCCGGGGTCGTCGATTGCCGCGGGACCAGCGTCCGAGCGAACGTGATTAACACCGCGCCCGACCCGGAGCACGTCAAGCTCGGGATGAAGGTGAGGCTCGCCACCTATTCGGTCGGCACCGACGACGAAGGGACCGAGGCCGTCGGCTTCGGGTTCGAACCGTTCTGAGTGCCCGACCAGCGCTAGAGACAGGAGACGTCCGTGGCTGAGAACGTATGGATCCTCGGGATCTACATGACGAAGTTCGGCAAGCACCCCGACAAGGACACGGTCGACCTCGCGGCTGAGGCCACCATGGGTGCACTCACCGACGGGGGCGTCTCCATGAAGGACATGGGGATTCTCGCTGCCGGCAACCTGATGGGCGCCGGCCTCGGCATCGGTCAGGCGCTCCAGAAGCAGATCGGCCAGACCGGGATCCCTGTCTACAACGTCGCCAACGCGTGCGCGACCGGGGCGACCGCGCTACGCACCGCGATCATGGCGGTAAAGGCGGGAGAGGCGGACTACGGGCTCGCGGTAGGCGTCGAGAAGCTCTCGGGTGCCGGCCTGCTCGCCGGCGGGGCCCGGACGTCCGAAAGTAACGTGTACACGCCGAGCGGTCGTTTCGGCGCGGTGGCGCCGGTCGACGGCCGCATCGGCACCGAGACGATGCCGGGTGTGTTCGCCCAGATCGGCATGCAATACGTGCACGAGCACCAGTACGGCGAGGCGCCGTTCGAGCTGTTCGCGCGGATCAGTGAGAAGAACCATTCGCACTCGACCTTGAACCCGCTGGCTGCGTACACGAAGAAGATGTCGGTCGAGGAGATCATGGGCGACGTGATGATCGCCTACCCGAATACGCGCCCGATGTGTTCGGCGAACTGTGACGGTGCGGCGGCGGCCGTTGTCGTGAGCGACTCGACCCTTAAGAAGCTCTCGGGTGAGCAGCAGCGCCGCGCGGTCAAGGTGGCGGCGTCGGTGCTGACTACGGATCCGTGGGAGGAGGCGTGCCAAGTGCTGCCCGACGTGAACACTCTCACGCGGAACGCGGCGGACCAGGCCTACGAAGCTGCGGGCGTCGGCCCGGATGATCTCGATCTCGTCGAGTTGCATGACTGCTTCGCGACCGCCGAGCTCGTCCACTACGACAACCTGAAGCTCTGCGAACCTGGGGCCGCGACGGATTTCTTCGAGTCCGGGGCCACCTGGCGCGACGGTAGAACGCCGGTGAACGTGTCGGGCGGGCTCGAGTCGAAAGGTCACCCGATTGCCGCGACGGGCATCGCGAACATCTGGGAGGTGTGCACCCACCTCCGAGGTGAGGCGAAGGACCGTCAGATCGAGGGTGCCCGACTGGGCCTCGCGCACGTGATCGGCCTCGGCTCGGCTTGCGGTGTGCACATTCTCGAGAAGGCAGCCTGACGACCGCACCCACCTGCGGGTGAGGTACAGCGCCAGCGCGGACAATCCGCACATGGACCAGAGCGCGGCATTGAGGTGCACGCATTCGCCGCACCCGTGAACGGGGCACGCACCTGCAAGCGGAGGGCCGACGAGCCTGTCGGGCCGAGCCGTTGACCGTGTTCTGAACAGGCTCTCGCGCGCGGGGTCGTAGTGAGGCCCGCCAGGGCCGGCCGCACAGAGCAAGCTCCGGATGCTGGTCGCCGTGGTCGACGTGTTCCGGCGCAGACCCGCGGGCAAGGTCTGCACGCGTGATCTGCGCGCGATGGTGGGTCGTGACCGACAGCGGCGTGAGCATTCAGACTGTTTGCACGGTGGCGAGTTCGCGGATGCCTCGAGCGACCGGATTCTGCGGCTGGTACAGCGGGCGCGTGACGAGCTCGATGACCGCGTGGTCCGGCTTGGACTCGAGGTGAGGCGAGTGGTGCCGCCCGATCGAAGGAGGGCTGAGTGTCGCTGTCTGGACGCCGCGTTTGGGAGCAGGGCATAATCGCCCCGCGGGCCGAGGCGGGGTGGACCGTGGTCTGGTGAGGCGGTCCGGCGTTCCGGGCGGGATCCTGGGGTGATGAGAGATTGAGGTTGCCACGAGGGGCCTCAGCACGGATTGGGGTGGGGAATGTCGAAGTGGTCGAGGCGACTCGCGCCGCTGACTGGTGTCGTGTTCGTGGTGCTGTTCGTCATCGGGTACATCCAGTTGAACGATGGCACACCGAGCACCGACGCGAGCGGCGCCAAGGTGATCTCCTACTACAACGCGCATAACCAAGGAGGCATCGGGTTCACCCTGCTGCTGTCCATGGTGTTTGGTCTGTTCTTCTTTGGCATCTTGCGGAGCTATTTGCGGCGGGCACCACGAGCGGAGTGGCTCTCGGCGGTTGCGCTGAGCGGCGCCGTGGTCTTCACGATCGGGATCGCGGTGGACGCCGGGACGGCCTACGCGCTTTCCGACGTTCCGACACGCTTGAGCTCAGGAGCGGCGCAGGCGCTCAACGTGCTCTCCTCCGACCTGAGCATGTGGTTCTACCCGGCTGGGCTGTGCGTCTTCATGCTCGCATTCGGCTTGGCGATTCTTCGCAGTGGCCTGTTCCCGCGCTGGCTGGGTTGGGTGACCGCGGTGATTGGTGTGGCGGCGGTCCTGGGGCCGCTCATCGAGCCCGCGTTTTATCTGACTGGCGTGTGGATACTGGTGGTCAGCGTGTGGCTCTTCCAACGCAGCGCGGCGGTCGCCCTGACCGATGGCACCAGCCCCAGTGGAGCATCGCCGGCCTGAGTCGCGACGAGAGCGCGGCCCCCTGGACGTTGGCACCCTGCGGAGCAGCTCACCGACGAGGCGGGCGACTCCGGGTGCCGCGGGATCAGCCGCGTGCATGAGGGGCGGGAACGGCGAGGCCAGCTCCCACACCGTCATCAGGCTGAGGTTCCTCAGCCAAGATCGGCGAGTGCGCCAAAGCCGCGGAAGTCTCGGGGAGCCTGGGATGGATCGAGCGCCGCTGGATGCTCGATCCGGCAGGTCCGGACGTAGGGCCTGCGGCTGCGCGGCCGGGGGCGTTCCCCGTCGATGGGGCGCTGCCCACTGGGCAGGCGGCCTTCATCTGCTCCGCTTGCGCTCGCCGAGAGCCCCAATCCCACCCGCACTGCGTGCCAGCTGCGGCCTTCTCGGGTCCGTGCCAAGTCCGTGGAATGTCACCGGTTGAGCCCGCCGTCGAAAAACGCTGCGCACCAACGACAAACAACGACGAACGTCAGCGCTGGTCAGAGCCGCTTTCGAGCCTGTGACCAGGGGCTTCCCGGGCCGCCGAACCGCCCGTACAAGCGGGAGTTCATCCAACCGAGCTGTTCGGCTCTGCGAGGACTCGATAGTCGACCCCGAGGTCTTGCGCGCCCTCGAGCAACAGGTCCGACGCGCTCGCCGTGCGAAGTCGGCCATCGACGACAACAGCGACCGCAAGTGCCTCGGCATTCAGCATGTTGAGTGGCCTGCGGAGCCTTATGGCCGCCATCACTGGCACTACGGTTCGGTAGCTCAGCAATCCGATCGTCGGGGGCAGACTTTCCAAGCGATGCGAGCGTCTGCTCACGGCTGTCGGGGCCCAGGGCGTCGAGGCGCCGAGCAAGCGATCCGGATCCAGAGTTCGCTCGGAGGGCCCGGGCGAGGCGGTAGTACCAGCATCCAGTGGTGTAGACGACGTCGCCTTCGCCCGGACGCCCGTCAGGTTCGGGGTGCTGTTGGTCATCCATGGTTGGTGGGTTCCTTCCATTGCTGGTTTGGTGGTTGTGGCGTGGGTGGCGGCCCGGGACGGCCGGGGAGCGAGCCGGCCCGGGCCGTTGATGACGGCGACTCAGGCGTTCGGGGAGACGTCGTAGAGCGTCCCGTTGCCGCTGCCGCCGTAGCTGCTGGCTGGCACCTCCTTTCCGTTCGTGACGACCCATTGCGAGATCGCGCTGCTGCTGGCGGCGCCNNTCGCCGGTGGCGATGATGATCGGGGCCGAGCTATGAGATCCGAACGCCGCGACGAGGTATGTCGCGTTGCCCCGGTGGGCGCGCAGGTAGGCGATCAGGCCGGTGTCCGTCGACGTGACGGCCCCAGCGTTCGCCCCGCCGCCGCCCGGCCCCGCGAGTCCACCGGCACCGGGGCCGCCGAGCGCGCCGCGGCTCACGGACGGCCCGGCCGACGGAGTGGCGCCGGTGCTGNNACCGCGGCGAGCGCGGCGCCGACCAGGATCGTCGGTCGCAACCACGCGTCGTAGCTGGGGGTGCGGTCGAGCAGCGCGACCGCCCAGCCCGCGGTGACCACGACGGTGGCAGGCAACGCCCAGCGCAGCCATCGGTTCGTGTGCCCGAGGCGCCAGAGGCTGACCGCGCCGGCACCGGCGAGCGCGGTAACGGCCGGGGCGAGCTGCACGCTGTAGTACTCGTGGAAGATCCCCTGCGAGAGGCTGAACACGGCCGCGCTGACGAGCGCCCACCCGCCCCACAGGAGCCATCCCGCGCGATGCGTGTCGGTGCGACGCGCTGAGCGGGTATGCCAGAGCCCGACGATGAGCCCGACCCCGGCGATCGGGAGCAGCCACGAGATCTGGCCGCCGTTCGACACGTTGAACAGGCGCAGTAAGCCCGGGGTGCCGCCGAAGTTGAGCCCGCCCCCGCCCCCGGGCGCGGCACCGCCGCCACCGTTGCCGAAGATCCGAGACAGGCCGTTGTACCCGAAGACGAGGCTGAGAATGGAGTTGTTGGTGGTGCTGCCGATGTACGGCCGCGACGACGCGGGCCAGAGCGCCACGATCGCGACCCACCAGCTCGACGACACGAGCAGCGCCACGAGCGCGGACGCGAGCTGGCGCAGGCGCCGGCCGAGCTGCGGTTTGCCGGCGACGAGGTAGACGAGCACGAATGCCGGTACCACCAGGAACGCCTGGAGCATCTTCGTGTTGAACGCGAACCCGAGGAGCACGGCGGACAGGAGCAGGGTGCGGGTCCTCCCGGTCTCGATCGCGGACCACAGCGCCCGGGCCGCTGCGAGGCACAGGAAGGTCAGCAGCGCGTCCGGGTTGTTGTACCGGAACATCAGCACGGCGACGGGCGTCAATGCGAAGCCGAGCGCAGCGAGGTGCGCGGCCCCGTCGCCAGCCCACTTGCGAACGAGGCGGTGCAGGATCAGCACCGACGCCACGCCCGCCGCGGCTTCGGGGAGCAGCATGCTCCAGGAGCTGAAGCCGAAGACGCGGGCTGACAGCCCCTGCAGCCAGAACGCGGCCGGGGGCTTGTCGACCGTGATGAAGCTGCCGGGGTCGATCGACCCGAAGTAGAGCGCCTTCCAACTGGTCGCCGCGCTCTTCACCGCGGCGGCGTAGTACGAGTTGCCGTAGCCGACGCTGGTGAGGCTCCAGGTGTAGAGCAGCGCGGTGAGCGCGGCAATCGCGCTGACGATGACGCCGGAGCGGCTGGGGCGGCGCCACGGCAGCGAGCGCAGCGGTCGCGGCGCCGACCCGTCGCCGGGACCCGACCCGCGTGCGACGGGACCACGGTCTCGATGCTCGGGTGGGGTCGTCGCTGGCTCCGTCCCCGTCCGGGTGGGTTGGGTCAGGGTCACCGTGCACGCTTCTTCCCGCGCAGCGACGTCGGGACGAGGGCTGGCGTCCCGCCCGCCCGGGCAGGGAGTGCAGGTTCGTCCGCGCCATCCGGCGGGACAGTCGGAACGCCGGGGGGCCGGTGGTGCTCGACGAACAGCAGCCGCTCGAGCACGACGAACTGCGCGACCCAGAGGACGGCGTAGCCAGCGGCGCTGGCGAGCAGCACGAGCCCGGTGCGGGCGGCACTGCCGAGCCCTGCTGCCCGAGCCCAGTGCTCCGCGCCTGCGACCAAGAGCGTCGAGAGCGTCAGCCCGGTGAACGACATGGCCCAGAACGGCAGGACCTCGCGCCACGGGTCGTCGGCGCCGCGACGCCCCCACACCCACCGGCGGTTGAGGCGGTACGAGACCACGGTCCCGAGGCCGGTGGCGAGCACGTTCGCGATCCAGGCGGTCACACCGACCGCGGCGGTGAACGCGGCGAGGGTCACCAGACTCAGCGCTGTCGTGAGGACCGACACCGAGAAGCAGCGGATGATCCGCTGTCCCAGCCGATCCGCGGGCCGGCGGACGCGGACGGCGTCGCGGAGGGTCACGCCGCCTCCGCGTGCTCGCGTCTGGAGCGGGCGGCGCCGAGGGTCAGTGGGGCCGTTGGGCGGCGGGGCCCGAGTTCGCGCAGGAGTCGCGCGACCCCCCGGAGGTCGTCCTGGGCGGTCCGCAAAATGTCCACCCGGGAATCGGGGTCATCCACCCAGCGGACCGGGAGCTCGACCACGCGGAGCCCGTGGCGCTCGGCGCGCACCAGCAGCTCGGTGTCGAAGAACCAGCCGTCGTCATCGACTTCGGGCACCAGCGCATGGGCGACCTCTGCGTGCACGGCCTTGAACCCGCACTGCGCGTCCCGAAACCCGGTCCCGAGTGTGAGGTGCAATAGACGGTTGTACGCCCTCGAGATCAGCTCCCGTTTCACGCCTCGGGTTGTCTGCGACCCGGGCAGCAGACGTGATCCGACCGCGATGTCGGCGTGACCGCTGAGGACCGAAGCGAGGAGCGGGTAGAGGGCCGCGACGTCGGTTGACAGGTCGACGTCGGTGTACGCGACGACGGTCGCTCGGCTCTCCATCCACGCAGCCCGCAACGCCCGGCCGCGGCCCTTCGCCGCCAACCCCAGCGCGGTGACGTCGCGCAGGTCCGCGGCGAGGCGGTCCGCCACCGCGCCGGTCCCGTCGCTGGAGCCGTTGTCAGCGATCGTGATGTGCCATGTGAACGGCAGGAGGCCCGTCAGCGCGCCGTGCAGCCGCCGCACTTGGCGCTCCAGGATCGGTGCCTCGTTGTACACGGGGACCACCAGCTCGACGACCGTGCCGCCGGCTTCGGTGGCACGGTCACCGAGGGGCGTGGTGACGAACGCTGCCTTGCGCATCGCCATCTCCTTGTCCGGTTCGGCTCGGGAGATGGTGAAGCCGCCACGTAAGCGTCACGGTCAGCGCGGGCAAGAACTCGGTGAGAATCGAAGGCGGCGCCCGATCGGGTCACGGGCGCCCTTGGCTCTTATCGGATTCTTGTGGTGCCCGAGCCGCGCCCTTACCCCTGTCTGGCATGGTGCGGAGGAGGGAGCGTTCGAATCGGACTCCCTTGCCGTGGGATGGTCACGAGCGGGGCGAGTCAATACCGCCTTGCGTGTACCGGTCCCTAGCTATCTCTCGGCGTGGACCCAGGCGGGGTTCGTCGCCCCCAGTATCCGGGTCGTCGCCGCAACGATCGCGGTCACCACCAGGGCGATGACGAGCGGATAGACGATGTGGACGTGAATGACGAGCGCTGCGCCGACGACGGCGCCTGCCAGCATCGCGGCGACCGAGGTCAGGCGGCGCCCCGCGATCGATCCCGTTCCACCGGCGATCGTGCTGTCGGCTGCGATGCCGGTGATGGTCAGGGTGAGCACGGTGGTGGTCAGGTCGGGCACCGCGAGCTTGCGGGCGCCGGCGTTTTGGATGCCCATGGAGACGCCGAGGACGGCGATCAGGATGTAGCGGTATCCGGCCGTAACTGGGCTTCCGCTCAGCACTGCGAGAAAGACCGAGGCTGCGAGGAGGACAGCTTGGACGGCGGCGGCGGTGCTGAGAAACCGGCCCCGATGGTGGCCGAGCCGCGAGCCAATGTTGCCGCCGACGAGGGCGCCGAAGCCGAACGACGCGAGGGCCGCGAGAGATGCAGCGATCGAGAAGCCGTGGGCGCCGGCGACGGCGAAGCCCAAGAACACGATGTTGCCGGTCATGTTGGCGACGAAGACGTGTCCAAGCGCCAGGTAGCTGAACGCGTCGACCAGGCCCGTGACCAGTGTCATGGCAATCAGCAGCGGCGGCAACGGACCATGTTTGCTGTCGCGAGTCGGGATCAGTGTCTGGCGGATCTCGGTCAAGAAGGTGTGCACGGGCACTCCCGTGGGCGGGCGGTCACCATGGGCCGACAAAGTGGCACCGCGCCAGATGAAGTTGCAAAACCCGCCACCGAGCAAGCGGTAACTGGTCGCTTCACCGACCCGAGCGAGGTCGCCGATCTTGTCTTGCTCCTAGCGAGCCACCGCGCCGGAAATGTCACCGGCGCCGACTTCGTCATCGACGGCGTCCCCACCCCACGCTGTAATGCGAGAGACCTGGCAATCGATGTCTGTCGAAGGCAGATGCGTCCAGTCGCGGAAGGCAGCATTGGTTTTGAACTTCGAAATAAGTGGGTTCACGCGTCAAATCGCGAGATTGCCGATCTGCTAATCGTCGATGATCGCGATGCGTGCGCCATCGAGAGCTACGGCACGGGCGCGTTAGTGACCTAGAAGTCTGGGTGAACCGGTCATCATCGAGTATCAGGTACATCACTTCGAGGATTTGTGGACAGACTCCGTCCGCGCGGAGCTCTGTCTGCCGTCGGCGGATGCAGAGCCCTCTAGGACTACCTCGGCCGCGCCAACAGATCCCGAAGTGCGACCAGGGGCTTGTCAGCCCGGCAGGCCTCGCCGTACCGAATGCGTGCTACCGCGGCATCAGTGCCGCTGGTACGGACGCGCGTTGCCGGGCTAGGAAATTCGGTGTCACGACCTTGATGGCATGCACACGTTCGGGTGATGGGTTCCCGTGAGTGTGGACATAGCAGCGGTCAAGAACTTGGAAAACGGGCCACCAACGCGGAGGCTAAGTGTCCTCGCCGTGACGCGACGCGGGGTTGGGACTCGTGGTCTGCTGAACCGCGAGTCCTCGACGGGATCCATTCCGCTCGGCGCTTCCAACTGTCGTCAGGCCTGGTGGCGAACGTCACGCGCCGCGGGTGTCAGCCTGCACCTTGTCAATGCGGAGGACGTGCAGGCCCGAAGGTGGGTCACAATGCTCGAAGGCGGGGCAGTAGTTCCGTTGCCGCCCACGTGATGAATCGCTCTTGGGTATCCCCGCCGACCTGCACCAACGCGACGTGCGTGAATCCGGCCGCCTCGAATTCGCGGATGCCTGCGACGTGGCGCTGGACGTCAGGACCGCATGGCATCTGCGCAAGCACGTCCTCTTCGCGCACGGTCCGGGCCGCCTCCTCGAACGACGCCGGAACCGGGAGCTCGGCGTTGACTCTCCACCCTCCCGTGAACCAGCGGAACTGGTCCATCGCCCGCTTCACTGCGATCTGCTGATCCGCGTCGTACGATAAAGCGATCTGGCCAATGCGCGGTTTTCCGGAGCCGCCCTCGTCGTCGAACAGCTGGCCGAGCTCGGCACGGGGCTCGACTGCGATCATGGCGTCGCCGTGGCGTCCCGCCAGGCGGCAGCTTGCCGGCCCCGACACCGCGACGCCGATCGGCGGGGCAGTCTCGGGCAGATCCCAGACCTTCGCCGACTCGACGTCGAAGTGCTTGCCCCGATAGGTCACCATGCCGCCCGCCCACAGGGCGCGGATGATTTCCACCGCCTCCTCGAGCATCGCGTGGCGCAACCCGGCGAGGGGCCACCGTCCGCCGACAATGTGCTCGTTCAAGTTCTCGCCCGCGCCGAGCCCGAGGGTAAACCGTCCGTCGGACAGCAGCTGCATGGTCGCCGCCTTCTGCGCGACGACGGCGGGGTGATAGCGGCGGATCGGGCAGGTGACGTAGGTCATCAGCGGTATGTGATCGGTCGCCTGTGCCGCCGCGCCAAGCACGCTCCACGCGTACGGGGAATGGCCTTGCGAGTCCAGCCACGGGGAGTAGTGATCGCTGATGACTGCGAAGTCGAAGCCGGCTTCCTCGGCGAGGGCCACGTCTCGCACCAGCTGTTTCGGACCCGCCTGCTCGCACATCATCGTGTAGCCGATCAGCGTCATGGTGTCTCTCCCTGGTGCTCCAGCGTTTGGGTTACGACCGTCAGGTCTTGGTCGCCCAGTCCTTGATCTAGGGCCTGTTGCCATTCATCGGCCAGGCCGGCAAAAGCGGTGAACCGGTCGTGTCCGGCTGCCTCGAGGGCAAGGCGGACATCTTTGAGCGCGAGTGACAGCGCGAACTGGGCGGTGAACTCGCCCGTGGCGATCCGTTGCAGCTTGGCTGCCTGCCACGGCGACACGAGCGGGCCGCCGCCGAGGGCATCCATCACCGTTTCGATCTCGAGGCCCAACTGTCGAGCAAGGGCCACCGACGTGGCGATCGCCTCCGCCCCAAACGCGAGCCAGGTGTTGTTCACGACCTTGACTCGCGATCCAGCCCCGACGGGGCCGACCCAGATCGTGCGCTGGCCGAGCGCGTCGAAGAGGGAAGCGACGCGCGGGCGAGCCTCGTCGGACCCCGATGCGAAGATCGTCAACGCACCCTGCTCAGCGGGGTCTCTGCTTCCCGACACTGGCGCGTCGATGAGGGTCACGTCACGACGCTCGGCGTCCACCATCGCCGCGACCTCCTCGATTCCCACCACGCCGATCGTGCTCATCTGCACCCAGACGGCGCCCGGAGCGAGCCCCGCGAGCATGCCCTGGTCGCGGGCGATCGAAACGACAGCATCGGTGTCCGTGACCATCGTGACCACGATCGCGGCGCGCCGGGCCGCCTCCGCGGCGGTATCGGCGACATCCGCGCCGAGCTCGGCGAGGTCTTGGGTCGCCTCCGGCTTGCGATTCCACACGACCGTCGGGATACCGGCACGCAACGCGCTGGTGGCCATCCCGTGACCCATCGCCCCGATCCCGAGGAATGCCACCGCCTCCACTGTCGCTGCCATCGATCTCTCCCCCGGGCATCTACTCAGCGATGACCCGCTACCAGCATCGCGCCAGCCGACCCCCTTTTAGCCTCCCCGGAACCGATCGACGATTACGAGTCCGGTTCGTGAGTCGGACCCGATCGGGTTGGCGCTACGAGTCGCGGGCGTGGCCGAAGTACATCAGTTCCCAGATCGCGTCGTCCTTGTGGGTCTCGACCAGCTCACCAGCGCGATACCGTGAGATCTCGATGTCACCGACAAATCGCAGGTAAGCACCGTCGAAGTGCGCCAGCTTGGCGGCGATGCGTTTGACGCCCTTGATGGTATCGACCATCCGGCCTGCTGACAGGTCGTGGGTGCGGATAAATGACACCACGTATCGGTCCTCGCCGTTCCGATAGGTGTAGCGCGTCGTCGCCGCGACGGGCTTGCCGGTCGTCTGATCGGTGTAGACCCCTTCCCGTTCGAAGGTGACGTTCGCAGGGTCGTCGCCGACGAGGACGTTGTCACAGGCGAGCATGAAGATCGGAATCGGCTCGAACCCATACTGTTTAGTGGAGGTGATGTAGGACGCGATGACCGAATACGGTCCGGCTTGACCACGACCCAGTACCAGTCGTGCACCACCTTCATCAGACCGACATTCCCCCAGTTGTGGTCGTGGTAGCCGACCCCCGTCGTCTCGTGCTGCCCGCCGTCGACGGAGTACGTGACGGTCACCGCGCCCTGAGGCACCGCGGGAAGCCAGGCGAATTCCAGCGACCGATCCGTGCCGAACAGCATGTACCCGGTCGACGGGCGCCACGAGGGAACCTCGCCAGTCAAAGTGACATCGACCGAGATCTCCTCCGCGGTCGCTTGGATCCGATATTGGTGCAAGTCACCCGTGAATCGGTTCTCGCCGAGGCGCACTTCGGCATGGTCCTTGGCCGCCGACCATTCACCCGGTGGATAATGCACGACCTTCTCGAAGTGTCGCCCGTCGGGAAGATCGAGGTCCAGCCGAAGCAACGGCGACAACGGCTTCCGCGGATCGGCGAGGTCGTCCTTATTCATGAACGTCACGACCAGCTTCGCCCCATCGGCCAGATGCGCGTCGAAGTACCACCATTCGTAGGTACCCGACGAGTCGTCAGTGCGTGCGCCATCCTCCCACGGAGCGATCGAGGTGGGCGATAGCCCGAGACGCTCATAGTCAGCAGGTGAGCTTGCCATCACCGCCAATTTGCCTGCCATGAACTGCTCCTTCCAACGTGTCTGTTGCTTCAGGACAGCAACAGGTTCACAGACGCACTTGAGACTGTGACCGCGTCTGCGCCTTGTCAAGGAGCTCGGGTCAGACCCGACCCGCGTGTTCTGGGGCTGAGCTGACTTCCTACGAGCCGAACCAGCTTCCTCCGTCGAACGGGACGGCGGAGACCACAACGGCCCCCATCACTCGCCGCTGGTCATATGCCGCTCGGGCGAGACAGCCTGGTTCACGTTTCAGCAGGGTTGTCACGCTCCTCGCGGACTGCTGCCAGCACTTCAAGTTCGATGCGATCCTTAGCTCGGCCGGTCGCTCTCTTCATCCGGATCAGGTCGTCAAGATCGCACACCGGCAGGATCAAGCCCTCGCCGACGTCGAACTCGACGATGTTGCGGCTCAGCTCTTCGAAGCCATCGACACCGGCAGGCATGGCCAGCACGTCGAGCGGTCCATGTGTCGTGATGAACGTGAAGTTCTGGCCGTGAGCGAGGGTGCTGGCCTCCAGCTTGAAGGGGACGTCATCGTCGACGCCACGAAGGCGAGCCTGGAGTTCCCGGAGCGCGTCGGCTAACCGCTCCAGGTTGGCTTGGTCGCGTGCGTAGCAGACGTCAGTGTCGTTGGTCATGGTCGGCGATCCCCAGAGCCGGCCGGCGACACCGCCGATGACGACGAAGTGCACGCCGTATTGCTGCAGTGTGCGGAGTGCGTTGAGCGGGTCGTAGGGCATCGCTTAGCGAAGCTTGCGCGCGGTGAGAAGGCGGTCCAACGTTGAGGCTTCCTCCCGCAGCGTACCGAGACGCTGTGCCGGCGTGAGCCTTAGCAGCGCGCGGATCCCGGTTCGGTCGACGCCAATGCCCGCACGCGGCAGGACCTCAATCGTCTCCCCGCACGCCCAAAGGAGGCGCGTGAGGGTATCGATGCGCGGCATCTCAGCCCCGACCTCGATCCGGGCCACCGTCGGCTGGGAGATGCCGGTCAGGTGGGCGAGCATGCGTTGCGTGAGCCGGGCTCGACCGCGGGCCCGCCGAAGAGCTCGACCTGCGTCCACCCGACTATGATAGCGTAACCACTATCAAACCGGGAGACCCCGGCTGGTGTTGGGACAGCTTGCTGGCGCGCGCCCACTCGGTGCTTGAAGAATCCCAGAATCGACGCGCTACTAGGTAGGAACCGGCATCCGACGGTGGGGTGCGCGGCTTGTGGGTCGTGGCCGTTGAGTGGTGCTCACGAAATCGACTTGTCCCGGCCGGTCCGAGATACGCGCTCTCAACAGCCACGGATCCCGCGTCGTTCGCTGTGGACTCGTCCGATCGGTGTCGTCGTGTGTGGATCAGTCGACGAGGACCACGTCCACGCCGGGAAGGTCCTTGAAGCCGCTGAGGTCGGCGGTGACAACGACTCGCGCCCGCCCTTTGGCGGTCGCGGCGATGATCAGGTCGTGGGCTTCGCGATGGTGTCCGGCGCGTTGGGTGTGGGCGAGCAGTTCAGCGTGGTGTCTGGCGACTGAGAGGTCGTAGGGCTCGATGGTGGTGGAGGACAAGAGTTCCTCAACGAAGGCGTGGCGGAGCGGCTGTTGACGGCCGCTGGCGAGTTCCACTCCGACGAGCAATTCAGCGGCACTGATCGCCGCGATCGCGACGTCGTCGTCGTCGTCGATCACCCGGTCCAGGCGCCGGATGCCTCGCTCGGCAGCTACCAGCACCGTGGTGTCGAGGATCAACCGGGCCAGGGTCGGTCCTCGGTGTCCACCAGTCCGCGCAGCTCGCGAAGCTCAGAGATCCAGGCACGGTCGGGTCGATGCCGACGCAAGATGGTCTTGACAGCGCGGCCTCGAGCCGCGGGCGCGGGGGTGATCAGAGCGATCGTGCGTCCGCTCCGAGTCACGACGAAGGTCTCGTTGGCATGCTCGACCGCGTCGAGGACGTCGGAGAATCCCCGAGCCGCATCCGTGGCGCTTACCTCCCGCACGTGATCAGATTATCAGATTTAGGATTGCGTCCGAGGCACTCAGTTTGAACTTCCGGCCGCCGGGAGGGGGGTCGGCGGTCAGGCGGATGCGCTGAGTCCGTCGCCAACGCGACCGCATCCGACACTCCTCAGCTCGGGTGGAACCGGAACTGATACGGCGGGCACGAGCGGCGCCGGTCCGGGAGGTGCCGGTGCCCCGCCCGGGGGCGCGGGTGGGAACGGGGACGTCGGCAGCACGGGCGGCGGCGGCAGCGGAGGCGTGGGATCCGGCGGCGGCGGGGGGTCTTCCTTCGCGACCGCCGGCGCGACCGGCATCCAGAACCTCGGGAGCGCCCGAGTCCGGCAAAGTCCGGTGGGAGGCTTGAGAGAGGCTGAAATCGGTCGCGTTCTAACGCGAGGCATGGAGCAGCGTTTTCGCAGGTCAGAACGGTGATCTGACGCGTCTCCGCGGGGAGGGGCGTCGGGGCCGGCCCCTATCCGGCGTACTGGCCGGCTCGCCACCATTTCCTTCGGGCGCAGAGGTTCTGGGCTGTCCCGAACCGCTCAGTCCCGAATCTGTCCTCAGCCCGGCCACCCATCAAGGCGCGTTCCCGATGCGGGGCTGGGGCTTGCTCCGACACCCGCTTGGAACGAGGCTCTGCTGGATGCGCACCACTGGACTACTTGTTGTGTATGCGAAGTGCGTTCGGGCTTCGCAAGAGCCGGAATGGGACGAGTGGGAAGACGGTGTCCATCTGCCGGCGCTGTGCAGTGCGGGCGGACCGTGGGTCGCAACCCGGTTCGAGCTGACCGCGCGACCGCAGCCCGGGATGCCGGGCATCGGGTTTACCCATGTCACGATCTACGAGTTGGACGACACCGACGTAGTTGCGCAGGCCGCGGGCACGCTCGATACTGACGACGCGCTGCGCGCCGCGGGTCGTGTGCATGCTGCGCATGTTTGTGTCGGCGCGGATGTGCTGCGGGCCCACGGTCCCTTCGGAGACAAGCCCGAACCGTCGCCCGCGCTGCGCGGCCACATCCTGACGAACGTGCTCTGCAATGACCCGGCCCGGGAAGATGAGTGGGACGCCTGGTACGACGACCAACACGTACCCGACATGCTCTCGTGCGGAGCCTTCGGCGCGATGTCGCGGTGGCAACGCATGCCGCGGGCGCGCGTGGGCTCGAACTTCCTCACCCTCTACGACGTCAGCACCGACACGGTCGACGAAGCCGTGGAGCGCTCGGCTGCCACGCTCGCCGAGATCGTGGCAGCGGGCCGCAAGCACGAGACCCACACCGGCGCGCTCACCGTCACGCTGCGCCCCACCGGCCGCCACGGCGGCGCGGGTTTCCGACGGGACTCGTCTCGCGCGTGACGAAATCGAGCGTATCTACCGCGCAGCAGCCAGAAGTCGTGGAGCGAGCGGAGCCGTGAGCTGAGAACCGTCCCCGCGCTGAAACCGACGCCCTGGGCGGTCCGCCAAAATTTCGTCGGGCTCGCTGGCGAGTTCGTCGAGCACCAGGGCCGCCAAAACCGCGACGTGGAATGGGAGACCTGCCTCGTCCTCGTGATCAGCGCAGGCCATAGACCTGCGCCTTCACCGCGTCGAGAAGCTCACCCTCGCGTCTCTTCTCACGGCTCGCCAGCTTGGCGATCTGGACAACCCGATGGGCGTGCTCGAACTGGTAGATCGTCTTTTGCAGTTGGCGGTCAACGACCAAGCCGATCCGTGATCACCACCACCGCGTTCGGGGTTACTCTGAGCGGCTGAGGAGAGTGAAATGGGAGAAGGCATAAAACTGGACCGGCATCATCGGGCCACAGTGGAGAGGATTTTCAGCCATCCGGCTAGTCACAACATCCAATGGCACGACGTCTTGTCACTCCTCGAGTGCTTGGCCGCTGTCACCGGGGAGCATGATGGCCGATACGCGGTGACGTTGGGATCTGAGACCCAAACGTTCGATGCCCCGCGACATCACGATATCGACGAGCAGCAGGTCATCGACCTGCGACGAATGCTGCGCGGTGCCGGGATCACCCCGGAGTCGACATAGCGAGCGCGCGTCCCCAGCACCTGCCCTTCGGGGCCCCGGGGGCGAGAGGCCCCCGTGCGCACGATCGTGGGATTTGAGGGCAGGGTCTGATCACCCGCGAGTCCTCGGCGACCTCGAGCTCGCCGGCGGGGACCCAGGTGACGGCCCTCGTCGAGACAACCGAGGTCATGCCCGCGCGGGAATGGGGGCCCTCGGGGGCGCATGACGATGCTGAACCCCACCATCGATCTCGGAGATCTCGACCTCGCGCTCGAACCGGCAGCGTTTACCGGATATGAGGAACTCGCTCAGCACGCCGTCATGGTGTCGCGGGCACAGCCGTCGCCGTCGCGTCGCTCGATGACGTCATTCGCTCGAAGGAGGCGGCGGACCGCCCAAAGGACCACGCGACGCTGCCGGTTCTCTACGGTCTACGTGATGAGATCGCCGAGTCAGCAAGGCGCCCCGGGCCGTCCCGGAACAATTCGGACAGCTGAGGCCGGCGACCCAGCCCAGCGAGCAATGGCCACGCCCAAAGCAACTCGTGCTGGACCGGCGAGTGAGTACCGCCTACTCAGGACTCGAGGCGAGCACACTGCTTGAGTGAGGACCGAGCGCCCGAGCGCATCCCCGATCAGGAGTCCCGACATGCCTCGCTGGACCGCAGACGAGACAATCCGCTTCTACCACGACTTGGTGCAGCCGCACGTGCCCGAGCCGGTACTCGCCGTCGGCGTCCTCCAGCCCGCCGGGACCTGGGGCAACTTCGCGCTGTCGAAGTTCAGCCCGGGGGCCGGGATGGCCGGTCGCGCCCGGAACAACAAGAAGGCGGGCGGTCTGGCGAAAACCGGCGGGATGCGCACGCCGAAGCTCGCGTGCCTGGCCGTCACCCAGGACCGCGTCTACGCGCTCAGCATGGGGTCCAAGCGCGGCGCCCGGCAGGTCGACGAGCTGCTCGCGACCTGGGAGCGGGCCGACCTGAAGATCACCACCAATCCCGGGAAGCTGGCGACGAAGGTCGTGCTCGACGTCGTCTCGACTGGCGACCACTACGAGCTCGAGGCCACCACCGTGGGCGACTACGGGCTCAGCACCACGTTCCTCGACACGCTGACCGCCTACACCGCCTGATCCGCCCCCGAGCCTCATCACGTGGCCGGGCGAACTACGCCTCGTCAGCTCGCGATGGATTCGGCTCGAACCGGTTCGCCAAGAGCGTTCCTCACGGGTTGTGACGACGTGCGAGACGGACTCGACGAGGAACGTAGGGGCTGATCCGGCGGCGTCGATCAGAGTTCGGTCGGTTGCGCCTGCGGGTCACTGCGACGATGCCACCTCACGAGCCTTACCCGAACCATGCTGTGGCACCCTCGTGGCCGTCCCCAAGTAACAGCTCCAAGCCGTCCCTTCCGGGAAGCGGCATTTGGCCGCGTCGTTCTCCGCCGGCCTGGTCACACCGCTACGGATGCATGTCCTCCGGGGCGACGTCGCGGACATGCTGGCCGAAGGACCACTGGTGGCCTTCGGGGTCCTCGGCCCCGTAAGTGCGGTCCCCGTAGAACTGGTCAGCGGGCTCGCTGAGGATGCGGGCGCCCGCGGCTTTGGCTGCCGCGCAGTGCTGGTCGACATCGTCTACGTACACGTAGACGAGCTGGGTCGCGCCGCCGCGGCGCTTGGGGTTCTGGTAGTCGGGCCCGGGGTGGCCCATCATCACCACGCCGTTGCCGAGGCTGACCTCGGCGTGGTTGGTCGTGCCATCGGGCCCCTTCATGCGGACCCGCTCGGTGAAGCCGAACGCCCCAATCAGCCAGTCGAGGGCGGCGCCTACGTCCTCGTACAGCAAGTACGGGGTGATGCGGGGAAAGCCTTCCGGTGGGTTCTGAACCATGGCGTCCTCCTAATCGCGCCAACGTGGCCCGATCGCCATACGACCTCAGTGTGAACTACCTGACACAGGGCTCCAGCTACGGGCGTGAGGCGAACACCGGGTCAGGGTAGGTCCGGGCCTGGTGTCTCGCTCCGGGCTTCTCACTGACCTCCTCCTCACGCAGGCCTCGACGGGATGACAACCGTGGCGGGCTAGTCGGCGTCTGTTGGGTCAATGATGGCCGACATGGCGGGGGAGTGTGGCGCCCCATTTGGGCGGGAGGAGCAGCTGGAGTGCCTCTTTCGAAGCGAGTACGCCTCGCTGCTTCGCTTCGCCTGCTTCTTGGTCGACGACCCGACAATCGGGGAGGAACTCGTGCAAGAGGCGTTCGTGCGTAGCTATCAGGCGTGGGATCGACTGCGTGAGCCGGCCGCCGCCCCCGCCTACCTGCGTTCGACCGTCTTGAACTTGGCTCGTTCCCGCCTTCGTCGCCGTCGGGTCATACGCCGCCACCCGGTGGCGGCGGTGCGCGACGTGGCGTCGGCCGAGGACGTGGCGTTGCTGCGCGAGGACCAGCGCGCGGTGCTTGAGGCCCTGCGGTCGCTGCCCCGACGACAACGAGAATGTCTCGCGTTGCGTTTTTACCTGGGGCTCTCGGGAACCGAGATCGCTCAGACGCTGCAGATCTCGCCCGGATCGGTGAAGTCACACACGCACCGGGCGATGGGCACGCTGGCCGCTCGGCTAGGCCCACGACGGTGAGTCTCGACGAGCAGCTCCGCGAGGCGGTCGACGCCCACGCTCGAACCGTGCGACCAAGTCCGAATGCGTGGAGCCAAATCCAGCGGCGATTCGAGGCTCGAACGTCGCGAACCAGATCCCGATCGGTGACCTCGGCGGTCATCGGAGTTGTCGTCGTGACCTTGGCTGTCGCCGCCGTTCTCAATGCTCGTGGAGCCAGCGGGCCTGTGGTGAAGACCCCGGAGGCGTCCTCCGCCTCGGGCGAGATCGTCGCCGAGACCACCCGCGCGAACCTCGTCGTGCTCTCGGCGCGCACCGGCCGCGTGGTTCGCACGCTCGTCACCGACGTCGGTGTCGGAGCCCCGTTCTCGGTGTCTCCCGACGGTTCGACCCTGTTCTTCGGCCAGCCGTCAGCCCCCGCCTATAGCTGTCCCGGACGTGAAGTCGCCGCCGTCCCCATCAGCGGAGGCACGCCCCAGGTCGTCGCCAGCGCCGCGACCCAACCGGCGGTCAGCCCCGACGGTCACCACCTCGCCTATCTCTCGTACCTCGGCCCGAACGGCTGCACCCCACCCCCACAGAAACTGGTCATCGTCCCCCTTTCACGTCGCACCATGACCGCCTCGCAATGGACGGTGCCCCAAGGAGGCCAGAGCCTCGCTCAGCTGTCGTGGGCACCCGACTCGCGCCACCTCGCCTACGTCCTCTACGACGTCAACAGCGGCAGCTACCCGAGAGTGCTTGACACCCAGGTGCCCGGCGCGTCCCTCGCCGGCGCGCCCTATCCCCAAAGCGACGCCACCGGCTGGTACGGATACCTCGGCGACACCGGCGAGTTCCTCGGCCTCTACCAACCCGGCCCCGACCAGCAACACTCCCCCGAAGTCGTCGCGCTCGACCCGAGTACCGGCGCCATCCGCCGCCGCCTCGTCACCCTCGACGGCCTCACCGGAGTCGACGCCCTGACCTCAGACCCAACCGGCCGCCACCTACTCGTCGTTGCCACCCGACCTGGAGCGTCCCCATCGCAATCCCAGAACCTCGGCCTCTACCAATGGAACGAAGGCGAACGCCACGTCACCCTCGTCGCCACCGGAATCCTCGCCGCCACCTGGATACCAACCAGCCACCACACGCGCTGACGCCCCGAAACCCCGCACGGCCACCCGGCGTGCTGACACCACGACCGGCGAGTCGATCTTCGAGCCGGCTGGGTCTTGTGCGAGCCGGGTTGAGGGCAGAGACTGGCCAGACGGGGGGTGACTCTGGCGTCGGTGTGCTTGAGTCACTGAGGGGAGAGGCGCGGTGGGCGACGTGGTGCAATGCCCGGGCTGCTACCAGGTCGTGGATGTGAGTCGGCCGGCTGGTGTCGACTTCCACGTCGCACGAAGCCGAACCAACAGGGGCCAGGAAGCAATTCAGATCACCATCGGACAGATCGCGGTGCACGAATGTCGACTCTGCCGCGACGGTGAGTGGCGCTAGTCCGCCACGTGCCGCAAGAGTCCTCCCGTGCTTCGCGTCGCAGTTGTTGTTCCCGTAGCCGTTCTTGGCCTTCTGGTTGGGTCCTCATCTTCTGATGCAGCGGCGAGCCGGCTCGCGGCGAGGCTGAACAACAGCAGGTGCGGTGACACTGCCGTCCGATCCAACGGGCGCCTTCCAGCCTGGACCGCGACCGCGCACCACCCTGGCGAGATCTACCCGTCGATCATCGACGCGCCGACGCCTGGATGCTGGCATCTGACGCTCGAGTGGGACGGCAACCGCGCCGCGCTTGAGCTTCGATACGCCTAGATCGCCGAACCGGAGCGCACTCAGGGGTTCGTCCGACAGTTGGGAGGTGTCCGCCTGATGATGCGCACCGAGCAGCCGCTCAGTTGCTGGGCGGCGAGGCGACGGTCGACGAGGATTGTCAGGTTCGACCGCGTTCACGCTCGCTGCGAGCGGCGATGGCTTCCTCGGCCGCGACCAGATGGCGAGCGGCGAGCCGTCGGAGTCGATCGGCTCACGGCCGGCCCGACTCCAAAATGCCTGGTGGGCTCGGGGTGAGATGGTTTGGAACGCATCCTTGGACGTCTCGTCCGCAATCACCATGGATCCTCCACCAGCGGGACGCCGACGGGCCCGTCGGCGATCTACTCCGGGACCTGACGCCACCCCACGGGACTGGTCGGTGGGAGCAGGTTCGTTCAGGTACCACGGCGGTCGTCGGTGTGCAGGTTCAAGGTGAAGGCTGTCACTCGACCTCGGCCGTTCAAACGTGATGGACCAACTTCACGGTGATGTGCCCGGCACCGGGCGGGAGCGTCACGGTGCCGGTGCGGTCGTCGAAGGTGCCGAGGCCAGAGTGGTTCAGGTTGCGGACAAAGGCGGGGAGTTGGAACAGCACGGGGCCGGATGGGTCGTCGCCGGTGAGGGTCAGTGACACGCCCCGATCGTGGACTGAGATGGTGAAGCCGAGCCGATGCCCGTTGATGGTAGGAAAGTTCGCCACCGAGATTGTCTTGCCGGTGCGCACCCACGTATTGGGGACTCCCCGGCCAATGATCAGGGAGCCATCGGATCGCTGCGCCACGAGGGAGTCGAGGAGCACCGTGTTGGCGGTTGCCATGCCCCAGGCGTGGGGAGAGGAACCCTGGCCGCTACGAGGGTGGCTTCCGACCCAGGGTGAGGCCGGGTTCGGAGAGCTGACACTCTCCCACCAGGAATAGGGGCCGCTTTGAGTGTTGCGGATCATGAATTCGTAGCTGAGGATCCCCTGGTCGCGATACGCGTTGCTGGCCAGTCCCGCGTTCCCGCTGCCCGCGTTGTAGCCAGTGGAGTAGTAGTCGTCGACCGGGAATCCCCCGAACGTATCGGGTGGAAGCTTGCCCAGGAGTCTGTGGAAGCCATAGGCGTACGTCGGGTCGATCATGGAGATGCCGGGGCCGTTGCGCGTCGCTCCAAAGAGGTAACCGTCCCAGGCCCAGCGCCCGAGCGGCGACGTCCAGTTGGCGTCCTCAGGATTCGCGCACCGATTGAAGCTGTTCGGCTCGAGCATCGAGCAGGGCAGGTAGTGCAAGCCATAACGGCGGATGGTTGCGTCGAGCGTCCGGTTTGTCGCGGCTAGCAGGCTGTCGTACTCCTTCGTTGCCCAGGCCGCCTCTGCGGGGTCTCCGATGCTCTGCGCGAGGTAGCGGTAGGCAGCCAGTCCCAGCAGGGCCTCGTAGTTGTCGATGGTCCAGTAGCCGAGCGTGTCGATGTCGCTGGTCCGGTGCATGATCCCGCCGGGACCGGTCCGGTCAGCCGCGATGAGATGAGCGGTGCCCTCGATACTCGGCGTGTTGGGTCCGTTGGGTCCCTCGGTGGAGAAGTTGGCTTTGACGAAGGCGACGTCGCCAGTCTTGAGCAGATAGATCGCCCACGGCCAGGCGTAGGTCCAGAGCCCATCCACATACTGGCCCGGTGATCCGACCGCGTCGCGAGCGTCGAGGAGTAGAGCCTGAGCATCCGCGAAGTCCCCTTGGGTGAACAGGTTGGCGAGGATGCCAATGACGTCGTGGCTGTACTCCCCGTCGTAGCCGTTGACGCCGGTGTTGAGGTGGTCGCCGCTTCGGGCGATCTGGGTATAGATGAATCCACTCCGGTAGGCGTCGGTGAGCTGGCCATCCGGAAGGCTGATCTGAGCAATCGACCCAAGCTGGGCGTTCCAGAAGTCCCGCATGTGCGCAAAGTGCGCATCGAAGCCGCCGGCGGCGCCCAGCGCCTGATCGGAGGGCCAGGGATACGCCTGGCCGAAGCGATCCACGGCGATGACGTAGTCATGATCGACCGTGGCACCTGGCCTGACGTTGACCGACGCCGAGTCGAGGGCAAGCAGACCTGAGGAGGGCTCTGGATCCACGCGGGCGGTATGGCGGGTCGGATTGTGGATCGCGACTCTGCTGTAGACAGCAACGTACGCGTCGCCGCCGAGGACTAGTTCGTCTGCGAAGTTGGTGATCGAGACATCGACACCGGCGCGATGGAAGGCGGAAACCAGCGCGGGCAGATAGCCATCGACGTTGGTCCAAGTCGTGCGGCTGTTGTCGTAGATCCCGTAGCCGTAGGTGGTGTTCAAGCCGTCCTGAACGTAGAAACTGCCACCGAGGCAGGCCACCACGCCTTGGTAGTTTCCTTGCCAACCGATCGCGCTGGCATCACCGAACGTGCCGTAGATGCTCTGACCGGCACCCGGGGCGCACGTATACGGCTTACCTGGAGCGGCGACGGCGCCAACGGGAGCCGAGGTGCGGCGGGCTGGAGTAGCACCAGAGCATCCTGAGATGAGCGCCACGACGACCACCATGACGCACAGGGTCAGCGTTCCGCGGTGTCGTAATCCCCAGGCCGGAGCCCGCCGGCAACGAGTTTTCGTCATGAGCCTGCCCTCGGCGAATGGATCTTCAGCAACCCCCGAGCCTTGCTACTCCATTTGCGACTCCAATGCAGCCGCGTGGAGCAGTTCCAGCGGTCTCCAGCCACCAACGAGCCTCGCTGACCTGGACTCCAGCGGCTTCAACGGTCTCCAGCTGGAACGGTCTTCACGTTGCCACGGTCGGGGTTCCGATTCACACACGCGCCCGGATCCCGCCCCGCTCGGAGTGGGGAGGGCCGTGCCTCCGGTGAGGCGCTTGGGTCGTTCGCTCGTCGAGGGATTATGACGGCGATGACATACCCCCGAGTTGTGACCTAGTCACGAGGACCGGCGTCGTCGTAGTGGCCCGGCGCCCATCGGATTGCTCCGAGCTCGATGGCACGACCTTCCTACGTTGTGCACCGACCATAGGGGTCGAACGGCGCGGGCCATACCCATTGGTAGTTGCCATCGCCAGTGGCATCGGGGACGAGGTGGCCATGACTGTTGGCGGCCTCGTTCTCGTACGCGATGGCACAGTGGGTGTCGGAGATATAGATGACACCGGTGACAGCGCCAGGGTTGTTGGTCTGCTGGGGTGGGACGACCGTTTCAGCCGCGTTGCCGCCCGCGTCGTGCGGGCAATAGGACACGAACCCGGGTGCTTCGTGCGCGGACAGATAAGCCAGGGCTGCCGCACAATCGCCCGGCGGCGCTGACGGAGCAGGTGCCATGCATCCCGCAGCAACGATCGCGAAGAGCGACACGCCGGCGAGTGTCGCAAGCGTCGTGATGAATCGTTTCGTTGGATGGGGAGCCATCGCCAGTCCGTTCGCATCCGACGCTCGAGCGCGTCAATGTCTTCGAACGGGCCGGTCTCACCAATGCTCGCCCCGACCTTGACGGTGACCGACAACTGCGGCCGGGGGTCAACGCTCCCATTCCATGCTCCATCGATCACCACTCAACGTGGTCGATGGAGAGCCGAGATACTACGCTGAGTGGCATCTACCGTCAAGCCGCGGGCGTCTGCGGGCCAACGGGCGATTGCGAGACCTCGGGAGCGCTGACCGCTCACCGGCCAGGGCCGTGCTACCCGCTGACCGGCTGGTACGTCACGGCGAGCACGCCGGTGCTGAGGGTGGGCCCGAGGAGGAAGTTGTCCTCGTAATTCGACTCCTGGTCCGCCCGCGACCCGCGGTTGCGTTGAAGGACAATGTCGATCCAAACCGCGTTCGGTGTCGGCGACGTGCTTGATGAGCCCGCCGATGCTGAGCGAGCTCGCCGATGGCACCAACCGGGCTTGCTGGTCGGTGAGCCCGTAGGCGGCGTTGCGGAGGCCCTCGCGCTGCTGGGCGATGTAGGCGAGGAGGGGCTCGCGCTCGTCAGTGAGCGGCGGTGCTTGTCCAGCCATGTCGATCTCCAGTCGTCGGGTGGGGGAGGCCATACTGCAGCCTGAAGCGGGTCGGCTCATGACTGGTTCTGACCTCGGCGCGGCCGAACCGGCGAGGAGACTGCATGGCGAAGGTCCTCACCGCCGTCGCGACCTCCCTGGACGGTTTCATCGCCGGACCCGACGACAGCCCTCAGCAGCCGCTGGGCACTCACGGCTCACGCCTGTTCGACTGGTTCTCCGACGGCGACACTCCGAGCCGGTTCTACGAGCAGTTCCGGATGTCGGCCGACAGCGCCGGGTTCTTCGACGAGTTCGCGAGCCGTTGCGGAGCCGTCATCGCCGGACGTCGCACTTACGACGTGTCGGGCGCATGGGGTGGCACGGGTCCGCTCCCTGGCGTGCCGCTGTTCGTCCTCACCCATCGCGTGCCCGGCGAAGCGCCGTGCGGCGAGCCGCCGTACACCTACGTCACCGACGGCATCGAGAGCGCCGTCGAGCAGGCCAAGGCGGCCGCGGGCGGGAAGGACGTCAGCGTCATGGGCTCCGCTGGCGTGCAGCAGTGCCTGCGGGCGGGATTGCTCGACGAGCTCCACATCCACCTGATCCCGGTGCTGATCGGCCGCGGCGTCCGATTGCTCGACCACCTCGGGCCTGAACCCGTCGAGCTGGCGTGCATCCGGGTCGTGGATGCTCCCGGCGTGACGCACCTGTCCTACCGCGTGCTCGCGTAGCGGCCCCGCCCCGCACGCATGCGCAGGGTGGTTCGGTGTGGACGGCGACACGTGACGCGAGGCTTCGCCGGCAAACAGCGGTGCGCCCAGGCTGCTTCCCGGCGTCCCCGAGCCCCGGGTTGGCGACGGCTACGTGCACTGGTTCGATCGAGGGAGTTGCGAGACGATGCGCTCGAAGGTCGTGAGATCGGCGGCGTAGGGCTCAGTGGGACGGGGCCAGTGCACGACGAAGTCGGTAACGCCCGCCTCGGCGTAGCGCCCAGCGGTGTCTTGGAAGGCCGTGGTGGAGGCGAGCCCGTCGTCCAGCAGCAGCCCCGCCAGCACGAGGCGTTGCAGCGACGCGGGGTCGCGGCCCGTATCGAGGCACACCTGATCGAGTCGATTCATCTGTCCGGCAACAACCTCGACGCCCTCGACGGGACCGAGTGGTCCCGTGCGGTTTCGGTCTCCCGTGGTCACCCAGGTTTGTGCGTACTGGGCTGCCAGGCGCATGCCTCGTGGGCCGGTGGCGGCGATCGCGAAGGGGATGCGCGGCTGCTGCACGCACCCGGGGTAGGTCCGGGCCTCGGAAGCCGAGTAGAAACGGCCCCGATATGAGGTCGCCGGCTTTCGCAGAAGCCGGTCGGTGAGTTCGACGAACTCCGCGAACCGGTCGGCCCGTTCGCGCGGGGACCAAGCAGGGCCCCCGAGCATGGTCGCGTCCCAGCCGCGGGAACCAGCACCGATCCCGACCGTCAGTCGGCCGCCTGAGACATCATCGAGCGTGACGAGGTCCTTGGCGAAGGGGACGGGGTGACGAAAGGTCGGGGACGCCACGAGGGTGCCGAGCCGGATCCGCTCGGTCACGATCGCTGCGGCGGTCAAGGTGGGGATTGCCCCGAACCACGCCGAGTCGCGCAGGGACCGCCAGGCCAGGTGGTCGTAGGTCCACGCGTGATCGAACCCAAGCTCCTCGGCGCGGTGCCACAGGGACCTCGCCTTCGACCAGGGCAATTCCGGAAGGATCACGACACCCAGACGCATCACCCGCACGCTTTGCCGCGCCTCGGTCGACTGGTGGAACTGCCCGGCGGCGCGGGTGAGCCCGTCGGTGAAGGTGTGCAGTTTGTGCTGTCGACTTCACCCGTCCATGTAGCGCGACGGCCGTGGGGCTCCTTCAGCACCGCGACGGTGTCGGCCGCGTCGTTGGGCCGCGCCGCCGGTACAGGTCACGGGCTCTCGGGAGCCGCTCATCGCCTTCGACCGGCCCGCGGCCTCAACCGTCTACCTTGTCTTTTCACCTCTTCGTAAGCCTCCTCCAAGCACCATGAGTCGGGCAGCCGGTGGCCGAGATCGTCGATCGGGACGTCGTCCTCAAGATGCTCCGCGGCTTCACGCCGCTCCAACGAGTGCTGCTGGCAACCGCGGGCACACTGCAGGGAACGCTGTCCGCGTTCTTCGGCACTCCCGTCACGATCGGACTGGTCCATCAAGACGAGATCGATGGACGCATAGTCCGAGAAGTCGACCTGGTCTGCGCGGCCACGACGATTGCCGTGGGCCATGCCATGACCGAGGCCCAGGTCACCGACCCCGACATCAGGCGGTTGTTGCTCGAGGGTGAGATGGGCCTGGGTCAGATTTCAGCGCTGCTCGGAACGCCGGTGTCGTTCGCGCTCGATGAGGCCGGTCGCCAACCCCGCGCGTTCTGGCGTGTATACCGGCTCTGGGGCGAGGGGTTCTCCTATCGAATCCGGGAGGTGTTTCCCGAGTCCCTCTACCTTGGCGAGCCCGCCTGAGCGGTCGGCTCGGTAGTGCAACAGCACACCCTGCGCGCGCCAGCAAAGAGCGCGACCGCGACGACATCTCGGTGAGCTCGCAGTGCGGCGAGGACTGCGGGACTGTGGCGAGTGGGACAAGGGCCCCGGTCGCTGGTCGTGAGGCTTGCATCGGGGGCGCGCGGCGAACGGGACCTCGGTAGGCTGACGCCACGCGACCAGATCGGAACGCCAATGGCTGAGATCTCGATGACCATCGACGGCGCGGCCGTCCCCACCTCCGACACCTTCGGGGTGATCAACCCAGCCACCGGTGAGGTCCACGCCCAGGCTCCGGACTGTTCCAAAGGTCAGCTCGACGCTGCGTTCGAGTCGGCCAACAAGGCGTACCGCGACTGGAAGGCCGACGAGGGTCTGCGCCGGGAGCTGCTGCACAAGGCCGCAGACGCGATGTTCGCGGCCGCCGGTGAGCTCGGGCCGATCCTCATGGCCGAGCAGGGCAAGCCCCTCAATGAGGCGGCGACCGAGGCCTTCGGGGCCGGCATCTGGTTCAAGTACTACGCCGACCTGCAGATCCCCCGCGAAGTGATCCAGGACGACGACAACGCCTTCGCCGAGGTCATCCGCCGGCCCTTGGGCGTGGTGGCCGCCATCACGCCGTGGAACTTCCCCTTGGTCCTGGCTTCCTGGAAGATCGCGCCGGCTCTGCTGGCGGGCAACACGATGGTCCTCAAGCCCAGCCCCTATACCCCGCTGGCCACGCTCAAGATGGGCGAGATCCTGGCCGGCGTGCTGCCCCCGGGTGTGCTCAACGTGGTCAGCGGCGGGGACGAGCTGGGCCAATGGATGACGTCGCATCCGGTCCCGCGCAAGATCAGCTTCACCGGCTCGGTGGCCACCGGCAAGCAGGTAGCCGCGGCGGCCGCTCCTGACCTCAAGCGGGTCACCCTCGAGCTCGGAGGAAACGACCCGGCCATCGTCTTGGATGACGTGGACCCGGCCGCCATTGCCGACAAGCTCTTCTGGGGTGCGTTCCAGAACAACGGTCAGGTCTGCTCGGCGGTCAAGCGTGTCTATGTGCCCGAGCGTCTCTACGACGGCGTGGTCGAGGCCCTGGCCGAGAAGGCCCGTTCCGTGAAGGTGGGAGAAGGCAGCACCGAGGGGGTGCAGCTCGGTCCCATCAACAACAAGCCGCAGTTCGACCGGGTCAGCGAGTTGGTGGCCGACGCCGTGAAGGGCGGAGCGAAGGCGGTCACGGGCGGGAAGGCCATCGACGGTGGCGGCTATTTCTACGAGCCGACCATCCTGGCCGACATCTCCGACGGGACACGGATCGTCGACGAGGAGCAGTTCGGCCCGGCCCTGCCCGTCATCTCGTACCGGGATCTCGATGACGCCGTGGAGCGGGCCAACGCCACCCACTTCGGCCTGTCCGGCTCGGTGTGGAGCGCGGACCCCGACCGGGGCGCCGAGGTCGCGGCCAGGCTGGAGTGCGGCACCGCCTGGGTCAACGCGCACCTCGCGCTGGCGCCCCATCAGCCTTTCGGCGGCGCCAAGTGGAGTGGCATCGGCGTGGAGAACGGGCCCTGGGGCCTCTACGGCTTCACCGAGCTGCAGGTTCTCTACCGCTCCAAGGCTTAGCCCCGGTCGCGCCGTCGGGCACGGTCGGTGCGCAGCCAGTGCTGAGCGACGTCGGAGCCGTTTGAGTACCGATCAGCCCTTCGGGACGGGGGGGCGCCCCTTGATCATGGTTTTGGGGCCACCGTTTGCTCCTGGCGTCCAGTCGCAGCGAGGAGCCAAACGCTGAGCGGAGCACCGACCGGGGCGAGGACCGGGGCGGCGTAGTGGCCGGACCGTCGCGCCTCGTCGGTGACTAGGAGTCCGGCGACGCCGAGCGCAACGACTGCGAGCTTCTCGCTGATCTCGTGATCCATGCCTGCCCCGACGACGATGTCCCACTGGTGAATCACCGCGTCGAACAGGTTGATCCCCGCTGCCGTTGCACCATCGAACGAACCGAAGGGCAGGACGCAGACGGCCTTGAGCGCCTCGGGATGCTCATGCCAGGTGCTCACCGCGGCCTCGGCGTCGCGCCTGTGGAGCCGTGAAGGCAGATGCTGCGGGCGGGCGCTCGGTGCCCGCTACGCCTCATCGGCGCTGGGGTGGCCGCTGGTGTGGAGCTCAATCAAGATGCCGTCCGGGTCAGGTACCTGGACCGCGTATCCGATGTGGCCCTCGATGACCGGCGAATGCTCCAAGCTCAGAGAGTCCAGATGGCAACACCAGCCCTCGAGCTCATCGCGATCGCCGACGCAGAGCGCCACCGCAGCGAAGTCGCTGAGCGCATCAGCTCGTCGGAGGTCGAGATGCAGACCCATGGTGATTCCACAAGGGTGTTGAAGAACGACGCCGATGAGGGCATCTTCTTCTTCGACGTCCAGGACGGGTTCGAACCCCAGCACGTCCAGGTACCAGTCGCGGCTTCGGAGGATGTCCGACACGGGCAACCTCACGTGGTGGACCCCCACCAGTGCGGGGATGCGATTGCTGCGCGGTGTGCTGACTGAGTCCATGATGTTGGGGATCAGTTCAGATGACCGGTCGAGAGGTTCTTGAGAGCCTGGGTGTCGGCTCGGCTAGTCGGCGGCCGCTACCGGTTGGTGAGGATCACTTCCGGCGAGGATCTGATCGCCCGGGGACACTCGGCGGGCGTGGTACAGGCCGAGAGCGGACAGGACGAGCAGTAGCCCAGCGGCGACAAAGGCTGCCAAGGCCGCGATCCCGGCGATGACGCCGATGGTCCCAAACGCGTACGCGTTGAGTAACAGTCCCCGCAGGGTCTCACCCTTGAACACCTCGTTCACTTGGGCGGTCAGCTTGGCGTTGTTCGGCTGTGCCAGGGATTCCGTCGACAGCTGCGCGTACGTCTTGCCGCCGCCGATCACTTTGAGGTGGTTGGCGATGAAGTGATCGGCGTACACCTCGGCCTGGGCGCCGGTGGTCAACAGTTGTCCACCGTACTGGCGCATCGCCGCGAACTCTGGGGCGGCCACCGCCGGACTGTTGGCCGCCGGGAAGACGATCTTCTGGGCGGCGAGCTGGGTGTAAACCTCGTGGTGGATGTAGTCGTGGCCCCAGGTGAGCAGGCCGCCAGCGACGAGCAGCACGGCCACCAGCAGGAGCCCGCCGGCGCTCACCAAGGAGTCGAAGGTCTTACGCGGCATTCATGGTCTCCAGGTGTCGTGGTCTGATCGGCGCGTGCTGCGCAGACCTCGCCCGTTTGGTGGTGCTGAACCGAGCGGTGACATCATCGTCCGCATGTCGTGACCGGGCCGTGACACTCGCGGGCTGCACGGCTCAAGGTATGACGCAGGGTGTGCCGCCGACCGGTCAGCTCGCCTCACCGAGGCAGTGCGCGTCGATCGTGGTCTCGATGTTGCCGAGACCTCAGTGAGCTCCGTGCGTGCTCGTGGAACCCGAACCCACACCCTCGGGCACGATCACGACGGGTCTGATTGATCGCGCGGCGAGCTGGTGGCTGGTGCTGCCGAGGATCCGCTCGGGGACGTTCCCGATCCCGCGTGACCCCACCACGATGAGATCGGCCTCTTCGTGCTCGGCAACCGCAAGGAGGACGTCGACGGGCGTCCCGTCACGCACCATCCGGCGGGCCGTAACGCCGGCATCGGCGAGCGGCGCGCACCAGGAGTGCTCGAACGCCTCGACAATCGCGTCGCGATGTGCCGCGGTGGGTACCGGCTCGCCGTCAGCGAGCCGGTCCAAGAGGCCCAGCGCGTGGACGACGACCAGCTCAGCCCGGAGTGCCCGTGCGAGCTCGGCAGCCCACGCCAGCGCTCGACGCGAGTTCTCGGAACCATCGACGCCCGCCACGATGTGTCGAACCGTCATCCCGTTGTCATCCCGTCCACTCGCGTCGGATCTCCTTGACCGCCTGCACCGTTGCCATCCCCGGGCCTCCGCTCGTGGGCGCCTCCGTTGACACGTCGCGATCGGTAGGTGCTCCCAGCGTCGCCGCGACCGACCGCCGTAAGGCAGCCAAGTCGTAGCCGCCCTCGAGGAAGAAGGCGAGCCGCCCCGGACCCGGCGCGAGGCCAGCCACCCGGTGGGCGAAGAGCGCGAAGTCTCCAGCCGACAGGGACAGGCCGGCGAGCGGGTCATCCCGGTGCGCGTCGAAGCCCGCGGACACCAGCACCCATGTCGGGTCGAAGGCTTCCGCCGCCTCGCAGATCACCTCATCGAACGCGCGCAGGAATGCGTCCCCGCAGGTCTTCTCAGGGAACGGGAAGTTGATCGTCAGCCCAGGCGCCGCGGCGCCGCCGGTCTCGGACGGCGCGCCGGTCCCGGGGAACAACGGGTACTGGTGCGTCGAGATGTAGAGCACGTTCGGGTCGTTCCAAAAAATGTCTTGCGTCCCGTTGCCGTGATGCACGTCCCAATCGACGATCAGCACTCGCTCGCGCTCATGGGCCAATGCGGCTGCTGCCACCGCGACATTGTTGATAAGGCAAAAGCCCATCCCGCGATCCGCGCGAGCGTGGTGCCCGGGTGGTCGGACGGCCACGAAGGCGGCGTCTCCCTGGCCTTGCTCCAAGGCCGCGATCGCGGCCAGACCGGCTCCCGCAGCGAAGCGGGCGGTCCTGCACGATCCCGACGAGACGACGGTGTCGGGGTCCAGCGCACCTCCGCCCGCTGTGCAGAGCTCGTCGAGGGCCCGAAGGTACGACATCGAATGCACGCGACAGAGCTCATCGATGGTCGCTTCGCGCGGTTCAACCCGGATGATCTCCTCTTCGTCGACGACATCGTGCACCGCGGCGTGCACGGCGTCGAGCCGCTGCGGCCGTTCGGGATGCCAACCACCCGTGTCGTGAGTGTCCCGATCGCCAAGCTCGGTCACGACGAGCACGTCAGCCCACTTCCGATCGGCCGCACACCAGCACCGCCTTCCTCCGAAAGCACTGAGCGTACTGAGGAGTCCCGGCTCCTGGTCACCCGGTCATCCGGTGGGCGCGAGAGGCCGATCGTGGGAAAGGGGAGTCTGCCGCGATCGGCTCCGGTGCGGTGTCGCCGACGATGAAAGCAGACTGGCATTCACATCGCCTCGAGTGCCAACCGCCCTTCGCGAACCGTTCCCAGGGGTCACCCCACTCTGGGTGTTGTCTCAGCAGCGAGTTGCCGACGCGTGTGTGTGAGCCGGCCGGGCCACAACTCATAGGCTGCGGGCATGCCTGTCGACTTGTCGCGCTGGGAGTGCGACGTGGTGCTGAGTGACGGTGGGACGGTTCACCTTCGACCCATTCGCAGCACCGACGCCGATGCCGTGTTGGGGCTGTACTCACGGCTCTCGGAGGAATCGCTCTACCTGCGGTTCTTTTCGCCGGTGCCGGCGCCGACCGCCCGACAGCTCGAGGCTCTGACCAGTCTCGACTATGAGCGCCGGTTCGCGTTCGGCGCCGAGTTGGGTGGCGAGCTCGTGGCGATCGGCCGTTTTGATCGTCTCGCTGACCAGACCGAGGCCGAGGTGGCGTTCACCGTGCAGGACGACCAGCAGGGCCGTGGTCTGGGCACCATTCTGCTGGAGAACCTGGCGGCGGTGGCCCGAGAGCTGGGGATCAGCCGCTTCGTGGCCTCGACACTTGCCGACAATGTCAAGATGCTTCGCGTCTTCGTCGACGCAGGCTTCGAGGTCAAACGTCACCTGGACGGCGGCACGGTCGACGTGTCCTTCGCGATTGCGTCGACCTCCAGTTCGATTGCGTCGCAGCGCGCCCGCGAGCACGTGGCCGAGTCCCACTCGGTCGAGCGGCTCCTGGCTCCCGCCTCGGTCGCCGTCGTTGGCGCGAGCCGACGGGCCGGGACGATCGGGCACGCCGTGCTGCGCAACCTGCTGGCGGGTGAGTTCGCCGGGCCCGTGTATCCGATCAACCCGAGCGCGACCGCCGTCGCCGGCGTCCGCGCCTATCCAAGCCTGCGAGACGTGCCGGATCAGATCGACCTCGCGGTGCTCGTCGTTCCCGCCGACCAGGTCCTCGACGTTGTGCACGACTGTGCCGCCAAGCACGTGCGGGGCCTCGTCGTCATCTCAGCCGGGTTCGCCGAGCTCGGAAGCACCGCCGCGGCAGCCGAGCGGGAGATCGTCGAGCTCGCACGCCGCAACGGGATGCGGATCATCGGCCCGAACTGCATGGGTGTGCTCAACACCAATTCCGCGGTTCGCCTCAACGCGACGTTCGCGCCACTCACGCCGCCGGCGGGCCGCGTCGGGTTCGCCTCGCAATCCGGCGGGCTCGGCATCGAGCTGCTCGCCCGAGCCGACCAGGTCGGTCTCGGTATCTCGACGTTTGTCTCGATGGGCAACAAGGCTGACGTCAGCGGGAACGACCTGATCCAGTACTGGGACGAAGACCCCGACACCGATGTCATCCTGCTCTACCTGGAGTCATTCGGAAACCCCAGGAAGTTCGCTCGGCTCGCCAGACGGGTCGCCCGCCGCAAGCCGATCATCGCGGTCAAGAGCGGCCGCACTGTCGCCGGAGCGCGTGGCACGTCTTCACACACGGCGGCGCTCGCGGCACCAGACGTCGCCGTCGACGCATTGTTCCGCCAGGCCGGGGTGATCCGGGTCGACACGCTCGAACAGCTCTTCGATGTCGCCACGGTCGTTCTCCACCAACCACTTCCGGTCGGCCGGCACGTCGCGATCATCACGAACGGTGGGGGACCCGGCATCCTCGCCGCCGATGCGTGCATCGCGGCGGGACTCGAGGTGCCCGAACTCAGCGAGGGCGCCCAACAGGCGCTGCGCAGCTTCCTCTCGCCCGCCGCCGGCGTCTCCAACCCGGTGGACCTGGTGGCATCCGCGACCCCGGAGCAATACGAGCAGGCCCTCGAGACGCTGCTGGGCGACGATGGGATCGACGCCTGCCTCGTCTTGTTCGTCTCGCCGCTGGTGACCCGCGCCGACGACGTGGAGCGGGCAGTCGTGCGCGGAGCCGCGGCGACCCCCAAGCCTGTGGTGGCCTGTTTCTTGGGCCGCAACGGCGCTCTCGATCTGCTCCCCGGTCGTGCCGACACGAGACGGATCCCGAGCTTCGCCTTCCCCGAAGCCGCGGCCCGAGCTCTTGGGCGCGCCGCCGAGCTCGCCGACTGGCGCCGGCGCCCCGAGGGCGAGATCCCCGAGCTCGACGGCGTGGACCTCGACGCGGCCCGCCGCCTCGTCGCGGCGGGCCTCGTTCAGCACCCGGAGGGCGGGTGGCTGGATCCCTCCGCCGCCCGGGACCTGCTCACCAGCGTCGGCGTGCGCGTCGCGCCCACGGTCATGGTCGACACCGCGGACGCCGCGGTCCGCACCGCCAGCGAACTAGGGGGCCCGATCGTCCTCAAAGCCGGCTCGGGTGCCATCGTCCACAAGTCGGACGTCGGCGCCGTCCACGTCGGACTGCGCACGCCCGACGAGGTTCGGGGCGCCTTCGACGCCCTGGCGGCGCGCCTCGGCGAACAGATGGGCGGAGCCGTGGTGCAGCCGATGCTGCCACCAGGTGTCGAGACGATTGTCGGCATCACCCGGGACCGATCGTTCGGATCCTTGGTCCTCTTTGGCATGGGCGGGTTCCAGGCCGAACTTGTCCAAGACACGGCGCTGCGCATCCTTCCCCTCACCGACCTCGATGCCCACGAGCTGGTCCGCGCCCTGCGCGGCTCCCCACTTCTGTTCGAGTACCGAAACACCCCACCCATGGCGGTCGACGCGCTCGAAGACCTGCTCCTGCGGGTGGGCGGGCTCGCCGACGCGATCCCCGAGGTTGCCGAACTCGACTGCAACCCCGTCATCGTCTCGCCCACCGACGCCACCGTCGTCGATGTCAAGGTGCGCCTGGCACCACCGGATCCCGCCCCACCGCCCGGGGTGCGCCGGCTGCGCGACCCCGCCTGATGGCCCACCCGACCCTGCACTACGCGAGGGAGCGCGGAGCTGGCAGGCGGGATAGCGTGCGCTGCATTCACGACGAGCTGAGGTCACATGGCGGACGCCTGGCTTGACGAGCTCTCGCTCGAAGAATGCATCGCGCTGCTGCGTGGAGCGACGGTC
Organism: Actinomycetota bacterium; assembly: GCA_003140175.1. Taxonomy (GTDB): domain Bacteria; phylum Actinomycetota; class Acidimicrobiia; order IMCC26256; family PALSA-555; genus PALSA-555. Next base: position 38,872 of record PLJD01000013.1, read on the forward strand.
GGGCGCATCGCGTTCACCAGTGACGACTGGCCGGTCGTCTTCCCAGTGAACTACCGGCTGGTCGAGGCCAGCGAACGGACCTGGATCGCCGTTCGCACACGGCCCGGCAACGTGATCGACCGCGCGCCGCTCAACGTCGCGTTCCAGATCGACGGAATCGACCCCTACCACCAGCAGGGATGGTCCGTGCTCGCCCGCGGCACGCTGCACCGCGTGGATCCGGACGCGGCAGACTTTCAAGAGCGCTTCGATCCGCAACCGTGGATCCTCGCCGAACGCGNNGCCCGAGTGGGCCTTTCACCTCGAGGGCTATCTCTGACCGAGCCCTTCGTTCCCTCGGAGCTGGGCGGGTGGCAGAGGGCAATCCGGTCAATGTCCTGATCGACGCCAGCCGGGACGCCGACCTGCTCGTCGCGGTTCGCGGGGCCGCCGTGCTCGACCGGCGCCTGCGCGGTGACTTCGACGTCTCGGTCCCGCTCGTCGTGGGCTAGGAGGAGCGCTTGAGTTCACGACGGTGTCGCGAGTCCAGCCGTCGGGTCTGGTCAGTCGACGGCGGGCTCTGGGTGACCGCGGCGCTGGTACCCAGCCGTTGGGCACAGCACGCGCTCGGTCGAAGACCCTGGAAATGGGTGAGCCCCGTTCCGCGCAAGGGGGAGTCCGTTCGGGCGGGTGAGCAGTCTGGTGATTTCGTGGGAGGGTGCGGGGCGAGCGAATTGGAAGCCCTGTCCGAAGGGGCAGCCGAATTCGCGCAGTAGCTCGGCCTGTTCTTCGGTCTCGACGCCTTCGGCGATGGTCTCGAGATCGAGGGTCTGACCGATTTGGGCGATGGCGGCGACGATGGCATTGCCATGGTCGCGCGCATTGGCTCCGTGTTTGAGGGTGATGACGAAGCTCCGGTCGATCTTGAGGAAGTCGATTGGGAGCTGTTGGAGGTTCGTGAGTGTCGCGTAGCCGGTGCCGAAGTCGTCCATGCCAATGTGCACTCCAAGCCCCCTGACCGCGGCGAGCTCCACCGCCGCGGAATGGCCGGCGCGCAACAAGGCAGTCTCGGTCAGCTCAAGGCGGAGCAGCTCGGGCCTGAGATCCGACGCGGCCAGGATCTCGTTGATCGCGGACGCCAGTCCGGGCTCAGCCAGTTGGCGCGCGGAGAGGTTGACGGAGATCCATCCGGGCCAGCTCAGCTCGCGATCCCATCGGCGCATCTGGGCGCACGATTCGGCCAGCACCCAGATACCGATGGGGACGATCAGTCCGGTCTCTTCGGCTAGTCCGATGAAGTCGTCGGGCGGCAGCAGACCGCGGGTCGGATTGTCCCATCGCAAGAGCGCTTCGACTCCGACGATCGTGTCATCGGTCAGGTCGTAGACCGGCTGGTAGTGAAGGACGAACTCGTGGGCTTCGAGCGCTCGGCGGAGCTCGGGTTCGAGTTCACGGCGGTGGGTCGCGGCGTTGATGAGCGCTTCGTCGAAGAGAGCCCAGCGGGCCTTGCCGCCTTGTTTGGCTCGATACATGGCGGCGTCGGCGTTGCGGAGCAAGATCATGGGGTCGGCGGTTTCGGCTTCGAACCCGACCACGGTCACGATTCCGATGCTGACCGAGATGGACGCTTCGAAGTCATCAAAAGCGATCGGTTCTTCGACGACGGCGCGGATGTGTGCCGCGACTGCCGTGGCGTCCTCGACGCTGCTGAGGCCCTCGCACACGACGACGAACTCGTCACCGCCGGTTCGGGCGACGGTGTCGCAGTGTCGGAGCGCCTGGGTGAAGCGGCGCGCGATCTCGACCAGCACCCGATCACCGCCTTCGTGGCCGATACTGTCGTTGACGACCTTGAACGCGTCGAGGTCACAAAACATCACCGCGACGAGATCATTCGCCCGGACTGCACGAGCCAACGCGATCGTCAGCCGATCCATGACCAGCAGGCGATTCGGTAGGCCGGTGAGCGCATCGTGGAGGCTCAGCTCGATGAGCTCGACCTCAGCGGCTTTGCGCTCCGTGACATCTCGGGCATTGGTGACGATCCCCTGGACTGCGGGGTTCTCGAGGCAGTTCGTGTCGATCGTCTCAAACCAGCGCCACTCACCGCTCTTGGTCCGCAGGCGCAACTCGGCGGCCGGCTGGGCCACCTTCGTGTTCAGCAGCTGGGAGATCAGCGCGTCTCGTATCTGCAGATCCACCGGATGGATGAGCTCTCGCTCATTGGTGCCTTCGAGATCCTCGGGTCGATGGCCCAGCGACGCCCACACCGCCGGGCTGCAGTACGAGAGCACTCCATCGACGTCGCGTACCAAGACGATGTCGCGCGAACTCTCGGCGAGCACCCGGAACCACTCCCGACTCGACGCCGACCCCGCCTCACGCATGGTGAGACGCCCCACGGGCCGAGACTGCCGGGGCGGCACGGTGCAGACTGGTGATCGAAGCGATCGTCGCAGGCTCGTCGGTCAGGCGGCTGCCCTCGGATTGCACGTCAAGCACACCCGCGCCGGCGTCGCTGCACGGGTTGCTCGACACGGTCGAGCCCGACGGGGAGTGAGGACCCGCGAGGAGTGCCCCTCGCCGCCCGTTCAAGGCGAGCCACCGGCACCCCGAACGCAACCCACGCGTCAGCGCAGAATCAGCGGTGATCACCCTGACCTACCTCCCAGGTCCCCAGAGAATGACCCCCACCCTGTTCTCTCGGGCGTCACCCGGATGTCACCGCAGCGTGACAGCGTGCCCACGCTCCGTGGCAATTCACGGCCGGTGACCAGGCCCGATTCGGTCCGGGATCCTGTGGAGCCAGGCGTCGGCGAGCGCAGCGGCACGTTCGGGTCGAACCGCGGTGGGTGAGCGTTTCGACGCTTGGCCTGGTCAGGACCTCATTGCGGCCGGAATTCGACCGACGGTCCCGCTCGACCCCACCGGCCGCCCGGAACTGGGGGACGTGCCCCGCTCGGGGCTGGGGGAGCGACAGCAAACCATCGGACCGAGCGCTCTGGTGGGTGGATCCCCGACAAGAGAGAACACGCTCATAGGTCCCGTTGCCGGAACGACATGAGCCTGATACGCGGGAGTGGAATGCCACGCTCGTCGATCAGGTTGGAGCGGCCATGGTCGACTTCAACCAGCAGATCATCGACGAGTTCCGCCAGAACGGCGGCAAGGTCGGAGGACAGTTCGACGGTGCCCGGCTCTTGCTCTTGCACTCGACAGGCGCGAAGAGCGGGAGGGAGCGTGTGAACCCGCTCGCGTACCGACCAGACGACGACCACCTCGTTGTCTTCGGCAGCAAGGCCGGCGCGCCGACCAACCCCGACTGGTACCACAACCTCCGAGCGAACCCGAGGGCTTCGGTGGAGGTCGGCGCCGACCGCTTCGACGTCACGGCGCGCATCGCCGACGGTGAGGAGCGAGAGCGAATCTGGCGGGACCAGACGGCGGAGGTACCTGGCTTCGCCGACTACCAGCGACAGACCGACCGGACTATCCCGGTGATCGTCCTCGAGCGGAACTGACCCTCCCGATCGCCGTCTGCGTGGTCAGCCTCACAGCCGGGCCAATCGCAGGCCTGATGAAACGACGCGCGGGCTCGCGGCGATCGGCGTAGCGAGCCCTGGTGGCCGCATCCACCCTACGAGGCTCCCCGCACGGGGTACCGAAGTCTGCTCATCGCGGGGCCGCCGTGGCGAACGACCGTCTGCATCCACTTCACCGATCACGCCACCGCGCCGAGCGGCAAGCTCGTCTACGAGAACAGCAGCGTGCTCTTCGCCAAGATGTCATGAGGAAACATCACGTTCGGGACCGTCTACGAAGACACCCAGAAGGTGGCGGAGTTCGACGAGTACCTCGCGGTGCAGGAACCGCCCACGCCCGAGCCGGTCTATCCGAGTAGCCGGCCGTCCCGCTGGCCTCCGGCCCGGCCGGCCGTCGACGCGTCGCCGAGGGCGACCGTATTGGCCCCGCCGGCCGAACGCCTGACGGGATTTCGCAGCTCGCGACGGATCGCGCCTCGCCCGGTCGATAACCTCCCCGCATGACGGGTGTCGACGTGTTCGTCGATCCGAGCTGTCCCTGGGCGTGGATCACGTCGCGGTGGGTCACAGCGGTGGCGCCGCGGCGCGGTCTGGCGGTGACGTGGCGGTCGTACTGCCTGGAGCTCCGCGATGACTACGGCGTAGCCCCAACCGTCCCGAAGCGGTTCCGAGAAGGCGCGATCGCCGCGCACGCGATCTCGCACCGGATGCTCCGGATCTTCGAGGCAGCGCGGACACGGGTCGGTGAAGACGCCGTCGACGCGCTCTACACCGAGTGGGGTCTCCGATTCTTTGCCGATGGTGCAACACGCGGGGAGGCGCTGCTGATGGAGTGCCTCCCCGCGTGTCACCTCGCGCCCGATCTCGTTGACGCGGCCGACGACGACAAATGGGACACGTCGATTGTCGAAGCGATGGAGGTCGCGTACGCGTTCGGCGGTCCCAAGACCCAGACTCCGACGATCGTCGTGGGCGACAACCCGCCGCATGGTTTCAAAGGGCCAGTGATGGCACCGGCACCGACCGGGGAGGCCGCTGTCCGACTCTGGGACGCGATCCAGGTGATCTCCCAGGAGCCGGGATTCTTCGAGATCACGCGACCCCGCACGAACCCGCCGCGACCCGCGCTCCACTAAGCCCGGAGGGCCATGGAGATGCGGCCCCGCCCGTGGCCGGCGTCGTAGCCGGGCGGGAGGCGATCCGTCGCCGTTTGAGCGGGCGGCTGACCGTCGGGATCGGCTGAGCTCGACCGACGTCGCGGCGTCGCTTCGGACGGCGATGAGAACCTCGGCGTCAGCCCTGCGCCGCGCGGCGAGCGACTCGACGCTCCTCGCGGTCCACGATTCGGGACATCGCCCGGACCTCGCCGGGTCGGACATGGCGATCATGGGCTCTTGCCTCAGCGACCGGACGGAGATACGGCACGACCGCGTCCCGGTCGAACTCCCGGACCACCAGGTGGGCGAAGAGCCGCTTGAGCGGGCCACTGGCCCGAGCCACGAAGCCCTGGTCCGAGGTGTCCGCTGCCGCGAGAATCAGCCAGCTCTGCGCGAGGTCGGTCTCGGCGCAACCGCGAGCGGCATTCGTCCAGTCGATCAGCACGGGGCCCTGGGATCCATAGAGGACATTGAGCGGGTGCAGGTCGAGATGCACCACGCGATCGCCGCCATCGGGAAGGGGGCGGAGCCAGTCCGGAGCGTCAAGGGCGTGGAGCTGGCGGTGCAGGTCGGCGAGCACCGTCGCGTGTCGAGCGAGCGTCCACGGGCGACTCGAGACGGCGGCGAGCATTGTTGGGCCGACCACACGATCCATGATCATCTCGGTGCCGTTCGCGCGCACCTCGCGGATCGCCGGGACCAAGATTCCCCGGGCACCGACATAGCGCATGATGCGTGCCTCGTGCTCGAGGCTGCGGCCGTCGCGCGCGCGTCGGAGCACCCGGTCGGCCCCGTACTCGAAGATGTCGCCATCGCGCCCGCTGGCGAGCAGCTTTCCGGCCTCTCCATCCACCGGTCCCAGTGTCGCGCGCAACCGACGCAATCGCCGGGGCGGGCCGTCGCTGCGCTCACCCGCCAGCTCGGCTGGCTGGGAGGCACCACGGCCCTGGCATCGCAACTCGCGATCGGGAATCGGAGGGGTCCCATGTTGGTTCGAATTGCGGCGTGCGTGAATGCCGTGAAGCAGACGGTGGCAATCGCCAGTGCCGCGGCTGCGGGAGCGCTGAGCCCTAGGAAGGTGGACGGTATGAACACGATCGTCGCGGAGATGATCGATTCGACGAAATGCACACGGTTGTCGGTGAGTGCATTCAGTGTCGGTGCGGCATGGTGTACGGCGTGGAACAGGGTCCACGTGGCTCGATCGACAAGGCGGGGAAGGGTGGGGTGTCCCGTCCCCTCACGGGCACCTCGGTGGGTGGCAATGGTCCCGGTGACCGGACCTCGACGGGAAGGTTCGGACGTCCCGCCGCGAGCCACGCCCAACCCCGCCAGTCAGGCTGGGAGGCCTAGTGAGGTCTCCGGGGCCGCCGTCCGCGACGTTCAGCTTGGGGCCGTGCTGCAATCCGGCTCGTGACGCTCGCTGACGACCACGAGCATCGGCGTCCGCCGCTCGGCTCAGGCGTCGCCGAAGAGCTGGCGAAGAGTGGAAGGCACAGAGCGTGGAAGACATTCGAGTTGTTGCATGTTGGGATTGATGGTGTCTCAACCGCTCGTTCCCCTGTCAGTCTTGGATCTCGCCCCGGTCGGGGAGGGTTCGTCGCCGTCTGCCGCGCTCCAAAGTTCGGTTGAGTTGGCGAGAGCAGCTGAGCGGCTCGGATACCGACGACACTGGGTAGCTGAGCATCACAACATGCCCGGGATTGCGAGCTCCGCTCCCGCGGTCCTGATCGCGCATCTCGCCTCGGCCACGTCCACGATCCGCGTCGGGTCGGGCGGTGTGATGCTTCCCAATCACGCGCCCCTTGTCGTCGCCGAGCAGTTCGGGATGCTCGAGGCCTTGCATCACGGCCGAATCGATCTGGGCATCGGGCGCGCGCCGGGCACGGATCGAGTCACGGCCTACGCGCTGCGCCGCTCGGCCGCCGCGCTGTCTGCCGAGCAGTTCCCACAACACCTGGCGGAGCTGCTGGGCTTCTTTGAGGGGACGTTCCCCGAAGAGCATCCCTTCCGAGGCATCACCGCGGTCCCCGGGCTCGGGTACCGGCCAGAAGTCTGGCTGCTCGGATCCAGCGACTACAGCGCCCACTTAGCCGGCATGCTCGGCATGCCGTTTTCGTTCGCGCACCATTTCGCCGCCGCGGGCACCCTGGACGCGGTCCACGCGTATCGGTCGAGCTTCCAACCTTCGTCCAGGCTTGCGGCGCCACATCTCATGCTTGGCGTCGCGGTGGTCTGCGCCGACACCGATGAGGAAGCCCGCTGGCTGGCCGGTCCGGGGGCGCTGGCGATCGTGCGGCTGCGCTCTGGACATCCGGGCCGCTATCCGACGCCAGAGGAAGCGGCCGAGTACCGCTACACGCCGCTCGAGCGCGAGATCGTGAAGGCCTGGACCGCATCCCATATCGTCGGCGACCCTCGCGAGGTCCGCGCTCGCATCGAGGAGCTCGTCGATCGCACGGGCGCCGACGAACTCATCGTGACGACCATGATGCACGGCGCACGCGAACGGGTCCGGTCGTATGAACTATTGGCCGGAGCATTGGGGTTGGCAGCCGGCGACGGGAACACTGTCGGAGCCAGCGAGCCGGTCGGCGCCTAGCCGGAACCAGCGCGCGAGCCTCCGCAGCCGGCCATCCCCCGCCCCGTCGTCACCGACGACGCCTCTCGATTACCGGCTCCCCGTCGGTTCTGCACGGATCGAGGCAACGTCTCGTCCGCGTCGTGCACCAGCGGCACCGACCAGGGCGGTCGCGCCCAAGCCGATCTCTGCCGCCAGATAGGCCCAGAACGTGCCATCGGTTCGGGGCCGGTCGACCACGAGAGACGCCAGGCGGGCCCCGGCGGCCCCAAGCCAGGTGACGCCGACCGCAGCTTGCGCGGTTGGGTCGCGACTGACCAATGCCCATCCACCGAGCGCGGCGTAGGTGCCTCCGAGGCCGGCCCGGGTCTCGGCGACGCCCCGTGCCGTCGTCGCGGGTAGCTCGAGGGCCGATCCCACGCTTCTCGGCGTGAGAACGCCCGCGACACCAGACAGCATGAGTGCCGCGCTGCTCCACCGTCCGAGGTTCACATCAGTCAGGGTAGAGGAGGGGCCGACCGGACGCCCAGGTCTTCGCCCGAGACGCTGGGCTCGACACGCTCTCCCGTGGTCAGATCAGTTGGGGCGCTCGTCGTGCGCTGCCTCTTCGACGGTGAGTTCGGCCAACGGCTCGACTTCGAGCCGCTCGTCCGGAATCATCGCTCCGCTTCGCACCGACCGCCCGAAGCTGCCAGCCGCGAGACGTTCCTCGGCTCGAGCCAAGGCCGCCTGGCGGTCTCGGACCAGCTCGGCGACCGCCTCATCGGTCTCTTGTTCCACCTCGGGCGCGGCACCGTCCGCCCAATGGGGCGGATCGGGAGTCCGCTCGTCGCGACGGTCGCGTTGCACCGTTCCCTCGAGCTCCCGCAAGCGGGAGCGCTCGTGGTCCAGCAACGTGCGGGCACGGCTCTGATCCATGGTGCTGCTCCTTGCTGGCTCCGCACGGCAGGTGCTGGATGGATCGAAGCGCCCGCGAGCGCCGGGATCCAAACCTCGAGGGTTGAGCGCAACGCGACACGACGAGGGCTCGAAGCCGTCGGGATCCGATCGATTCGTTCGGAGCGACCGGCTCCCGTTACCGAGATGACGCCGGGACCTCGGGCTATCGTCCGCCGGATGGACGGCTACGGAGTCGACCTCTTCACCGAACCCGAGGGCGATCCGGACACCCTGCGAACCTTGGTCCGCTCGGTCCGTTGGCTGGGATCTGGGAGGGGGCCAAAGGCACCGACGAGCATCCCGCCGCCGACGGAGTCGCAGGCGACGCCTTTGTCGAGCGGTATGAAGCACGGCCGATTGATCGGCAGACGAACGGCCCGCAGCTGTTCTACGGCCTGCGGTACCACACGCACATCGTGAAGCCGGGCGAGACGGAAACGTTCCACGACCAGGTGGGGTACTGGTTGTGGGAGCCCGCAGCCAACACCGTGACCCTGACGCTGGGCATCCCGCGCGGCCAGGTGCTCCTGGCCGCCGGGCCCGCCGAACCGGACGCCACCGACTTCGAACTCACCGCGGCGGTCGGCTCCGAGGTGTACGGGATCCTGTCGAACCCGTTCCTCGATCAGTCCTTCCGAACGCTCGGGTACCGGATTCGCGTGACCGTCCACGACGCGGATGCGTGGTCATACGAGGAAGAGGCGATGTTGCAGATTCCGGACCGAGACGAGCCGTCTCGTCACACCGACCGCAATACGCTCCGCCGGACCGGCCCACCGATACCCAACCCGTTGGCAGCAGCTGCGGCCCTCCACGCGCCCGGCGACGGTTCGCTCGCGATCGGCTCCCTTCGAGACATGGGCGAGAACCTGCCCTGAATCTCGACGCGATGCGACGCCGCCGGCGGCTGGGACGATCGGGGTGAACGGAGCCCATCGCCGAGGGTGGTCTCGTGCGGCGCTGGTCATGGCGTTGGGCCTCCTCGTCGCCTCCTGCGCCCGGAGTTCTGCGCCAGCAGCTGCGAGCGCGACGATCGTCGTTCCCCCGCCGGCCAACCACCAGTGTGTCGTGCCGCGGTCCGCTCGCCCGACGGTGGCGTGGTCTCGCCTTCGCAATCCGATTCTGTCGTATCCCACCGCGGGGGCGAAGGACCAGGCGTTGATCTGGGCGGGTGGGACGTGGCACATGCTGTTCAGCTACGTCACGAACGATGTCCCGACCCCGGGCGCGGAGCATTGGAGCATTGCGACCGCGACCAGCCGAGATCTGGTCCACTGGTCGCCACCGTCGGTCTGGCCCGACCAAGCGGGAACGTTGGGGGTTGTCTCGCCCGACATCGTGCGCAGCCCGTCGGGCCTCTATGTGGCGACCTACGAATCCAACCCGGGTGAGGTCGGGGGTCTCCCGGACAAGACCTACTACCGGACATCTCCGGACCTTGAACACTGGTCCGCGTCGCACGAACTGGCTCGGAGCCTCCACCCGGCTCCCGGAGACCGCATGATCGACCCCTCCCTGGCTTGGACCCCTCACGGCCTCATCGTCGGCTACAAGCTCGGCGAAACGGTCCAGAACTTCGAGATCGGATGGTCCCCGAGCGGCTCGCTCGACGGTCCCTGGATGTACGTGGGGCGACCCGACATCACGGTCTACGGCGACACCGTCGAGAACCTCGAGTTCCTGACCATCAAAGGCCAGTGGCATCTGGTCGCGACTTCCAACACGCTCGACCAGCCGTGGATCTTCTCGCTCGTCGGTGACCCGGACCGGCCGACATCGTGGCTGCACTGGAACCACGGCCGTGAGCTCCAGATCCCCTCGCAAGCCTGGAATACCGGACGTGGGATCTCGAGCGTCGACTTCGAGCACGCCAACAGCGCGTTTGTGTGCGACGCAACCGCCCAGGACGGCTACTACTACGTGACGTATGCCGGGAGTGGCGAGCTGACCCATTTCGGTGGCTGGGGCCACGCCAAGATCGGGATCGCCCGCAGCACCGACCTCATCCACTGGCAGGTGCCTGGCTAGGAATGCGTCGCGGGCGCGGCGCCTACGCCCAACCCGTCTTGTGGTCGTCGAATCGCAGCCGCCGGAGTGCGATCAACCCGAAGACGACCGCCATGGCCGCCAGCGCCGCGATCGGAGCCTCGACACCGCCGACCCCGTTGCCGTTGAGAATGACGGCCGTGAATCCGTGCATTGCCCAGTAGGTCGGCGTGATCGGGGCGATGACGCGGGCCCAGTGGGGGAGGACGCTGAACGGGACGAGCGCCCCGCCGATCGCACCGAAGAGGACCATCCCGACGACCGCGAACGCCTGGGCCTGTTGGGCGGTGTGGCACACCGCGGTCACGGCCACGCCGAGGAGCACGAGGCAGACCGCGAAGGTCACCACCAGCGGGACGAGCGCAAGTGCCGACCCGCGAATGTCGAGGCCGAAGAAGACGATCCCCGTGGTCATGATGACGGCGAACTGGGCGATCGTCATCACCACCCGGGGGATGGCCTTGCCGAGCACGATCTCGAGCGAGCTGGCCGCGCTGGCTCGAAGCCGGTCCCAGGTCGCCCAGGCGTATTCGGCGAAGAAGGAAACGGTGATCAGCGACACGACGAAGAACGCGCTCAGGGTCGCTTGACCCGGGACGACCTGTTCGGCGCCGTTGGCGTGCGGATGACCACTCTGGACCAGCGCGGGACGGAAGGCAGGTTTCAGAAACGCCATCGTGATGATCGGAAACAGGATCAGGACCAGCACCGGCACGGGATCGCGCGTCGCGAGCCGTACCTCGTGGGCGAGGATGACCTCGAGGCGCCGGAGCGAGATCATCCGACTGGCTCGACCGCGTGCGGCGCGAAATGGCGGCCGGTCACGGTGAGGAAGACCGACTCGAGGCTGGGTCGCACGATCTCGACCGAACGGAGTGCGTCGGCGTGGGGCCCGAGGTGGGGGAGGAGCTGCGCCGCGGTGAGGGCGGGGTCTGGCGTCGGGATCCGCACCCTGGATCCGTCGACGGTGCAGCCGTCGATCCGGGCGACGTCGGGGACCAAGCGATCGAAGGTGAGCTCCAACGCGCTGGACCCGTAGCGGGCGATCAGGTCGGCGAGCACGCCGTCGGCCACGATGCGGCCTCGGTCGATGATCGCCACGGACGCATCGAGCTCCTCGATTTCGTGCAGGTAGTGCGTCGAGTAGACGACCGCGGATCCCTGGTCGGCGAGACCGCGGACGAGCTCGAGGATCTCGGCCCGGGTGCGTACATCCGCGCCCGTGGTGGGCTCGTCGAGGAGCACGAGTGCGGGCCGATGCACGAGCGCGATCGCGGTGTGCAGGCGCCGCCGCTCACCGCCGGAGAGCTGGGACGCCCGTCGGCCCAACAGCGGCTCGAGTCCGAGCGCGGCCGCGACCGCGCCCACTCGTTCGCGAAGCTCTGTTCGGCGGAGTCCGGCGAGCCCGGCGAAGAAGCGCAGGTTGTCCCGAACGGTGAGGGGGAGGTAGACGCCGGTCTCCTGGGGCGCGAGCCCGATGAGTTGGCGGGCCCGTTGCGGCGCTCGGGCCACGTCGATGCCGCCGACCCGTACGCGGCCGCGATCGGGGCGGCGGAGCCCCGCGATGATCGACACCAGCGACGTCTTCCCCGCGCCGTTGGGCCCAAGCAGCGCCAGGATCGTGCCGCCCGCCACGGTGAGATCGACACCCGCGAGCGCCACGGTCGACCCGTAGGCCTTGTGTACCCCCTCGACCTGCAACACCGTCGCCCGGTGACCGAGCCCGTCGGCACCCCCGGGCCGGATGGCCGAGGACGTGCTCACGCGGTCGCTCGCTCAACGAGCGCGACCGGCAGCGCCCTGGGCACCCGGTGTCCCGACTCCTCCTCGAGCTGGCGGAGGCGGCACTCCCAGGCGTGGCGACGATCCAGCCAGGACAACGCTTCGAGGCTCTCGATGGCGACTACCCTCGAACCGAGGTTCCGCGAGGAACGTAACATACCGATTAGTATGTCATATGGTCAATGGTATGACAAGGGGTTGCGCCGATGACCTTTGAGCCACTCACTCCCCAGCGTCGCCGCGCGATGACGCGCGAGCACCTGCTCGACGCGGCCGAGATTGTGTTCACCCGGAGCGGGTTTCACGGCTCGTCCCTGGACGAGGTCGCCGCCACGGCGGGCTTCACCAAGGGTGCCGTCTACTCGAACTTCAAGAGCAAGGACGACCTGTTCCTCGCCCTGCTCGACGACCGCGAGGAACGCCAAGCCGCGGCGTTTCAGAGCGAGCTCGAGAGCGGGCCGCGGCCGCAGTCGGAGGGACTCCCCCGGATCAAGGGACTGATTTCCGAAGGCTGGTCCGGCGACTGGGGCATTCTCTACCTGGAGTTCGTGCTCTACGCGGCTCGCAACCCCGAGGCTCGTTCGAAGCTCGCGGCCAGCGCACGCAAAGTGCACGAGACCGTCCAGCGCATGCTCGACCGCGAGTACGCCCGCAGCGGTGCCACCCCGCGCTTGCCCACGCGCGACCTGACCACGATCGCGCTGGCGCTCTTCAACGGGCTCGGCATCGACCACATCGTCGATCCGGAGGCCGTCACCGAAGAGACCCTCGACACCACCCTGGCGTTCATGTACTCCACGATCGGGCCCGACGCCGACGTGTCGACGATGCCCTGACCGCAGACGTCGCCGTGAAGCGTTGTCCGGCCTTCGTTAGACCCGGGCTGCGTGCCCGTCCGTCACCGCTCGGGCCTTGGATCGCTGGATTTGCTTCTTCTTGTCAACGAGGAGCTCGAGCACGTCGCCGATCGTTCGCTCGCGGGCCGTCGGCTCCTGGAGCGAGACATGCTGTTGGATCTCGTAGCGATTCCGGCGACCCTCACGCTGCTTGACGACGTAGCCCGCGGCGGCGAGGTCATTGACGATCCCGTATGCGCTGCGCTCGGTGATCGCCAACTCGGCGGCAATGTCGCGGAGCCGCACGCCGGGGTCGTGGGCGATGCACAGCAACGCCCGCGCGTGGTTGGTCAGGAAACTCCACTCGCTCATCGAACTCAACTATAGCACACGATCACTAGTACAAGGATACTGGTGTTACTACACTGGATTAGTCGATCTGTGATACGTTGAGGCTCTTTGACTCGCCCTCGGGGTCTCGGGGACGGGGCAGTCCCGCGCGAGTTGGTTGACGGCGATTTGGATGCTGGCGATCGCCGAGAGCCAGACCACGCTGAAGATCACGGCCACGAGGCACACCGGCCAGCCGTTGGGTGGGGTCACGACCTTCAGGCGTGAGAACAAGTAGACGCCGACGATGGCGAGCGCGGCTGGTGTGTAGCCCCGCTGGGTCGCGACACGTTCCGGCCAATCTCTGGCTCGTCCGCCGACCGGCAGTTTTGAGCGTCACGTTCACCATCGCCGGGAGTTGCCTCGTTGCCCCACAAGGGCGCGAGCCGGGGCACCGAGTCGCCCGCCGACCTAATGTCGCCGCGTGCGGGGTCGGCAGGTCGCCACGTTGGCGCGGTCGTTGCGGCTCAGTGTCGCTGGCGCGCTGCTGCTCGCCCTGGTGCTCGCCCCGGTTGGGAGCGCGTCCGCCGCGCCCGTCGCGGGGGACGGCGCGCCTGGGCGCCCCGCGTCGCTCACCACCGACGGCCTGAGCGGTCCGATCGGCCTCGGCGTCACCGATGTCCAGTTCGCGTGGCATGTGAACGATCCCCAGCGCGGCGCGACCCAGACGGCATATCGGATCGTCGTGAACCATCTGGTCCTCGCCGGTCGCGCGCGTGGTGCGACCATGGTCTGGGACAGCGGTCGGGTCACGTCGAGCGACCAGGCGTTTGTCCCCTACGCCGGCCCGGCGCTCGCACCCGATTCGGTCTATGCGTGGACGGTGCAGATCTGGGCTGCAACTGGTGGGCCGAGCCCGTTTGCCACGCCGGCTCGGTTCGAGACGGGTCTGCGAGACCAGGACTGGCAGGCCGACTGGATCCGGCGCGCGGCCAACGACACCGTCGAAGACAACCAGTTCACCTATGCCCGTAAGCAGTTCACGCTCGGGGCATCACCGATCGTTCGGGCGCGCGTCTACGTGTCGGCGGACCAGCAATACGAGTTGTCCGTCAACGGTGTCCGGGCCGGCAAGGGCGAGGCGTACAGCTATCCCGACTCCCAGTACTACGAGACCCTCGACGTCACCAGACTCTTGCGGGCCGGGACGAGCAACGCGATCGGGATCCTCTCCAACTGGGATGGCGCGACGAAAGGCCACCCGGCCGGCACACCCGGGGTCATCGCGCAACTCTCGATACTCCACCAGGACGGGAGCACCCAGCTGATCACGACGAACGGCTCGTGGCGGGTGCTGAAGGGCAACTGGGGTCCCGGAACGCAGCGCGACGTGGAGGGAGACCAGGTCGACTACACCGAGAATATCGATGGGTCCCGCGTTCCCGTTGGCTGGGACAAGCCCGGCTTCGACGACCGCCACTGGGCGCCCGCCACCGTGCTCGGACCCGCCGGCGTCGCCCCGTGGACCGACCTCGTCTCGGTGCGCACCCGCATCGTCGAGACGCCGGTGAAGGCAGTGTCGCTGACCCGACTCGCCAACGGCGCCGTCGTCGCCGACTTCGGGAAGGTCTACGCCGCGGTCCCGACCGTGACGTTCCATCACGGCCAACGGGGCCGCAAGATCACCATGCACGCCGGCTACCTCCTCGACGAACACCCCTTCGTCGGGGTCCGCGGGCAGGTCTCCACCAGCCGAGGCACCCAGCACACCAACCTGAGCTACTCGTACATCGAGCGAGGGGGCGGAACCGAGACCTTCCACCCCTTCGACTACCTCGGCTTCCGGTATCTCCAGATCGACAACCCGGGCGAGACGCTGTCGCCCGACGACGTCGTCGCCCTCACGCGGCACACCGCCGTCCCCGACGTCCAGGGAGCCACCTTCTCGTCCTCGAGCCGCACGGCGGACGCCGTTTTCGAGCTCGGCCGCCATTCATCGCTGTTCACCGCTCAGGAGCAGTTCATCGACACCCCGACGCGTGAGAAGGGCCCCTGGCTCTGGGACGGCTTCAACGAATCGCAGACCGCCATGGCGGCCTTCGGCGAGCAGAACCTCACGCGCAAGTCTCTCCTCGAGTTCGCGCAATCCCAGGGCCGCTACTGGCCACAACAGGGTGCGGTCAACAAGATCTACCCCACCGGCATCGGTGCGCTCGACATCGACGAGTTCACCGAGATCTATCCGGAGTGGGTCTGGCAGTACTGGCTCTACACCGGCGATCGCAGCCTGCTCGAAGCCGTGTACCCAGTCATCACCAACCTCGCCGGCTACGTGGACGCTGCCATCGACCCCTCCACGGGGCTCGTCACGAACCTGCCCGCCACCAACGTCTCCTACCCGTACCCGGTCGCGACGAGACTCAACGTGCTCGGGGTCAACGTCTTCCGCCGAGCCGGAGACATCGCCGCGGTTCTGAACCAGCCCGCCGGCGACGTCGAACTGCAGCGGTCCCGCCAAGCGGCGCTCACCAGCGCGATCAACGCCCGACTGACCCGTCCCGACGGCATCTACGTCGACGGGCTCGACGCCAGCGGCGCGCAGACCACGCAGGCCTCCCAGGCCAGCAACACCGCGGCGGTTGTCTACGGCGTCGTGCCCGGAGCAGGACTCGCAGCGGTCGGGAGCTACATCGCCAGCCTCGGGATGCAGAATCCGCCCCGGACGGCGGGGGAGCTCCTCGAGGCGCTCCGGCTCACCGGCCGTGATCGCGACTTCGTCGAGCGCGTCACGGACCCCAAGACCCCGGGGTGGGCCAACATCCTGGCGAAAGGCGCGACCTTCACCTGGGAGGTCTGGAAGCCGCTGGATTCGAACGGGGACAGCATGTCGCACGGCTGGGGTTCCAACGTGCTCGTCGAGATCCAGCGGGAACTGCTCGGCGTCGACTCGACCGGCCCGGGCTACGCCACCTTCGACGTCGCTCCTCCCCGCACCGCGCTCACCTGGGCGTCGGGACGGGTCCCAACGCCGCGGGGCTTCATCGCCGTCGCGTGGCACCGCCAGAAAGGGTCACGCGATGCCCTCACCCTCGATCTGACCGTCCCCGCGAACGCAACCGCGACCGTGCACCTCGCTGCACCGAACGCCGCGCACATCACCGAGCGTGGCCGATCCCTCGCCGACGCGAGCGGAGTGCGACTGGTGAACGTGGACCACGGTGACGCGGTCCTCCAGGTCGGAGCCGGGACGTACCGGCTCCAGGTCCACTGACCGCGGGCGGTCAGCTCGTCTCGAAGCCCAGGCATCTGGACTGACGATCACGGGTCGCTGGTCGCAGGCCTTGGGACGGGCTGACGGCTCGT
Organism: Actinomycetota bacterium; assembly: GCA_003140175.1. Lineage (GTDB taxonomy): Bacteria > Actinomycetota > Acidimicrobiia > IMCC26256 > PALSA-555 > PALSA-555. The sequence continues at coordinate 55,427 of PLJD01000013.1, forward strand.
CGGTCGCGGCGACCTCGGGTGAGCGTCGCCGGGGTCAGGATCGAGGTCGACGAGCCGCCGTGTCGAACGGGCGGGTCACCCGAACGACACCCAGCCGTAGATGTTGCACAGCCCGTAGGCATCGATGAGCAGGAACGAGGCGATCAGGAGAATCACGAGCCGCCGCCGCCAACCCCGCACCGGTCCGTTTCCCCCGATCGGGGCGGGCATGTACCACTTGGGCAAACGTTGATCCGGGCCGGCCCCCGTGAGGTCCCAGAAGGACACCGCGTCGTCGTCGAGCGAAGGGTCAGGATCGGCGGCGAGGGCGAGGACGGAGAGCTCCTCGTCGGTGAGCGGCTCGAGTGACTCCGCATCCCATGCGACTGCAGCGGGCATCTGAGCGTCTCCTCGGCCACGCACCAGTGGTGTGGGCGACTGTGCGGCGAATCGTACCCGGTCGGCTCCGATGATCGTCCGCGTCCGAGCGTTGGCGGCGTGCACCGGGGGCGGGTCTGGTCGGCGGCGCGGTGCCGATCTGGCTCGGGCCCGGGATGGGCGGCCGGCGAGATGACCGCCCTGACCTGCCGCGACGCGGCGCCCCGGGGGATCCTGGCGGTACCCGCTCCGGAGTGCCTAGGGTGAAACGAAGCCCGTGCCTCTTCGTTGGTCAGTTGAGGTGCGGGTCTTGTGCAACAGTTCGAAACCCACCGCGCCAGCGAGCGGCCAGCGATGATGCGACTCCAGCACCGCACCCGAGCCTTGTTCCTCGCCGTGGTCCTCGCCGCCGCCGGCGTCAGCACGTTCACCGTCGCGCAGGCCAGTGCGCAAACCTCACCGAGCCTCGAGCAGCAAGCGACGCAGCTCGAGTCTCAGATCAGCGCCAACGCGGCGAAGCTCAACGCGATCAACGAGCAGGTCAACGGGGCGCAGTACGCACTCCAGCAAGCCAACGCCACGATCGCCAACGCCCAAGCGCGCATCGCGGCGGCGAAGGCCCAGACCGACGAGCTCCAGGCCCTCGTCGAGCAGCGGGCGGTGTCGATCTACCAGAGCGCCAGCAACGGCGCCGACACCTCGCTGTTCAGCATCGACCCGAGCGAGCTGGCCAGCAGCCAGAAATACACCGCGGCGGCCAGCGACCAGGACAACGCGCTCATCGACCAGCTCAACCAGTCCCGCCAGGAGCTGAACTCCCAGGAGAAGGCCGCCCAAAGCGCCAAGGCGCAGGCCGAGAAGCAGGCAGCGGCGCTCGCGGCGGTCCAAGCCAGCTTCCAGGCCTCGAACAGCCAGTACAACGCGCTGCTCGGCCAGGTCAAGGGTCAACTCGTTCCCCTCGTCGCCCAAGCGCAGGCCCAGACCTCGGCCCAGTTGTCGGCGCCCACCCCGAGCTTCTCGGGCAACCTTCCCGCACCCAGCGGATCGGCCGGGACCGCCATCCGGTACGCCCAGGCCCAGATCGGCAAGCCCTACTGCTACGCCGGCACCGGCCCGGGCTGCTTTGACTGCTCCGGGCTGACGATGATGGCCTGGGGCGCAGCGGGGGTCGGCATGCCGCACTTCTCGGGAGCCCAGTACGCCGACTTCCCTCACGTCCCGATGAACGAGCTCCAACCCGGTGATCTCGTATTCACCGCCGACCCGAGCCAGCACGTGGGCCTCTACGTCGGTGGGGGCGAGGTCATCCACGCTCCCCAAACCGGCCAGTTCGTTGGCTACATCGGCGTCGGCTTCTTCTCGCTGGCGGCCCGGCCCTAGCTGTATTGACCACGGACGCCGTTCGGGCGTCGGCCGACCCGGCGGGCGGTCACCGCACCGCCGGCGCGCCGCGCGGCCCCGGGTCGAGCGTCTTGACGAAGCGACAGTTCTCGTCGCCGGGCGGTGTACGCGGCCGCGCTCCAGAACCCGACCGCGTGCCGCGCGGCGATGGCGACGGCCACCGCGATTTGCCGACAGCCACGGCTCGCAGGCGCCGCTCGGTCTCGACAACCAGCGCGGAGCGCAGCCCGCGGCGACGATGCCCCGGAACGACGGCGAGCCGTAGAGCCTCCGCGCCATCCCGATTGGCTCGCGGCGTCGACTCCAGCTGGACGCCCCGCTTTGTCGACGAGTCGTCCGTGATGAGAGGCTCGCGTCGCGAGGCAGTGCCACCGCACCCATGGACGGCCGGGCTGGGTGTGGTGCAGCGCGACTGCGATGCCGGACGGAGGGACCCATGGCCAATCGTGACCTGATCGAGGCGTTCTGGGCCGATCTCTACCGACGAGACTTCGCGGCCGTCGGCGCGTACTTCTCCGAGACGGGGGAGTACACCGATGTGCCCTCACCCGGCGACGATGTTGCCCGAGGACCCGCGCAGATCGCGGCACGGCTCCAGCTCGGACTCAAGCCGCTGTCGTCACTCTCACACGACATCCGCCTCATCGTGTGCGAAGGCGACTCGGTGGTGACCGAGCATGTCGAACACTGGGAATGGCCGACCGGCGAGCGCATATCCCTGCCGTTCGTGTCGGTCCAACAGATCCGAGACGGGAAGCTCGTGCGGTGGTGGGACTACTGGGACATGGGGACCTTGATGGGTGCCGCACCGCAGTGGTGGATCGAGCAGATCATGGCTGAGAGTGCCGAGGCCGGATTGCGAGACGCGGGCTCGACCTGAGGTCATCGGCACTGGCGCGCCGGTCATCCCGCCGGAGCCCGACCGCACCTCGGCAGATCCGCACCCTCGGCGCAGGTACGCGGGCCGGGCGGTGGCGACGTCCGTCCAGCCACGCGCGCCACCGGTTCCAATGAGGGCGCTGCACCAAGAGCTCAGGGCCGATCCCCGAATGCGACCCCCACGGCGCGATCTCGCACTACGGTGACCGTGTCCTCGCGAGCCGCCCCCCGCCGGCTTCATCGGTCCGGGTGCGCACCTCGCGCTCGTTGGATCGACCCGGGAGGTGTCATGGGCGATAAGTCGCCGAAGAAACCGAACGCGAAGAAGCCCGGCAAGTCGTTGAAGGAAAAACGCGCCGAGAAGCAGCTCAAGAACCAGTCCAAGCGACCCGGGAGCGTCTGAGCCTGACGCCAGAGCTGACGGAAGGCACCCGGGGCGTGGTGGCAGTTGGTGCCCAGGCGTCCCCGGCTACCGCCGCGCGTGGCGGATGGCGGAGGCGGGATCGGCCTCGGAAATAGGCGCCGAACCTGGCCACGGCCGCCCATAGGGTCGGGACATGGACCACGGGGTCGGTGTTCCCAGCGAAGACCTGAGGCGGATCGCGGGCGCTCACGGACGCTTTCTGTCGGTGATCGCGGAACTGAGTGACGCGTCCGCACGCCGGGCGAGCCTCCTGCCCGGCTGGACCGTCGGTCATGTCTTGACCCACGTGGCGCGCAACGCCGACAGCCATCGCCGTCGGGCGGAGGCCGCGTGCCGCGGGGAGGTCATCGAGCAGTATCCGGGTGGATTTCCGGCCCGGGCGGCCGAGATCGACGCTGGCGCGACCCGCGGAGCCGTCGAGCTCATCGACGACGTGCGCAGTTCAGGCGACGCGATGGATGACGCATGGCGGCGAGTACCGGCTGCCGCCTGGATCAACGTCACTCGGGACGTGAGCGGACGGGAACGACCACTCAACGCGCTGCCAGCTCGTCGGTGGCAGGAGCTCGAGGTCCACTTGCTCGACCTGGGTCTCGGGGTGACCCAACGCGATTGGTCCGACGACTTTGTGGCGGCCTCGCTACCGCTGCTCCGGTCGACTGTACGCCAGCGCCTCCCCGAGGGCGCTCAGCTCCCCAAGGCTGGGCTGCTCGACGATCGAGATGAGCTGGCATGGCTCTACGGCCGGCTGACCCGACCCGATCTGCCCATCCTCGGCCCGTGGGGGTGAGCCGCCCCGATCTCGATTGGTTCCAGCGCTGCCACGAGTGGCGGACACCCGAAGTCTGGGCGGGGTGCCCGAGACGCTACGAAATCTCGAGGTAGCCACGCGCGGCGGCGAAGGACTCGGCGATTGGATGGGCGGCGTTTCGCTCCTTGGGGCCGAGATCATCGTCGCGACGCCCGCCCCTGCCCGCGGTACCCGCGTCGGCTCGAACGATCTGCAAGGTTCGCATCCCGAGTCGGCGTGCACCATCGCAGTAGGAGGCCTGGTCATCGATGAACCAGGTGTCAGACGGTGACGTGTCCAGTCGTTCGAGCGCGGCGCGGAAGATCGCGGGCGCGGGCTTGAGGGCTCCGACCTCGAACGACAAGACGATGGCGTCCATCTCGGATGCCAGCTCGAGATCATCGACGACGCCGCCCGACGCCGGCGAACAGTTGCTGACCAGGGCGGTTCGGACGCCCGAGCCCCGCAACCAGCGGACCGTGTCGAGTGAGTCCGGGTACAGCCGCACCTCGCGGGCGAAGAAGTCTCGCTCGATCGCCACCAGGCTCTCCACGAGCGCGGTCGTGGCTTCGCGCCCACAGGTCTCCACGATGGAGCCCATCGCAGTCTCGGGGCTCGGGTAGTGGCCCGTCCCACGGGACCGACGAGTGGTGTCGTAGGCGGCGACGACCACCGCGAGCGAGACGCCGAGGCGTTCGGCGACGAGGGCGTGGAGGGGTGTGAAATCGCACGACACGAGCGTGTCGTACAAGTCGATCAACACGGCGTTCGTGGTCAAGGTCGCAATGTAGGGCGAGGGCGGGTTCGTGGCCGGTCGAATTGCCCAGCCGATGATGTTCGAACCATGCCGCTCCGCTCGTCGGCGCTCGACGCCGAGCGCCGTCAGCCGACCGAGCGGTCCGGGTCGGCAAGCCAGGTGATGGGGCCGCCGTGGAAGCTGGTCGTGGCGAGGAGTCGTTCGTCCGGTCCCGTGGCGCGCCCGGTCCAGAGGGTGAGGCGCAGCTCAGCCGGGGCGTACGTCGAGGGATGCGGTTCGAGGCGCAGCCACGCCAACGGTGTGTCAGCCGTCGCCCGGCGTCCCGCGTGGTCGAGCTGCTCGCGCACCGCCGCCCGGGTGGGGGCGTCGAGATACTGCCAGACCACCGAGTGGTAGACGACCAGCGCGGTTCCCGGCTGGCGTGGGTCGAGCTGCGCGCCGAGCCACGAGGCGGCATCCGCGCGGTCGATGGTCACCGGCGTCTCCCGGGCGAGGGTGAGCGCGTCGCGGGCACGTTGGAAGCGCTCGGACGGCTCGGGCCAGACATAGGACAGGAGAGTCACGGCACCATCGGTGCTCGTCGCATCGATCGGATCACGGTCACACCCGCGCCGGTCGACGATCTCGAGCCCGGCTCCGAATGGTGGGACGCCACCGCGCCACAGGTCGACGAAGCGCACCGGTGACGCGTCATTGCCCCAGCTGACTCCGTCTTGCTCGAACCAATAGGAGTCGGGGCGCAGGTTCAGCCCGCCGCTGGCCCCGACCTCCCGCAGCGCGACTGGCAGGGCGACTTCCCGCGCGATCACGAGCAGCCCCGACGTCAGCGCGACCGAGCGGCCGACCTCGTTGGTCTGGGGTGGGCGTGCCAGCGCGTCGAGGACCGCGGCCGGCGGGTCGACGAGCAGGTCTCGCATCGCGACCACGGCCGCCGCTCCGTCGCCATCGCCGCCGACGGAGGGGAAGTGCTTGGCCAAGTCCGGGGCCTCGCCACTCAGGACGAGTCGGTGCACGCCGCCGAGGAGACGCAGCACGTACGCGGCCTCCGGTGGGGCGCCCGCGAACGGTGCCAGGACTCGACTCGCGGGACCATCGCGCTCGACATCGACGGCCAGCCCCTCGCACAGCGCGTGGTAGAAGGGCGAGCCGAGCGCCCCCCAGGCGCCCATTCCGGCGGTCTGCCACCGGATGGTGGTCATGAGCTCGGCCTGGTGCTCCATGCTCCCTCCCGCCTGCGTCGCCCGTTCTAATCGACGCGCGGCGTCGCAGGCCTCGGCCTGGTCACGGTGTCGCGTGGACCCGGGCCTCAGCGTCGCGCATGATCTGGGCGACGAACTCGCGGACGGCCGGTGACGCCGAGGTCGGCGAGCCGGAATCATGGGGCGGCTGAGGGTCGTACTCGATGCCGAGTTGGATCGCCTGGGCGGTCTCGGCACCTTGGAGTTCGGTCACCAGGGTCAAGGCGAGGTCGATGCCCGCCGACACGCCGGCGGCCGTCACGACCTTGCCGTCGAACACGACGCGCTCGTCCGCCGCGACGGCGCCGTACGCACGGAGCTGGTCGAGCACCATCCAATGGGTGGTGGCGCGGCACCCGTCGAGCACGCCCGCGGCGCCGAGGAGCAGCGCGCCGGTGCAGACCGACGTCGTGTAGGTGGTGGCGGGGTGGACGCGACGAAGCCAGTCGACAATCGGACCGCCGTCGCGGGCGACCCGCCGCGTGATCAGTCCCCCCGGAACGAGGACGACGTCGGGTGCGCGGACCTCATCGAAGGTGTGCTCGATGTCGAGGTGGAGTAATGCGCTCTCGTCGGTGAGCCGGCCGGTACGGTCGGCGCAGACGACGACCGAGGTGTCGGGCATGTTCGTGAACACCGCGAAGGGGCCGATCGCGTCGAGAGCGGTAAATCCCTCGTACAGGCCGATGGCGATTTGCACCGTAGGTCTCCTCTCAGGAAGCCCGCCGGCTGAAGTGCTGGCGGTACCGGTCGGGGGTCGTTCCCGTGCGTCGCTGGAACGCGCGGTGCAACGTCTCGGGGTTCTTCATCCCGACGCGCCCGGCGATCGCGCCGATCGTGAGGTCGGTGGACTCGAGGAGACGCCGGGCGGTCTCGACGCGGAGCTCCTCCACGAACGCGGCGGGCGTCGTGCCGGTCTCGCGGGCGAAGCACCGAGCGAAGGTGCGCGGGCTCATGTTCACCCGCGCCGCCAGCGCGTCGACGTCGAGGTGACCCTGGAGATGATCGGGGAGCCATCGCTGGAGGTCGGCGAGGGAGGGGGTCGTGGCGGCCTGAGCCCGAAGCTGGGCGCTGAACTGCGACTGACCGCCGGGCCGCCGCGCGAACACGACGAGCCACGCCGCGACGGTGTGGGCGAGCTCGTTGCCGTGGTCCGCGTCGACGAGGGCGAGGAACAGATCGATCCCGGCGGTGACCCCCGCCGACGTCCAGCGGTCCCGGTCGCGGACGTGGATCCGGTCGGCCAGGACCCGGACCTCGGGGTGGCGTTCGGCCATGGCGTCGCACGTCGCCCAGTGGGTCGTGGCCTCGTACCCGTCGAGGAGTCCCGCTGCGGCGAGCAGCCAGGCGCCCGTGCAGACCGACGTGATGCGTTGCGCGTGTCCTGCTACCGCGGTGAGGTCGGCGAGGAACTGCGCGTCGCCATGGCGCGCTCGAGTCCCGTCGCCGCCGACGACGACGAGCGTGTCCAGTGGTTCGGGGTTGCTCGCTAGCGTGGCGAGCGACAGGTCGGACTCCACCGCCACACCGCTCTCGGAGCGAACTCGGCCGCCCTGCGGTGCGGCGATCCTGACGGCATAGGGCGGCTGCGCGCCGAGTCGCGTCGCGCTGCGCAGCACCTCGACCGGGCCGGCCAGGTCCAGCAGCTGGAAGCCGTCGAAGGCGACGACGAGGACCTGGCGGGGGGTTCGCACCACGCGTCGATCATCCACGCGTCCCTTGCTGGCAGCAATGTCATTTCTCTGATGATTTCTGCCAGGTGGAGGCCACCCGGGTGCGGCGGGGCTCCGGGGCAGGACGGGGAGCGGCGGGTCGACACCTGCTCCCGACCCGACCCCAGGTCGCGTCCGGGCGCTGGGGACGAGCAGACCCGCGGCGCGGGCTCGACCGAGCGAACCGGCGATACTCGTCACGGCGGGGGCCAAGCCGGCGCCCGCAAGCGGAGGGAGGGGGGTCGATGGGCGCGCCGGAGCCCGAGGGTGGGGGCACGAAGGCCCAGATCCTCTCGGCCGCGCTCCGCCACTTCGCCGCGGACGGCTTTACGGGCACGAGCCTGAACGACATCGCCGACGAGGTGGGCGTCCGCCGTTCGAGTCTCCTGCACCACTTCCCCTCGAAGGATGCCCTGTACCGGGCGGTCGTGCTCGACGCATTCGGGGACTGGTTCGACCTGCTCGGCGAGGCGATCGGCACCGTCGACCACGGCTGGGTGCAGGTCGAGAAGGTCCTGCGCGCCGCGTTCCGGTTCTTCGAGGAGCGCCCCGAGTTCGTCCTGATCGCGCGACGGGAGGCACTCGACGGGTCGATCGTCACCGAGGAGCTCGGCGCGGGGCTGCGACCGCTGTTCGAGCGAGGCGCGGCGTGGCTCACCGAAGAGATGAACGAAGGCCGTCTGCGGCGCTACGACGCCGCCCAGCTGATCCTGACCGGCTATGGCGCCGTCCTCTCGTACCTTTCCGACGCGGCGCTCATCACCGCGCTGGTGGACGAGGATCCCTTGACTCCCGCTGCGCTCGCCGTCCGGAGGGAGCACGTGCTGGCGCTGCTACGAACCGCGCTCGAGCTGTGACCAGGGCGACGGACGGGATAATGTTCTGGTAACTCGTTACTCGCGCCGGCCGGCGCGATGGTCCACCCGACACCCTGGATCGTCGACGCCGACCCCGGCAACCGGGAGCGGGCGGCAGCTGCTCGAGCAGGACGGAGGGTCACTGTGCGCACCTCGATCTGTGATCGCCTCGACATGGAGTTCCCGATCTTCGCGTTTAGCCATTGCCGAGACGTGGTGGCGGCGGTCACCAACGCGGGCGGGTTCGGCGTGCTCGGTGCGTTGGCCTTCGAGCCGGAGCGACTCGAGGTCGAGCTCAACTGGATCGAGGACCACGTCAAGGGCCGAACCTACGGCGTCGACTTCGCGATGCCCGCCAAGTACGTCGGCCAGGGCGGTGGCGCCGACGCGACGCCCGAACATCTCAAGACCCTGATCCCCCAGGCCCACCGCGACTTCGTGCAGGGCGTGCTCGACGACGCGGGCATCCCGCGGCTCCCCGACGAGTTCGAGCATCGCGCCCCAAAGGCGGCCGGCCTCAACGTCGACGCCGAGGGGCCGGGGCAGATGGAGGTCACGCTCAGCCATCCCGGAGTGCGGATGGTCGTCAACGCGCTGGGCCCCCCGCCGCCGTACGTGGTCGAGCAAGCCCACGCCGCCGGGCGGCTCGTCGGCGCGCTCGTCGGCTCTCGTCAGCATGCCGAACGCCAGGTGAACCTGGGCGTCGACGTCGTCGTCGCCCAGGGCACGGAGGCGGGTGGCCACTGCGGCGAGATCTCGACGATGGTGCTGGTACCCCAGGTGGTCGACGCGGTCCCCGACGACGTCGCGGTCCTCGCCGCGGGTGGCATCGGCGACGGCCGCCAGATGGCCGCCGCGATGGCGCTCGGCGCCCAGGGAGTCTGGACGGGCTCGATCTGGCTCCTGACCGCCGAGGCGGACATGTACCCCGAGGTCACCGAGAACCTCCTCGCGGCCACCTCCCGCGACGCGGTGCGGTCGCGCGTCATGACCGGCAAGCCCGCCCGCCAGCTCCGCACGCAGTGGACCGAGGCGTGGGAGCAACCCGACGCGCCCGATCCGCTCCCGATGCCACTCCAGGGACTGCTCTACGGCGAAGCCGCCGAGCGGTTCAGCCGCGTGCATTCGAAGGCCTTCGGTGGACACCCCGCGGGGCAGATCATCGGCAGCATCGACCGGGTGCGCCCGGCGAAGGATGTCGTGCGGGACATGGTCGAAGGCTGGATCGCCGCGACCGAGCATCTCCACGCGCTCATGGACGCGTCGTAGCCGATCCGGCCCGACGCCGGGTCAGGCGGGCCGCACCAGCAGGTAGGCGGCTCGCTGCAGCACGTCGCCTGCCTCGCCGGCGTCGATGCTCTGGCTCGCCCACTCACCGAGGACGCTCCCGATCACGCGACCGAGGGTCTCGATGACCGCCTCGCGCTCTCGCACGGGTTCGTCGCCGATCGCCGCGTCGATAATCGCGGCGTACGTGTCGCTGACCGCACGGCGGCTCGCGCGCACGGCCGGCTCGGTCGACGCCAACGCCCGCAAAATGGTCAGGGTGAGCTCACGATGACGATCCAGGGAACGACTCAACTGACGCAGGACGGTCGCGACCCGCTCGGCGGCGGTGGCGCCGGTCGGGGATCGGCGCGCGAGTGCGGCGCGGAAGCCGTCGATCCAGTCGACGTGTGCCTCCGCGATCAGGTGATCCTTCGAGGAGCAGAACTGGTACACCGTCGTTAGCGACATGCGAGTCTGGGCGGCGAGCTCGCGCATCTGCACCGCGTCGTAGCCGCCGCGCGCCGCGTCGCGGGTCGCGACCATGAGCCGCTGGTAGCGAGGATCGGCTGGCAGAGCGGGAGCGTTGCGCAGGGCCGTTGGGCTGGTCATCGAGGCCTCACCCATTGAGATCGTCGCCAGCTAGGGTAACTCGTTACCCTACCCGTCGGCGCGCCGGCCCGAGGCGGCTCGAAGCCGCCCGGTGGGCTCTCCTCAGGCGGGCTCGACCGCCACGCGCTGCAGGATTCCGAGGCGTCGCCCGGCGATGATCGTGCAGCCCACGAGCGCGAGCAGGGCGCTGGCGGCGAACGCGGTTCGCCACGCGCCGGGCGTGTTCGTGTTCAACGCCGCGATCGTCACGAGGTTGAGGAGGGCGTGGACCATCACGGCGGGAAACAGGGCGCCGGTTCGCAGCACGGCGTATCCGAGCACGATGGCGAGCGCCGCGAACGGGAGCGCGTGCAGGGTGTTGCTCATCTGGGCGACGTGTCCCGGCAGGAGGGTGAACACGAGGCCCGACCCCAGCAGCGCCACGAGGCCGGGTGCTACACCCCAATCCTCGGCGTTGCGCCAGTTCCGGCCGACCAGTGCGGCACTACACGCGCCGAGGAGAATCAGCACCGCGAGCCGATAGATCAGCTCCTCGTCGAGCGCGGCGAGCACCAGGCCGATCGCCTCCCGGAACCCGGCGACGCGTGCGGTGTACTGCCAGATCCCGAGCGCCAACACCGCGCCGCAGACCAGGAGGAATTCGCGCCACGCCGCGAGGTTCGCCCGGTCCAGGCCGAGGCGGCGCAGGCCGACCATGCCGGCCAGGAGGATCCCGAGGGGGAGCGCCGGTGACATCTCGACGCGACCGAGGGATCCCATCGTCACGTGTTGCCAGGCCGTGACCACGTCGAGGCCGATGGCGAGCGCGGCGACGAGCACGATGGTGGGTGTCAACGGCCAGCGAGTCCATCGGCGCCACAGCCACACGCTGTGCATCGCCCCCGGTTCGCTGGTCACCGCGTCCATCGTTCCTCCCGAACTGTCTCCGAGGGTTCATCGGACGACTCGGCGGACAACTCAAGGACGGCGTGGGCTTCTGGTCGCCCGCGGGTTCGCGCGCAACGAGCCGGGCCCGGGTGTCAGCCGGGCCGCTAGTCAGCGAGCTCCACGCGCGCGGTGACGAGCTCGAACGGTCGGAGCTGCAGGGCGAGGTTGCCGTCGGTGATGGGTATCGGCGCCTGGTCGCGCTCGAGCAGGTCGGTGCGGACGGCGAGGGTGGCGGCGTCCCAGAGCTCAACGTGCACGGAAGTGCGCCGACCCCACACCTCGGCGAGCCGAACGATGATCCCCGGGCTCCGGTCGGCCCGTTTGACCGCCTCGACGAGCACGCCGGGCTGGTCCACGCGGACCAGCGACGCGGATGGCGGGCGTGGCGCCCGACGCGGCGTCGCGGGGATGGCCTCCAGGGGAAGGTTCAGCTCGCGGGCCTCCTCGACCACCCGGCCCGCGCGCAGGTCACCGGCGTGGGGGAGCAGGGCGTAGGTGAATCGGTGTCGGCCGCGGTCGGCGGTCGGATCGGGCCACGTGGGGGCGCGCAGCAGCGACAGGCGCAGCACGTTGCCCTGGATGTCGTAGCCGTACTTGCAGTCGTTCAGGAGCGCGACGCCGTAGTCGCCCTCCGAGAGATCGGCCCATTGCTGGGCGCAGACCTCGAATTTGGCGAAGTCCCAGCTGGTGCTGGCGTGGGTGGGTCGCTGGAGGTGTCCGAACTGGATCTCGTACGTCGCGGCCGGGGCGTGGATCTCGACCGGGAAGGCGACTTTCAAGAGCTGGTGGGACTCGTGCCAGTCGACCTCGGTGTGGAACTCGAGGCGCGCGGTCCCCGCCTCGAGCGAGACCAGCTGGTCGATTCGGGAGCTCCCGAAGTGTCGGACCATCCGGAGCCCGACACGCAACGGCCCCTGCTCCACGACCTCGACCTCGTCGAGCGCGACGAGGTCCGTGGCCTGGTCGAACGCAAATCGATCGATGTCCCAGGCATCGAAGAAGTTCGGATGGTCAGGGTGGAGCTGGAACAGGTTGGCGCGGGCGCCGGCTGCGACGACCTCGCGTTCCGCCCGCTTGTCGACGATGGATGTGACCAGCCCGTCGCGGTCGAAGGTGACGCGCACGCAGTCGTTCTCGAGGTGGTCGCGGTCGACGTCGAGCGTGGCCTGCGCCGGTGCGGAACCCGGGACGAGGTCGTAGCGGGCGTAGCCGCACGCGGGGACGCGCACCGACGCGACGACCGAGCCGTCGGCGGTCACCTGCACCGGGCTGCGATCGTCGCCAGGCCCGTGGGCGGTCAGCCCGGCGGCGTCGTGCGGGTCGAGGTCGAGCGTCACGAGGCTGGCCCGGTCGTGGGAGGCGGCGTTGAAGACGATGACGGGGCGGCGGGTCGCGTCGGTGTCCACCTCCGCGACCAGCCGGGCGGTCGCGTCGGCGACCACCTGGTCGGCGGTGGCGAGCACGTCGGCGTGGTCGCGGGCCGCGTCCTCATACACCCAGCCGATGCCGGAGCCGGGGATGATGTCGTGGAACTGGTGGACGAGGAGGGTCTTCCACGCCTGCTCGAGCCGGCCGTGCGGGTACCCGTCGCCGGTCGGGTGCGCGGCTGTCGCCCAGAGCTCCGCGTCTCGCAGACGCAGCTCACCGCGGCGGTTGGCGAGCTTCACGTCAGCGTGGGTCGTGTAGGTGCCCCGGTGAAGCTCGAGATAGAGCTCACCGACCCACACCGGCCAGTGGTCCGACTCGTGCGCCGCGGCGGCGAAGAACGCGTCGGGACCCTCGAGCGCGACCTCCGGTAGGCCGGCGAGGCGCGGCAAGCGGCGCAGCGACTCGAGCATGTCGGCGTCGGGACCGCCGCCGCCGTCGCCGTGCCCGAACGGGTACAGGGAGCGGTGAGCGATGGCGTGGTCCTTGAAGTGCCGGACGCTGTCGAGCAGCTCCTTGGCCGTCGCGGCGCCGCAGTACGTGTCGGAGGGCGGGAAGTGGGTGAAGATCCGCGAGCCGTCGATGCCCTCCCAGAGGAAGCTGTGGTGGGGGAGCTGGTTGTACTGATTCCAGGAGAGCTTCTGGCTGAGGAACCACTCCACGCCGGCCTGGCGAAGGATCTGCGGCAACGCCCCCGAGAACCCGAACGTGTCCGGCAGCCACGCCCCGCGCGCCTCGATCCCGAACTCGTCGAGGTAGAAACGCTTGCCGTAGACGAGCTGGCGGACCAGCGACTCGCCGGACGGCACGTTGCAGTCCGGCTCTACCCACATGCTCCCCGTCGGCTCGAACTGGCCGGCGGCGACCTTGCCGCGGATCGCGGCCCACACCGACGGGTAGCGGTCCCGCATCCACGCCAGGTGCACAGCCTGGGAGCAGGCAAATCGGTACTCGGGGTAGTCGTCCATCAACCGCAGCGCAGTGCTGAACGTGCGGGCGCACTTGCGGACCGTCTCGCGCAGCGGCCACAGCCACGCGGTGTCGAGATGCGCGTGCCCGACCGCGCTGATTCGATGCGCACCGCGGGGCGGGCTCACCTCGAGCGCCGCCTCGAGGATGGGCTGCGCCGCCCCGTAGGTGCCCGCCACGTCGGCGAGGTCCAGCGCCCGTGCCGCGTCCAGCAGCGTCGACCGCAACTCGGCTCTCGCCGGCTCGGCCGGGTCCAGCGCGAGCAGCGCGTCGAGGCAGACCCGGAGGTCCTGGCCGAAGGACCGCAACGCCGGGTCGACGAGGCGAAGCTCCGCGGTGGCGAGGCGGAACTGGCCGGGGCCGCCCGGATCGGCGTCGAGTACCGGCCAGGTCGACGCGCCGAACGGGGGTCGAGGGTTCGCCGCCGCCTCGACGAAGAGCTCGACCGCCTCGCCGCCTCGAGCGCGGCTCGCCACTCGACACTCGACGTGGTTCGGCGAGAGGCCCTGGACCGGTTGGCCGTTGCGCCACACCAAGGCTTCGGCGCCAAAGCCGGTGGAGCCGGCGGCCCCGACCTCGAAGCGCAGCGCCACCTCGCGTTCGCTCCATTCCTCCGGGATGTGGCCTCGGAGTCGAAACCAGGTGGTGTCCCACCGGGGGCCCCAGCGTCCCCCCAGCTCGAACGGCTCGAAGGGTGCCGCGAGCGCCGCGTCGATGCACTCTGGACGGATGTGCCGCCGCTCCGCCACGCGCGTCCCGGGGAGCGCACGGGGTTCCCGACGCAGAAGCCGCGGGCGCTGCTGGATCGCGTGATCGCGTGCGCGTCGCCGCCGGGGGGCCTGGTGGTGGACGTGTTCGCGGGGAGCGGCACGACGGGGGAG